>NZ_JBWDNM010000015.1:0-191437 GCF_056269185.1 Paenibacillus sp. J31R122
TGGGCTTGGGCTTGGGCTTGGGCTTGGGCTTGGGCTTGGGCTTGGGCTTGGGCTTGGGCTTGGGCTTGGGCTTGGGCTTGGGCTTGGGCTTGGGCTTGGGCTTGGGCTTGGGCTTGGTTCAGGATTGCTGCCAGGTACAGTAACAGCCGGCTGGCTGCGAGAATCTTTGTCCACTAGCACTTTATTGATAGTAGCTGTAACCTTCGCAGCAAAGCTTACTTTATTCGGCCACTTATTCAATTGAGTGCCTGACACATTGAATATGGCCAGATTAATTGTTCCATCTCCTGTCACCGTAGCAGGCGCGTTGAATGTCATTACGGCGACTTTGGCAGATGCCGCCAAATCAACCAGGCCGCTCGCGTTCATATGCAAATCTTGAATTTTGGTTCCTTCACCAACCGCAATTTTAATTTGACCATTCCATTTATCTACACTTACTGATCCTGCCACCGTAGAGTCAAGCAGCGTAATTCCTTTGCTTCCACCGCCAAGAATGTATACTGAGCCTAATACAGTGACGGACTCAAGCAGTACTTCACCGTCATTTACGCCTTGTGTAAGATACAAATCACCTTTTATCGTCATATTTTTTAATTGGACATTTGCACTGTTGACGACAAGGTTGCCGGTAACATCTTCATTATAATTACCGGGCTGGTTCACCAACGTTCCCATCACATTCTGAATCATTTGCACAACTTCAGCCCGGGTAATGTTTTTGTGCGGGTTGAACAGATTGTTTCCATTGCCTTTCAAATATCTCTTTGCCTGCAAGGCTGCCACTTCGGCCGCAGCATACGCAGCAATGTCTTTTGCATCAGTGAATGCTTCAATTGCAGTAGAGCCTGAGCTTACTTTAAAGGCACGCGCAATGATAACAGCGGCATCCTGGCGAGAAATCATGGTGTCAGGTGAGAACTTTCCATTGCCAGTACCGTTAATAATTTTAAACGCACTCAATTTGCCGACATCATGTACATACCAAGCACTATTTGCCACATCCGAGAATGAGCTGCCGACGTCTAGAATATCAGGGAAATTAAATACCCGGTTGATGAAAGCAGCGAATTCGGCACGTGTAACGGAACTGTCCGGACGATACGTACGATCGTCAAATCCTTTTAATAAACCGCTTTCAATCCACGATTGCATAACATCAGATGCCCAATGCTGTGAGATATCCGATGTGACTTGCGGAGCTTTCACACCCTCATTTGCTGCCTCAGCCTTTATTGGCGGAAACAGCATAAGCAGCATGCAAGCAATGACAGCCAAAGACAAGAAACGATTTCGTTTGGTCCTGTTCCTGTTGTTTGTACTCATGACACCAGCTCCTTTTCATATTTTTCAAATATTCCTTTTATGCGCTACCTGGCAAATGCCATTCTGGTGACATCACCTCCTCTTGCTTCCTAATGTCATACGGTTTTACAAGCTAACATCTACTATTACAGCGCCACGTCCGGGTACATACAAACTAAACTGAGATTCACGCGGCTTGACGGGGACACCAGGAAACTCAGTCAAGACATCAATCTGCTGTATGGAGCTGCCCATATGGATATGTGCGGATTTATAATTCACGTGTAAATTCGTCAAGATGAGGCGGTAACGTCGCGGAGTGACTTCAAATGCAGCAACGCGAATGTAGGATTTATTTTTTAAAATTTTTGGCGCCTCGGTAACTTCGATCAGATCCTCCACTATGCGGCTAATAAACGACTCAGCCATAGGATGGAAGTGCAGGCTTTCCCACCAAATAATCTCATCGTTAATTACACCTTGCTCTTGTGTTAGCCCATTTAAGCCTTGAGATTCAGCTTCCATAAAATAAATGTCGCCAGCTTCGTTTCCAGCAGCACGAATTACACAAAAATACTTGTGTTCACTACGTCCACTTTGAATACCAAGGTGCTCTAAGGACATAGCTATCCGCTCCGTCATCCGCCCGACCAGAATTGCAGCCCCTCCCCGATAAGCGAGTACGGTTTGCAATTCTTCATCTGGCATCAGATGCAGATTAGTTACAAGTATTGAGCTGTTATAGTTAGGGATATCTTTTATTCGAATTGCTGCATGTATCGGCGCCCCCCGCAGCAGCAGCTCATTCGTATACTTATGAACAGGCCAATTGCGATAATCAATATATTCCTGCATAGATGGCTGCAGCATCGCATCCGACCAAACTACTGCGGCTCCCGCTATGCGTTCCGGCTGCGCATCAAACCCTAAATTCCAGCGCGCAGTAATCCACTTCCAGTTCTCTCGGCTGATGCAATCCCCAAGACAAGCCATAAAACCTGCTGCGCAGCGCCTTACTTCGTTACCTCCGACCAGGTACATATTCGTTAAGGAATGAATATCCCGCTCTAGTACTGTCGGAGCATGACTGATCGCATCCCATTGCTCATGAGTATCATGGAGCGCATTTAAACAAATCAGCTTCGTATCCGGCACATAGGCTTTAATCATCATAAGCATGGTCATAAATTCAGAACCCGGTTCATATTCAGTTTCCCCGGCACCTGCTGAGAGGGACGCACCGACAGTCTCAACGATAAATCCATCAATCCCTGTATCAGCCAGCAACTTGTAATCTACGCCGTAACGATATAGCGCTTCAAACGGCTCTCTTGTCCAGGCGGTATTCACATATGCTTTTTTCCCGATTTTGCGTATCGCGGCCATAATTTTATGCCAGAGCTGCGCCCATCTGCCGCTGTGGAATTGCACCCATTCCATCCGCTTGTTATTCCAGATCCAATCTGCTCGCTGTACCATTTCATCCCGTTTGCCATCACAAGACGCATGCAGCATTTCCGGCAATTCCACACTGCTCCAGTGCATAAATTGCTCCACCATGTCATCGGAATAATCACTTTCCGCTAGAGACAGCCTTGGACTCGTATAACCATCAGCGCCATGGTAGCCGTCGAATCCGTAGTCCTGCAGCACCTGAACTAGCTCGGATACAAATTTGTCTTCATACAGGCTGCCATCCTTCATACGCCTAAGCGGATTAATTCCCGGGAATGGCTCGCCCGTCTTGCGCATTTCGTACAACTCAGGATGAGCGCCACACCACGCGCTTTTACGCAGCTCGTCACTGCCATCCTCCCCATCGAATTGAAAAATATCGAAAAAGGCGCAGTATACTTCAATGCCATACTTTTGAAACTCACGAACCAAATTGCGCAGCTCGTAATTCGTCCATTGCTGCCTGCTGCGATCTTTGCTGTGTGGGCGAGCTCCGTACGAACAGATCTCCATAGGCAATTCCCGTTCTGCCTCCATCCCCCTATGTCCATGTACAAAATCAGGTGTATAAAACAAAAAGGAAATGCTGTCTGGTATAAATCCCGCATTGTCAAGATAGGCTCCAACAGCATAATCTGGCTGCTGATTGTCGAAGCCAATCAGTTCAATCCAAATCCAACGCTCATAATTGACGCTCATTACACTCTCATCCTTTCACACTGCCAAGTACAATTCCCTTTACAAAAAAACGCTGTAAAAACGGATATACAATCAAGATCGGTAGAGCACCTAGAAATATTTGAGCCGAACGTGTCGTTCTCTCGGAAATCTCCAATATCCCGCTCAAATTGCTAGGATCCGTCTTCATAGGATTGCTGTTAATGACCATCAATTGCAAATACGTTGATAGCGGATAATTTTCAGGAAAATTCATATAGATTAAACCGTCAAACCATGAATTCCAATGAAAAACCATTGTAAATAAGGCGATTGTTGCTAGTACCGGCAACGACATCGGGATATACATGCGGCATAGCACCGTCCAGTGTCCCGCCCCATCCATAAAAGCGGACTCTTCCACTTCTCGCGGCAATCCCCGAAAAAAGTTAAGCAATAAAATAATATTGAATACGGAAACCGCGCTCGGTATAACAAGCGCCCATATCGTGTCGATTAGCCCGGTCTTGCTTACAACCATGTAAGTTGGAATAAGTCCACCACTGAACAAAATAGTGAAAACAAAAAACCACGCGTAGAAACTGCGACCATCCAAATCTTTCTTCTCCTTGGATAATGGATAGGCAGACAAGATAGAGAGCCCCATACTAATGACAAATCCGAGCCCGAACCGCTGCAGTGTAATTAAAAAAGAATGAATAAACTCTTTTTTTTGCATGATATATTTATAAGAAGACAACGTGAAATCAACCGGTAATAAATTAACCAGACCCGCGGATGCTGCCGAACTGGAGCTAAAAGAAATCGCCAGCATTTGAATTAAAGGAAGCAGGCATAGCAGCGAAAGTGAAATAAGGAAGAGATAGTTTCCTACTGCAAACACTTTTCTGCCGAAAGAAGCTTGGCGTAGCATATCAACCCTTCCTTTCATCAAGTGTAAACGGCTGTCGCCGTCCTCTGGCGGTATAAGCTCGTTTCACGGTGAAATATAGGCATTCAAAAAATACGATAATTTACTAACCGATAAGCTAAGAAGTAAGATAGAGCAATTAGAATAAATGATACCAGCGACTTAAATAAGCCAATTGCCGTAGCCACCCCAAATTGAGCATCAAGCAGTCCGATACGATAGATCAATGTATCAAGAATATCACCGCTCTGATAAACGCTAGGGCTATATAAATTAAAAACTTGATCGAATCCCGCATTTAGAACATTGCCTAGGCTGAGTGTCGCCATGAGTACAATAATCGGCACCATACCAGGAATTGTCACATGCCATACTTGCCTAATGTGGTTTGCTCCATCAACAACGGCTGCTTCATACAAAGCGGGATTGATACCCGTAATGGCTGCCAGAAATACAATCGTACTGAAGCCAAATTCCTTCCATACATCGGATAGGATCAGGACAAATGGAAACCACTTATTACTTCCAAGGAAGAAAACAGTGTCCATTCCGACTGCCTGAAAAATTTGATTCACAATTCCTTCAGAGGGAGATAAAAGATCAATCAGTATACCTCCCAAAATTACCCAGGACAAAAAATGTGGCAAATAGATTAAGGTCTGAACCCCTCGTTTGATAAACATATTTTTCAATTCATTTAACAGTATGGCAATGATGATCGGTACAATAAGACCAAGCAAGATTTTCATAGACGCAATATAAACGGTGTTAAACAGCACCTGCTCAATATCAGGCATCTTCATGACATAACGGAAATTACCGAAGCCAATCCAATCTGAACCGAATAACCCTTTGACTGGTATAAATTTTTGAAAGGCAATAACGATCCCTACCATTGGATAATAGCAATAAATGAGCAGTACAATAATAGCCGGAATCAACATGAGATGAAGAGGATACTGCCGTTTCAGCTTCTGAATATTCATGTTTCTACATATCCCATCGTTCCATCATCCATAAAGGCAGCTGGGTTGTCACACATAAGCGTCTTAATTTGCTCTGGTGTTATACCGGCATCCTCCATCATCGGAATAATATTGGTAATCATATGGTCATACCCCCAACCACCGTAATGATGCAAACAGGTTTTTAGGCAGACATCAGTGGAAATTAATATTTGAGAAATAAATCCCCAATCAATTAGTTGTTTAATAGCCATGACCCGCTCAATATCTCTGGCGAACATCCCTCTAAGCACACTTCGATCCCGTTTATCCGCATAAAATTCCTTGCCAAAATTATCGAATTCAACATACACGCCAAGATTTAACAAATCTTTAATATACGCCATCCGGATATCCACATCGATATGGTTAATACATATTTTTTCAGCAGCAGCCCCCTGCCGGGTAAGTAGGTCAACAATTTCATAGCCATTTGTACTATACAAATCCGTATGCACATGCAAGCCCAGCCCCGTCTCCTTTTGCACAATCGCAGCAGCAAGCAGCGCCTTTCTTTCATTCGGATCAATGACCTCGCTAGTACCAATTTCTCCTATTACACCAGCTTTAATGGTGGTTCCATCTATACCAACTTGAATTTCATACAATAATTCTTCCGCAATGCTATCCACCGTCTTAGCATCCATATCAGGTGGATGAGATCCGCGCACATAGTAGCCGCAGCCTGCTATAATATTTAAATCCAGTTCCCTAGCCAAGCCCGCTAATAAAATAGGATCTCTTCCGATATCCCTAAGTGTGAGGTCGACAAACGTCTTTCCCCCGGCTTTCTTAAATTTCAACAGCTCATCCCGAATTACATCCTCATCATCAATGACCGCATTATCTAAAACCGCATACGGATTGCGCATCAGCTTTCCGAGATTGCGTATATTCACTTGTTCGCCAGCAAGCTTCTGTTGCGAAATCCCTATCGGAGCAGGCACTAATTTTCTGAGATCAATAAAAGCATGCTCATGAGGCAGAACGATGCCTAGGCTATCCTTGCTCACCATGCCCGTTACCGTCATAATTGACAACTGACTCATCCCCTAACCGATCTTTCCTCAAGGAAGCAGATCCCATACTAGACTTGCCTCCTCAAGGTGAAACGGCTGTCGCCATCCTTTGACGGCGCAGTACGTTTCATTCCGAGAAATATAAGATGCGTATTGAGTGAAACTTATACTTCCTTATATTTTGAAAGAAATTCTAATCTATCCTTATTGCTTACTTGCTGGCTTTCCATTTCGCTACTTCTTCCGTAATTGTGTCACCGCCAAGACTTTTCCAATTGACTACAAACTCATCGAAAGTATCAATAGAAGATTCGCCCATTACGATTTTTGTGAACGCTTCCAACTCCATTTTTAACAATGTAGCTTCTTTCTCCACCATTGCAGGTGTTGGCCCGGATATAAATTCCGTCATATTGAATTGATCCTTCTTGTGATAGTCATACAAGATTGTTATCGCGTCAAAGAACCTCGTAAAGCCCCAGCCGCTCATATCCCCTTTGTTGAAATCATTGATGCCTTTGTAGAAGCTCGCCTGCCCTGGATTACTCGTTAAATTAAGCAAGGATTCATCCTGCTTTTCTACTGCTTTGGATACATCTTCATAGGTCTCCACATTTTGAATCGGATTGGCTGCTTGTAATAAAGCATATTGCCATTTATCTACATCCCCATTGCGGTTCATATCGGTAAGCGGATACTTGTTCCGATCCCATTCATGGCTTGCAGCGTTAAGCAGCTTCACAACCGCTTCAGGATTTTTCATGCCTTTTCGAACCACGTAATATTGATTCACATTATATACAGTTTGCGGCTGCGCCGGTGTACTGTCGATAGATGGCAGATGGAATGGCTTCCACTCCATCTTTTCATCCAAGCTCTTGCCATCGAGAAACAGGAGTGGAGACCAGTCTGCCCCATAAAACATCCCTAATTTCCCTGCATTTACGGTTTGAATAAACTTTTCTTTATCCTTCACGCCAAATTCCCGGTCAATATGACCATTGGCATACATTTCTTGCAGCTTGGCAAGCGCCTGCTTCATCTCGGGTTGAATACTTCCGTAAACAAGCTGCCCGGAATCATCCTCTACCCAGCTTTTTGGATAGGCGTGATAACCATTAAAGAACCCTTCAAGCCCCGGCTCCAGACCGTAAAAATCTTTTGCTGCACCCAGCCCATGAGTATCCTTTTTATTATTGCCATCCGGATCTTGCGTAACGAATGCTTCCGCAATCTTGAATACATCCTCCATTGTTTTGGGTTCAGGAAGCCCCAACTTTTCTAGCCAATCCATACGTACCCACAAAAGCGGTGCTGTGTCGAATGAACCTGGATTGACCGGCAGCCCCAGCAGCTTTCCATCAAATGTCGCTGATTTTATACCCAGTCCTCCGTCTTTCATTAAAAGCTCTTTCATTTTAGGCGTCCCATACTGCTCCAGAACATCTGTCAAATCAGCCAATTGATCTGCCTCGACCAACTGATTGAACTGAATGCCATTGACAGGCATAATATCAGCCAATTTGCTTGATGCCATTGCTATATTGAACTTTTGCTCATATTGGGAAGGATCAGAAACCCATAAATATTTGATTTTAATGCCGAACTCATTTTCGTACAGCTTTATCCAAGCGTTGTCTTCTATGGTTTCCCCGTTTTCAAATTTCAAATTTGAATTTACAGATCGAATTGCTGTTACTTCAATCGGTGGATCAATTTTTCCAAGTGGGTCATAGTTGGCCACTTCTTGCTTTGTTCCAGTATCCTTTGCTCCATCGTCTGATGGCTTCGTTACTCCGTTTGTACTCTCTTCATTGCCTTTACTGCTGCAAGCAGCTGCCAAAACGAGTGCACATACCACAATAGATAGCAGTATAAATTTTGTAGCCTTACCCAACATATCTCAGCCCCCTAAACTTATTTCTTACATTTCCAATTATAAAATAACGCTTTCACGCGAACTATCATCAATCCTTGCCTTTCTTTGCATTTGCTGTCCTCTTTAGTTCTCTCTCTATCAAAAAGCCCTCCCGATACTCCTGCGGAGTCATTTGAAAAATGCGCTTGAACGAACGATTAAACTGAGACGGAGCCTCATAGCCTGATGCGACAGCAATCTCCTGAATCTTCATTGTGGTATCCTGCAGTAGATCTTTTGCTTTCTTCATCCGCTCATTCGTAATATAATCCGACAACATCGTTCCAGTCGTCCGCCTGTACAAACGGGACAGATAGGTTGGGCTATGATGGACCAAGGTGGCCAACGCAGTTAAGCTCAAATCACTATCCAGATTTGTTGTGACATACTGATGTATGAAATGAATTAGCCGTTCCGTTTGCTCTCCCCTTACAGACTCATAAGGAGATGACAGCTTGTCCGAATCTTGGATTAGCATTTCCTGACCTTTACCAGCGTATTGCCTTAGCAAATTTTTCAAATGTTCAAACTGTGCCCCCATGTGATCCCAACTGCTGGGCTCTTTCCCAATTACAAACGAAAAAGGATGTTTAAGCAGTTGTATGCAGGATTGCTGAACAGATTCCATAATGGAGTAAACCCTCGTTTTTAAATGCTGCCAGGCACGCTGCTCCTGGTCCCCTTCAGACTGCTCGGCTGACAAAAACGCTATCGGTTGAATAAGCCAAACGAGCTTGTTGGAATCAAACACGACCGATATTTGTATGCAAGAGGGCGCTAAATATTCCTCGGCAATATTTTGGCATGCATAGAGAAACAACATCCGATCAGATTCACTTATCTCCCCATCCCAACCTTCCATACTCCCAACTACAACGAACACCGGCTTGTCTGAACGTAAAGAAATATCGGATTCAAGTAGCTTGCGCTCTCGTTCTTTTATAGGGAGCAATGGTTCTGCCATCAGTTCGAATAAGGTACTCTTCTGAAATGCGGCAAGTGCCAATTGCAGCTTCGTTCTAGCTTGGATGTCATGATTGATCCGATCTTCCACCTTGTCCAGTTCATCAATTGCTTTTTTTAACGCAGCGAGCAGGACATGGTCATCTTCAGTTTTAAGCACATAATCAACTACGCCACCCATGCGAATCGCATTGAAGGCATAATCGAACTCATTGAAACCTGTCAGAAATATAACTTTGCACATCGGCCAGCTCTGCATAATGCGTTCATGCAGTTCAATACCGCTCATCCCCGGCATACGGATATCCGAGATTACAACATCGATCCGATTATGGGCAAGGCAATCTATTGCTTCATAAACGTTATATGCCCGGTATGCTTCTAAATCCAAATGTTCTGCCTCCGTAATTAGCAGATTAATATTATTCACAATAAACGGCTCGTCATCAACAATAAGTACCCTATACATATTAGTCTCCTTTGCATGTTGGAATATAAATTTGAACAATTAAACCCTTGTTGGTTCCTTGCATCACTTCAAGCCCGCCTTGTTCACCATATTTCAGCTTTAAACGACGCTGAATATTTACGAGTCCCGTCGTCTCCCCCTCTTCCTGAAAGGCCAACTGACGGGATAGCTCTACAAGCTCCTGTTCAGACATCCCTACTCCATTATCCTCTACTACAAAATACAATCTACCATCCAGACTCTCAAAATGGATTGTTAATTTTCCTCCTGCGATTGTTTCGCTAAGCCCATGCTCATAAACATTTTCAACCAACGGCTGTAAGATCAACCTCGGGATTTTTATATCCTGAAATTCCAATGGTAGTTCCTCAAACTCCACATCAATCCGGTTTGAAAAGCGTATATTTTGAATTTCCACATAGGATCGAACATGGTTTACTTCGTCTATTAGCGAAGCTTCCTCCTGCCCATTTCTCGTAATGAATTGAAAATAATCACCCAAATTTTTGGACACCATTTCGGCTGTACGATTGTCATCATGTTTAATTAAACGATGCAAAATATAGAAGCTATTGTACAGAAAATGTGGGGTAATCTGCATTTGCAGCTGCTTCAGCTCCGATTGCTGCAACCTGATTTTCTGCACATAAAGCTCATCAATCAAGGTCTTCAAACGCTTGACTGTTTGATCAAAACGATTAAAAAGATAGCCAAATTCATCTGTGCGCGATGACAACAGGATAGTATTGAAATTGCCCTCCTCCACATTTCTAAACCGCCGTACGAGCAATTGGAGTGGCCGTTGAATTACTTGGTAAATACCATAGGAAAACAGAATGACGATAATAAGTGAACATCCCACAAGCAGCCAAAACCAGATGCCATATGCCTTAAGCTGGCCAATGAGAAGGTTCTCAGGAAAATAAAAGACGAGCTTTGTATCTAAAAAGGTTGATTTATCGATAACAACGATAAAGTCTACTTTACCTACCTTCACTTGTTCGGTAGAAAAAGAGGATACATCGCTATTTTCAACATGCTGCTTAATTAGTGCTAAAGCTTCCGGGTATTGCTTATTGGAGATGCTTAAATTGTCATTGAACAATAGCGCTCCCCCTTCTTGAGGGAAAGATTCCAGCGCTTTTATCAGTGCTTCCTTAGATAATTCGATATTCTGAATAAAAACAGGAGATTTTCTACCTTTTTCTTTATCTAATAAATTCGTGGGGTAAGTTAAATTGAGGAATAGCCGATCTTTCCATGCTGTTATTGGCACGCCGCTCGAATAGGTTGCAAGTGTTATAGCTTCCATCTCATCTTTTATACCAGGAGTATTAGCTACACTGGAAGTAGACACCACACCCCCAATCGATTCAATATAGATGGTGATATCTTTTATGTAGCTGCTGGATTCCTTTAAAGCAATCAGCTTTTCTGTTAAATCAACGATAGCTTTTGTTCTCTGATAATCAGACAAACTCGAATTAATATTGCTGAGCTTCATCAGATTCTCATCGTTAATGAAAGTCTTCTGTGTCAGAATAATTCTCTCCAGTTCCTTTTCCAAGCTAGAAAAATAATAGTGGATTGTTGTCGAGATAGAATTAGATATTTGACTTTTCACTTCCTGCTTGCCTAGCTCATTTAATATCAGACTTAATGTGAATAATGGCGTTACGATAATTAGAAATGTAACCATCAATTTCGGAAAAATAGGCATATTGCCAAACCTAAGCTTTGACCACACTTCATTTATCCCTCCTTCAAGTTAAAACGACTTCGTCATCCTTTTACAAGGATGCGCATAGCTTCTTCAATAATGTTAAGACAAAGTTTAATGTAATTCTTGTAATTCAAAAAAACCTAAGTTTAATATAGGTAAGCGTAAAGTACTTCCTACCTAGAATCAATATCAAATTCATAAGTACATCGTCATTAGAAGAGTAGTTACTCAGAAATAAAATAAAGCTCATGCTTATCAGCATGAGCTCATCCGGTTTCTTTATTAAATAGAAGTTGATAAAAGGTTAGGCTTTCCCGTTATTTATCAACACGATGTATGGACACTACCGCCTCAACATGCCCCCTATGAGGGAACATGCGTTGCTTTGCTTGCATTAGTTAGAGTGTGCTAAATTCATGAAAGCATCTACTTACTAACTTCTGCCTGCTTGACGGCCCTTGCTAAACCACTCCGATTTTGGTTTTGGTTTGCGTGAAGGGTTTACTCTTGGCTTCGCCGGTTTTGATGAAGCTGCAGGTTTTGAATTTGCTGCTCTTGCGGCTGAAGGTTTCGATGATTGTACAACCTTTGATGGTGCCGCTCCAACCTTCATCGGAAAAGCATGTTCTTTTACTTCTGGGATCGTCTTGCCGATCAATTTCTCAATAACCTTAAGGTATGGAATTTCATCAACTTCACACAAAGAGATCGCAGTACCGCTCAGTCCAGCTCTGCCTGTACGGCCAATTCGGTGAACATACGTTTCTGGAATATTAGGAAGATTGAAGTTAATTACATGAGAAAGCTCATCGATATCAATTCCTCTTGCTGCAATATCTGTCGCTACCAACACGCGCGTAACGCCGCTCTTGAAATTGCTTAATGCAAGCTGACGGGCATTCTGAGATTTGTTGCCATGAATGGCCTCAGCTGAAATTTTCACTTTAGTCAATTCTTTTACAACGCGGTCAGCGCCATGTTTTGTTCGGGTGAACACCAGTGCCGAGGCAATGGTCTCATCTTGTAATAGAATATTTAATTGCTTTTGCTTATTTTCACTTGCAATGAAATAGATAGATTGCTGAATTCGATCCACAGAAGTCGTTACCGGTATGATATTAACTCTAACAGGATTATTCAGCAGCGATTTTACCATTTTGGATATTTCCGGTGGCATCGTTGCCGAGAAGAAAAGAGTCTGCTTCTTGCTAGGCATTTTCGAAATGATCCTCTTCACATCATGAATGAAGCCCATATCGAGCATTCTGTCTGCTTCATCTAGTACGAGTATTTTGATATGTTGGAGATCAATGCGCTTCTGATTCACTAAGTCGATAAGTCTGCCCGGTGTTGCAATAATAATGTCTGCACCCTGATTAAGCGCCCGCTCCTGAGCCTTCTGTGAAACGCCGCCAATGATAGCGGAACAAGTGATTTGGGTAAATTGACTATACGCTTGGATGTTTTCATAAATCTGAAGAGCAAGCTCTCTTGTCGGTGTTAAAATTAACGAACGAATACGGCGCCCAGTATTAGGTTTAATTTTGTCTTCACTTAATAGTTGGATCAACGGTAAAGAAAATGCCGCTGTCTTTCCTGTTCCAGTCTGTGCGCACCCCAGTAAATCTCTGCCTTCTAATACAGCCGGTATGGACTGTTCCTGAATCGGAGTTGGCGTATTGTAGTTTTCTTTTTCTAAAGCTTTTAAAATTTGGGGTATAAGATTCAAGTCATTAAATGTCATATTTGCTCCTTAAGTTACAGCTTAATCTATATTTTTTAACAAGTCATTTTTAACATTACTTGTAACGTCTCCACAAAACGTCTCTTTATGTCATAACAAGTAAGGTTAACACACTTGAGCACAAAAAAGAAGCGATGGTTAACCCGCTTCTTTCGTAGACTTATGAAAAAGCAATCCTTAAAGCGTCATAAAATGCCCATGCCTCGCCAAATACTCTTCTTTTTCCTTATAATCCGGCATAATACTTCCCACAAGTCTCCAAAATGATCGGTCATGATTCATATGAGTCAGATGACATAGTTCATGGATGATCACATAATCAATCACTTCAATTGGAGCCATTGCCAGACGATAATTAAAGGTTAGCTTTTTACTTGAGCTGCAGCTTCCCCACTTGGTTCTAGACTCCTCCACCTCAACAGTTTTGGGCTTTACTTTCAGTTGTGATTGATATATTTTTATTCGTTCACCTATAATCTTCTTACAACTTGCGAAATAGAACTTCTTGAGATCCCTTTTAAGTTCCTCTTCATCTAACTCTCTTGTCTCTATTAACTCATGCAGAAAATACTCTTTCCCCAGATGAAGGAACTTCCCTTCGTCTTGATACTCTCTAGACTTAGGCATTTCTCGAGCCTTGGCAATGTGTTGTTGCTTCTCAAGTATCCTTTTTCCATGATGTTCTACAGCTCGCCTAATAATCTCTTCACTTGTATGATTAGGAACTTTAACGGTTACGAAACCAACAGAGTCTACTTGAATGGATATCTTCTTTCCGTTTCCATATTGAACATTACATTCTATTGTCGTATTTTCAAACTCAATTTTCATAATCACCATCGTCTCTAAAAGGTTATTTCCAAATCTCATAAAATCAGGGGGATGACATGATTTACTCCAACCCCTGTTTTAAATAACCATATCACTAATTTTAGAAGCTATCCACTTCTTGATGTTCTTTGAGCGAGTTCACGGGAAGGTAATTATGGATTGCTTATAATCGTGAACTTTGGATGTTCAAACACATTCCATTCGTTGATATACTACCGTAATAACGCTGGTATTTGCGATCTCGCCGTTGCTGCACTCTAGATGAGTATCGGAGTTAAGCCATTGGAGTGGGATGAATATCTTATAAGTGAAAGGAGAGATTTTGAAATGGATTCGGTTCGTTACAAGATCAGGGAATGCCAGGATCAAGAGAAAATCGAAAGTTTCCTTCACCAAGCGAGAATTGGATATCTTGGGTTGGTTGATGGGAACCTGCCCTATGTTGTACCGCTTAATTATGTATGGAATGAGGGGAAACTCTATTTTCACGGGGCTGGAGATGGAAGACGTAATCAGGTCATGAGTGAAAATCCAGAGGTATGTTTTACAGTATGTGAGGAATACGGAACCATTACGGATCCGGTACCTGCCAAAACGGATACAGCTTATATGAGCGTAATGATATTTGGACAAGCAGAGCCGATTACAGATTTGGATGAAGCCACCCATGTACTTCAGGAAATGATCAATAAGTATGTACCTGGCTATTATAACCGGCCCTTGCCCAAGCAGCATGTGGAAAAGTATAGGTCGGCTGTATTCGGTGGGCCGGTTCAAGTTTGCCGGATAATTCCGCACCACATGACTGCAAAAGAAAGTCCTATTGAGGCAGAAAAAATGTATAGAACGGGCATGAATATCGGACGATAAATTTAACGAAAAGATACCATTACGATCCACGCTACGCCGATTCAACTCTTCAGCAGCAATCGCTATCTCTGCTTACCTAACCATACGAAAGAGTATCCAAAATATGAAATTCCCTCCCAAGGTAAAGTTGAGTGATGTTACCTTGGGTGAGGGAATTTCAATTTATAACTCGGCTGTCATCCCTCCGTCGGCTACTAATGTAGCTCCCGTCATGAACGAATTTTCCGGACTTGCCGCGAACATTACGACAGCTGCAATTTCCTCTAGGTTATCGCAACGTATTTCCTGCCGTTATCAGCTTGATGACTCAAGGGTATTTCTCCGCTGAGAAGCTTATAACAAAACGGATTAAGCTTGATGAAGTTGTTGAAGAAGGCTTTGAAGCTCTCTTGAAAGAAAAAAATCATGTGAAGATTCTTGTAAAAGCTGAATAACAGCTCATAAACAGAGGGTTAAACGGCGATTGCTTCTCGGTATTCAACCGGGGAGCGGTCGCTTTTTTTCTGGAAGCGTTCCTTGCAAAAAAGCTCCCCTCTTTTATCATAAACAAACTCATCGTTTGCCTGATAAAATTGGAGAGCTTCCTCGTAAAAAATCTTATACTAACTGTTTAAATCATTTATTCTTCGAGTAGAATTGGGTGGAAGTCCGATGAACTCCACACCGATCCAGCACCCCAGCCATAAAATCCAGTTTTATGATAGGTTCTAAAGAAGTAGCCTTGCAACGTCTTAGTTATTGAAAGATCAACATTGATGCTGGCAAATGGAATAACCTGAATCGTCATCCAACGGTCCGTTCCTACCGAAGTGTATGCTTCCCATTCTCCGCTATACCCGCTATTCGGCGTAGGGCCGCTATATTCGAGCTTCATTGCTTTCGAGTTGTTAAAAAATACATAATAGCTCGCAGCAGCAGGATGTCCTGTAATAAACGTTTCATTATCATCATCCGGTCCGCCCGTCCACCATTCGTTTGGACCAACGTCACTAGCCACGATATTCGAAATGTTATCATCGAAGTTTTCATAGCCTACATACAGATTCTTATTATCCCATAATAAGCGTACCTTCGTCTGCACTGGTGCAGGATTTTTTGAGCTCATCACATAAAACTCCGTGATTGGTGTAGCTGCTGCCCATGGACCTTGACTAAAATCTGTGACACTTATAATATCCTCTTTGGCAGTAGTTGTCTTCACTGCATGAGCCTCCAGATAAGGAAGTTCAGTAATCTCAAGAACCATCTTTTCAAAGGTTGTTTTGATCGGTGCGATTCTCGCCTTCTCTTTATCGTCTGCCAATGCCCATGCCTGATTCAATGCCTGCTGAGCAGCATCCTTGATTCCTGCTTTGATGATATACTTCCCAATGTACGTATTCGTACTTGTATTGTAGCCGATTGGATCATCATACATATTCCATCCCTGTTCAATAAGGTCATAATACGTTCTCATCGAATCTGCTGCTGCGCCATAGGCTTTCCTGATATAATCCGATTTCAATTGTTCAATATCAGCATCCGGGTTCCACATTAGCTTTTGGAATAACCAAAATTGCAGAGCATTAATGGACCAATTCGGAATTCTCGCGTCAATAACACCTTCTGGCATTACACCTGTTATTCCCAGTTCACTGTAATATTGCATATCCGCTTGCACTTTCTCAGCAATCGGTCTCTCATAAGTATTGGAGAGAAAAGACCCGTAGTAATTATACATGACCAGATTTTTCGTTTTCTCCAACCATGTCAATAATTTAAGTCTGTGATTGTAGTTTGAGTTATTAACATCACTGGTATTGAAAGGGACTCTATCATCTCCAGTGAGCGGCGCAAGAACAACAACAATATTATCCTCCAGCTCAACTCTTGGCGGAACATCAGCGAAAAAGTAGGCGAACGTCACGATTTTTACATTCGGATTCGTTACTTTCACTTCGGCCGCAATTTTGTTCAAGAATGAATAGAAAACAGTTGATTTATAATCTGCTTCATTAGGCTGAATAACGATATGATCTTCTGTTGTGAACGGAGTGCGGCTCAGAATCCCTTGTTCAAAATAATGAGTATCATTGATACCAATTCCAACATATTCAATTGGATTATCAACTAAAAATTGTTTGACTCGTCCCGCAATCACTCCAGGAACATCGGGATGATAAAAGTTAATTTGCGTATCATCCGCGACAGGAATATACTTTTCCCCTGCTACATCCATGTTGTAGTAATCCGGATGATCTGAGAAATACAGTTCATTCGGCAGCCAGTACCCCAGATTATGTCCGAGTGTAAATGACTTTACGCCTACACGTTCATGTCTTTCCCAAAGAGCTTGATTCTCAAATTCCGCCATCTTGGCATTCATTTTATTTCTGGCCATCATTGCTTCCGTACCAGGATCCTCGTGATATTCACCATTTGCACCATAACCAGTTAGATTCCACCCACGCAATTGAAACGGAGACTTTTCGCGATAATTAATCTTTTCGGCCTTAATGGTATCTAGTTCGTCATATAGTGTACCAATGTCTGTAGTACTAGATCGGGTCCATAATACTCTAGCATTTTCTTCCAAGAAATCATAAACACCGTTCAATACACCTTTATCTTCCGTTCCAATAATATAAATTTGGTTTCCTACTTTTCTAATAGCAAATCCGTCAGAATTCTGTAAATAAGCAATGTCATCCCCAAATTGGCTTGCTAGACCTGGAATCGTGTCCGGAGTTCCCAATATGATCTGATATCGCTCTGCTTCTATTCCACTTTCCAAACTCAATGCGCGAGCCTCAGGCGACAAAACAGAAGTCCGCAGTTCCAATGGGGAACTATTTACATCAAGGAAACTGTCTGTGTTTAGTGGTTTGTTCTCAGTTAGCGTAAGTGAAACGTCATCGATCCACAGCTTATCTGTTCCCACAATGATATAGAAGTATATCCAGACATAGTCTAACTGCTTTGTCGCATCGGGCGTATATTTCATTTCCACCATGGACCATTGGTCTGTCACATCGAATAAAATCTGCTGCGTACCAGGACTATTCGTCCAGTCATTCCCCATCTCCATGAATTGCCCAATGACCTTTTGCCCACTAGCAGCACTGCCCTTCACCCACGCCTGCAGAGTATATTCTTGGCCCGCTTGGAGCTTAATCCGCTGATCTGTGACCGCATAAATGTATTCTCTCTCTCCGAGATCGATTCGAAGAGAACTTGTGCCACTACGCGCGATCTGATTGTCCCTCACACCCGACGGCACATTCCAGCCAACAGGAAGCTCACCATTCGCCGTGGCTGTTTCAAAACCGGGATTAGTAATCAGATTCTGAGACGGTTCTGGTTCTTCGCCTGTTTCCATTAATGTAACATCGTCGATCCACAGCTGGTCTGTTCCCGCTATGGCATAGAAGTATATCCAGTTATAATCAAATGCAGCTGTTTGTTTAGGTGTGTATTTCAACTCCACCAATGTCCATTGATCGGTCACATCAGAGACCTGTTGCCCCGAACCATCTTGGTATCCCCCATCATTCTTCATTTCCATAAATTGCGTTACAATCTTTTGGCCCGAAGGAGCACTACCCTTTACCCAAGCTCTCAGCACATACTCCCGTCCTCTTTCTAGAATGAGCCGTTGATTCGTTGTTGCGTTAATATACTCGTACTCACCTAGATCAATTCTGAGGGAACTCATACCACTGCGGGCCACTTGATTGTCTCGCGCACCTGAAGGCACAATCCAGTCCTCAGGAGTATTTCCACTTGCACTAGCTTTTTCGAATCCTCCATTTTTGATCAAGTTACGATCTAGATTTACCGTCAAGGTTAATATAGTGAACGGTACATCGTCATAGCTTATCTCTAGGGAAACCAAATGAGTTCCTTCCGTAATTGTGACTGGAACTGATATCGTACTATCGATGTTTTGCCCTTGTTTCACTCCTAAAACAATTCCATTCATTGTATTCACTGTAATCGGTCCGTTGTCCGTCTGCCTCATACTGATTTGGACAGCATGGTTACTGTTATTAATAAGCGAGATATGAATTGGAAAAGTACCACTTTTATTAATATCGAGGACGTCTTCCCACAGCTGCGCGCTTACTAAATTACCATCAATTTGCCCTTTATAGACAGGAAGCTCGGCACCACTAACCATTTTGATCGTGCTCTGAAGTTCTTCGGCCGCAAGCATCTCCATCTTGCTAGCGAGCTGACTGACAATTATGTCCGCATTATGAATACCCTCTTTAACAATGAATGCTGTTGGCGTCACTGTTGGTGTTGGTGTTGGTGTTGGTTCTGGTGTTGGTTCTGGTGTTGGTTCTGGTGTTGGTTCTGGTGTTGGTTCTGGTGTTGCTGTTGGCGTCGCTGTTGGTGTCGCTGTTGGTGTCGCTGTTGGCGTCGCTGTTGGTGTCGCTGTTGGCGTCGCTGTTGGTGTCGCTGTTGGTGTCGCTGTTGGTGTCGCTGTTGGTGTCGCTGTTGGTGTCGACGAACCGCCAGTAACTGGATTAGAGCCATCTAATTCCTCTGCTTGTTTTGGCATCCGTTCGAATGTACTTCCTTTCCCCTTTTTACCATATATCACTTTGCTGATTTCTCCTTGTCCAAGTACTTTAATGATTTCATTCAGAAACAGAGAGATGATCTTCGAATTTGTATCTAGCGTAAGCTTTGTTCCGCTTGCTTGATCGGAAATGATAAATTCAGTAATTACTCCCCCACCAACTAATATCTCAGAGCCTACCGACTCAACTTCCACTTTCTTGAAGCTCCCTTTCAAAATCATCTTCGATCCAATCGGCAGTACGTCCGCAAGTGTTACAACGCCAATGCCCTGCCCTGACGAATTAACGAGATCCGTTTCAATTATGGATTGGGATTGCAGAATCAACTCAGTGATCGTTGATGATCCTTCCATGACGATACGAATTGTTCCTGTTTTTTTGTCGACCTGAACGATGTTCAATACGGTATCTATGAAATAGACGCTATGCTCTCCTCCTCCATTAAGTATCGTCTTTCCTTTCACAGTAACGTTCTTCAGCTTGACGTCTCCTTCTCCAACGCCTTCTTCTATAAGCAGATTGCCCTTAATGACCATGTTTTGCAGGGTGACACCAGGAACATTGATGCTGACATTCCCTTTCACGGTTGTCGTTCCTTTGTTCGGACCATACGTCCCTGCCTTGCTATAGGACAAGCCCCTTCCGGATAGAACCCGGTCCAACAGCACGACAATTTCTGCTCGCGTAACCCCATTCTTGGGCTTAAAGCTGCCGTCCTTGTAACCCAATAACAGCTCGCCTGCTGCAGCCGTACCTATCGCCCCTTTACTCCAGCCAGCCATCTGATCAGCATCCGTGAAGGCCTCTGCCGCTTCTTCATTTGGAGCCAGATCAGACGAGAGCAGTCTAGTGATCACAACCGCAGCCTCTTGCCGAGAAACCCAGCGCTTCACTCCAACTGTACCGTCACCGTATCCTTCCAAATAACCCGCTTTCACAGCAGCTGACATGTCGAGGTAAGCCCAGTTCGTAACCGCTAGGTCAGCTGCATGCCAATCAGGCTCCGCTTCCGTGAATCCGAAAACTCGATTGACCAGCGCAGCCATTTCAGCCCTCGTAATGACTTGATCCGGCCGCAAGGTTCTATCTGGAAATCCTTGAATCAGACCATTGTCCACCCACTCGCTGAGCTGACGTTCAGCCCAGTGGCCAGCAATATCTGTAAATTCAACCGATTCCTTTTGAGAGGTAACATCTCCAGCAAACGCTGTATTAAACGTAGAAAACAGTAAACATAGCATTGTAAAAATCGTCGTGTATCGCCTTAATACGAATAAGCCACTCTTTGCCTTAACACCATTCATAATGAAAGCGCCTCCATTAATAATTATTAAATTCATTTCAAACTACCTATAACCCCTCAAATCATTACAATTTTACCGCTTTCCAACTGTGCTTTCTTTGGTTTGCCTCACCTCCATATCGAAGCATCTTTAGAACACTTCAATCGCAGCACAAATAGACTGAATATTCAGTCATTTTAAATTAGAAGTGCCATAGGCACCGCTAGATTATATATTTAATACGAGTTTCACAGTCTTACTGCCCCCACTGCTCCCTATATTCCTGCGGAGTTGTGCGATTCTTTTTCTTGAAAAATCTAATAAATGAATGTGAGGAGTTGTAGCCGAGCGCAGTAGCAATTTCATGTACCTTCAAACTGCTTTTCGTAAGCAGATCCTTGGCTTTGCGATCACGCAATTCCGTTAAATAATCGGATAATCCGTTCCCTGTAATCTGCTTATATAGCCTCGACAAGTACGAGGGGTTCAAGTTCACATAATCCGCCATATGTATAAGTGAGATTTCTGTTGAAATATGACTTTCAATAAATTCATGTACCTTCCTTACAACATCATGGGTGCTTTGCTCTTGCTCTTTGATGTTCCAGGTAATGATAGCGTGTGCGAGATGTAGAAAGTAGTCGCTCCACTCCTGCCAAGATATATTTTCGTCAAATTTGACGAGTTTGTTCCATTCGAACTGATCTCCTAGCGCCTTCTCTAGCTCATACTTATTCACAAATGTCAGAAACACAAAGGACAACGCATGATAAAGCTCCAACTTCTGCAAGCTTGGAATTCGATCATTCGTGAAAAGAGGGGATAATTCCTCATATAGTCGAAAAAATTGTTCCTCGTTCCCGTTCTCCAGGCAATTCAGCAGCAGCGGCATCTTGCTCTGAAGCTCATAGCTTTTTTTCCGAGGTCCCTGATTCGCAATACTCTGTGAATGCTCCTCTTCGATCTGAGAAATCTTATCATCTGTTAATAACGTACCTCTTCGACTTCCTATTCCCCGTACGAGCAGAAATTTCAACGCGTGGAACCGATCGGCGAGCTCGGGCCAGTCTACCGCGCGACTTCCAAGAACGAACGAGATGGATAGTTTCAGTAACTCCTGACATTTGCTCTGAATCATTTCCAGCATTCCATTCACGTAATGGAATGTCCTCTCCCGTTCTTCTGTCTCCACGGAATGCGGCTGCAGGATCCAAACCATTTTGGACGATTCGTATACAAGTGAGATAAGCTTAGCGGATTCAAATAAAAATTCTTCAACGATATTTTGCACGGCATAGATGATCAGCGATTTGTCCGGCGCAGTCGTAATTTCATTCCAATCGTCCACACGACAGATTAATAGAAACACGGGTTGGTCGGCTCGAAAGAAAATTTCAATGTTAGAGAAATGCTCAGCAAGAAGCTCGGGTTCTACCTTTTTCCCTTGCAGCAAAGCCCATAGATATTCCTTCTGCAAGGTTGGAAGGGCCATCTTCATATGTTCCTGTGCCTTCTCAATCAATCTCCTTGCATCACTCTCTTTATTCAGACTATCAATAGCCTTCTCCACTGCTTTGATAATGATATCGTCGCTTTCCGTTTTCAAAATATATTCAAGTCCGCCCAATGACAACGCACTCTGTGCGTAGCTGAAATCACTATGGCTCGTCAATAAGATTACCTTACTTATTGGCCAATTTCTGCGGATTTGCTTTAACAGCTCAATCCCATTCATTCCGGGCATAAGAATGTCGGAAAGCACGATATCGATACGTTGTTTTTTCATGAGCTCGAGCGCTTCGAAGCCAGAGTATGCTTTGTACACTTCCAACTGTAAATTTTGCTCTCTCTCAAATAGATCTGCTAATCCATCCGTAATGACCGGCAAATCGTCCACAATTAGTAATCTGTACATGCGTCACGCCCCCTCTTCTTTAAGCGCCAACCGAATCGCAACTCGCAGACCGCCCATCTTGGATCTCGACATATGCAATCCGTATTCCGGCCCAAACATAATTTGAATACGTCTGTGTATGTTAATAATCCCTGTTGTATCTTCGATAACACGAGCTGACATACTCAGTCTAAGATTCAATTTCTCTAAGTCATGATCCGACAAACTCTCACCATTGTCTTCCATATAAACGATCAAATCTCCGTCACTATAATCCGTATGGATCCACAGCTTTCCGCCAGAG
Source organism: Paenibacillus sp. J31R122 (assembly GCF_056269185.1). Lineage (NCBI taxonomy): Bacteria > Bacillati > Bacillota > Bacilli > Caryophanales > Paenibacillaceae > Paenibacillus > Paenibacillus sp. J31R122. Next base: position 22,939 of record NZ_JBWDNM010000015.1, read on the forward strand.
ACCATGTCAGTAACCGCATACTTATAAATATTTTCAACGATCGGTTGAAAAATTAAGCGCGGCACCTTATACGGCGCAAGTTCAGGATCAAGCTCATCGAATTGAACCTGAATTCTATCCCCATAACAAACCTTCTGAAGCTCTACATATGTCCGCGCATGCTTAATTTCCGTCTCCAACGATACGAGGTCAGAATCGTCCCTAGTGATGAATTGAAAATAGTCTCCGACATATTGACAGAATCGATAGGAAAGCTCCAGATCTTCCGATTTAATTAATCGACATAGAACAAAAAAACAATTGTATAGAAAATGGGGGTTTATTTGAGATTGCAATCTTTTCAACTCAGAACGCTGGCTGTGGATTTTCTGCTCGTAGTTTTCCTGTATAAGTGTCTTTAGATGGACCGCCGTCTCATTGTATGCATTGTATAAATAACCGAATTCATCGTGACGCTGCGAATGAGCGATTGGTACAATCTCTCCCATCCTCATCCGTTTGAAGGCACCGATTAATGTTTTTAATGGACGATGGATCATACGGAATATGGACATAGAGAAGAAAAGAATGATGAATATGGATAACACAGAAACGCCCAATATCCAGAACTGATACTTATTGATAGGATCGGTAATATGACTTTCCGCCACATAACTCACCAGATAAGATCCCAACTCCTTAGAGTAGGTGAACGAGACCAAATAAGGTACATTTCCGAATTGAAGTGTATGATAACCGGCATAAATCTCCTGTTGTTTTTGATTGGCGAGGTAATTGCGAAGAGCCGTTAAAATAGAAGAATCCTGCTCATCCGAGACCATCCAATTCTGGTTCACATTGATGAGAGCGGCCTTTCCTTCAGGAATGCTAATAACCTCTCTTAACGTCTTCTTCAGCCTTTGGACCGAAATTTCCACACCTACAACGAACTGTACCTTGCGGTTTACAAGCGCAGGATATTGCATACTAACAAACAGTCTGTCATCCCAGTAGATGAGAGGACTTTCCTGGTTATTGTTTTTAAGCTGCAATGCTTCAAACTCTGCATTATTAATGGCTGTATCAAATGTCGAGCTTAGAATCGTTCGCTGGAGGAGAGGTAAATAAGCTCTGACCTCCGCAATGTAAATACTGTTATATTTAATCAGTTGCAAACGCCGCTGAATCCCGCTGATAGAAGTCAATTTCTCGTAATCACTCATACTATCACCACTTGTACTTAGAAACATTAGGTCTTTGTCTGCGACATATTCCGGAAGTATACGTATAATCCGCTCAACTTCCAGCTCCAGCATATTCTGATAAAATTGATTTCGATTGGCAATTGACTGAAAAATTTCCTTGCGAATACTCTCTGAACCCTTATTGTTAATTACAAGAGTTAGCAAGTACAGCGGTACCAATACCGCTATAAAGGTCAGCATCAATTTAACAAAAATGGTTGGCCTGTTCCACTTTAGCAAGTTAGAAATCCTCATGATTGTTCCCCCTGCATTGATAATGTGCTTCCTTATTGTACATACACTTTATCATACAGGGGAGGAAGCAAACTATTGTTTCACCATTTTATTCCTTCACGCTGCCTAGCACGATCCCTTTAATAAAAAATCGTTGCAGGAATGGATAGACCAGCAAGATAGGAAGAGATGCCACAAAGATTTGCGCAGCGCCACTCGTTCGATCGGAAATTAGTCGAAGCAGTTCCGCATCCTGCGAGCTTATGAATCTCATATCTCTCTTAATAACAATCGTCTGAAGAAAGGTTTGCAGAGGATAATGCTCCGGCCTATTCATCAGTACAAGACCATCGAACCAGCTATTCCAGTGCCCTACCATTGTAAATAACCCAACTGTCGCAAGAGCGGGCATGGACAAGGGGACAATGATGCTCCATAATGTCCGGAAGTGACCTGCTCCATCCATTCTAGCTGATTCGTCAAGCTCCTTCGGCAAGCCTCGATAGAAATTAAGCAGCAGAATTACGTTGAACACCGAAAGCGCTCCAGGCAGCACAAGCGCCCAAATGGAATCCATCAGTCCGAGCTTCTTGATCGTCATAAACCAAGGAATAAGGCCGCCTCCGAACAATATGGTAAAAACAAAAAACCAAGTATACCACGTTCTAAATTGAAAAGCCTGGTTCTCTTTAGACAAAGGATAAGCCGTAATTATCGTAAGAAATACACTAATTATTGTTCCAAGCACAAGTCTTTGCCCGGAAACTCCAAAGGCTGTCAAGTATTCCGGCTTATTCATTATGTTTCTATAAGCAGCTGTCGTGAAATCCACTGGCAACAGGCCAACTTTACCTGCCGCTGCTGCCGCACCAGAGCTAAGAGATAAAGCGAACATATGAATTAAAGGGAATATGCATAATAGAGAAAGCAACGCCAAGAAGGTGTAATTGCAAACTACAAATACTGTTCTACTCTTAGACATTCGTGTAATCAATACCCTGCCTCCTTTCTAGAAAATACGGTAACCCGCAAAACGGTATGCCATCGCATAGGACATGGATACAAGAATAAAGGAAACGACTGATTTCAATAATCCGACTGCCGTAGCTAACCCATAATGAACTTGCTCGAAGCCCATACGATAAACAAAAGTATCTATGATATCGCCACTCTCATACACGGACGGACTATACAAATTAAATATTTGCTCAAACCCCGCATTCAAAACATTCCCAATGCTTAAGGTCGCGAGCAGAACGATGATCGGCATCATTCCCGGAAGGGTAATATGCAAGGTTTGCTTCCAACGGTTAGCACCGTCCATTTTAGCCGCCTCGTACAAGGCCGGATTAATACTTGTGAGCGCTGCCAAATAGACAATGGTGCTAAAGCCAAACTCTTTCCAAATATCCGAAATCACAAGCGTATAGGGAAACCAGGTATTACTTCCAAGAAAGAAAACCGGCTTAATTCCGGCCCAGCCTAAAATCTGATTGATTATTCCGGATGAAGGCGATAACAAATCGATCATGATACCACCCAGCAGCACCCACGACAAAAAATGGGGCAAGTAAACGAGTGTCTGAACCGTCCGCTTAAAAAACTCTCTTCCAATTTCATTCAGCAGGATTGAGATTGTAATAGGTACAAGAAGTCCACCAACTATTTTCATTATCGCAATAAATAGAGTATTGAACATGATTCGATCAATATCAGGATACTCCAGCATATATTCAAAATTTTTCCATCCAACCCATGGTGAATTAAATATTCCGCGCGTTGGAATATACTTTTCAAAGGCAATAGAGACACCCACCATTGGCACATAACTGAATATAATCGCAATTATTATACCTGGCAGCAGCAATAAATGAAGCGGCCATTCCTTTGCAAACCTTTTGATGATCATTTCAAACTACCTCCCAAGCGTAAACATCTGGCGCTGACCTTAGCGATGCAATAATCGGGAGGAGACCCCGCAGCTTGCAGCTCCCCTCCCTGCACAATGGTTATTACTTTGCTACGCTTGCGTGCCACTCATTAACTTCTTTTGTCATATCGTCACCGCCAAGCTTCTTCCAATCTTCGACAAATTTATCAAATTCATCGATTGAAACCTGATTCATAATAATTTTAATAAACACTTCGTTCATCTTTGCATCAAGTATTGGTTTTTTCTCAAGCATGACGGGGCCTGTAGCTCCATTAAACTCATTAAAATGGTAGAGATCCTTTTGCAAATAGTCATACATGATGGATAAGGCTCCTTTAGGTCCGGAAATCAGATATTCTCCCCATTCTTTCATATCTCCGTCCAAGTATTTCATAATTTTCCCATAACGATTTGGTGCTTCTAGGCCAGTAAGTGAAGAAGGATCCTTCGCTTCAACCGCTTTAGGTACAACATCACCTAGCATTACTGTCTCCGTCTGAGAGAATGCACGGACAGGGCTTAGTTTCCAGTAATTCACAGCCTCTTCGTTCTGAAGGAGGTATACTTTGTCTGATTCCTCGGGCTTCGTATAAATCTGTACCCATTTGTTGAGAAGTCGAATGACGGCTTCCGGGTTTTTCATTTTTTTGGATACGACGTAGTAACCGGCAACTCCCAGCTCGATTTGTGACAGCGCAGGCTTGTCGTCAATAGATACGATTGGGTACGGCCACCAATCTTGCGCCAATTTCCCATCTTGAATCGCACTGGTGAACAGTGGCCATGCACTGAGCCAGAAAGGACCGTATACAATGCCCATTTTGTCCGCAGCGACCAGCTCATTTTCCTTCGTAACATCTTTAACACCGAATTCCGGATCGATCAGTCCATCTTTATACATATCTTGCAGCTGCTTCAATGCTTGCTTCATCTCCGGCTGGATATTGCCATTCGCCAGCTGTCCAGATGCATCCTTTACCCATTGATTCGGATAGGCATGGAATCCATTAAAGAAACCTTTAATATCAAATGTCCCGTCCAATAGAAATTCTTTTGTCATTGGGATGCCGTACGTTTTGCCCGTCCCTCCTGGATCCTGTGTCGCGAAAGCTTTTGCGATATCGATAACATCCTGCATGGTTTTTGGCTCCGACAGATTTAACTTCTTCAGCCAATCTCTTCTGATCCATACTTGAGTGGATGAACTATAAGGGCCATTTGTAAGAGGGATGGCCATCAGCTTCCCATTGCTTTTAGCGGAATCCAACTGCTTACCGCCATCTCCGGTTAAGTAAGCTTTTGTGGCCTCGGTAGCCGTTTTCTCATAGACATCTGTAAGATCCATAATCATGTCGGCTTCGATAAGCTGCTGCAGCTTTGCCATATCGTCAACCCACATAAGATCCGGAATATCATTTGATGAAATACTCATTTGCACCTTCTGGGGATACTGAGTCGTCTCTGCAACCCATAAGTTTTTAATTGTAATGCCAAGGTCTCTCTGAAGTGCATCGGTTACAGCATTTTTGTCAATTGTTTCACCCGAGATGTACTTAATATCCGCTGCATTCTCACGACCCATCGTAATTTCTACAGGCTCTGGTTTCTCGTTTTTCGGTTCACTTGTTTCAACCGCGTTACTGCTTTCTGGTGCCGGAGTGGATGATCCTTCGTTCGAATTCTTGCCGCTGCAAGCACTTACAAAAGTCAACACCACAATCAACATACAGGATAAAATCAATCTCCCCTTGCGCTTCATTCAAAATCCCCCTCGTCATTTTCTGGAGCGTTGAGTGTATAAGCTGTAGCAGATAGATGTGACATTAAATTTACATATGCTGTATATTTATATATCAACTATCTCCCATACCCTTATTATAGGGGCTTCTGAACGCCTACTCTATACGCATGACTTTACATCGATGCACAGTTTTTTACATCAATGTCTTAAGATCCACTTTGTCTCTGTAGAACAGTCACAGTTAATGGGGCGAACCTTTCATTCAATGCAGTTCGGTATCGTTCACTTCGTAAAGCGAGCTGCTGTCCCGTCGGTTTATTGCGGTTAAACAGCTTCCAATTATCATCAGTTAAATCCATCCCTGCAAGCTCGACCATTCCCATCTCGTCTAATGAGTTGTTTATAATAGCTATGATTTGTTGATTATCGGATCTGAACTCGCATACTGCAACATGCGGGGAATAGCTCGTAACCATTAACGGCTTGGGAACACTCATCCTATTTATCGTTTCTTGAAGAACGGCACGACGGATCGGATTAAGCAGGCCCTCTGGGTTTTTCTGTCTATAAGGCAAAATAAAAACACGATCATTCACAATTGTCATCCCTGGGCAAATAGCTTCTCCTTGTACATTCAAAATTCGTGAGATCACTTCTGCGGAGCCTTGCTCATACTCAATGTCTAAACAATGCCCTAAGGTAAGATAAGGTCTCATCCTCCCTTCTTTCGTTTCCGAGTACTCTCGGCCGTTCACAATTTGTTCTATCGTTTGCAACTCTATCCAAGCTGCATGCTTCACTCCACATAATGAGCCTAGTCCCATTTCATATAGCGTGTACAGTGCATCTCCGTCCAATAGAATACAATGCGCAGCGAATAGCTCGCGTATTTGTGCCTCATCGTAATTGCGTAGAATTTGTCCAGAGCAAGCAACGACACCTTCCCTCCGAGGCCACTCTACCGTATAACTGTTAGCAATTCCGTATGACGAAAGTAAGCTTGCCCAAAATGTTTCCATTGGATTAAGCTCCTCCATTGAACCTTGCTTAGACGTATGCAGAGAGTATGAGGATCGTTCATTCACAAGCACCTGTACGCCGACCATCTGGTCTACTTTGAGGTTCATTGCATCTACTGCGTTCAGGAAATCTTTTTCTTCATTTAACCAACGATCTGTCTGTTCTTCGGGATATAAACCATTGCCTACCATATCGATAATATTTAAGGTGATCCCTCGACTGCCAAGCAGCAAAGAGGTTTCCAATTGATATTTCTGAAAAGATTTCGATTTGGAGTATGATGTGTACGGAATATTTTCCAATTCCGGGTATGTAGCTGTTTGCTCCGGAAGTAATGCAGAAGTCAATCGTGATACATCATTGAAATGCCAGGAATACTCCATTCCACTAGTTTCCCTGTAAGCTGGCAAATGGGGTCGAACAATAGCAGATTGATCACCGTCAAATGCCGCTATTATCCCATACCAATCCCGACCTTCCGCAGCATGTACACTAGGTGCACTCGTCATTAAACCAATCCGTGTATTGGGCGAGACACGATGTACCGCATCGCTTATAGATTCCGCCAAATGGACCATAGTCTGTCGGCAGGATTCCAACCAGATCCGGCGATATTCATGCGGCTCTCCGGGCGCTAATAATCCTCTGACAAATTCCTCTCGATTTATAGAGGCTACCCCTGCTTGCCCGGCAAACTCTCTTAAATGTGCATCGCAGAAGCATCCCCCCCACACGAGCGGCGCATGATTATGGAATCGAAAATCATCCTCTACCCATAGCGAATAAGGCTGCAGCGTAGCATAATAAGCATATATTTCAACGATGTAGCTCCGCCACTCTGGACATAGCGGACATACCGCGACACTAGATTGATTACCTAATGGATCAACCATCAATTGAAAGTTAAAATCTTTGGACAGCTGATTACCTGCTGAATCGTGCAGCAGCGTATTTAACGGGTTGACTGAAGTCGTCACCCCAATCTTATCTAATTCGATTTTCGCCCGCCCTATCATTTGGATCCAAGGTTTTACTTCTTCAATCGTATTATGACGAAGATTTAATGGCTCTATAAAGAACATGACATCATCTATTCTACTATTGCGACAAAACTCAACTAATGCTTCAAGACGCTCTTCTTCCCAATGACCTGGCTGCAGGGTGTAACGCAGCATATAAGCATAATTCGCCATGTTTAATCCATCCTATTTTCTTATTTGGTTTTTCATTTGATTTGTACATGATAAAACGAGAGCATTGGTAGATGAGTTCCCGTATCTATAATCGGAAAAGCTGACGGATTAGCTTCGTATGTGCCATGGACAAAGGAAGACCCTTCGATTGGACGAGGAAGGATGAGCTCAACCTTGTCCTTACTCAGAATGGTCCACTGCATAATCGGCTCAAGACCTTTCTCATCATGGATCGAGAACAGACACTCTCCCGGTCCAATTGCGAATAGTTCACCTAGCACATCTGCAAACTCTAGTATTACCGTCTGTTTCCCTTGAGTGGTACGGTGGCCGAACACTGCTTCCCTCAAATTCGGTGCCCGATAACATACCGGCTTTCCATACTGTGTAGCCAATGCCACCCTTGCCAATCGTCCACCAATCAACAAATTGCCTGCAGGGCTATTATGAATAATATCCGAGAGTGGGCTATCAAGCGAGGGTACGACATACACTTGATCGTCCCGCATCGCCGCGATCCGTTGAGCTTCGCGAACCATTCCCCAATATCGGTTTCCTTCTTCACCATCCGCATACCCTGCACATCGATTTAGCTGTACAGTCAATACCGGCAGCTCACGATTCTTCAATTCATTTCGCCAATGATCCACCATTTGAGTGAACCTATCTAGATACGATGGAGCGTTTATTACATCGCAGTCACTGCACCCCTGATACCATAACATCCCCTTCACACGCCCGCCTGCTGAATGAATGACCTCCATCATATTACGGTATAAATCACCGATTTCATTCGGATTCCATCTCTCCAGTGGAGAACCACCTAGAGCGGTTTGAAGAAGTCCAATCGGAATACCCGTTTCACTCTTGACCAGCTTCGCAAATGCGAGGTAGGGAGAGTGTCCAGGATTTACCGGCTCGCCATTCAACATTTGAACCGATTGCGTTGATTCATTGAAGGGATGTGTCGCCAAGTCCCATTTTCCATTATGCCGCAGTAGGTGAACACCCATTTCTGGTGGGTCATAAACGGGCCCTCTGCCATAACCTGTTGCGTTGCTTTGCCCCGCGATCACCCATATGTCACCAACGGCAACATGGTGAATCATATCACCGCGTGTAGAGAGCTCCATCGGCTGCTGCTCATTCAGACGTAAGCAGGTTTCAATTCGGTACAAGCCTCCGGTAGGAATATCTGTAATGCTCACATTCCATTCGTCACCCTCACTCATGAAACAACGTCTCCACGGAACGACAACCCCGCTGCCATCCTCCTTGACCACACAAGCATAAACGCAAGCCTGTTCTGCGAGAGCACCTGGATTGATCGACCAGGATCCTCTTAAATAAACTGCACCCAAGCCTTGAACCCTCTGCAAAATTGCCCAGTGCTGCGGTCCTTGAATGATTTGCACACCAAATGGTTTGATCGTCAAGCTATCCCCTCCGATATTCATGCCGTCCTATGCTGTGTATTATATAGGTGCCCACGAGACCAATCTATACTCTTGTTTTTACATTCATGTGCATCTGTTTACAGCTCATTTGGCTCTATTCCTCATTCACGAAACACCTCCCCTTCTAAACCTCAGCGTCATAAAAAAAATAAAAAAACGCCCCACTCTTGAGATGAATTATGAAAACATTCATTTGACTTCCAAGAGTGGAGCGCTTCCGTCTAACACCTAATCGGCAGCTGTCTATTTAATTATCACTAAGTTTATATCCAAATTATAAAAGGTAAATAGTAAAGTCTCTATACTCATTTCATTACTTTAGTGTGCATTTGTTTACACTAGCGCTCACTTACTCCCAATCAATCGTTTGAAAGGTGTCTGTTCGAGAGGATTCTCTAGCTTTCAGGCACAATAATCCACTTAACAGGCCTTCACCCAATGAACGGATCGGATCAGCACCATTTCGCATCATTGCCACAAAGTTAGCAGCCAATCCGGCATCTCCGCCGAAATGCTCTTCTCCCGGATCAATTTCATACGTTTCAACTCTAGCAGTATGGTGCATGAATACTTTGATTTGGTTCGTATAAAAATCAAATTCTATCGTTCCTTTATACCCAATAAAACGTGCTCCTCTAGCCGCTGCCCCTCTGCGTACAAAAAAGTTCTGCGAATAGGTAGCATGCATTCCACTTTCATAACGGATCAGAGCACTCCCTGAATCTTCGTTGCCCGTATCTTTCGCAAAGCAGCAATAAGCCCATGTATCCCGAGTCTCTTTGTCTGCAAAAGCCGTGCTTTCTTCGCACGTTCTATTCTCATCGCATTCGACGCATTTCAGTCCCGCAGGTTTTGTTCCCGTGAATATTCGTTTTGACGTCATTGCGCTTATACTTATCGGTCGCAACTGAAGGACATCGGTTATATAATCGAAGTCGTGCGTTGCCTTCTGAAGGAACATACCGCCCGTCTCATTCTCATCACGATACCAATTATGATAGTAAATGCCTCCGTAAGGAACGTTATTAACGGCCTGAACATGCTCAACAGTACCAATTTTCCCGGATTGGATGATTTCTTTTACCATGTTGACCATAGAGGTCAAGCTTAGCGGAAAGGAGACCAGCACCTTCGACTTCCCCGACTCGTAGCCCTGTTTCAATCGACGCAGGTCATCCATATTCGTAGCTACCGGCTTCTCCAGAAATAACGGAATGCCTGACGGCATAACCTTGAGCGCCATTTCAGTATGCAAGGAGCAGCGAGTACCAATCAGAATTCCATCGAGCTCCTCGCTTGCGATCATTTCCTCCGGCGTATCGTAAAAGTTGACTTTATCCAATCCGTTATTTTCCTGGTTACTCTTAAACTCGTCGTTTCTGACATCTACGATGGCAGCGATTCTGCAGTCGCTATCGTAATTTACGATGGACTGAAGCATGTTACGAATGCGACTGCCATAACCTATGACCCCCAATTTCATGTTTGGTCCTCCAGTCATTTATTATTGAGATCCGCCGCGGACAGAATATCCTATGTTTACGACTTTCCAGCCCATCGTTTCGCCAAATCGTTCCAACACTTTCGCCACATCGCCATAAACGATAACGCCATGGTGAGTACCGCCGTGCTTACTGAATGAAGTTAAGAAATCAGAAACCGGAAGGCTTGGCTCAAACCAGCCGCGGATCGCGTCTGGCATCCGATCCTCGCCCTGTACCTCCAGCATCTCCACAGGTGATAAAATCATCGAGTAGGTATCGTTCTTTCCCGGGGCTAAGCTGACATAAACTGCTTTTCCACCACGGAATCTCCCATATGCGACGACAGGACTTCCCGCGTTAGAAAAAGGAAATGCCTTCTCTTGAAGAGTCATCTTCTCTGCCGCAATACGCACATTCATCTCGCCCATGTGGCTGACTAAGATGCGGTTGTTTTGCCAGTCTGGACAAAACATCTCCGCGAATGACGTTTCTGGGTATACGGAAAGCAGCGCGCCAACTAAAGCAGCGGTAAGGACATCGCCTTCTCCTGCGTAGCCGATCCCTCTCTCCATCGCTTTGCTTGCTTCCATGAACGGCATGCAGGGAAGACCTGATTGCTTCGTAATCTCCATAAAGTTTACGGTAAACGCCGTTAATTCGTATTTCTCCACCAAGCTTCTCACCATTAGACATGCTTCCGTCGACTGCTTGTATACCTCTTTGTCTAGGCTTGTGGACTTAAAGAGCTCTCGGTCAGCTCTCATCTCTTCTTCGATCTGCACTTCTGTTATCTCTTCAAATCTCGTTTTATTATCAGTGAGATCAAACTCGAGTGTTTCCATCCCAATGGTAGACTGCAGAACATCAGTCGGTACTAGAAAATCTCCCATGCCTTCGAATTGACGTCCCAGCCTTCCTACTCGTGCTGTCTTCATGCGTTTTGTCATTCTTGCAGCTTTCACGCAATCCGTTACTCGATCCAGCACATCTGACTGAGACCAGTGCCCCGCTTCGATCTGAAACTCTTTCCCGTTGCGCAGCAACAAATTGCACATGTCTTGTACACCGTGTATGCCGTGATTGTACATAATTTCATCCGGCAGCTGCAGCGGACTTAAATCAAAGGTCGGAGTTGAATCAAGGATTACGAGCGGAAGCTCTGTTGCCGCCAAGAGTGCTGAGGATTCAAGAGAAGGAGAATAGGCCAGATGCAAGGTCACGACAGCATCGACATCTTCTCGCTCGAAAATCTGAATGGCCTCCTCGAATTCAGCCTTAATTCTGCATAGCTGAACAGAAACCACTTCCAGCTCTTTATTTCGAAGCTCGCTTGCAATCGTATCATGAAAGGCATCCACTCTTTCTCTGATTTCAGGCCAATGATCGTCATATAATTTAATGTACAAGGGCAGCAGTCCGATTTTTAGCTTCTCCATCTATGATTCTCCTTCTTCTTATCGATTATTGATACTATTGATAAGTGCATAAGCATTATTGTAGAATACGTCTTCGATGTCCTGCTTCGTTAAACCCTCGGCCTCAGCGGCCAACCTGAACGCTTCGATCTCCTCATACATGAAGAACGTTAGGGCTTCCGCCTCCTCATTCTCCACCTCACGCATATGTTTGTCGTCTGATACATCCCCGTATAGTCCCTTTGGAACTAAATTTACATAATTTCCGTCTTGGCAAATTCGTCTAGTCCTCATTCGAAGAATAGGCAGGTCGCTGCCGAAAAGAATGCGTTTTGGTCCTACCGCTTTAATCAGCTGTTGGAAAACATAATCATTTGTATTTGCACTAATATCGAACACCATATTTTTCGTCTCGGCAAGAACTTCAAATGCGTTCCCCAGATCCTCGGGGCAATATGCTCTGCCAACATGGGCGACAATCATCTTGACGGATGGATATTTTCTTTCAATCTCCAATAATTGCGCGAGATTTACAGGGTCCTTCAATCTGCCGTCTCTCGGGATATGCAGCATAACGGCCCAACCGCGCTTGTTCAAAACCTCCAAATGATGATGAGGCAAGAAATCGAAGACCCGTATTTCTTTCTCAGGGATATAGGAATCTGCAAAATTTAAATAAACTTTGCATCCCAAAAATCCGCCCTTTTCGATTCCATCTTCAAAATCCGCAGCGCTCATACCCGGCTTAGTGACCATCAGAGACGGCAGGCTGTGCTCTTCGGCGCACTCCCTGATATATTCATTACCGGCTTCGATGTCGTAACTCAAACTCACTTGCGAAAATATGAGCGGAGTAACCTGCTTTCCTGGAAACATAAGCTGGTAAGTTTCGTATAGATCCTCAATCGGATTTTGTGCAGCAACCAAGGACGGCCACGTAACGGCTCTCACGGGCGCTTTTGAGGTTTGTATGCGAATGCTGTCAAGCCATACATGTGTATGTATGTCGATGATTTTATCGGGTAAAAACTCTTTTAGCTTGGTTTCGTAATAAATTTTGTCAACTTCCTTAATCTGAAATAAACTCATTGTGATAAACCCCCATCATTCGAAATAGATTCGCTAGTAAATTTCCGATATTCTCGCTTATATACCTCATGCGCCGCTGGATCCGGTTTCCTAATCAGCTTTGGAAAGGCTGCTTTTAGGATTGCTCCTCTTTCATCCGGATACAGACCCGTGCCTATACCTGCCATAATGGCTGCCCCTGCTGCTCCAGCGCAGGACCCGTTGACAACGCTTACTTCTTTCCCGAGTACATCGGCTACGATTTGCGGCCAAAGGAGAGACTCCGTAGGCCCACCAACCATTGTCACGGAATCAAATCGCATCCCAGCCTCGTCCAATCGGTCTATATGCATTTTTAAGAGATAAACCGTTCCTTCCATTAACGCTCTTGCTATATCTGTCTTTGCGAACTCATCCCGTTCGTCGAGCTCATCTGGCAACATGGGGCTTATGAGAAGTCCGCCCGCTCCGGGCTCAGCTGCGCTAGCAAGCTCATTAAACGTATCGTACCTGTCCGGGGCACTGGAAATATATTCGCAGATGTATTTATCCACCGCAGTGGCGATTGCAGGAATTGAAAACATCGCGCCCCACGGTCCTTTTGGTTGAAGAAATGGGTCGACCAGCATCTTAAGATCAATCGCACTCTGCCGATCCTTTAATGGTGTGAAGCCTACCCATGAGGTCCCGCAGGATAGAAGCAGTTGTCCTTCATCCAATACCCCCGCCCCCCTCGCAGCACTCGGGTGATCGAAAGAACCAACTGTCACGGGCATTCCAGGCGGAAGCCCTGTCTCGACAGCAGCCTCCACAGTGATATAGCCCAGAACCGATCCCGGGGCTAGTAAACGCGGCAGCTTCTCCTCGGGAATTTCTAATTTTCGCAAATAAGGAAGGTGCCACTCCATGGCCTTCTGATTCTGCAGATAGAAGGTGGTAGCCGTGGAGCTGTCAATTGCCCATTCTCCAGTTAACTTGTAATTCAAGTACTCTGTGCTCATACAAACTCTTGCCGCGCTTTTCAGTAGGTCCGGCTCGTGAACGTTCAACCAGGAAAGGTGAGCGAGTGGAAAACTTTTCAGCAGCGGCCACCCTATCAAATCGTGAACCTCAGTTGCTTCCAGCTTCCCGAACGTCGCTTCCATTTCATCTGTTACGCGTTCATCCATCCAACTGAATGCCGGGAGCATTGGCTCCCCACGGTCATTTACAAGGACAGTATTTCCGCTAGCCGACGCTATGCTTAGCCCTGAAACAAATGCACCCTCGGGCAGTGCTGAGACCAGCCTGCGAATGACATCGGCAGTCAATCGAAACAATAGATTAGCGTCAAACTCGATACGGCCATTATCAAAAACTTCAGTTTGCGTTTCGTTACGCTCTCTTGAAACGACAGATCCACCTGCTGAGAGCAGTACTCCTTTTACCGCTGATGTGCCGATATCAAGTCCTATTAAATACTCGCGAGACTTCCGATTATCTTCACTCGACATCATCGATCACCCTCTCATACTACAGCGCTCTTCTTCGTATCCAAACACTCCATTGGATCTATATAGTCAAGACCAAGGCTTCTCGCTACGGGCTTGCAAGTGACCGCGCCGTCGTAAGTATTTAAGCCTGAGCGCAGATCAGAATACTCTATCAAAGCCTGCTCTACTCCTTTGTTCGCAAGCTTCACCAGATACGGCAGCATTGCTGCTTCAAGCGCAAAGGTTGATGTTCTCGGAACGGCCCCTGGCATGTTGGCAACCGAATAATGAACCACGCCGTATTTTTCATAGTACGGGTTGTCATGTGTCGTTACTCGATCAATCGTCTCGATCGATCCGCCTTGGTCAATCGCTACATCTACGATAACCGCCCCTTTCTTCATTGTTTTTACCATTTCTTCCTTCACGATTTTAGGCGCTTTCGCTCCAGGAATGAGTACCGCACCGATAAGCAAATCGGCATTTTCTACAGCTTGGGCTACGTTGTATTCATTGCAAATAAGGGTCGTAATTCTCCCCCCGAATATATCGTCGAGGTAAACAAGCCTATTTTTACTCACGTCAAGTATAGTGACCTTAGCACCGAGTCCAATTGCCATCTTAGCGGCATTTGTACCTACGACCCCTCCCCCGATGATCACGACCTCTGCGCTGCTTACCCCCGGAACCCCGCCTAGTAAAATCCCCATGCCGCCGTTATACTTTTGGAGCATCGTTGCTCCGATCTGAACCGACATTCTGCCGGCAACCTCACTCATCGGGGCCAGAAGAGGAAGCTGCCCATTATCGAGCTGCACCGTTTCAAACGCAATGCTTGAAATCTTTTTTTCGATCAGCATCTTGGTTAAAGGAAGCTCCGCTGATAAATGCAAGTAGGCAAAAAGTGCTTGCCCAGGTTTAAAAAACTCATACTCCGATGCTAACGGCTCTTTCACCTTCACAATAATATCCGCTTGATTGAACAGCTCGCGCTTATCCGCAAGCACCATTCCTCCCGCATCCACATACTGTGCATCGTCAAATCCACTGCCTTGGCCCGCATCCTTCTCTACAAATACCTGATGCCCTTGGCCTACTAATTCTTTGACTCCACCGGGTGTAAGTGCCACTCTATTCTCGTTGTTTTTGATTTCCTTTACCAAACCGATTTTCACATTCATCACCAACTTCTAAAGGATTATTAAACCAACTATTAAACCAACTATTAAACCAACCGAACTTCAATGCCCCGTTCTTTAAATGCCTCAATTTCTTCCTTGTTGGCATTTTCGTTCGTGATGAGGCAATCCATTTTCTCGACACCTGCAATAAGTGAAAAATTAGCTCTACCGATTTTGGTGTAGTCCGCGACTAGAATTGTTTTGTCCACTCTAGCGATCATTTGTCTGTACAATTCCGCTTCCTGGTGATGATACGTGCTAATCCCATACTCGGAACTTATTCCATCGGACGAGAGGATGAGCTTATCAGCCTTATATTTGTTTAATTGAATTATTGCGTCGTCACCTGAGACAAACTGATATTCAAAATTTAGATTTCCTCCAAGCAAAATAACAACATTAACATTCCTATTGAATCCAGCTTCCTGCGCGATTGACAAGGAGTTCGTAATAATAATTAGATTTTTGTGATTCTTTAATTCCTTCATCACATATAGCGGTGTCGTTCCTGAGCCGAGAATTACGGTATCGCCATCAGAAATAAGTGAAGCAGCATCAACCGCAATTTTTCTTTTTTCTTCTTTATTAGCCTCCGCACGTTCTTGAAAGTTCATATTATAATAAGATTTGTAGGCGCTGATCGCACCTCCATGCGTGCGCTGCAGCAATTGCTGTGCACCTAGCTCATCCAAATCACTGCGGATGGTTACCTCCGATGTACCGAAGAGCTTACTTAATTCAGCTACCTTCACCTTGCCTTCTCGATGGAGCAAATCCAAAATCCGTTTTCTTCTCTCGTCGATGTCAATGTCTTCTATTTTTTGTTCTGTCATAATTACCCCTTCATGAAACGAATGTCATTTTATACTCTCTAATGCATCATCCATCTTGTTCAAAAAGAAATCCAGCATTTTTTTTGTAGCGATAATAGGCGGTTTTGTAAGCGCAGCAGGCGGACACTTCGCTTTATAAGTTTGAGCACTAATATCAATGCAATTTTTATTAACAATACCAGTAAATTTCGTGACTTTCTCCGCTTCGTGAAAGAACAAGGTTGAAAGAAGTCCCTTTCCTTCCACCTTCTCAATAAGCGAGGAGTGTCGTGAAGTCAATTCTTTGAGTTTTTCTTCGTAATAATCTCCTATTTCACGGATATACGGCGCATTTTCTTCGGAAAATTTCATTGTGATCAGATAAGCTAATGCCGCCAATTCTTGCTGTCCGTTGGTAACTAGTGCGCCAAACTGATTCAAGGTATCCATCTGAGAAGTAGTGATCACGCGGGATGCTGGATACTGTCCCCCCGGAAACCCTTTACCTATCACCACGAAATCAGGATTCAAGCTATATTCTCTAAACAAATACATACCGGGATACCACATACAAGACTGAATTTCATCACACATCACCGGAGTATCGTTATCATGGCAAAGCGTGTATGCTTGTTGCAAATATTGCTCTTCAAGTCTGATACCGCCATAGTTCATCATAATAATTTCATGAAGGAACCCAGCAATCTTAAAGGGAGGTTTATTATATTGTTCGAATTTCTCCTTGAAGTCCTCGAAGTCATTAAGACGTACCGGACAAGTTTTCAAAATCCCGGCGTTACTCATCTTTTCGTACATAGCAGGCCATAAATCGCGCATAGTCTGGGCAATAACCGTCGTTCCATGATAGTTCGCTTTGGTACCCCCGTCATTGTCGCCCATTACTAGAAACACGGGAATCCTATCCTTATACTCCGGATCCGGGAAAGTATGATCAAGCTTGTAAAACCTCGCAAGCATCATTTTAATGGCTGCTTCACAAGCCAATGTACCCGTTTCCAAATTGATCACACGGTTGAGGACATGGGGCTCCTGGTTAACCAATATGTTCTCCAACGCGTCGGTTTCCTCTAGACCTAAACCGTTCACTGTTCGAATAAGCTCCCTTTCCAGTAAACGTGTAATATATCCCCGTGTGTTGTTATGTGTTGCATTGGTGATACCGAGTCTTCTAGCATTATCAATCAGTTGATAACCGGGGAAATTATGCCCGAGGGGTGTATGGTAATGCTCGCTTTTGGCCGCAAGATAAAGCTTCCCATCCTCCCCCAATCTTAGATAACCTAGTCCCCCAAGAGGGCTAGCTTTCAAATTGGCTGCCTCTCTAAAAGCATTCGTCGGCGCGCCCGGAATCGAATTTTTAATTTCAGGAACTACCTGTGTCCCTACCTTCGTTAACAATCCATCCATTCTACTTACAAATTCCTCGGGCATGAACTCAATTTCTTCATTCGCTATTTTCTCCACTTCAGAGACATTCAGATCAGAAAGAAAAGCGGCTCCAGCCATTGTTGACTCCATATATTCTTTGCCTAATAGCTGAAACAATGAGCTCTTCACTGATTTCATTCTTTTCATCTCACTTTCCTCAACAAGCGTTAACTTGTTTTTAGTTTTCTTTTATGTTTCGTTTTACTTATGTTTTAAAAGTATTATATTTCTTATTGTTTCTTTTGGCAATAAATTATTTCGGAATCTTTGGAAAAAAAATAATAGGTACAGCAGCCTGATCTCGATAATAATCCAAACAAAAGATCGCCCTCTAACATGCCGAGATGGCACGGTAGAGGGCGATTGCTTTTTAATCATTCTCGACGGTTCGTATGCTGTTCCCTATTCTCCTAATGCTTCTAACTTTTGTATCGCTCTTCTTTTACGATATAGCATTTTGGCTGCTTCTGCCACATCGTTCAGCATTCCCTTGTTAATGATGGCACCGAACAGCATTCCTGCTATTGGTATAAGTTGGAACAGTTTCTTCCAGCCGAAATTATCACGATAGACAGCAACAACCTCCTGCCATCCCTGTAGTTGGGATATCATCTGCTGCTTGTGATTCTCACTGCCGAAAGCGCCGAGTTCCTCAAGGATTGCTTTTTTGCCAACAATGTCAGAAGAAGCGAACTGCATGACTTTGACTGCAAATATTCGTTCTTCCTTCAGTTTCGGATCGTAGCCGTAGCTGATTGCGATTTCTTGAATGATTTTTAACGAAAGGCCTAATATGGCCGGAATATCAACTGCTAGAGTGAGAAAACCGCCGAAACCTGTCGTTGCACCTTGGATGGCGGCTATAGAGGAACGACTCGCCGACAGCTGATCTGCTGTCTTATTCATGACCGCTATTGGCAAAAGGGAGCATTTATCCAGGGTTAGCGGTTCAGCCGGTCCGACTGATTCGACACCACTAGAGTCAGATTGAAAAGAGGCTATTGCATTTTGTTGAACATCCTTCAGCACACTTTTCTCCGAAACCAGATATCGCCCCCCATTCTGAACATATCCACCGATCTCATCGACCGCTTGCCCAATCTTCTGCTGAATAAATTTGGGCGTAAGTTTATCAAGCAGCATAAAGGGAAGTCTACCAAGCTTCTCCCAGAACCATAAATCCTTCTGATCCCGTTCCCATGCTTCGACTTCCTGTAATTCCGTTTCAAGTTGCTGCTTCGTATCTGTTGATTTCATCATTTTGCCTCCTCGTAATTCTCTGTTATACGTCTCGCACAGAGCTTAGGGTGCATTTGGCATATTTTGTAATGGAGTGAAAAGGCAATCTCTCTCGGGGGAATACCTATTAATGAGTTTTCACAAAATATCAGACATGCATTCCCAGGGAATAGAGGACTTATAACAATGAAATAATTAAGCAAAGATATCATCACGAAACAGGGACGGAATTAACTTCCCTCCCCGCTTCTTCCTTAACTAATCTATGTATATCCGCAATAGCATTAAATGCTCTAGCTCACCTGAAGCGGTATAATACTTAGTCGTTTTCATCGCCCCCGCCCAACCGCAACGAAGATGAGTAAGGTCCAATCGAAAAGTGCTGTCTATATTCATAGCGCTCCTCCTTGGGACAGGCTCCTATTCCTTTCTGTACTAGGACGAGAAAGTAGGCTGCTCCCGAACCTTCGTCGAGGCTCCTGGTAGCATTTCACACTGCATGTCTGGTTGCCCATCACTGCGTTGATAGATCATTTACTTTTTAAACTACCCGCGGTTTCCGATTTATTGCGACGTTTCCAGTCTCGGTAACGCTCCGTAATCATCGGCTCGATTATGTGATAGTTTTCAATTGAATCTTCTACATGGTAGATCGTCGGCAAGCCGGCCGCCAATACGTTCGTGAAATCAACAGCCGTATATATGTCGTTTTGAATATCGAGATATTCGCGAGCAAACGCATCTGCTTCATCCGACAACTCCTTCGAGCTCAGCACGCCATCCCAGTTTGTACGATAAAATTGAGCACCTGTCATTTCGTTCCTTTTGACAAGCTCAATTTCCGATGCATCGTCTTTGCGGCTTCGTTTGCCGACCAGATCATTTTTGACCACCCAGGCTATGAACATGCCCGTCGGAACGTAGGCTTGGATGTAATCCAGTTCTTGCGGAAAGTCGCCTTCGTAGTGCCATTTCGCTTTGTCGTACACGTATATTTCTTTTTCCGCGATCTGAAATAAGACATCTCTCGGTTCTTCCACAAAACCTTTATTTTTCAGTTCATCAGCCAGTTCCTTCAGCCGATCGATTGCTTCCTGCTTGACGGGATATGACTCGTATGTCGGATTCATCGTCTTCTTGTCGGGATATAGACGGCCTTTAATGACATTAAGGATACAAATCTCTGTTGCTTCCGTAATAGTTAAATGCCGATATTCTTTAAAACTCTTTCCCTGTTTGGTCAATACCCTCTCTATCTTGTCCACCATGTCACCTCGCCATATTGCGAAAATTTCTCCTACTTGCAGAATGCGGGTTTTAGATACCCCACAATCCTTATTATAGGTTCCCATGATGAAAAGGTCAGCGGACTTTTCACCTACTCGCTTGGGTTATTATGAGAACTGCAAAAGCAGCTTATCACTAAACAGCTCTCATCGTTCAAGGGATTTCCGAAGTCATCCAGCTCACTGTAACAGAGGGGGCTTAAGCAAGTCGTTCCAGTGCCTCACGAACGGCTTGCTTTTCTTTTTTGAGCACAGCTGTATCCAGCGCCTGTTCTAGCAAGCTGCGGACCTGCTGTGCGTCCACATGACTAATGAACAGCACGTAATCCTCCGGCAGGCTGGATAACGCCGAAATGACAATCTGACGCTGTACATCCTTGGAGCTGAGCCAGTGCACGATATCGGATACTGAAGGCTGTGAATGAACATACAACATATCCCAGCCGCCATAAGGAAAAGACACCTTGTCCTCCATCCACTCCAGCACCCTGCGGCTGCCAAAAGGCTGGAGCAGCGAATTCGCTTCATAACCACTCAGCTTATTCTGTTTCTGTTTCGTAGACTCATCCAACATTTCCAAGACCCGTTTAAGTCCTTCACCTTCCGGCAGACAGTGTGCAGAAAGATAAGCACGAAGAGAGTGGCTCACTTTAACCGCTGGAGCTTCCGACCACAATGAACGCACAAAATCAGCTGCTTCCTCCTTAAGAATATCACCTACACAGCGTATTAAAGCATCTATATTATCGAGATCTTGCTCTGCCCTGGCTCGCTTCAACCAGGCTTGCAGCACTGCCTCCCCATCATAGCGGGCAAAGGCTGCTGCCACCTCCTTGTCCAACCTGTTCATCTCTGTATAGGTGATGAGCAGCGGAAGCTCCTCCTGGGCCTGTTTCAGTGTAAGCGTTAGGTATTGGTGCAGCCATGCCTTCCAGCGTCTGCTATTCCCGCTCTCTGGGTCCAGGCCGAATTCACCGCAAAAATACGGATACTGCCATTCCTCCGCTCCGACGCAACCCAGTTCTGTTATCCGGTCTACAAAAGCCGTCATGGATGGTGCAAGGAGCCGGAATTCTGCCGTCTCATGTGCCCAATGCACAACGGAAGTTCCGGACGGACTGCCCAGGTCCAGCAGTAATTCATCCCCGTTCCCGGCCAGATGAAAGGTCAGATACTGCCGTTGTCCCTCCATTTCCTCATCGGCAAAATCGGAGAAACCCAACTGATCTGTACCCCAGCCTATTTCTCCACTCACATCAAAAGGTTTAATCGTCCCACACGGTAAGCTCCAGTATACTAATACTTTGCCGGAGCCATCCTTCAGCAGTGAGCGGAACTCCTCCGGCAACCGGATTCCCAACCGGGTTTCAGCTTCAGCAATTCCCTCTTCTGGTGCAGGATGATCAATCGTAATAAAGGTTTTTGCCCCCTTCTGCTCCAGGGCCTGAACAAGCCGCTGCCACTGCCGTTTCCATGTGTCCATTCTATGTTTCATCAAAGCTGCCCCCTCCCTGCATTGAAAATTTCGATTATGATTTCTATCCCTTCATATAACCACGGTAAATCAACTATTTCAAGCGGCTCCATTAACTAGACAGTGATGCGGCAAAGCTTTTAGCAACACTATTATAAATTCTTTAATGTAAAAAAAGGGGCCTGTAACCTATAAGGTGTACAAGCCCCTTGACCTATTATTTTCATGATTGCAGTGAAGAAATCGCATTCGCTAACCTTTGATCGAACCGCTGGCAATGCCTTTGATGATATGCTTTTGCATGACCAAATAAAACAGCAGCATCGGCAAAATACCTAAAACCATCATCGGGAACATGCTCGTCCAGTCCGTCGAGAACTGGCCGACATTGCGGTAAACTTCCAGCAGGATCGTCCCTTTGTCTCTAGATTGGAGAAATAATAACGGAAAAATGAAATCGTTCCAAATGTTCAAGGAAACCAAAATGACAATCGTCGCGGTAGCGGGCCGAAGCAGCGGAAACGTGATTCGCCAATAGGTCCCCCAGACGCCGCATCCGTCGATCCTGGCCGCCTCCTCGAGCTCAACCGGTAACGTACGGATAAATCCACTGAAAATAAACGTAGCCAGCGGCATGAAGACGAACGTATAAATGAGAATAACGCCAAGTTGGTTGTCCATGAGATGGAACGATTTAATCAATCGGAACAAGGGGATGATCGCCATTTGGTAAGGCACCATAATGCCCGACAAAATCAAGACGAAAATGAACCGGTTGAACTTATGCCTCCGTCTTGCCAAAGGATAAGCCGCCATCGCGCTTACAAACACGACCAACAGAACAGATACAGCCGTGATGATCAAATTGTTCTTCAGTACATTCAAATAGTTCATCGCGTTCCAAGCATCGACATATTGATCGAAGTGGAATTGGGTAGGGAAGCGCAGCGGATGCAAGGACGCTTCTTCCGGGCTTTTGAACGTCGTCGAGAATAAATAATAGAACGGTACGGCTACGATCGCCGCGAGTATCAACATCAATGCTTCGAACAGCTTGCCCGGCCAGTTGAAGGAGCCGCGCTTTTTCAACTTATGTTTGGGTGCGGATGTGTTCATCATGCCAGCTTCTCCTCTCTGTTCTGCAAATACTTCAGCAGAAACACGGACAGCACAGCCGTAATCGCAAGAAACATCACCGCAATCGTCGAACCGTATCCATACCGGTATTCCGTAAAGGCGCGTTTGATCAAAACAGTTGTAATCGTTTCGGAAGAGCTGCCTGGTCCGCCTTGCGTCATCGACATAACGATATCGAATACTTTCAAGCTTCCGACCAAGGAGTTGATGACGTTAATCGTCAATGCCGGCGCCAGCATCGGGAACGTGACGTGCCAAAACTGTTTCCAGCGATTCGCGCCGTCGATGGTGGCCGCTTCATAATAATCCTGCGAAATGCCTTGGAGATTGGCCAAGTAGATGACGGCGGCCCAACCGGTAAATTGCCATACCGATACGAAGACGAGCGAGTACATGACCGTATCGGGATTGCCAAGGAAATTCGCTTTCCATCCTAAGCTCCATAGCATGCCGGAGCCCGGAGACATGATATAGGACCATAGAAAACCGACAATGAGCGGGCTCAATACGGCAGGAGCGAAAAAAATAAGACGCTGCAGCTGCTTCGTTCGCATTTTCGAATCGAGCGCAACCGCGAGGGGAACGGCGAGCGCATTTTGGACCACGGTCATCAAAACGGCATATAGGAGCGTATGTTTAACGGCGGATATAATGACGGTATCCTGGGTTAAACGGACGTAGTTTTTCAAACCAACAAAATCGTAAGTCGGATTCAATCCGTTCCAGTTGGTCAGGCTGTAATAAACGCTAGATACGACCGGATAAATGAAAAACAGCGCTAAACCGATTATTGCAGGCAGTAGAAACAGCATATACGGCCATTCCACCTTAAAGCCTTGCCAGGTTTCTTTCTTCACTCACTATCACCTCATAATTTACAGAGGCAATGGTGGAATTCTCCATTGCCTCTTTTCTCTAAATATCGGCTTATTCGGGTTTCGTTTCGTTCATTTCGTCACGTTTTTGATCCGCGGTCTTTAAGACGCCGAGCAGCGTCTTGTCGTCCTTGGAAGCAAGGTAGTCTTGCATCGCTTTGCCGTATTCGATAATGATAGCGTTAGCGCCATACCATTCGTTCCAAGGCGCGAAAATGCGTCCTTCCGCCAAAGCTTCTTTCGCTCCGTCCATGGCAGGATCGAGTGGGGTTTCCAACCCTTTCAGGAATACACCGCCGCCGTAGCCCTTCTGTGCTGCGAGCTGCGCTTCTTCCGTTGACCAGAAATCAAGGAAAGTTTTTGCCGCGTCGGCAACTTTGGAGTTTTTGTTAATCGTCCAAGCCGCACCGGGACCGCCCATCAGCCAAGGCTTCCCTTCGATGGCCGGAATCGGGAAGAATCCGAGCTTCAGATCCGGATTTTTCTCCTTCAAGCCTGCTACCGCCCAGTTTCCGGATTGCCACATGGCCGCTTTTCCGGTTGCGAATTCATCCATCGCCTGGTCGTAATCCAATCCGAGCATATCGTTTGTCAGATACCCTTTTTTCACGATTTCCGACCACTTTTGCAGGTACGCGTCGAACGTTCCACTCATATTGACTTCTTTGTTGCTGTACTTGTCGCCCCAGCCTTTGTTCTCCGGCTTGGAGAAGAAGCTTGCGTTCACCAGATCGAACGACTGCTTCATCATCGGCTCCCACGATTTCGCGCCCATCGTCTGCGGCTTTACGCCGCTTGCTTTCAGCTTCTCGTGGACGGTCATGAACTCATCCCAGGTCGCTGGAACGGCCGTGATGCCAGCTTTATCAAACAGTTCTTTGTTGTAGAAAATGCCTTCTACCCAAGACATCCACGGAATGCCGTAGTTTTTCCCTTGGTAGGCAAAGCTGGACAAGCCCGTTTCCAAGTACTTTTGCGTGAATGGTTCGTTCGTCAAATCCATGACGTAGCCGGCAGCCGCCAGGTTCCGCACTTGCGCGCCGACTTGGAACAGATCGGGGCCTTCGCCGGAAGCCAGCTTGGCGTTCAAGATGTTGTCGTATTGCTTGTTGTCCGTAAAGCTGATTTCCAGTTTGATTTCCGGATGCTTCTGGGCGAACAAGTCGAACGCGCCTTTCAGCAATTCTTCCTTGTCCCAAATCATGACTTTTAATGTTTGCTGTGCCGGTTTGTCGGATCCGTTGCTCGGATCGGACGATCCAGACGAGCCTCCGTCATTTTTGCCGCAGCCGGTCAGCGCGAGCGAAGAAACGAGCAACAGCGCGAGCGCAGTAGTGATTCCTTTTTTCATGGCCATCCCCCTGTTTGCTTATGAATTTTTTTGAGAACGTTTTCATTGTAAGTGTTTTCATTTGCTTCAAGAAGGAATAAAATTACGAATTTCTGATTCAATATTCAGGTCTTCAATTTTATCGTCACGATTTCCCGAGGCGCAAACGACACCGTCACGGCATCGTCGCGGACGGAGAGCGGATGCTGTTCATTTTCGAAAATCGTTTCTAGTTGATTGATTCATGAACAGCCTCCATTCGTAATCATTGTGTACCCGCTATTGCCCCGTTTTTAGCAGCTACCGGTTTTTTCGGTATTCGGTCGGGGTGATCCCGTACGTTTTTTTGAACATTTTGCTTAAATAGCTGGCATTCTCGTATCCGACCGTATAGGCGATTTCATACGTTTTCATGTCGGTCTGCATAAGCTCTTTCGCCTTCTCGACCCGCAACTGTGTCAAATAGTCCCAATACGTAAGTCCCGTCTCGGATTTGAACACGCTGCAAAAGTAGTTTTTGCTTAAATGAATGTCTTCGGCCACCGCATCGAGCGATATCGGTTCATGCAAATGCTGCTTGGCGTAGGCTTTCGCCTTGTCGATGATCGTTTCGTTAACCTTCGACGGATCCTCCCCGCCGTCCGTCCGATTCGTCAAGTCCGCCATATGGGACTTGACCCGGACCCTCTCCAGCAGCTTGAGGGACAGTTCGCCGAGCATCTCCTCCAGTTCCTCTTCATCCAGCGGTTTGAGCAAATAGCCATATACGCCGTAGCGAATGAGTGACTGCGCGTAAGAAAAATCGGAATATGCGCTGAGCACGATAACATGGACTTGCAGCTCTAGCTCCTTCAGCTTACGGGCGAGCGCAATGCCGTCCATTTTCGGCATGCGGATATCAGTGATGACAACCTCAGGCTGATACTCCACGATGTAATCCAACGCTGCCGCACCGTCGTCGAACAGCCGGGATACTTCAAAGCCGTAGCGTTCCCATGGAATGCTATGGGCCATTGCTTCGGTTATGATTGGATTATCATCCACCAACACGACTGAAAACAAACCTATCACCTCCTGGCATGCTCACGTTAATCGGCAGGCAGTTTCAACTGCACGGCCGTGCCTTCCTCTACTACGCTTGTTATCGATAGTCCGTAGTCCGAGCCGAATTTCAAAACGAGCCGACGATGCACATTGAGCAGTGCGATATGATGGCCTTCATCCCGCGTATCCAGTACGGCGAGACGACGGCGAAGATCGGCCAGCTCGGCTGCGGCGATTCCGGCCCCGTTGTCACGCACGGTAATGACGACCGCCTGATCTTCCTGCACGACGCGGATGTCGATGCGGCTCGACTGATCCATCGTCTTGAACGCGTGAATAAAGCAGTTTTCCACAACCGGCTGAAGGCTTAATCGCGGTATCGCGCTGCCGAGAAGTCGCTCATCCACCTGAATGTCAACCTCGACATCATGTCTCAACCACAAAATTTGAATGTCCAAATAATGCTGCAAATGCTTCAATTCCTCTTGCAGCGTAACCATGTAATCATTATTACCAATCGTATAGCGAAACAGCCTGCCAAGTGCCGTGACCAGCTTGCCGACTTCCGTGTTTTTTCCGAGTGTCGAAAGCGACTTGATCGTTTGCAGCGTGTTGTAAAGGAAATGCGGGTTAATTCTCGCCTGCAACGCCTTTAGCTCCGAATCTTTATGCTCCAGCTCCAGCTTGTACGCCCGATTGATCAGCTCATTGATCTGCAGGGTCATATGGTGGAAACGAGAAGACAGCACGTCGATCTCGTGGTAGCTGGATATCGTGGGCGATGGATCCGCGTTTCCCTGTCCGATCCATTTTTCAAACCCGGTCATTTGTCTCATTAACTGCTTGACCGGCGATGTAATCCGGTTCGAGATCAAATAAGCGATGAACCATACGATCGGGATAAAAGCGAAAAACAGGATTACCGTGATTATTCGGAATTGATTCAACTTGCTTGCCACGTCGGAAAGCGGCACATACCAGACGAGCGTCCATCCGTTGACCGCCGACCGGCTGAACACGAATAACTGTCGCTCGGCCCCCGACCCCTGTATATAAGAACCGCTATTGGCGCCTTTGCGAAGCAAGTCGGCAAAGTCGTTGCTGAACATCGGCTGCTCCGATTGCATATTCGCATAGACAAGCTCCTGATTATCGTCCAGCAAATAGACGCGATGCTCGGGAGAAATATGGAGCCGGTTTAAGATGCCCGAAATTTTGCTCATGTTTAAATTGACGACAATCGAACCCATAACACTGTCTTTTCTATAAATGTTCCGGATCGGCGCGACGGCGGACACGGTTTGCGTCTTGACCGCATCTGCGTCGTAATAATACGGCTGCTCGTGCGGTCCGATGAACACCGTCAGATCCATCGTCCGGTTCAAGTCCGGGAACCATTCCTCGGTATCGAATCGAAAATCCGTTCGGACCGACTTTCGGGCCGAATCGAACACTGTCCCGTCCGCATTCACGATGATGATATCGTCGATGTCCGGTTTGAAAATCGTTAAATTGTTGAAATAGTTTTCGATTTCTCGGATGTAGCTCAAATAATATTTCATGTTGCGCTTGTCTTTGTCTTTGAGTCCAACCTGAACATACGGGTTCGACGTAGCGTCCAGCACCGTTTCCTCGACTTCGTTGAAATAAAAATCGACGTTCGCCATCACCTCATTCGTCAGCATGGAGGAGTTGTCCCTGGCTTGCTCGATCAAGTAATTCGAAAAAATGGCATACGAAGCATAGGAAATGATCGTGAGCAGCACAATGACGATGACGAAGATGTTGCGCATGATCGCAGTCTGGATGGAAATCTTTCTGTTGAACCAACTGCCGATGACCCGCTTCATCGGACGGACGACGCCCGCACCATCAGTTCAGGCTGCATCACGATGCGCTGCCGCGTGATGCCGGGCTCCTTAATTTCCTCGATGATCAATTCGACGACCCGTCTGCCCATATACTCCATCGGCTGCGCCACCGAAGTCAGCGGCGGATCGGTCACTTTAGCCAAAATCGTGTTATCGAAGCTGACGAGCGCCAGCTGCTCCGGGATGCGAACGCCCGCTTCGTGCGCAATGTCGTATATCGTCGCTTTCATACCTACTCCTTCTTCCTTGACAATTAGAGAAAGAGGAATTCCCTCTTCTTTCACCTATTATGTGCGAACCGGCGTGGCATCGCAAACCTTTATCTTTTCCCTGCGGCTTCGGCATCAGCCATTCACGCAGATGTACTGCTCATTCAAAAACCGAAGCAGCGCCTAGGCCATTGTCAATCGAACGGTCGTTACATAATAATTCTCTCATTGGATTAAGCGCTTAATCTTTTAGTTAAAAAAAGTATCCATTTTTCTAATTAAATAAACATCTCTAGTATGGTTTAGCGCTTTACCTATCGTATCGTATTGGCAGATGCTTGACAACCGAGAAATCCGGTGCAGAGAAAAGAAAAAAGGGACAGAACGCAATGAACCCTTGCGTTCTGTCCCTTCACGTACCACGCGGAAGTTTTTTATCGATTCGCTCAAGATTCATCCTCAACGAAATCATAGATGCCTTTAAACGTGCTGAAGAGCGTGTTCTTGCTCACCTTTACTCCCGATTGAACGTCTGCATTAGCAAGTTCCTCCGTAAAAGCGGGCACGAACAAGCTTCCGCTCTTGGATATTTGGCCGCCGATCACGATGCAGTCGGGTGCATAAGCTCGGAGAGAAGGGGCCAGTATGGCGGCCATTCGACTGCCGAACGCTTCGAACATGCGTATGGCGGCTTGGTCTCCGGACATGGCCGAATCGGCGAAATCGCGAACGTCTCGCCCCTCCGCTTCCAGACCCATCTCTCGAGCCAATTGCAAAATCCCTCTTCTGGAAATCAAATCGTCCGCAAGCTTGCCTTGATACGGAACGCTGTACAGCCACCCTTGATCCGGAACGCTATCGCGCCGCTTGACCAAACGCCCGTTGTCCAGGAAGCAGGAACCGAGGCCAGTGCCGATCGTCAGGCAAACGGCTTTATCGCACCCGCGGGCTTCTCCGTAGCCGGCTTCGCCGAGTCCGAACAACGCGGCGTCGTTCTCGAACTTGATTTCGAACGAAGGGAGGAGCCGAGTTCCCAGCTCCTCATTCGAACGAATGGCTTCCTCCAATAACTTGCCTACATAAAGTCCGTACAGCGCTTCGAATTTGCCCAGTCCCTGAATGCGGCTGATGCCGTTTACGTAATCGAAAGGTCCGGGGAAAGCCATGCCAAGTCCGCCGATCGGCAGCGGTTCTCCTCCTGCCTTGTTGACGATATCGACGGCGATTCCCGCGAAGTGCGCGATAATTTCTCCAGCGCTCAAGTTGGCATGCGAAGCGTATTGCGAGACCGTCGCTTCGACAATGGTTCCGTCGATTACCGCCGCGGCCTTGATGTTCGTTCCTCCGACGTCAAAGGCAAGTACAATAGACTGATTCATGGCTTTCGCTCTCCTTAAGCTCTTACAAAAGCTTTGATGATGCCGATCTTCTTGCCCTCGCTCGGACCGCTCGGCCGAATCGTATAAGCATCCACCGAGGCCGGAATGATGAACGTCTCCGCATATCGGATGACGAACGGTTCGAAAGATCCGGTCGGACTTTCGACGGTCGCTTCTTCGCCTTCAACCAGATTCATCATGTGAAAGCTGCCGTTCGCTTCGTGCAATACCGGCTCCGAGAACCAGAAACGGCGTGTTTCAATGAACTGCAGCTCATGCATGCCCGTACGCTCTTCCTTCCAGCCTTCTCCTTCCGCAACGGTTTTCACGCGGTTTACGCACTCAGAGGTTGTCCAATCGGTTTTCCGGTTCCATTGAATGACTTTGCTGCCATGCTCCACGTGAACCGGACGCGGCTTGCCGTCGAGGCCGAGCCGGTCCCAGTCCCACAGCTTGAATGTGAAAATGTAAGGCGTCGCGCTGATTTCCAGCACCATGCAGCCCGTTGCCGAGCAGTGCACCGTTCCGGCGGGAATGAGGAAATGGTCGTGCTTCGCCGCGGGATACACGTTCACGTATTTTTCCGCCGGGAAGGTGAAGCCGCCCTCCTGCGCCTTGCGCAAGTCCGCCAGCATCACTTCGGATTCGACATTGTCCTTCAGCCCTAAATACACATCCGCACCCGGTTCGACGTCGAGAATATAATAGCTTTCGTCTTGCGTGTACGACATGCCGAATTGATCGCGGATATATTCGGTCGTGGGATGAACTTGCAAGCTAAGGTTCTGTCCGCCGATCGTATCCAGGAAGTCGAAGCGGATCGGAAATTCCGCGCCGAACCGTGAATAGACTCTTTCGCCTAGCAGCTTGACCGATTCGAAGAAGACAAGATTGATGGAGGGCAACTCCACTCTAACATCGCCATATTGAAAGTAGAGGCTGTTCTCTTCCGGAACCCCGTCAAAACCCCAGGCATATGGATGATCCCGCTTGGGTAAATCGATGTTCGCTTCCAGCCATTTTCCGCCCCAAACGCCAGGATCGAAGTAAGGAACTAGTCGGAACGGCTGGCTGGTCGTCTGGGCAAATCCGGCGAACAACGATTGTCGCGTAACCATCTTCGGTTCGTCCTTGACGTTCGTATCTAAATAAAAGTTGATTCGGCCCATTAGAGATTTTTTGAGTCGGTCCGCCATCCGCCATTCAAAGAAGAAACCTCGCTTATACAGACGCAAAATATCGGTTTCCGTTCGATTCATCCGCCAGTTGCCGACTTCTTTAGACCGATAGCGTTGTTGGATTTCCCAACGGGCCAAGTCCGCGTAGACGACAATGTCGCCTTCGGCGATTAACGAAGCGCCGAACCCGATCACGACCGCAACGCCGGCCTCCGCCTCATCCAAACGGCACCGCAGCTCGTCTATTTTGCCTGGATCGTAAAATTCATCGATTGTGAACGGCGTCATGTAACCGAATACCCGATCGTCTGTCATGTAGCGCTCGACGATACCGTCAACCTCGGCCGGCTCCAATGCCGCGTCTTCCGAACGAATCACGCATGCCGGATCAAGACTGGCGCTCAACCCCGCGAGTATTTCCTCTTGTCTGACACCCGGATAACATTCCACGACGATGGTCGTCTTCCGTTGATCATTTTTCGCAATCGCTGTTTTTAACGTTTCACCGATCGCCGCATAACCTGCCCAAGCCTCGTTGTCCCAATTTTGTATCCGAATTACTGGTTCTTTGTTATATAACTTCCGCATCTGTTCTGCCAACTCCCATCTTTGTTTTAACACAATATATCATATTCTATCATATATGAACAGACCTTTTGTTAAAAATGTGGGATAATGTGCAATTCTACGCCGCTGTTTTCTATGATCTCCTTATCCGCATCCCGGATACCTTCGTCGGTGACGAACACATCGATATCGGACAAGCTCGCCACCGCGGTAAAATAACGGTTGCCGATCTTGGAAGAGTCGAGGATCATGACCACCTTCTTGGCCGCCCGGATCATCGCTTTCTTCACTTGCGTGTCCATCAGGTTCGGATCGGTGAAACCGTCTTCGGGCGTGTAGCCCAATGCGGAAATAAAAAGCGTGTCGGCATTGTAGCGCGCGAAAAACTCTTCGGCCAGCGGGCCGACGAAAGTACCCGATACTTCGCGAAGCATGCCGCCGCAGCAAATAATCGAACGCCTGTCCGTAACCATCGGCCGGAAAAGGCTCAGCGTATCCAGCCCGTTCGTCAATAGCGTCAATTGAGGGTACGTGCCCAGAAACTCCGCCATGCGGGAGACGGTTGTTCCATTTTCCAAAATAAGCACGTCCCCGTCCCGTACGAACCGTTCAGCCGAATAGGCAGCAAGGCGGTCTTTGACGCTGCGGTTGCTCGTTTGTTTGGAGACAACATCCGGCTCTTCGGATGGAGTCGCCGTGTCAATATAGATCGCCCCTCCGTGCGAGCGTTGCACGCGATTTTCTACCTCCAGCGCGTTCAAGTCTCGCCTGACTGTCATTTCCGACACGCCGAAATGGTCGCTTAACTCTTTCATAGTCGCCGCGCCGTGTTGCGCCAAAAAATCTAAGAGCGCTTGTTTTCTTTGTAAAGGGAGCATACCCACACCTCATGTTTTTTTCACTTATTCTAACATAAATGATCAAACTCGACAAAAAAAAGTCTCGATCCTGGATCGAGACTGCTTCCTTCTTATTCCGCATCTCCCGCAATCCGATAAAATCGAGCCGCCGTTCCGCCAAATACCGCATCCGTTTCTATTTGAAATGTCGATCAGTTCTCAAGCGTGCGATCGAAGGTTCAGGGTCGGATCAGAAAAAATAATGATTAACATTAAAAATATATTGTAAAACGATAAATTTAGTGATATTCTATTGCCAATAGTTCGATATGAGGTTCTATATGAGGTGCTCTATGGGACTTTAAACACGGCTTTATTAAAACTGGAGGCTGAAATGATGATGAAGGTTGTAAAATATCTACCCGCTTTAACGCCATTTATAGTAGGAATCGGTTGTCTAGTTACCTATAGGATCATCGGAGCTGAAGTCGCTGCAGACGGTACTTTGAAAGAACCATTTTATCTCGTCCCGATGGGTTATTTACTCGTGGCTATCGGTATTATGATTGGACTCGCAGTCGGCTCAGTGTCACACTTTCGCAACTCAAAAAAAATCTCATAAATGCGATTAGCTGCATATCAGGCAACAAAGATGACGCTCAGGATCAGCTTTTTGCTGGCGTCATCTTAAATTCGTTTAGGTTGTTTTACGGTCTGTTTTTACATCAATTTTACATCACGGGTTTCATCTACCTGTTCCATCCACATTTTCTTTCCCTCAAGAACACATTATGCGCCGACCTATTCAAAGGCTGCAACCGCATCAACCAACGCTGTCAACTGAGTCTATAAAGTCTCTGTACTGAGCGTGAATCCTTCGATTACGGCATCTTCGTCGATCTCAATCAGGATGCATCGTTTCCCTTGATAATTCACCTGTCTCACATACTTTAAATCCTGCGGGCTGACCGAAATCGAGGCTACCTTTGTATCGATCTTAATCGATTTTGAAGTGAATTTCGGCATAACGCTGCTTGCCTTCATTTCATAGTTCCTATCGTCGACGATCGTTTGAAACGCGCGTTCCACTTTTTCCGTCGTCACGTTCTCTATGCCGCTTACTGTCAGCACACGTTCCACATCTTTATAATCCAACTTCGGGGGTTCTTCCTCATCTTCGTTGGTTTCGATTACCTGGTGGATCTCCTCGTACACCTGTGCGAGAGTGGCTACGTCGAGTTGTTCGCCCACCACTTCCTTCACGATGTCTTCGAAAATAGCCCTCTCTTCCATTGCCGTCATGGATCTTTCGGCATTTAAGACCTGTCCGATGAAGTGCGGATCTGGATAATTCGATTTTGCCGTACAATACAGAATGCGGTTCACATCGGAATAGTTATCCGTCACACTAGGGTAAAAGAACCCGTGCTCAGGCGAACTTAACTTGATAATCGGATCTACTATGACATTGTACTTAAATTCCCTCTCCACATAATCGAACAAGAGAGTTTTCTTTTGCTTCTCCGTGGAATTTACGCTGCATAGAATGAACGGATGCGCGAACAGTTCGTCCTTCCCGCTCTCTTCGGCTTCTTCATTTCTGCCCTTGGTCGGCCGGAAATACTGTCCACGAACGAACGTGACTACTGTATCCTGTTCATACTTGGCATCCACCAACATTTTATCCACCAACAGCAGCATCAGGTCCTTCCATTCTTCAGGATCGCCTGTCGCTAAACCTTGGTGAAGTAGCACTCGCGTTGGATCCTCTGCTTCCTCCTGAAACTTCAACTCGAACAACTTCTGATCCAATTCTCCGGTCAGCAGTTTTTTGAAATTCCCCATATACAGCTCCTGCTTCTCTCTATCCACCAGAGCAAACGCCTGGCGCTCCCAATGATAGACCTCGTTGCTATCCTTCATAATATACACGTTGAGAATGTCGTTAATATTCATCATATCGTGATCCAGCTTAAATTGCTTGCGTATATGCGCGACTTCTTTCTTTATCATGATTCGCTAGACAACTCCTAAGAAGTAAATTGGTTTTATCAGTATAAACGATATAACAGCCCTTCGCTAGAAGGGCTGTTAATGTTACTTCTCTTCAGTTCCGTTCCAAACCAACACCGCCACACACTCAACATGCCTTGTGGCGGTGATAATGATGCCGTATGAAGCTGGTAGCCCCTTGGCGACATGGTATTTTTTCGAAAGATTGCTTTTTCTACAGTTATTGCATTTATTCTCCACTAAAGCTTTTGGCCCATTCAGCAACCCTCCGACTACTTTCTTCTACTGACAAATCCTCAATCCTAGTCATAATTGACCATCTTACTCCAAAAGGATCCATTATACTTCCGAATCGATCACCTGAAACAAAGCTTGCAACCGGTTCCCTTACTTTTGCTCCTCTTGCTACCGCGTTTTCAAATACCTGATCAACA
Source organism: Paenibacillus sp. J31R122 (assembly GCF_056269185.1). Classification (NCBI taxonomy): domain Bacteria; kingdom Bacillati; phylum Bacillota; class Bacilli; order Caryophanales; family Paenibacillaceae; genus Paenibacillus; species Paenibacillus sp. J31R122. Next base: position 57,496 of record NZ_JBWDNM010000015.1, read on the forward strand.
TTAATTACGTAAATTCCTAAAGAATAACACGCATTGTCTTCATCTGGCGGCAAGGCCAATTTATATGCCGGATTCGCTGCTCCCAGTTGCAAAAAACCATTTCCAAAATCTAATTCCGCATGAACGATTATTTTATTGCCATTTCCGTCAGGATATTCAGTAATATCTTTAACCCTTGCATTGAAAACAATTTTATAGAACTCTATTGCTTCAGAAGGATTCTTCACTGTTATAAATGGGGTAATAGAAGTAAAGCCGTTGGGTGTTCCATTCTTTGTATATTTACCTGACACTCCCATATCTTTTATGCTTTCAGTCATTTTTACTCCTCCTTAAATGCTGATACCTTCATTGTATTGAATTCATCAACTCATAGTAATATTTAGAATCACTAGTCTTATTAAGGCTATACCAGGCGTCTAATGTTTTTGGAGAAAACACATCCAAAGCTTTCAAGATGTGTACAGAAAATTCCAACGGAGCTATTCCAGATGCTGTGATCAGTTTTCCATCAGTTACAGCAGACTCCATTTTGTAATACTTTTCTCCTGTATAAGTGGGACAGATCATTTTAAGGTATTCCAGATCATTGCTTGTATGCCCACGTGAATTCAGCAATCCTGTCTGGGCAAGTCCCATTGTAGCACCACAAATCGCTGCAACCCATATACCTTCCCTTAAAAACCTCTCAACGATTTTTAAGAGGGGGTGGTGAATGGTTTCTGTCCATGTATCTCCACCGGGTAAAATCAATAGATCTGATCTTTCAATGCTGCACTCATCCAATTTGATGTCAGGCAGTATTTTCAATCCGCCCATTGTAGTTACTGGAGTCTTATCAATTCCCACGGTAACTATTTTTGATGGGGCCAGCCCCTTTTTATAATATCTTCCCGAGTTCAGTTCGGCAGTTAAGTAACCTATTTCCCAGTCTGCCATTGTGTCAAACACATATAGATATACCGTATTATTCATTTGCAAGTTCTCCTTATTTTACAATTCATCAAGTGATACCAACCATCCATCGGTAATCAATGATTATCATCATTATAAAATAGCTTCACTGACATCTGCTGTCAGTGAAGCTATTAAAGTTGATAATATTCCATTAACTCCGACGCAACAGCAACAAGTTTTTCCTTCAAACTCTGTGGTTCGATTACTTGAATGGATTTCCCGTAGGATAGGAGAAAATAAGGGACATATATATGAATTGATTTTTCCTCAAGTAAAAAGATTGCTTGATTTGATGTCCGCTCTTTCAGATGATGCCCCAAAAACCAATGCAGGCATAAGTCATCGAGTGCCTCTGACCTGCCTCCGATAATTAAAGAAATTAACCCGTCCTTGCCCACCAAATCAGGTAACAGATTTTGCATAAAAAATTCACGGGCCGAAAAAGCTTGGGAACGCTTAAAGATGATTTGAGTACGCTTGATTTGTTGAATCCGATCTGCCCGAAAGCTGCGCATCTCTTTTCTTAGGTGGCAAAATGAAACAGTATACCATTTATTGTTCCAGTAAACCATTCCATAGGGGTCTATCACCCTAGTCTTGGGTTGATCATCACGGCGTGTGCGATAATCAATTTCTACAGAGAATTCGTTTGCTACAGCTTGCTCCAATTCCGCCAATACTGGCTGAATAGAAGGGTCTCCCATACGGTTTATAACTTCAAATCCGGCTAAATGACGGCTGAGAACACTTTCCTGTTCCTGATTCGAATACATTTTCAATTTGGATGTCGCATTACCTAATGCCTCACTCAAAGGGTATCCGGCTTCTTTTGCAAAAACAGCAGCATGAAGAAGTGCTTTTTTTTCTTCAATATCAAATAGCAGAGGTGCTCTGATAAAATTATTCAGCAAGCTATACCCGCCATTATGACCAGTGTCGGATATTATAGGCACTCCACTGGCACCTAGCGCATCAATATACCGATAAACTGTCCTTATATTTATTTCTAACTTTTCGGATATTTGTTTTGCAGTCATTTTTACGCCCGAATTCAGCATCCATAGAATTGCCAGCATATTATCGTTTTTTGGCATAACACGAACCCTCATCTTTTATTAAACCTCAATATTTTATAAATATCTTTTTTATCTTCTCAAGGAATTCAACTTCCTTGAGCGGTACTGTCACATCTCTTTTCGTACCTTCAATATTATACACTCTACATATGTTGAGTAGACAGTGAGAACAAGCTATACGTGTGTTCTTTATTGTAATCTATCATCAAACATTAATTGTATTTGAGCTGTATGGAGTTGTCACGTTTTGCCATGTCTTCATAACTTACAAGTAACAATTCCTCTGCGTTAATATGGTTCTTGTAAAAATTTATAGCTTCTTTTGCTCTTCCGTTCATGGATAAGAAAATAGCTATTTCTAGTGTTGTACTCATGGTATCATTCTCCTTTTATATAATCATTCTAGGTAGATATCTTATATTTGATATATGACCTTGAACTTATCATAATAGATAAAGGTATCAAAACATGACACCTTTATAAGGAGATTTATTATGAAGAAATCAGAAAGATTAAATGACATGATCAGATACTTGAACGGTCGAGAGTTCTTTAATTTAAATGACCTCATGGATCAATACAATATTTCAAAAAGTACAGCTCTTCGTGATATTAGTTCATTAGAACAATTAGGTATGCCTATTTATTCGGAACATGGCAGACATGGACGATATGGTATCTTAAAAAATACATTATTATCCCCCATTATTTTTACTATAGATGAAGTGTATGCTCTGTACTTTGCAATGTTGACGTTAGAATCTTATCAATCAACACCATTTCATTTAAGTGTTAATCAACTAAATGAAAAGTTTGAAAACTGTCTTTCCAAAAAACAAATAAATCAGATTCACCAAATGAAAAAAGTCCTACAGTTTGAAATCTATCAGCATCATAATGTCAGTCGTTTTTTAGATAAAATTCTAGAAAGCATTCTTAATGAGAGCAGCTGTAAGATTCAATATTTAAAAGATAATCAGGCAAAAAGTTACCACATTCAATTTTTCAAAATTTCCGCTAGGTTTGGTCAATGGTATGCTACTGGAATAGAGTTAAATACAAATAAATATAGAGTTTTCAGATGCGATAGAATAACCCGTATAGAAGAAGAGGAAATCAAATCTCACTTTTCTATAGATGAACTCTTTAGTCGTTCATTAGAAATTTATCAATCTGAGAAGAGTATTAACTTTGAAGTAGAGGTTTTAGAACAAGCCAAGGATATATTTTATAAAGAACATTATCCTTCTATGAAATTAGAAAATGGTAATAAAACTGTCATTACGGGATTCTATAATCTGGGAGAAGAGGAGTTTATAGCTAACTATTTAATGAGATATGGTCATTATGTAATATCCGTGAAGCCTGAATCATTAAAACAAATGATCCAAGATAGAGTAGAGAATCTCTTAAATCACTATCAGAAATTATAAAACAGCATGTAGCTCGCGATACTGTAATCATATCCTTTGATGTTATTCCTGAGAATGCTTTTGCAAAATGGTTAGTCGGTAAGACCGTTGTAATTCCTATACCATAGTTCGCTGCCAAAAATGTTGTAAATTCGCCAATAAGAATCTCTCCTCAGGTTTTCTAAACTCATTTCACAACACTAGAAGCTAATCGAATGAATTAAGCAAATAGCTGCAAATAAATAAGACCGTGCTGCATGAGCAGCACGGTCTTATTCATTCATTCTCTTATTTCGTCATCCATTCCGGTTTCGAGAAGCCTTGGAATTGCTCGTCCATCGTTTTTTCGAATGCCGCAGATTCAATAACTTCCTTCAAATCCTTAGCCATTTGGCTTTCAGCATCTTTAGTTCTAACAGCTACAACGTTACGGTAGTTTTCAGCCATGTTCTCAAGCTGCAAAGCACTTGTCAGGTCCATACCCGCTGCAAGGGCGAAGTTGCCCGCAACAACAGCTAGATCGGAGCTGTCCAGCGTCCGCGGAAGCTGGGCAGCCTCGAGCGACGTTATTTTAAGATTCTTAACATTAGTCTCGATATCCTTATCGGAAATCGTCGCCGGATCTGCATCCTTTTTGATTGTAACGAGCCCAATATCCTGAAGCAGCAGAAGCGAGCGTGCTAGGTTGGCAGGGTCATTCGCAATCGTAAGTGTACTTCCTTCTTTAATATCATCAATGGATTTAATTTTATTCGAGTAAAGGCCCATTGGCGCAGTTGGGACACTACTAACAGCGCTTAGTTCAAGCTTATTATCCTGAGAAAATTTGTTCAAATATATAATGTGCTGGAATAGGTTGGCGTCGATCGATCCGTTATCAAGCGACTTGTTCGGCTGAACATAATCGTTGAACTCAACAATCTCGATCTTGTAACCTTTCTCCTCCATCAGAGGCTTAATCGCTTTGCTCACCATGTCACTGTATGGACCAGCTGTTGCTCCAATTTTAATCGATTTTTTCTGCTCCGCAGTTCCTTCGTTAGAACCTGATCCTTCTTCCTTATTGTTGCTGCCGCATGCGGCCAGCATTGACATCAACAGGATGCACAACGTAACGATCATTAATTGCTTTTTCAATGATATGATCCCCTTTTCTAAGTTGTAAAAATAATTTATCTTAACGTTTATCTACTTTACGAGAAGCCCAATCTCCAATGAATTGAATAATTTGGACAATCACGATAAGAAGAATAACCGTTGTGAACAGGACTTCATTATCATAACGATAATAACCGTATCGAATAGCCAGATCTCCGATACCGCCGCCGCCGACCGTACCCGCCATCGCAGAGAAGCCAAGCAAACTGATAGCTGTTATCGTAAGACCCGAGATCATACCAGACCTTGCTTCTGGCAGCAGTACCTTGCGGATAATAAGCCAAGGCCTTGCCCCCATTGCTATAGCAGCTTCAATGATTCCTTTATTCACCTCTCTCAGCGAGTTTTCTACCAAACGCGCATAGAAAGGAATAGCTGCAACGGAGAGCGGAACAGCTGCGGCTGCTGGACCAATCGTAGTTCCAAGTAAAAATTGCGTGAATTTCAGCAGCAACACAAGCAAAATTAAGAATGGGATCGAACGTACAATATTCGAAATCACACCCAAAGTCATATTAATAGCTCGGTTCTCTGAGAATAGCCCCTTGCTGCTAATAAACAACAGCACGCCAAGCGGCAGGCCGAGAACGAAAGCAATCAACAGCGAGATACCAACCATGTAGAGCGTTTCATTAAACGCTTTTACTATATCGGGAAACATTTCCATCAAGGAGCTAAGCATGCTGAACCACCTCCACGATACAAGAACGATCATTCAAATAACGGATAGCTGAATCGACTTCCTCATTCGTTCCGGTCACTTCCATAATGAAGGTTCCGAGAGGCTTTTCACCAATATAATCGATTTTTCCGTGCAAAATATTCGCTTGAATACCGCTCTTTTTCAGCAAATCCGAAATAATCGCTTGTTCTGCCGCATCGTCACGGAACAAGACCTTTAGCACCTTACTGGATGGATTAAGCTTCTCCCATAGTTTCGTCGGCAGTTTAAATTCCAGCACACTATTAATAAATTCCTGAGTCAGAGGCTGTACTGGATTTGCGAAAACCTCATATACGCCACCAGCCTCAATCACTTTGCCATCCTGCATAATAGCAACTCGGTGGCATAGCTCCTTCACTACTTCCATCTCATGAGTGATAAGTACGATAGTAAGCCCAAGCTTACGATTTATCTCTCGAAGCAGTGACAGAATAGACTGTGTGGTCGTCGGGTCAAGCGCTGACGTGGCCTCATCACATAACAGTACTTGAGGATCATTAGCCAAAGCGCGCGCGATACCGACACGCTGTTTTTGGCCTCCGCTTAATTGAGCAGGATAACTGTCCATCTTATCCGCAAGACCAACGAGCTGAAGCAGCTCCGACACTTTGCCTTGAATAGCTGACTTTGGCGTATCCGCCGCTTCCAGTGCAAACGCAACGTTCTCGAATACAGTCTTGCTTCCTATTAAATAGAAGTGTTGAAAGATCATGCCGATCTTTTGACGAGCCACTCTCAGCTCGTTCTTACCCAAAGCAGTGAGGTCAACGCCGTTCACCAGCACTTTGCCAGAGGTTGGCTTCTCAAGCAGGTTAATGCAGCGCAGCACTGAGCTTTTGCCCGCACCGCTATAACCGACGATTCCAAATATTTCACCTTTGGCGATATGAAGATTGACATGGTCGACGCCAACGACTGTGCCTTTATTCGTTTTGTAAAGCTTGTGTAAGTCAATGAGTTTAATCAATCTAGACCCTCCTGGAGCACTAGTTGCCTAGTTCTAAATATATCTATTTATGAAATCACTTATTTCCGACGAATTCACTGTGAATTAGTATAACAAATAATTTAGGTGCATGACAATTTATATTTTCTTTTTTTCTAGTTCTTTTGAAAAAATCTAAGATTTTATTTTATTAAGTTGAATCTCAACAATTATTTAATACAATTAATACCATTTATAGATTTACTTACTCTGGAGAGCATCCGTATCTTTCTTACTATTATTGATGATTTGGTCAAACTCACTATCACTAAACGATCTCCATACTACTTACCATGCTGCCCAATCGCTCAGAGTTCACCATCGTGCTTTAATATGGCCAGAATATAATAAAGCTCACGCTATCTCAGCATGAGCTCATTCATTATCGATATGAAATAGACGATGATAAAGGGATTAGTAGTTCCCTTTATTTGCAATCACGTTATAATGACACTACACTTTCCACGTGACTTGAGTGTTGGTTACTAAACTTTTGACTTAATGAAAAGCAGTGGGAGACAAATCTATAACTGATACCAAGTATTCTTCCCATACAGATGTGAGGGGAGCCTTCAATCAGGGAGCAAAGACTTCCGGATTATCGTCTCGCCAGGCGCCTATGCAGCCAATTAAACAGGCCGTGTAGCTTCTCATCACGCTATCGATCTCGTTGTCCGCATATTCAATTGCGATATTTATGCCCAGCTTGCGCCATGCCAATATTCGACCGGAAAATCCAGGCCAATCACATTCTTCATCCAGTTCAGGTTGACCATATGCTTTTATCGACTCATCCTGTGTTGAGCTCATCGTGATTCCCTTGGGAAGGTATCCGGGAAACGGAGCTTTAATTCTGTCATCCGACCCGGGCGCAAGAAAATGTATGGCGCCAATGATCCATTCATCTTGATTTGTATATTCGAGTCCAGTTAGATCATTTATTTTTGGTGCGCGATAAATATCGATGCGTATCGATGATTTCGCAGACCAGATGATATCGTCGTTGAAATAGCTGTTCGGGGTTGGCATTCGCTTGACACCGAATGATTTTAGCAAAGCTTGAACATTCCTGGGACTGTACGGATGGCCAAGCATTTCAATGAGCTGTTCAGATGGTTCTTTCATGCTTATATCCATTCCTTTCGCTTCGCTCAAGGCACACAACGTGATGAAATCGTAGTGCGAGAGCGAACTGTTATTTCTGAAAATAACCGTCCCTCGTCTCGATGGCCGGGCAAAGCTGTTGGCTTGTGACGACCAGAAGATCATCACGATAGCATTGCGACCGTCACGTCCCGAATCAGTCGTATGGGTGAATGGGGTGGTAGATTGGGTGCGGAGAAGTACTGGAAAAATATGGATGAAGAAAACGTACCACAAGGCAAAATTTGCTCGATAGTGGAATCCGATGAGCTTCTGAATATGATGTTATTAAATAAAACAAAAGCGTTACAAGGGGCGACTTAAGCCCCCAAATAGTAATGGATTTTTTAAATTCAACATTTTAGACCCTTAGCGAGCCACGGAACCCTCTGGCCCCGTAGTAAGAATCCGCACCATTATGATATACGAAGACATTTCCGTAGCGGAAATCAGCAAATATGGCACCGCCGAGTTTTCTAATCTCAGAAGGTGTTTTCAACCAGCTTGATGTTTTCGTATCGAAATTCCCAAGTTTCTGCAGTTCCCGATATTGTTCTTCCGTTAAAAGCTCAATGCCCATGGCAGCCGCCATATCAATAGCGCTATTTTCCGGTTTATGTGCTTTCCTAGACTCCAACGCTTCACGGTCGTAACAAATACTTCTGCGGCCTTTAGGACTTTCTGCTGAGCAATCATAAAAAATGTATTCGCCCGTTATAGTATCACGACCAACAACATCCGGCTCTCCATCAGTTATTTCCATTTCATGGAGCGACCACAATTTTTCAGCATTAGCTTCCAGTTTTTCTTGTACTATATCCCATTCAAGACCTTTATGGCGGTTCATGTTTTTCTCAAAACGGGCTTTCAATGCTCTGAGTAGTTCTTCACGCTGTTCTGGTGACAACTGCTTTTTTATATTTTCCATTATGTGAAACCTCCTAATGAAGTTTTCTACCGACTTTACATGACTTGAGTGTTGGTTACAAATTTTTCTTCATCCAGTTCAGGGTGGCCCTATGCCTTTATCGAATCATCCGGTGTTGAGCTCATCATGATTCCATTGGGAAGATTAGGGAACATTTGACGGAGACGTCATTTTCGAGCTGCATGACGTCTAAACAGGGGAAATCGTCGAATCGTACTATACCTATATTGAAGACATCGCTTATAGAAGAGTGGTTAAATACAACGTCTATCTCGCTATACAAGCGGCGGGATGGGATTAGAGTCATTTAATACAAGAAGGCTGCCGATACAACGGCATCCTTTTATCGTGTTATTCATATCAATCCCCGACCTCATTCAACATCACCAAAAATCGAACATCCGCCGGAGCAAACAAATATTCCTCGAACTCCTCTTTCCTGACCCATCGATAGTCATCATGATCTACTAACACAATCTCCCCGCTTACAAACCTCGCTTTATACGCAATGAGACGAATCGTCACAGCCCCATAACTGTGCTCGTTGACACCAAAATACGCATACGGCTCGATCTGAATGCCCATTTCCTCTAGCAGTTCTCTTCGCAGGCAATCCTCCAGCGTTTCTCCCGGCTCCAGTTTCCCGCCTGGGAACTCCCACATGCCCTCCTGGGATTTACCCTTAGCCCGCCTCGCTATCAGTATTCGACCGACTTCGTCCTCAATAATGGCAGCAGCCACTTCAATCATTTCCATTCACATCCTATACAATCACTTTATTTGCCACCGGCACCAGCGCTGCAGGCATGTCCTCCTTGAGGCGCCATACGATGCTCATCGGCTTGCTTCCCTCGTGCCTGACATACTCAGCCTCACCCAGAAACACGAATGGTGCGGTGTAATTGTTCTCCTCTTTATACTCCCTCACGAACAGTGCGATCCGGTTGCTCGTTTTTTTGTGATGAATATATCGTTGAGCTGTGCTTGTTTGCTCTGATATCCGGCTCTGCGTCTGCCAATGGAAGAGGCGCTCATTCATTGCATAGTCTTCATACAGTGTCGAAGGAGAGAAGTCCTTATCCGATTTGTTCAACGTAATGAAGAATATATCCGTCTTCTTATCTTCAAAATATTTCACACCCTCGCGGAAGCTCGGCGCTTTCTCTTCATTACAGTAACCGAACGCAGCTAACACCTGGTCGGTCGAATACTTGCAGTGTAGATCCAGCGGACAAGCATAGGGCAGCTCATTTCTTTTATCCACAAAATCGATATGTGCACTGTTATACCTCATGATGTCCAATATCTCATCCTTGAAAGCCTGGCAAGCCATAATCGACCGAATGCCATCCTCAATCCCCTCGAAGCCTAGGTTCGTAGGAGCGGACCGATAAAAAGTGTAGTAGAACAGATTCAGCATCAGACGTTCTTCTTCCGTTTCCGACTGCAATTCGCCTTCCAAATAGTCGATCATAAATTTCAGCAGCCTGCGTGAATTCAGACTTAGCAAGGCTGGAATCCGTTTCGTCAGCTCGTCTTCTCGCTCGAACGCGAAGTCTTCAAGAAACCCCGCTTCCACCATTAGCCTGCGGAACGTCCGATTGCCGGTACGCCCGCCATAGAACTCGGACAAGGACATGCCATGATATTGAATAAAGTTTTCCAGTGATAGCCTCAGCCCAGTATCTTTCTCAAAATACTTCATCTTGTTTACCAATCGCTTCCGATTGGTCGTTGCCTGCTTCAGATTGCTAAGGATATATTCCTTAGACTGTTTCTCCAACTGGATGAAGCTACCACGCGGCAGGCTAGAGAAGCCATGCTCCACGTAATGCTGAACCGAATGCTTAGTTTTGCCCAGCAGGGCACGAAACTTGTCTTGAAAGTTGTAGTCCTTATGAGCTTTTCCGATAAAATCAAGGACGGTCAAGCATTCTTTCCCTTCAGCCAAGCGCAATCCCCGGCCAAGTTGCTGCAGGAATACCGTTAAGCTGTCCGTTGGACGGAGGAATAGAACTGTGTTGACCTCCGGAATATCCACGCCTTCATTGTAGAGATCAACGACAAAAATCATTTTGATCTCACCACTAACCAGCTTGCCCTTCACATGCTGACGATCATCGTCGCTTGAACCGCCATGCAAGGCTATCGCAGGTATACCCGCATCCATAAACACCTTTTCCATGTATAGTGCGTGATCAACGCTGACGCAGAAGCCGAGTCCTTTAACATCGTCCAGGTCAGTCACGTATTTCTTCAAGCTATTCATGATCTGGGTCGCCCGAATTTTATTATGCGTATACAGATTCTCAAGTTCTTGAAGATCGTAGCCTCGTCTAGACCATTTCACCTGCGACAGATCTACACTGTCCGTCACGCCAAAATATTGAAAAGGAGCAAGCAGCTTACGGTCAACGGCATCCGTCAGCCGAATTTCTGCCGCGATCGTATCATCAAAGTAACACAAAATATCTTTGCTATCCATCCGCTCCGGCGTAGCCGTCAGGCCAAGCAATATCCGGGGCTGGTAGTGGGGAAGTAGCCTCTGGTAAGAAGGTGCAGCCGCATGGTGAAACTCGTCCACGACCATATAATCATAGAAGTCCGGCGTTGTCAGCTCTGCTAGCTTAATCGAGTTAAAGCTCTGAATGCTAATGAAGAGATGATCGATAGATTCCGCTTGATATGCAGCTCACCAAAGTTCAAATCCTTCATAATATAGCGGAACGTGTACAGGCTTTGTTTCAAAATCTCTTCTCGATGCGCAACGAAGAGCAGGCGCGCTCTGGGATTGCGCTGAGCGAATTTCCTGTAGTCAAAGGCGGAAATAACCGTTTTGCCGACGCCCGTCGCCGCGACGAGTAGATTCTTCATCCTTTCGTACAATGTCCTCTGTGCTTCCAGCTTCTCGAGAATATCCTTCTGATAATCATAAGGCGTTATATTAAAATGAAACGTCAGATCGTTCCGACCTTGCTCCTTTTTCTTCCCGAGCGCTTGCTTGAGCAACTGATTATGCTCCTCGTCGGAGCGTCAAACGTTTCTAACTTTACTCTCAAAGCATTAAATGCCATCCAATTTCCAGAAGACTAATCTATCCCCCGAACGCAAGTACTCCAAGCAGCGTGCGAACTCTGAACGGTCACTTTTCTTTCCTGAGACCTTTTCCTCGAAAATACACTAACCTCCGGAAGCCTTCAAAGAATCGATTTGTAAATTCATGGTTAGATGGGAAGTCGAAACACGTGCATAGACAATTCTATGCATTTTCCATTCCCCTTTTGTCTATTAAACCTTTGATTAGCATATTTAATAGACCTTGAATATTCGACCATTTAATAGACATAAACAATGTTCAATTGGAGGTATTTTAAGCTAATGTATATAAAGACTAAATAACGATCGTTTTTTAGGCATCAGTCGGCCACTCTTATCTTCCAATACTTATCTTATGTATTGAAAAAATCCGGTACTCAAAAGAGCCCGGATAATTAGAATAAATATTTGAATTTATGGTCTCACGATCGAGTTCGACTATCAGTGAGTTATAGTCAAGATTATAATAATGCTTTAACCGAGATGGTTACAGATATAATATAATTAGATATACTATAAAAAGGTGAAACAATATTGGTAATTAAGAAGGTGAAGAATTTGTCGAATACCCCTATGAATAGACAAACAAGCAGATCTGTTCTTGGTGTCGACTCGGAAGATATATTTTCCAAATCGATAAAAGAAGATCAAAAAGTGGATCATTTTATCAAATGGATCTTAATGAATCTCGGATTACCATTATCTCCAATACTTTTAAAGCTATTTATCATCTTTGTAGGTCCAGAGAATTTAACAATAAAAATAGTAGAGATGCCTGAACTCGTTTTTTACAGCATTTGTGTCTGTGTGGTATCATTAAACATTAATCTAAGTGGTAAGAAAAAAATTTTCGAGCAAGCAATTAGATTTTTTTTAGTTATAGTCCTGATATTAGATTTTGTAGTATTAGGTATGATGTATATCCAAATTACTGGACCTAATGCATTACATTATTCTATTGCATCAGCTACAGTACCAGTTCTTATCGCTCCTATTTACAGATATATCTATTCAGATAGACGCGAAAGTTAGGTGATAATAATGACATTAGATGTTTTATCATTTTTTTCATACTTCATAATTTTTATTGGTTTGTCAATAACCCTAGTCTTATATACATACATAGTAGCAAAGAAGCGCATTGATCAAACTCAAGAGTTAATTACCAGTCACTTCTCAGTTGATTATTTTAATAACAGAGTTGAACTCAATAAGTCTATATATTATCTTGTCTGCAAGCGAATCTTCGATATTATTTTCTCTATATTAGTCATTTTTCTTATGACTCCCATATTTCTTATTTCGTCCATATTTATAAAAATAAATTTATCTGGTTCAGTCTTTATAAAGTATAAGAGAACTGGTTTAAATGGCAAACATTTTTTCGAGTACAGGTTTCGTACAAGGTCAATAGAAGGAAAACTAACTAAAGTAGGAAGGTTTTTTGAAAAAGCATCGATTGATAGTTTGCCAACTTTAATTAATATATTATTAGGTGAAATGTCAGTAGTAGGAATTAGTCGTTACAGCGATGCAGATTTTGACAGTATGAATACAACTACAAAAAACATTTTATATTCACGGAAACCTGGTATTACGCATCTCTGGGCTGTTTCCAATTACAATTCCCTTGATATGACGGAGAAAATTCGCCATGATCTTTACTACGTAGGTCGATCTTCAATAAGTTTTGACTTTTTAATCTTGGTAAAAACAACTGTCATTTTAGGCTTTAAATAGGTTGGTGCTACAAAGTCAAAAGTCAATCTGTTAACCACTATAAAGTACAAGAAAAGATATCTCACCTTTTAAAGATGAGATATCTTTTTTACCAACGAATTGGAATTTAAGGCTATGAGGCATTAATGCGCTACTTGTAAAAAGCTTCTTACGAATTCTGTTGTGGCTTCACGGTTTGTTCCCAATGGAGTTAGTAGAAACAGACACGAGGTTATATCAACCTGCAATATTCACGTAAGAAACCTGTAAGCAACTGTTTCATGCTTCTCTAACTTTGACAGACTTTACTGGACAAACTGTCTTAGCAATTGTGTTGCGTTAAAGGGAAGATTCGGCTTGAATACCCGGACTAATACAACACAATTGACCTTGTACTGCATTCTTAGCGTTCGGCAAAATGCTTATTTTACGGGCATTCCCGGCTTAACGTACGAAATCCGCGTTTTGTTGGGAACGTACGCTAACAATTGTGTTGCATTGTGATCCAGCCGGGAACGTCCTGACTCCTTTTAAAGAAATAGCATTAATTGCAAAACGATTTTATCTCAACTCATCATTCAAAGGTACAATGACTTCATCTAACGTCTTCCTCCACTGACGCTTCATTTCCGGTCCATATTTTAACGGTTTTGCATCTGGATGTACGGCTTTAAACTTATCAAATTGCTTGCTGTTAATAATTCCCCCGATATTCGGAATAGGCTCTGACCCTATTACATATTGAACAGCAGATGAATGTAGCTCTCTTTCATCCACAAACCATGTTATCGCAAATTCTTCAATCGCTTTATTATAGGATTCAGTGAAGTAGCGTCGTTTCACTACAAAAGTATCTTCCTCTGAATCTATTTCTTTGGCATCAATAGCGTTTAGAATCTGACGATAAACGTCTTTAACTATCTCTGATTTTTTCAGTTTTTGAAGTGCTTTTTCGATTTCGTTACGGATACTTTGATTATTGGCTGAGTAAGTTCCTAATAATCGGTCAATATAAGTCGAGTCTATATCATAAATTTTAATTGCATTTTCTCCATAGAATTCAATATCTGAAAAATCTGGTCTTGGTCCGTCATTACCCCCTTCAAGTGAACCCTTAACCGTGTTGTATATACCAATATAATCCTCTAAGGTCTTTACCTGTTCTTGAATTACTTTTGAAGTCTCCATATCATCATTGTAATCATCATACGTAACTAAAGATTCATATGCATTATTTAACTCTTGAAATGCTTTCACAAATTCAATTCTAGTTTCAATAGCAGAGTGTTCGTTAATGTCGGTGGGACTAGGCACCAGTGTTTTCAATGTCTTGTGAGCCTTTGTGAAGCGTTTCTTTGACTCTTCATAAGTTGGATACACAAGCTTGGATTCCTCTTGTGCATTAGAATATAACTTAGTCGCATCCTTGACATTTTGCTCCATTGTTGCAGGCTTACGGAATGTCACAATCATTCCCTTTGTCTTTCCTGGGTAAGTTCGATTGGTTCGAGAAAAGGCTTGGATCAAATTTGCATAACTTAAATTTCGATCTACAAACAATGTTTGAATCGTTGGTGCATCGAATCCGGTCAGTAACCGATCTACAACAATGACTAAATCAATTTGTTTATTAAGTTTTTTAAACTCTGCTTTTTTACGCGCTAAGCGATTGTTGATATCCCCATTATATCGATCAATATCTTCTATTGACCAAGCTGTTTGATAATAATCGTTATAATCCTTGATAATTTCCTTTATTTCATCTTGATTTTGTTTAGAATTATCTTCATTTTCCTCAATCGAATAGGTGATGGCGATCCTCGGGAAATCTGGATCTTCAATCGTACGCCCCTTTCGAATCGGATGCCCTGTGAATTCTTTTGTCAACCATTCAGGATCTTTAGTTATTTCTTTAATTGCATGATAATAGCGTTTTGCCATATCAATGGAACTTGTTGTTAAAATGGCAGACTTTTGCGGTCGTCCATTTTGAAAACTAAATTTAGTATAGGCATTATCCGGTCGAAAAATTTTATGAATGACTTTTTGAATATGCTCATCACATTCGAAAGAAGATGGTGGAAGATATGCTTCCTTATCTATTGCATTCATTTTATCGATTATATCGTTAATTTCATCATCACTACGATCAACAAATTTTTCATTTTGTCGCAGTTGATTAAATATATAATTATTTAATGATGTTGAGTTAATTGTGTCTTCGTGTTCTACTTGGAACCCTAAAACAGCTCCATCTTCTAAAGCATTTTTTATGGTATAGGTGTGCAAAACATCTCCATATTGATCACGAGTGGTGCGAGCTAATTGGCCTTTAGCTTGTTTTTTATTTTCATTAAATATCGGTCGACTTCACATCCCACACACGCAGAGGCAAAATATCACTTATCCTTAGTCCCGAATTGATCCCCATAAAAAACAAAAAATAGTCCCGGTAAGATCTATGTATGAGCAGTTCTTTTATCTGAAGGATCTTCTCCAAATCACGGATTGGTTGAACGGTATTTGCACCTTGAGATGGTCTCAGGGGTAACACTCCTCCCACTCGAAATGTTTAGCTAAATTATACAATAGATTTAAAATGTTAAGTACAAGTTTTTAATGGATCAGAAAATAAACAAAAAGTGCTTACTGGTAGCCATCTTTACGGCTACTAGTAAGCATTTATCCAAATTAACATAATGGTCATTTTGTACGACTACCGGCCATCGCGCGGTGGCGAACATCCACGCCATTTTTTAAAGGGATTCTGCGGCTATCTGCATGTGGATGGTTATCCCGGTTACCACAAGGTACAAGGCGTCAAGCTGATTGGATGCTAGACGCATATGCGACGAAGATCGATGAGGCACTAAAAGTACAGAATTAATTGGCCTCGTAACTTTTAAGAAACAACAATTTCGCTTTTTCAAATTGCTCATCGTTCATGATAGTAATCTCAAGGTCACCAGTCCCATAATGACCAATTTTTCTCACATCCCTTGTAAACCCTGGCTCAATTACGAAGGAATCAGGATTTACCTTCACGTATACAGTAATCCTTCCTTTTTGCGGATGTATTTCAACACATGCAAAATTCTTTATTCTTCGAAACGCGATATAATTCTTTAATGTATTCTCCTGCACGTCATCTCCTAGAGCCATTAGAAAGGCTCGTAACACCTCATAGCGATCCTTGAGTGTAGTATCCGATTGGTTGAGGTATTCCGTGACAGTTTTATCTGGAGACTTATTAGAGGCTGCTGCTTGCCTGACAGGCTCTGTCTCAATATTATGAGCAGATGTCGCATTCACCAGATCTAATAAAAGCAATTCATGTCCAAACTGTTTGTAGCTGTATAACTCAATGTTTCGATTAATTTGTTGTACGGCATGTCCATCATACTTGGTGAAACCTCCAGCAATACAAAGTAGACGCGGAGTTGACCAATCGATAAGCTCTGCTACATCGCTCCCGTATTTCTTCATAACAAGGAGTGTAAACTCCGCTTTATGGTCGAGCAACCAATCTAGATAATATAACCCTTGGTTGATGACATTTTCGTTAATTGACCTTTTGTATTCGATGATTACAGGGGCATTATTTTCATCTAAGCCCAGGGTATCGATTCGCCCACCATGCGTTTTACCAGTCGAATATTCAGTAGCCAGAAACCGAATTCCCAGTATTACTTCAAGATGTTTCTCAATAATCGTTTGAAGAGACTTTTCAACCGCTACCGATTTTCCCTCTAGTTCTGTAACACTTCCTTCATACAGCTTAAAGAGCTTAATATCTCCCAAAAAATCCACCTCTATTAAAGCTATTGTCTTATTAGTTTCAACTATCTGCTCCACGCTCGAAGATCAGAGTTGGAGTTCGATTGGATGGCGATCATTCTTAGTCAGTCTCCTACGATGTTGTTCGATCATTATTCGCGTTTCGCTCAGCACTAGACTGTTCTTCTCCCTTCGACCAGCGGAAAATGCTGCTTCACCTCAACGGTCGGAAAGAACAAGAAGATCGACAAGATTTTTGATTTTCGGCGAAATGACAAAACACCATTTTTTAAGAGCAGCCCCTTATACTGCGACATCTGTTGAAGGGGCCTTTCCTTTGTCAGGGGAAGCTCCAAAGCTCAAGAATATGCTATTAGTAGTCATATTAGGCATTAATAGTTAGTCAATAAAACCCTTGCTTTTGACTTAACCTCTTTACTTACACTAGCATGATTGGATTCAATGGCCGCTTTAAGCATGTCTTTCTCCCACTTATTCGAGAATATTGCTACAGTGTAATTAATTCTTGTGTACTGACCAGTAATTGACGTCGCTTTTAGATTCGTTTCAAGCAACTTCTGCGCAAGCCTCTTCTTATCCCCCTTAAGTCCCGAAGATTGCTGTTCATAGTATTGTCGATAGTCCTCGTAATACTCCACAAAATTTGATAGTCCCACAGATGCCTTCGCACGATCAAAAGTAATCAGAATCAATCATCCTCTCGTCTCATTTGCAATATCAGTACCATAAAAAAGCGTAGATGGATTAAACATTACATCTATACATGATGTTAACCGCGGTCACTACTAGAAGTATTTTGTGGTATAATTATACACACAAAATCATGAAGTGAAGTTAAAAATGACAAATAAAAATCGAGTTATCTCTGTATTATCGAACGCAGAGCTGTGTGACGATTGCTTATCAGTTTCCTCAGGCGTAGTGTCGAGACAAGCGGTTAATATCATTTGTCGTGCATTCTCAGAAGATTCTATGATAAACAGACATCATGGTGTATGTGAACATTGCCATAAGATAAAAATAACCAATCAAACGCTCGAAAGGAATTCAGTAAAAGTTGAATCATCTGTTGAAACCCTTTCTTCCGAGGCATTAATTAGACCATGGTATTGGGAAGGCAATGTGCAGAGCCATGTTGTAAAGTATCTTGCTCTCAACAATTACACGATTCGTAGTGTCGCGGATACGGCTTCTCGCACCTCCGGAAAAGACATAATCGCTATAAATCCAGAAGACAATGAGTTATGGATTAGCGTGAAGGGTTACCCTGATAAGAGTTCTAACACTCAAGCTCGTCACTGGTTTTCTGGAGCGATTTTTGATCTCGTTCTGTACCATGGTGAAAACCCTAACGCCAAGCTTGGCATAGCTCTACCCGATGGCTTCATCACGTATACCAATTTGTTTCCTCGTATAACACGGCTTAAAGAGTCCATGCCTTTTCAAATCTATTGGGTTAGCGAAACAGGATCTGTCCGAGTGGAGTAACGCTGTTTTTTGAACTATCGTCTTCCGTTAATTGAACTGGCTTCTGTTATCGTTCTTCGTTCTGCTTTCGTTACCGTTTAACTTAGTGGTAGCGTATATTTTTAACATTAATACCCTTTATCTTCTACCACGTAACTGTACATCGGTCCGACTAGCTCTCAAATGCCCCTTTCTCTATCTACATTTCCGGCACCCTCTCCCCTTCCTCGCAGGAACATCAACTCTATTGAAAAGATAATCCTCCCATTCGTTTCCGCATTTCACACATTTCCACCAGATTTTCTTTCTCATGCCTGGTGTAACGTCATGTGGCGTCAACGGTTTGTTTTTATAGGGGTGCCACTCCAACGCAATATAAGGCAATTTAACTGCCAGACTTTTCTCAGGGGTTACGTTTCTAAAATTACATTGTGGACACTTCTTGCCGTAATGTCGAGCATTTATCTGTTCTTCCCATTCATGACCGCATTTTCCTAACCACCAAACTTCTTCCGTAGACCCGACGTTAAAGTCCTCCGGGGACAAATCTCCATTTTTTGTTGGGTGCCATTCGGTAGCGAGCTCCGGGTTGCGTTGTAAGAGCGATACAAGTTGGGATCTGGAAGTTTCCTTATTGCAATCCGGACACCACCTACCGCTTTGAATATTTGTAGGTGAGTATTGAAATTTATGGCCATACACACACTCCCATTCAAGAGGAGTGTGCGCATCTTCAAAAATAGTTGATAGACATCGGCCATCCTTTGATTCTGCGATTTTTGCATAACGCTCTAACATATGATCGTTAAACCTGAAGTCATCCATGGTGACGGTGCTCGTTATTAGTTCGATACCGATTCTTATTAAATCGCTCTGGATTAATGCTATTTTTTTCTGGTCGGAATCTATAAAATAAGGAATGATGATTAATCGAATACCATTCTCCGAACAAAATGTTTCTTTGATCTTATCATTTTCTTTTCTAAGCTCTAGGTCAGTTTTATTAAAGTGCCATCCTTCAATGTACTCATAATGTTGTTTGCCATGATATTCAAAGCCAACCTTTAGTTCATCGTTATATCCATCCATCTCATAGAGCCTATTAAAAATAACCCTATCCTTGGGAAAGCTTTTTCCTGTAAATTGCTGCATTATGTATCGGCATTTTTCCTCATTAATGTTGATCCGGCAATGTGGACACCAGCTTTCATGATTTTTAACACTATCCGGTATCGCTGACCATATATGTCCTTTTGCACATTGCCAGTTTAATTTTGTTCTTGCATTTATATAATTTTCGGATAGACACTTGCCTCCGCGTTTCTCAGCTAACGCTTGCATTTCCGAAAGAGATCCTTTTAATTTCTTGCCGATTTCCTTAAACCAACATTTTCTACACCAAGTTTTTTCAGTTCGAATTTTATTTGCATTAAGCGAAAAGGAGTGGCCAAAGCTACAAACGAAATCAAGCGGTTCATGAGCATTAAAATATGATTCTGATAAACATTTACCACCCTTGGACTCAGCATATGCTTTCATTTCAAGCAATGAGTCTTCCACGTACTTTTGTGCTTGGTCATCTCGACATTTTGGACAAGAAGTAACCCGTCCTTTTCGATATCTCTCAAAAGGGCTTTGATCCCATTCATGTGAACAGACATGGCAGAGCCACCAAACACGGCGAGTCGATCCATATGTGATATCATGTGGGGTTAACTCATCGTTTTGAATTGGATGCCAATCTCGACAGAGTATTGGACAAATAATAGCAATCATATTTTCTGGTTTTATTTTTGCACCTTTACTGATACGTTCCCCCCCCAACTTAACATATGGTGCCTCAGAGCCCATCCGTTACTCTGACTCCAACGACCACGGTGCATCACGATTGTCGCTCCCTTTTAGGAAGCACTCATGGGAGATTAATCCCACTCTGGTTATTGCACCAGCCTCATTTTTATGTTCAGCCTTGAAAGGTCTTTGGCACTTTAATTTCATAACTCTTCTCAGGCATAGCCTTTTTTTATAAACTCATTCGGCTAGGTCTAACATTAAACGAAACCCGGAGGAAATACCTTGTAAAAGTTTAGTTCAGTTATAAAACCAATGCTGGTCCTGCTAAATTTGCAAGAGCAGCCGATTTAACCCGTAATTTTATCGAGGGTGCCACACGAACAAGCAACCGCTGAATATTGCACTGCTGATGGAATATTTAATCATTCAGTGCAGGCCCTCACGCTCAAATATATCGGGATTTCGCAGGATGAGAAAAACGAAGTTTTTCAAAACGTGAATATGTAAGTGAGATTGCGACATGGAAGTAGCGTATATTTTTCTAATGTTGGCTTAGACCCCAACGTCAGAAACAAATAACTCATTTAATGAAGGATACTTCATATTGTTTAATGCCCATTCAAGCCATGAAGGTTCTTCCTTATACCAAGTAGCAATTTCATTTAGTTGATCCGTTTTAGAAGTGTTTCGACCAATAATTAGCGTTTCACGCATTCGCCCATCTCTGAAATACCGTTTGATCGCAATGTCTTCATTTATAATATAAGTTTTGTCTTCACTTTCATTGTTTACATCCCATCCCCAGGAATTTGAGATAATCATTCCATTAATATGTTCATATTCTTGCAATGCTTCTTTAATAAGTGTTGCAATATTGATCAGCCTTTCTTCCAAAGGTTTCTGGGCCCACTCAGTAAAATACCAAAGCCCGCTGTGTGAGTCGAGGCGTATCCATACTGAAGATGCGCCTTTAGTTTGGTTGGCCTTTTCCTTAATACGTGCTTCTAATCTCCCCCATTCATCTCCATATGTAGGCGGGCCTTGTATTAGTGCCGGTACAAATTCCTGACTTTCCGAAATTATCATATAGCCAATAATTGAGCGTACAGTGACTTCTTTCCCAGATGTCAAAACTTCATTTGCAGCGTTTGAGATTTGTTGTAGAAAACCATGCATTACCTCAGATAGCTCAGGAATTTCTTTTATGCTTCCCTCAATTCTAAGGTTATGCTGTAAGCTTATGTTAGTAACGAGATCATTAATGGCATTAAAAACATCAGATGATTTTCGGGAATTATGGTCAGTCCCCATTGATACGGTTTCAAAAACCATCTCTCCGTTTCTACCCTGCACTCGAAGGTCTGCCTTCTTACAAGAAGGCAAAAAAGGTTCTAATTCACATATTTGCCCTCCTCGAAAAGCTAGCCCTGCTAGTTCTAGTTGCATTTGCGCATGATGCCATGCTGATGCTCTCGTATTGCTCCTAACATCTTTACGTACTTGTCTTATTCCTTTAAATGACTTAGCCAGAGCCATTTGAATCCTAGAAGAAATTAGAATTAAGTGGTAATAAACTGACTGAACATCATTTGCTGGGGAGTAATGCAGCGAAAGAAGTGGGTGATCAGTACCTACGCATTTATTCAGAAAATCCTTTCCAAGAAAGTCTGATAGAATCTTAACCATTTCAAGAATAAAATTACGCCCTACAGGAGTTAAACACCTTGACCTTTTTATCGGTGAAGCCCATAGTTCCCATGTTAGAGGCTCTTCTTTTGTAATTACCTTTTCCCAAGCATAGAATTCTTCTGTTTCCATTGAATTACCCCTTTCTAATATATATCTTCCGGTAAATCACTTCGGGCGGACCATGGGGTCGCCCTGCAGTGTGAATACGGTGAATATGATGGAATGCCTCTAAGAACTAGCTGAAGTGGTCTATTAAACAAGCACTTACAACGTCTCTCAGTGCTTTATATACTTTAGAAGTGTTTTGTGCAGTTTCAACATTGTCCATTTGTATTTTTAATAATGTATTTGCAATAATATGAGCTGCTAACGGTGAATGACCTACGTTGTTATCTACCTCTATTTCCCAGACATTAATTTCCTTATCATTATCTAATGTTTCAATAAATTGCTTTACTGGTTCTGGATCAATGTGAAAAGCAGATTTATCTCTTATATACTTTAAGTTTGACTTCTTCAGTTTAGCTACTTCACTAGATCTTAAATATTCCCATGATTCTTTAACTACATCATCCCAAGCAGGCGAAAATTGAATTATGTTTTTGTCTACATAGTTATCAAACTTATGCAATGTTTCACCTATACTTGCAATATTAATAGCAAGTGCCAGTACATGTTCATGAGGGGGTAACTCATATCTATTTGCATGCTCACCCACATACCATTTTGCTGAAGCTACAGCAAACTCAAGACTACATAATAATTGTAGTAACGACACTAGTAAGGAATCATTCGGATTTAATTTTTCAGTTTTTATTGTCCACTTCATTGAAGATACCTCCGAATAATATTGTTGTTTCTCTTTCATATATCGTCTTATTTGTAAATTCCACTTAAAATACTGGATTCCGCACTTTGGTAAAAAGCACTTAATTCATCTATTCCTTCGGCTGCTTCTGATAATCCTCTTGTGTTTCAATCAGCTACCGTTGCATTTCCTCTACCGTCTGATGCAATTCAGCCACCTCTGAATCCGTTTCCGTCATCCGGCTATCCAATCCGTCCAAGCTTCCAAACCGACTACTAAGTAGGTCTACAATTTTGACATTTTTCAGTTTTTAATATTTCCCTTGATTCAATTAGAATGTCTGTAACATAATACTTTCCGTTCTTATTGGAATTCATTAATACCTTTTCCCGAAAAGCTTGGATGTTAACGTCGTCACATCGAGCATTATGAATTGTATTTCTAGTCGTATCAGTAATAACGAAGTAGCACTCACGTATTGACTTAAAATGTTTAAACTCTTCTTCTGTTCTTATTTCGAAGATCATCTGCCGTATTCTCTCCTTCTTTATGATCACTCAAATGAATAGAAAATCCTTTAGATGGTATTGCAACGCCGCGACGTTGATATTACGAATATTCAAAAAAACCTCTAACTCTATTCATTACATTTAAGAGCCTCTTTTCTTCTTCTTCAAAATCATCATCGCTAGATTCCAGGCCCAAGCTCCACTGACATACTGAAAATCCCGCGTTCTTGATCCGGTCTTCTCGCTCAGGACCGGAAGCATATAAGAGAACAGCCGTATTCGACTTCCGAGCGGTCAAGTAAGCAAGCATTTGGAAGACGTCCGCATTAATCGAAGCGTCGTCCTTCTTCTGCTTATATTTTGTATCTACAATGATTTCTCGGCCTGACGAATCGCGCAGGATAAGGTCCGGTACGATCTTGATCCGGCCTTCTTCTGCCAGCCAATCGTGCTGTTGAGCGATAACCCAAATGCCTTGCGGCTCAAGCGTAGCCCGAAATCGCGCCGTAACATACGTTTCATACAACTCGTTCATATCCAGCAAGAAGCTTTCGGCTTTCACGACGCCTTCTGTATCTATAATTGTCTTACTGTTCCAGTAAAGACGAAGCCACCGGAAAGCTTCACAATATTGCTGATTCAAACGATTGGCAGGCATTCGGCTTAATAGCTTTTTTCCAATCGCATCGGATAGCGTTACCGGCGGAAATAGGCTTCGTTCCTGACCGAAAACATCCATTAAAGCCTCTAGCTTTACATATAAGCGTTCATCCTTCAGCTGCCACTTTCGCATGCTCTGCAATCCCGCGAAAATACAACGATTCTCATTCACCCAACTCGTAAACTCGTCAAACCGGCAGTCGAAACGATAATCATGCTTCATCCACCTTCCAACTGTTAGCGATGATTGTAGAGTGCCTTTTACGGACGGGATCGCGTCTTCTATAGACACATAGTTCTTTCGAAGACCTATCGCCGCGATCCGTTCACATGCCTTCACATAAAAACGGATGAGCCAATCCATATCTTCAAAGTTCGAATCAAACCCAGAGCTGCCGGTCCATCTCAAGCTTTTGAGATCGTACGCCCACGAAAGCCAGTTCCATATCCGAGTTAACGGAAGCTTGGGGCGAATGCGAATCTCCACTTCTGGGAGACTTATGCGCCCGATCCACGACGTAGCCGTTAAGCTAACGATACCATTGGAACTGACCTTGAGTTCAAGTGCTTTAGAACATCGATGTTTTAACCAATCCACTTCGGAATCGGTCAGTTGAATGCCATCGATAGACTGGTATTCCTTTAGTTCGATAACTAGACGAACCGTCATGCGAAATACTCGCGTTTCTCGAGAAGACGTTCCAGTAAAAAATCACCCACACGCTCTGGCTCCATGACGAACAATTCCTCCAAGTAAGGGATAATCTGATACTTCCAAATCTTCTCCAGCGAAGCAAATTTCAGGTCAGGCTTCATAAAGTAACTATGACCAATAGCCAAATCCGAAGATCCTATCGAAGCGTTCACTTCTTTTAGCAATTGAGCAACGTCCTGCATTTCTGGCGCATGCTGAGCAAGAAATCTTGAAAGCACCTGTTCTGTTTCCTTTGCCGAGAAAGGTATGAATTGGAACCTTCTCCTCAGTGCAAGGTCGATTTGAGCGAGCGATCGGTCAGTCGTATTCATCGTTCCGATGACGTATACGTTCTCCGGAATTGAAAATCTTTTGCGGGAGTATGGCAGTTCGATGGATGAGCCGCGATACTCAAGCGCATACAACAGTTCACCGAATACCTTCGCAGTATTGGCACGATTGATTTCGTCAATGATTAAAATGTAAGGTCGATCACGATTTTCAGGCTTGGCAGCTTCATGGCACAATTCGACGAAGATGCCGGATTTCACGGTCACATTCAGCTGCGACGGTCCCCCCGATTGAGAAATCACTTCTGGTCTAAGCCCTTCAATAAACTCCTCGTAAGTATAGGATGGATGAAATTGGACGAGACGGATGCGCTGCTCTTGTTGAGCTAATACTTTCGCAAGCCTTTGTGCAACGAATGTTTTCCCTGTGCCTGGTGGCCCGTAGAAAATGATTTGTCTACGTTCGGTCAGCAGATCCAGCCACTCCTGCAGCAGTTCTTGATTCAAATAAGTCTCTTTGTGTGCATCGTCCAACGTATAATATACGGCTGATTCCGCCGATGCGAGATATTGTTCGAATCTGTTCAAGAAGTCTGCCGATTGCGACTCCTTGATCTCTAATAGAATCCGGGTTTGCCCCTCTTCATTCTCATCGTGAATCTGGGCATGGAATAAATCAGACTCCGTCCCCCACAGAAATACGAACGAATTCATGACCTGACGACGTATGCAATCGTACTTCCAAATGATAACGTCTTTTATAGACTTCCCGACCGTTGGTTCCCATTCGGTCAAGGACGATACTTGAGAGATAGAATAGCCGAATCGCTTCAGCAGGTCGGTTATCTCATCTGAAAGCTGTGGCGGAACGATTGGAGAGTTTGACATCTCTTGTACTTCTTCATTTTCTGTCCACTGCTCCTGAATGTAGTACAAGAAATGCTCCAGTTGTTGCATATCCCAGCGCTCAGCCGTTATCTCTTCTATATCTTGGACAAGAGACTGGGTTTGATGAAGGAAGCGACCGTATTGCTCCACACTGGATAACTGATCGTCAGGTTGTGACCAGTATCCCAGAATCTCTAAACCATTACGGCTCGCTTTGTAGAAGATCGGATTTTCTTGAAGGTTTTGCAGTCCCCAGAAAAAACTGAGAAAAAATCGCGCAAAATTCGTGTTCGCACACTTTTGCGGGGAGTATCCTTTTGCCGTTGCCTTGTTCTTAATGTTGTTCATTTGTTGGATAAATGTTGTGAGCTGATCTTTCGACCAATCTTCAAAGCTTTCGTTAGATTGTTCCGTTAACGTAACAGCGTTCAGGAAAGCTGCCGTCATTTCATCGATTGCACCTACATGCTCGGCCTGATTGAATAACTGATTGAAAAACATTTGACCGGAAAAACCGCTAAATCCCCAGATGTTAATTCCGTCTGTTTTCTGCTTCGCTTTGATATCTAACTGTTTTTTGAATTCACCTAAAACAAGCTCACCGCTTTGTAACTGTTCCAGTTCTGTGAAATTTTCAATGAAATCATTTCTCGCGTTATCAAGGATATTATTCCATTTTTGTCGCTTGGAGTCGGATAGATATTTATCTAGCCATACTTCGAGAGCAATGGTATCCAAGGATGTTGCTGAGTCGCTGACCGTTCCATTCAATGTTTTCTGAATAAGAGAAATTAATATATCAATTTCCTTATTAGAATACAGCTTTACATCCTGCCCTTTCCCACTGCCATTCCCTACCTGAAGCTTTCGATCAGAGAGCTGAGTAGCAGAAATTTTGCCGAATTTTAGTTCGACATGGATATAGTTATCACTTTTGCGCGGAGCCGAAGTGAGCAGTTTACGTGTATCCCTCTTATAAACCATACATCCTTGACTTTTTTTCGGAAATACCTGTTCATCAGCTTCAGTCACTAATCCTTCGATAACTAATCTTCGTTCCAAATATTCCATGAGCGCTTCCGACCCAGGTAGCGCATGAAAAATCTTTTTTGTTTGGGACTCGTTCCAAGAAGTACCTTGCATGAAATAGATTCCTCCGTATTTTAGAATGTTCATGTTGTTCCGTAAATTCATTCGTATGGATTTGATCTGAGCGAATCCTGAATTGATAAGAGACAGCATATATTGATGCTCTTCAAACGAGTCCGATAATCTGGAAAGTAATTCGTCATCTAATTCAATCGGAAAAGCTTGACCAACTTCGAATATACAAGCTGGAATAGCCCCATCTAATATTGGCATTGCAGACTCCATTCGAATATACCCTCGATGCTGCCACATCGTTTCTACTATAGGATCGACTGTTTATTGCATACTAAAAGTGCCGAATATTGCAGCATAAAAATGCTCAAGTAACAGCAAAGAAAAAGAGACACTTGCCAGCACCCTATTATCCTCCTATCGTTAGGTTTGCAAGAACTTTACGAAGGAGACTGAAAGGAATGCTGAAAATGCCTCAACAGCAGTATATCAAATTTCCACGAGAATCAGAAGGACTTTTAGTGAGCGACATCACTAGGCAGGTGGGCGTTCACTGGCGAACAGCCAAGCGATACGCGGATCAAAGCAATTGGAATGAGCCCCTTGGCAAGCCCGTTTCTCCTTTGAGGTAAGTACAAGTTTTTATTGGATTCGAACATAAATATAAAAGCTTACTGGAAGCCATATTTGCGGCTACTCGTACGCATTTCTCCAATTTAACACTTTGTTATTTTTTTTAATTAAATTTTAGGAATATAGGGGATCTCCAATGACGGGCCCCTATCAATGGGCAGTTCCAGCGTCAGAATGAACTTTCTCTATTTCCTCTGTTCGTGGAATCCTGAAAGCAGAATCATCATTGATCTGTGAAGAAATAATGCACCTTGTTGTACCATTATGGGTAACCAGCGAAAAACTCAATTTGGATCTAATCGACTGAAATCGCATGAATTGAACTCCCCATTCCTACGACTCCTTATCCGTTAACGAATTGGCTCAATTTCCTCCAGACAATCGAGACCGAAGTACGAACTCCAAATCGCTCGGAACGAAAGTAAGACCGCATCCGCCGGATCTGTCAGGCAATGTTCCAAATATTCCTCCTTGTTAAGCCCTTCTATCCTTTTTACTCGCTCATAGAATTCCTTCTGGAACTCCACTATAGGCCACTTTTTGCACCATACCGGGATACCGTTTTCGGTTAGTGTCATCACATCTTTTGCAGCATCCAGTTTATCAGTCGGACTCATAATACTCCCCTCTGTGGGATCTTCAATATAGTCCCATGGCTCTGGCAGAGCTGTCCAATCATACAGTACTAATGTATCTGGTATGAATTGCTCTAAGATAATGTTCTCCCAGTGCTTCTCGACGAACTTCTGGAGTTTCACCATCAACATCGTCTCCCAGATCACGTCTTCACTGACTGGTGTTTCATGCCACTTATAACTCGGTTCCATGTCGGTTAGTGGTTGTTTCGGCTTAAAGCGATTGACAGGGTATATCTGAAGCAACATGTCACGCAATTGGATCGCCTCGTCCTTAAACAGGGACAACGTATATTGCGATTCATCGGCTTCAGCCTGTTCGATGCTTTCGTATGTTGAGATTTGAATTGCGTTATCTGTCAGAAATCTATGCCCTCGCAAGGCTGCATACACTTTCTGATGGTAATCTAGCGGATATGGTTGTCTGTTATCCCATACCAAGCAACTCACGGAGGGAAGTACACTGCTAGTCCTTTTCCTTTTCGAACTCCCGGTTATCTGTCCATCGGATAATATTGCAAATATATAGGACGAGGCGATAAGGTCATTAAGCTCCCCCGGCCCGGTGACTGGCATCCGTTCCCACGCCTTCTCGAAATATCTTTTCGCAATGCGAATCCTTGTCGTACTCGGGATGACATATTCCCCGGATACTTCATAAGTGAACGCCTGCCCTCGTACCTGTCGAAACTCGCTTCCTGCAAGCACCTCGATGCTAAACCAGACCTCATCAAACGATACCATATTTCGCCTCCTCCATAACATCCCTCAATAAATTTGAAAGGCCCGTTGAAGTACGCCTTGAGCGTATCCAGCCGTCTTACAGCGCATGTAGTCTAGTACCTTGTTACGGTCCGACGAATCTTTAACGTCGTCCTGAAGCCAGCGGTAATGGTCTTCCCACGTTAATCTCCTAAAACGTCTTTGCTCACTTGTGCGAATTAATGCCCCAAACCTCGACTCGACACCGGGGTCAATCCGCTGTGGCGTTACATTGAGCAAAAGGAAGTCCTTCTTCATTTCGGCCGCCATCCACGTTCCGAGCAGCCAGAAGCGCATCAGTTCATAACACTCATGTTTATACGCAACTTCATAACTGCCTTTCGCAAATACCTCGCTATACCACTCGCTCTCCTCATACTTTACGAGTTTCTCTTTACGATCCACTGCCTTGAAATTGGACGAAGTGAACTTGACCTCGATAAAGATGAGCGTATGTTCAGTGTCAAGAATGAGATCCGGCTCCGAACCCTTATTGGGATGTTCGCCAAATTCAGTCCGCGCACTTATGAGCGGCTGCCAAGCAGAGTGCACAGCATCCAAGTAAGACCAGTAGATCAAATCCGCGCTCTTTGTGGGTTTACCTGCTACGAATTGTGAAAAATGTGAAAGTTGTGCTGCGCGTTCTATGTATCGAAACACATTCCACGTCAACGCATCTTCGCTCCGTTCGCGAGTCATGCGGGATTCACGCTTTTCTTTCTTTATCCGACAAAGATAGGATAAATCCTCATCCTGCTGCCATAATAAATTATCCTTGTCATTTTCGTATTCAAAGGTTGAAGGTGAAATGTAGATACGGTGCTCGGCACATCGGAAAACGTCTTCCTTTGAAAGATGACTGGTACGTTGACGCTCGACCAACTGCGTACAGCCTAAAACAGGGCACTCCACCTTTAGGCTCGTGAGGATTTCACGTTTTAAATCGCCTATCTGATACATGGCGGTTCACTCCTTGACTACTTTAGTTCATACCCATTTCAATTCTTAGACCTGGGCAGCAGGATCAACTTCAAGTTTTCGTGTGTTCCAATCCTGCGAACTTTACTCCGAAATCATGTAATGCTGCTCTATACAGGAAAGAGGAACAAGGATTATCTTGATGGCTTCGTTTTAGCACCCAAAATGTTGGCACGTCTCTCTGACATGTCCCACATGCTTTTTCGGGTTACCGATTGAAATGCCTGAATCCACCATTCCCGGTTTCCGGCTGCGGGCTTTTACCGAAATACCAAGCCGTTTCCCGTCCTTCGCGGCAATGACATCGATACCAACATGCTGCACTTGCGACATTCAAAGCCTTGCTTAGACAGGTAGTACATAGTACCCTCCCTATTTCAGTTTATTCTAACCTCGAACTCCGGATGTGCAGGAGAAAGCGACTCGTCTTTTACTCAAAATAACGGCAAAAGGATTCCTTTTCGTATTTTTTTCAACTACTTGCGTGCGTTTATACCAACTTAACAATTTGTGTATTTTATTAATTTCATTCTTCAATCGGTATTTTCGATCTGCATACATTTTCTATAGACCTCAACTGCTGCTCGGGATGATAGGGTTTAGGCATCGATTTTACTTGTTAAATTCCATTTCAAATAGCGAATTTCGGTTAAGATCATCGTCTGCGACGTAAATGCAGCACTGCGGTTCCTCGTCGATCGGATAATACTTATCGTCGTCACATTTCATGCAAACCAATGCTTCCTCAAAACCATTTTCGCCTTGCGCTGAGAGGTTCTGTATGCTCCCATGCGACTAGATGGCTACGGTGGAAATGTGGTCTTTAGAAAGCGGAATATGGTATGGCTGACACGAGAAAACGTCTGCGAAACTGGCATTTTCTTCTACGAACTGTTTACAAAGGTTTTACTTCTCGATCTACCCTCGAATTCTTTTAGAAACGATGAATGAATGGAGCGATAACGGAGTGGAATCATGGTTCCAGTATTCATCGTTAAACATGATGGTTTGCGTAGACGGAGCGCTCGCCAGCGGAAGCGGATTAAACCATGATGTTCGAGTATTCCCCCAGAGGTTTTAAGTTTCCTTGCGAGTATCGTTAAGAATCGAAATGGAACCCGGGATGCATTGACCGGGGTCGCTTGGGACTTAGTGATGGTGAACTATGGGGATTAAAACACCTGTTTTTGTATAAAGGTTTTCGCCCTGGTATCCAGCTGCAGCGAGAAATTCGTATAGGGGTAGTCAACATTTTGACGAAAATATACGCTAAGGACGTTTAGACGTCTCTACTCGTAGCCCAATGTCCATAAATTAAGATTAGCGATCATCAGGCAGTCGAAAAAAGGCTTATTACGGCGATATTGTCTCCGGTAATACTAAGCGTATAAATCCGTCAAAATGTTGGCGCTACCTCTTTCACTAAAGATGGCAAACTGTGGTCCCTGAAATTCGAGGAATTCTGTGCACCTATCTCTGTAAAAGCCGAGGTATTCTAAAAAGTGAAGTATTAATGACATCCATATTTATGTAATACATTTTTGTTCCTAATTAACGCCCGAGAGCCAGGTTCTTATCGAAATGCTGCTAAGTTTTGAATTATGGTCTTGGTTGTCCTACCCATTCGCCATTTGCGTTGTAGTTAAGTGATGATGAGAATCCAGCGGCATTCCACAGTGTATCGAATGCAGGCTTAAGTTTTTTTGCTAGATCAGAAGGATCTACCGGATACGATTCTAGGACAATTTCAGGTAACAATAAATCTTGTTTTTCGATCAAATTGTATTCATGTCCAAAAAATCTCTGATCAATTCCAAGTTTAAACCCTTTAATACCAAGCAAGCTTATCATAAAAACAATAGGAGGTCTCACCCTTAAGTTCGATAAAGCACGTAAGTATTTAAAAACATTTTTAATAACTTCCTCTTCGATGTACTCAGAAGGTATGCTCTTCCTTCCACCCTCGCCTTCACGCAGGATACCGCCAGACTCAACTGCTTCAATTACGCCCTGTTTTGTCAATTGAACGTATGTATGTGGAAGAGTATCTTCAGGCCATTTTGCAAAAGTTATATATCCGTCGAAATTATATTTATAGTCAAGACCTGTAGTGAAAAAGGCCCATAGGTCTGAACTGTGATTGTTAAAAGATGAAACATCCAGAATTTCATCACCAAATGAACTAAATGGAACTAAATGAACTGCAAGTACATGTTTACTCTCTTTCAATTCTATGAATCCAGCGTTATTTTTTATTCTCGAAATACGGGATAGTCGTAAATCCCGCACCTTTTCTGAGATACCAGCAGAAGAAAGTATGGACGAGCGAATTTCAGTAATATCCATCGGGTGTTTACCTGCTGAATTTCTCGTATAAAATCTTTGCGTTCCACTCATGTTAACCATATGCGGAAAGTTAAGACTATTAGGTATTCTTATCAGTAATACATATTGTCCTGACCTTAGTGAAATTGCTCTTATTTGTATGCCAAATATACGAGGTTGAACATTTGATCTAATTAACTCTTCCTTCTGCCTAATTAGAGTATCCGAGTTGTCTATAGTGACGCCTACTAGTTCAAAAGGTCTTCCCGTGGGTTGATTGTTAAGCCGCACCTCCGATATTCCGTAAATTAACTCACCACCACCGGAGTTAGCAAATGCAGTAATATCATACAAAAATTCTCGTTTATCATCTCCTGTATTTCCAGGCAACTGTTCTTTGTAATCAAGGATCCGACTTTCTTGAACCTGATCGTTAACTAGCTGTTCGAGGTCTGTTTCAGTTATTTGATCTATTGGTTTACCTATAAGTGACAAGCTACTCATCCTCCCTAAAATTGATCCTTCCCCAAATAAGGCAGAAGCTATTCCACTCACTAAATAATAACATACATATCCAATGTTGAGATTTAAAAACTGTGAACAGCTTATTTCTTCTTACACACGGTGGTAGTGCAATTATGTCAGTATTTGTATACTGTATTGTGAAACATGCCCTTTAATTCACCGGTCACCTTCGCATCCAATTCAACGAGCCATCCAGGTTCTTACATGAACATTGAAATCGTCATTTCTTCAGCTTTCAATTTCTTGTATCATCTGTATACAGCACATTATAAACCACAACAGACGGTGCAGATTCCAATCGATCCCTAATCGAATTCCCAAGTGCTATCGAATCATTCAGCCAGTTTTCATTTTCAGACGCCCGATCTTCTAGAATCATTACAATCAAGCTTCTTCGCATTCGTAATCGTCAGCCCCACTGAATTCAAAATCGTTCAACATCATTTCATGTTCGGATTTCTCTACCACTGACGTCCAAGCCCTCATGAAATATGGATGATCCCCCACCTAGCTATCCGGTATCGTTTGTTGGCTAGCCGCGCGGCGATGAGTGCCTTGAATTAAGATTTTGTCATTGTACCGAGCGGTTGCTTCCCGTTGTCACTTTGCAATGCATATGGAGTTATCAAAGACCTGCAATCCGCATAACGTAGTCGTCAGCCCAAATTGCCGTGCCGGTTTTGGCCGTGCAAGGGAATGCCTAAAGGGATGGCGTTCTCGAATGTGATTATCCACTCTTGCACGGACAGGTTTGGCAGCGGGATGGCTTATTATCCTGCCGTGCTCTTGTTTTTAGCATCGGAAAGCAACGGAGGAAAAGACTGCCTATGGAACGCAGCTTTTAAACGGGCTGTTTGGGGCGGATTTAGAGCTGCTAGTTCGCTTGGCCGTCCTAACTGAATAACTGGGGGAAACTATTAATCCGATTGTCTTAGACTACCCATGTGTCTCATAAGAAAATGTATCTCCCTTGTTTTTCCATGTGTATAATCAAAGAGATTGACCATTACAAAACAGGGGTGGAATTAAAATGCTAAACATAACAACAAAGCCGTACACTATGGGAGACTTACAGCAGAGGACTGAAGTGTTCTGGTGGCAAGAACCTGCCTTACAACAATTCCAATATAGCGGGGTATACGTAATCTGCGGCAAGAATGACCAAGTTTTGTATGTAGGTGAATCGCAAGACATTACTAATCGTCTACAAGAACATAGTGATGGAAAGGAAGATGCAACAAAAAATTATTTAGCGTATTTTTACCGCGTCGAGATTTTTAAGGCAGATCCCTTTGATAGACTAATAAATGAAATCTACTTTATCAATGAACTTAGACCCATCTTTAATTCAAAAAATGTTGTGGTTTTAACTAAGGCAGAACGTGAACACAATAAGAAGAGTTACCTAATTAATAATGCTCACCTAGAAAGATCTGACCTTGAAATAGAAGCCTATGAATCTGGATGTGAACCGGAAACACAAGCATTAATAGAGCTCTTTGATCATCTCAAGGATAAAGATCATGACTTATACGTAGACACAAATAATTATGTTAGTTGCCAGTGGTGGAAGGAGAAATATATGCCAGTAATTTTGGATGGCATACGGAATTATAAAAATTTAGATGATAAGGAGATTCTTCGTCAGGCCAGGGAGTCTGCGCAAGCTATGGATGTTAATAATATCCAACAAGGAAATATTTTTCATCCTGATAATTGGGCTGACCTTCGGCTGCATCTAATCAGTCTTTCTTTGAATAAAGAGGCGGCTTATACTAAATAACACTATAAAGAGCTACAGTTTAGGCTGTTTTTCTCTAAGTAGATCGATAGTAAATTCGGGGATTATTGGCCATTATTAGTCTCCTCCCAATCCCAAGGAATACCATGAAAATCGCAAATTTGCATAAGCTCGCCGATGTATTTCGGGCACCCCTTTTTGTAGAGCAGAAGGCGGAACAAAAAAATTCGGAATGGAACAGGATTGATTTATCCTGGTCGCTTCCGAATTTTCGGGGTGGTATGCAGCGGTATTAAATAATGAAGGTCTTAATGTCAAAAGAAAAAAAGATGTTAGACAATTATAATTAGCTATCATTTGGGATTAATATCTTAGCCGAACACTATCTAGTATTCTTATTAAAAAGGATTAATATAGGGGGATTATTTTATGCATCTTTATCCGAAGATAGAAGATATTGATCCGTTAAGCTTACCAAGTGTTAAACTAGAATGTTTGGTTAACGGAGAGCACCTTAGTAGTGCAACAGGTTTTATTTTTTACTTCAATGATGAGCATTTTGTAATTACAAACTGGCATGTTGTATCTGGGCGCAATCCAGAAACTAATGAATTACTTGATAAAAGAACTGCAGCATTTCCAGACTCAATAAAGATCAGACATCACTCTAAACATCAATTCGGTGAGTGGATAGAAACAACAGAAAAACTATATGAAAGCAATGGTAAACATAGGTGGCTTGAACATCCAAATGGACGTGATATAGACGTTGTAGCAATTCCACTAACTCCGAATGAAAATATTCAATATTATCCTCTAGATTTTAGGTTAGTTAATACTGATGTAGTAATTCGCCCAGCAATGTTGGTATCAATTATCGGATTTCCATTTGGATTATCTTCTACCGGCTGGCCAATTTGGAAAACGGGTCACATAGCTTCCGATCCACAGGTTGATTATGAAGGACGGAGGATGTTTTTAATTGATGCGACGACAAGGGGTGGAATGTCAGGCGCACCAGTCATTCTAAGAATATCAAGTGGGTATACGAGAGCCGATGGCACTCATTTGATTGGTGGGGGTATGGTAACTAAGTTTCTTGGAGTTTACTCAGGACGAATACGGGATGATGTGGAAATAGGCCGAGTATGGAAGCCCAAGATTATTACAGAGATATTTTTACCGGAAAATCAGTTTGCCTAATGAGTGCTTTATTTTCATAAACAAAAAGAACAGTCTTACACTTCTATATTGATTGTTTTTTTATTAGGATTCAAGACGAACTGTTTATGCAGCTCGTTACTTATTCCCGTGAAAATCAAAAAACACCAGGGAGCCCCCTGGTGTTTACCTTTAAGGCTGCGCCAGCCCATTTTATGAAATATATTTCCAACAACGAAATGGTAGATCATCAATACTCTCACCTTCAGAATCAAGCATGACGGATGTCCAGCTGCGGTCATTCGCATAATCAAGAATGTGCCCGAGGTCTTCGGGTACCTCGAGGCGTTCTTCCGGAATGACCGGAACGAAAAATCCCCAATAAGCATCCCCTATGAATGTAATTGCATGAGAACATAAAACCTTCTATCAGCTGGAGAAGGTTTTAATCCGATGGATTTAATGCTCACCGAATAACTGTTGCATTTAGTTCCTTCTTTATAACAACCATCATTCAATCGGCAACTTTTGCACTTCTCAGTATCAAAGTAGTATGTGTCCGTTTGGTTTGTACTCACTCCTTTTATTTGATGAAAAGCCTTGCGAATCGCCACTTCTTTACAGGCATACATTCCCACATCTTTGTTAAACTCAAACTCATCTTCATTCTTTCGTGCTCCCTGTGTAACCATTGAGTAGCGAATTGAATTACGTTCTCTTTGCTATATGAAAAACTTTCACGTTCCGTATACGCATTTCTTCGTTTTAACACTTTGTGCATTCTGTTAAATACATTTCTCTATAGGTGTTTCCGTTCAATGGTAGCTTTATATTTCACCTAAAAAAAATCCCGAGGATTTTATGAGGCCACTGAAAAAGTCCATATCTTATAAACAGGATGGGGCTGTCCCAAAAGTCATATAAATGACTGAGGGCAGCCCCTGAAAATGTTGAAATTTGTTCTTAATCTTTCCTCACAAGTAGTGAGCAGCACTCCACATGAACCGTCCAAGGAAACATATCCACCGGCGTAACCTCCACCGTCTTATACCCGCCATCTTCCAACACCCTCAAATCCCTTGCCAGCGTAGACGGGTTGCAGCTCACATAAACCACTCTCTCCGGCTTCATAGCTAGTATCGTATCAAGTAGCGCAGGATCGCAGCCTTTTCTCGGAGGATCGACGACGATTACATCAGCTGTAATCCCTTCCGTGCGCCAGCGAGGTATGACTACCTCAGCAGGGCCCGCTTCAAACGAAGCATTCGTTATGCCATTCAGCTCCGCATTGCGTGCAGCATCTTCAATTGCTTCCGGCACAATCTCTACGCCGTAGACGCGGCCAGCTTGCCGTGCTAGGAACAATGATATTGTTCCAATTCCACAATAAGCATCGATAACCGTCTCCGAACCGGTTAAACCAGCATACTCAACCGCTTTGCGGTAAAGCTCCACCGTTTGCGAAGGGTTCACCTGATAGAACGATCTCGCCGATATCGCGAAGCGGATACCGTCTAGCTCATCATATATAACATCGCTGCCCCAAAGCACGCGAGTTTCATCTCCAAAGATTACGTTCGTGTTCCGTTCATTCACATTCTGCACAATACTCTTCACGCCCGGCAGCTCCTGCCGAATGCGCTCAACCCAACGATCCACCGATGGCAGCTTCTTGCCATTCGTGACCAGAACGACCATGATCTCACCCGTCACGACACCAGTACGTGCCATCACATGGCGCAAAATGCCGCGCCCCGTCTCTTCGTTGTATGTGGAAGCATCAAGCTCGCGCCCAATCCTCTTCACAACTCGAATGACCTCGTCATTGTGCTCATGCTGAATGAGACAATCGTCCATGTCGATAATTCGGTGGCTGCCGCGAGCGTAAAAGCCTGCGAGCAATTGTCCGTCCACAGCACTTGCACCAATAGGTACCTGCGCTTTGTTCCGATACTGCCAAGGCTCATCCATTCCAATCGTAGGATGAACTACGATCTCGTCCATATCCAGTTTGCCGATACGAACAAGGTTGTCCACAACATGCTGCCTCTTCCACTCCAGCTGAGCGGGATAATCAAAGTGCTGCAGCTGACAGCCGCCGCACTCCTTATAAATATCACAAGGCGGGTTTACACGCGACGGGCTCTTTAGAAGCAATTCCTCCAAGCGAGCATATCCGTATTGCTTCTTCATCTTCATTACTTTAGCGCGTACCCTCTCACCAGGAAGCGCCCCTTGCACAAAAAAGGTAAAGCCGTCAGCGCGCCCTACCCCTTCTCCGTCATGTGTCAGGCCGATTATTTCGACTGTGACCTCTTCATTTTTTTGAAACGGTGCATTCGCTTGATCCGCCGCAGCTGCTGCTGTCGATGTCCCAGCTTTACGTGATCCCCCGTTATGTCTGCCGCTCCTATTTTTACCTTTATTCATAAACTCTCTCCGCTCTGCCTTCACCTATTCATGCTTACTTATCTATCCCTATTATTCCATCACAAGCGCAAACGGCTGTCGCCGTCCTAGGCCGCAAAGCTCGTTTCGCAGTGAATTATAAGCCGTGTATAAGTGTGAAACTTATAAAGTCTTATAATTTTCAAAAACCCTTATCCGCAACTTATCGGTACGTCGACTCACCCATTTCATCTGCAAAAATTTGCAAATGTGACGGAAGCACGGAGAACGTGCACGGCAGCACGCCGCCATATTCGCCGTCCAAGTTGATTTGTACGTAGTCAGGTGTTGT
Organism: Paenibacillus sp. J31R122; assembly: GCF_056269185.1. NCBI lineage: Bacteria > Bacillati > Bacillota > Bacilli > Caryophanales > Paenibacillaceae > Paenibacillus > Paenibacillus sp. J31R122. The sequence continues at coordinate 95,892 of NZ_JBWDNM010000015.1, forward strand.
CACTTTGATCTCATTGGTCCGAAAATGAATGACATGGGGGTCATTGAAATGCTCACCGCGCAGTGCGAGCGTCACTAGCTTTATAAACTCCGGTAGGTTGCATTTTTTTATAAGAAGCACATCAAGCAATCCGTCATCCAACAAGGAATCCGGTGCTAGCCGTTCGAATCCGCCCACGGAGTTGCTGTTGCAAATAAGAAACATCATAAACTCGTCATCAAATTCACCTATACCGGCCGCTTCGAATTTCAAATGGGTCGGCCTCAGACGAGTCATTTTCTCCATGCCCTTCATATAATAAGCCAGCTGCCCGACCATCGTCTTCAGCTTGCTCGGCACGTCATAGGTCAGCTCCGTCAAGGAACCGCCACCGGCAATATTTATAAAATAACGATCATTCGACTTGCCCACATCAACCGGTCGCGTATATTGCTGGATGATGAGGTCGCAAGCGTACTCCCAATGCTTAGGAATACCCATCGCCCGCGCAAAATCATTAGTCGTCCCCACAGGTATAATACCGAGAGGAGGTCGGTTCGGCTTATTCGCCAAGCCATTAACGACTTCATATAACGTCCCGTCACCGCCCGCGGCAATGATTAAATCATAGTCACGATCCGCTGCCTCGGATGCAGCAAACGTCGCGTCACCTTCTCCTATTGTCGCATGACAGCTCGTCTCGATGCCGCCCTGCTCCAGCCTTTTCAAAATATCCGGCAAACGTTTTTTCATTTCTTCTCTACCCGAAGACGGGTTATAAATAAGTCTTGCTCGTTTAATTGCTTGCATTATAGCTCACCCCTAATAATCCGTTCAACATCGTATTCACTTTATCATGTTCACCCAACGCTTATCGCACACGCGCCAACCACTCCATCATTTGTCTCTCGAGCCATCGTTCAATGGCCTGATGAGGTAGCATTGCCCGTCCGTTATATCGATATTCAAGTCCGGCAAGCCGAGTTGGAATCACCTTATTTGTAAAATAACCCTGGCTCAAAAAAAGCGGCACAACTATGACCGCTTCCTCAGGATTCGTATGCTGCATCGCCTTAAGCTTCGCCGCCGCCTGATCAGGCAGCAGCATCGCGTATTCTGCTCGAGCGAAGCCGCCAAGCGACCGCAATCTCTCACCTATCAAGGCCAGCCCTTGCTGCCAACGCTCGTGGAACACCTTCTCCTTGCTGCCATGCCCAATGAGCAGCAGCGCTTCTTGTGAAGGCTCCTGCGACAGCTCAGCAATATTCGCTGCGAGCAGCTCAGCAATTTCTGGATCATCATCAATTGGCGAACCATACGTTATATAGGAAGCAACTCGAAAAGTACCAAGGCCGCCCTCTAAATCCGATACCCATGGCAAGCCAAAAGCTTGCCCAATTTCATCGACATGCGTGCTGCCAGAGGATATGAACAAAGGCACCACATAAATATCCGTTACACCCAGCTCTTCAAGCGCGTCAATACCATCTTGAATAAGTCGCCCTTCAACGATTTCGAGAAAGGACGAAATAATCGGTATGTCGGATAACGCAGAAGAAGACGCAGCAGCCGCAACCGCTTGATCAACAAGCTGCACCCACTCTGCCTCTCTGGAGCCATGACTGATAACGAGAAATCCTGGCTTTTTCATTATTGACGACCTATCGTCCTAGACGCTCTAAAGCCATTTTATACCCGTCATTACCGTAATTCAAACAACGCTTCACTCGTGAGATAGTTGCCGTACTTGCCCCTGTTTCCGCTTCAATCGCATTATAGGTGCTGCCCTTACCGAGCATACGCGCCACCTCAAGGCGCTGTGACAATGACTGGATCTCATTCACCGTACACAAGTCGTCAAAAAACACATAACATTCCTCAACCGATTTCAAAGTAAGGATCGCTTCGAACAGTTGGTCTACCGCTTTATCGTTCAGCTTTTTGAGCTGCATACACATTCACTCCTAATTAAAACTAATGCTATTATTGTAGCTTTTTTAGCCGATTTATTCAAACATTACCGTATTCACGCTTTACTGAATAGAAGAAGGCTCAAGCAAGTCTCCATTAAACCAATCATTCAGAAGGAGGGCATACATCTAGAATAAATATCCGCACCCGGGTCATTCGTCCAATCCATATGTTTGCCTACTCCATAGACTAATATAAAAAAAGGGTTGTGATCCGTGTGAACTATCGCAATAACCCCGGTGCCAGCAACCAGCAAAACGAGGCGCACGGCGGTTTTCGTCAAGTAGAAGGCCCACATAAATCATTTGGCGCGAAGTCGAGCGGCTTTAATTTTGGTGGAGAAGTTCCAGACGGCACGCAAGTGTTGCTGCCAGATACCGCACAAGACTTATTGCCCATCTCCTCTAATACATCAACAGGGTTAGTGGAAAATCCGAGTTCAACAAAAGCTGGAGGCTTCTCTCTTGCAAGCTTGGGCGAGATCAAGGGCTTTGTCGATCGGATCGGCGGAATAGATGGTATTCTTACGACAGTAACGAAGGTGCAGAAGGTAATGTCCAGCGTCTCCCAGATGGCGCCATTAGTCAAAGTCCTCTTCGGGTCCTTCGGTAAAAAATCGGCTGCTGTATCAGATGATGATGATGGTGGAGAATGGAGACCGAAGCGTCGCAAGCGTCGTAAGACTGGAACCGGCACTGGTTCCAACAACAAAGGTGGTCGCCGTCCCCGTCCCCGTACGACAAAACGCCGATAATTCATCGGCATCAAAAACAACAACACTAAAAGACTCTGCTCACTTCTCTTCATGGAGTATCATCATTCACACAAAATTTATTGATGGCTTGCTCAATTAACTGTGATTCGTTATGATATTGGTATTGAATAGGGAGTGAAGTACACCCCGATCGCAGCGCTTAGCGCTGTGGTCGGGGTGTTTTCGTTTCCACCATAAACTAACCTATAGCTTTCTCAGTAGTCTTGCATCCCAAAACTTTAAGGAGGAGTATCATGCATCCCAATATCATTCGTTTTATTGAAGCATTTGACCGTGAAGCAGCTGTAAACGGCACCTATCGAAATAAGCTGGACAAGTCAGCAATGGTCTTTCTGGAACAGGTGTGGGGACCCTCGTTCGACCATAACTTTGACGGTCTTCGTGCTGAATATCCATTCATCGATCATAAGGGCGGTCACCGATTTGCAGATTTCGTTTATGTGAAAAATGGTATGCGCCTAGTTATTGAAATCGATGGTTTCACCACTCATGCCCGTGATATTTCACCTGGCGAGTTCAATGATCATCTTCTGCGTCAGAATGATCTCGTCCTCTCAGGCTGGATCATTCTCCGTTTCTCAGCTTGGCAGGTGGCAAATCATCCACAAAGATGCATGTTTCAGCTAAAGCAAGCAATCGGCCACTGGTGGTCATTAACTCATAGCGGCGATAGCGGAAAATCGAGCAATCTTTGGGATATGCGCAAGCAACTTCTTATCCAAATGGGCATGCGACGAGATGGCAAGCTTAAACCAAGTGAAGTTGCACGTGAGTTCCAAATCACCAACCGCACCGCCATAGATTGGCTCCAACGTTATGAACGAGAAGGTGTACTTCACAGCCAACCAGCCCAAAGCAGAGTAACAACGTACCTACTTACAAATTACATTTAATTAGAATGGGTACTTTTCAGCACCTATATAAATTTTCAGCGTCTATAAAAAACAAATCGAATTAGAATGAGTCTGTCCGTCATAAAATATTATTTCAAACCCATCCACATGCATCCTTATCATTTATGCACATTATCACACTTTTGAATTCTAAGTTATCCCGCTGTGGATAACTAAATTCACTACATATCCACAACATTATCACATCACTAGCTCACAAAACAGAACAGATCTGTGCATAATTACAACCTTCGACATAATTCCTCAACATTCATATTGCATTCATACACAGCTGTTAGTTCATTGTGCATAGGTAGTCTTTTAAATGTATGTAATCAACCTTCTTAGATCAATTAATGGTCGACTAATTATCAATAATTTTGTTATTCCATCCGTAAAAGTCACATGAATCTCCAAGTTAGCTTTGATTCTTCGAAGTCATACACAGCTGTTAGTTTAATGTGCATAGATGCAAATTTCGATATTTTCTGATGACACTTATCCACAGATCAGCTCAATCTCCGTAGAACATAAAAGCATAGTGAGGTATACATCATTAATTGTGAGGCTGCCCTCACAATTAATCTGGACTAATCCAAGAGTGCAAATTAACCTGTGAGGAAAATCTCACTGCCCATGAACTAAACTTCATGGAGAGTGAGGTTTACCTCACTAACTGATTGAAATGCTCAAATATCCGACCTTTTAGTGAGTATCACATCACTAATTAGTGAGTCAGCCTCCTTAATTGCGAGCTGATATGAGCTAATACGAATTGATTCCAGCTATTACGGATTGATGCGAGTATGTACATTAACTGTAGCGAACGGAGCCTTATACTCATGCTCGACAAATACTCTAAGAGTGTAGCTTATTGAGGCATTAATCACTAATTGTGAAGCTACCCTCACAATTAATCTGGACTAATCCAAGAGTGCACATTAATTTGTGAGGAAAATCTCACTGCCCATGAACTAAACTTCATGGAGAGTGAGGTTTACCTCACTAACTGATTGAAATGCTCAAATATCTGTCCTTTTAGTGAGTTTCACATCACTAATTAGTGAGTCAGCCTCACTGATACATCTTATACGAGTTGATATTAGTTGATCTTAGCTATTACGGTTGGATGCGAGTTAATACCAGCTGATTCAACTATTTCGGATTGATACGAGTTAATACCAGCTGATTCAGCTATTTCGGATTGATACGAGTTAATACTAGCTGATTCAGCTATTTCGGGTTGATGCGTGTTAATACCGGCTGATTCAGTTATTTCGGGTTGATACGAGTTAATACGAATTGATTCCAGCTATACGGGTTGATACGAGTTAATACGAATTGAATCCAGCTATACGGGTTGATACGAGTTTGTAAAGTAGGTGAAGCGAATGGAATCACGTACGCGTGCTCAACAAATGCATTAAATTGAAATTGTTAATGAGGGAGAGAGACCTCAAATAGCGATGTGCAAGTAGAGCTATTTGTGATGCAGCATGCAGCATATGCAGCATGCATCTCAGACAAGTGAACCGAAAAAAGCCACCTGTTTAAAGGCAAATGAAAATATACTGCAGTCCTCACTAGTTCACAACCAACTTTTGTTCCTTAATTACAAGGTCAGTTAAATTACAATGGTTACTCTAAAAGTGTACAAACACAAGTTGCGCATCTTCACATCAGGTTTGTCTATTGTATTCCTCCTTAGAAGCCTGCCACTTCATCAGGAGTGAAGGTGAACATCAGTCAGTTAAATAATACTCATCACCAAGTATGAAACAAGACTCACTTGCAACCCATTACATGCTTAAAGAAAACAATAAACAGTGAGGTAACATCACTAAGACTGATGTAAGCCTTACTCCCAGCCCACTACATGTCTAGAGAAAACAAAAATAGTGAGGTAAACATCACTAATAAAGAAGTAAGTCTCACTCCCAGCCCACTACATGTCTAGAGAAAACAAAAATAGTGAGGTAAACATCACTAATAATGAAGCAAGTCTCACTCCCAGCCCACTACATGTTTAGAGAAAACAAAAAATAGTGAGGTAAATCTCACTCCCCATGAACCTAAGTTCATGGCGAGTGAGGTTTTACTCACTATCCCACTGATAAGCACATCATTCTGTCTAATTAGTGAGATTCCCCTCACTAATTAGTGAGTTTGCCTCACTTGTCGTATTCTTACGTATTCCTATAGGTTGAGAAAGTGAATGAGCCAGTAGACGAACATCCCCATCAAAACCGTGATCGGAATCGTGATGACCCACGCGATTACAATGCGTCCTGCCATGCCCCATCTGACGGCGGAGAAACGCTTCGCGCTGCCGACACCGAGAATAGAGGAAGTAATAACATGTGTAGTGCTGACTGGCAAATGAATCATCGTTGCCGTCAATATAACTACAGCGGAACCTATATCTGCCGCGAACCCGTTAATTGGCTCGATTTTAAAAATTTTCGTACCCATCGTTTTAATGATTTTCCAACCGCCGACCGATGTACCAAGAGCCATAGCTGTTGCTGCGGAAAGCTTAACCCACATAGGAACATCCATCGTATCTTGTACATCAGCAGCAACGAGTGCGAATACGATTATACCCATTGCCTTCTGTGCATCATTCGTACCGTGTGAGAATGATTGGAAAGCAGCTGTAATGATTTGACCAAAACGAAATCCTTTATTAATCTGATGCGGACTTGATTTGGCGAAAATCTTCTTTAATATCCACATAATAATAAAACCTGCAGTAAAAGCGATCAAAGGAGAGAGCAGCAACGCTTGTACGATTTTAATTAAACCGTCGTTGTTGATTGCACTCATTCCTGCTCCACCGATTACCGCACCAGCCAATGAGCCAATTAATGCGTGAGAGGAGGAGGATGGAATACCAAACCACCATGTAGCCAGGTTCCATATAATAGCCGATAATAACGCGGCAATTACAATCGGAACGCCATGCTCAAGCTCTGCTGGATTTGCTACACCTTTACCGATTGTCGCTGCAACGCCGGTAAACGTAACCGCTCCGACAAAGTTCATAACAGCCGCCATCATAATTGCAACACGCGGCTTTAATGCCCGCGTTGATACCGCAGTAGCAATCGCATTAGCTGTATCGTGAAAACCATTTATAAAATCAAACGAAAGCGCAAGAAACACTACAATCCAAAGAACCATTAAATCCATCGTATATGACTCCTAACTTTCCAGATTAGCTGTTACGCATAATGATCGATTCCAGCGTATTAGCAACATCCTCGCAGAAGTCGGTCGTTTCTTCTAGCATTTCGTAAATCTCCTTACGTTTCATCAACTCAATTGGATCTTTTACGTTTGTGAACAAACCTTTTATGCATACTCGAAGCAAATCATCCGCTTGGTTCTCAAGCTCGTTAAGCTCAATGCAATTTTCACGCATTGCAAGCAGCTTTTTCTGTGTCAACAAATAGATGGCTTTCTTAATTTCCTGTGATGAGCGAAGAATAATATCGCCGAACAGCTGAATGTGCTCATCTTTTTCACGAATGTTGTACATTTCAAACCGTGATGCACATGCTTCGATTCCGTCAAGAACGTCGTCAAGCGAAGTCGTTAGCGCCATAATATCTTCACGTTCGATTGGAGTAATGAACGTTTTGTTCAATTCCTTCAAGATCGTATGCGTGTATTTGTCGCATTTACTTTCGTATTCCTTCATGGTTTTGGCAAAAGTAGCAACATCTGATAAATTAGATAATCCTTTGGCAAAATACTCACATGCCTCAACGATTGTGTCTGCCATCTCTTCAAATGTTTTAAAGAAAATATCCTTTTTCTTGAACATCTTAATCCCCTTCGCTGACTGGATGGTTAGGCTCTTGCTAAGAACCCAGAATATCTTATCATAGTTTACCTTCTAATTGTTAAGAGAATGTAAATGTTTTATGAAAACTAAAAAAAAAATTTCAAAATGCATCAAAAACGGCTATCGTCGTACGCTCCAGCAAAAACATACGTTGCACAGAGATAAAAAAGACGCAAACCCTTTATAGGTTTACGTCGATTTTTAGCTTTGAAAGCTTACCTATTAACGTATATTTACAGTATTCCCAAGAAACTAATTTTGTACCCATGCGACATGTTCCGCAAATGTCGGTGAATTTGGAACGATGTGGAAGTAGGTCTTGCCGGGTGTGAATGCCAGCTCAGCCCCGTTTTTCACAATTCGAATCATTCCATCAGGAGCACGCAGCCATTCTGCTTCAATTGCTTTACCTTTTTGGAATAAAATCGCCTGCCCGCCAGAGGTCAAATCAACCGCGAGACGTCCTTCATTATCAAGTGTCTTATGATCTGCCCCAAGTACAACTAAATTCGTAGCTGATAGCTGCTCGTCATTGTTCATATCAATATGCGGCTTATCCCCAATCGAACGTTTATATAAACCGCTTGTCTCATCATAGATATACCCAACCTTATAGTTTTTCAATAAAAAATTAATTGTAATATCCGTAGCCGGCTCTCCCGCGTCAGCAGCACCCGTATCAGAGAATGTATAAGTCGGTACTGGCATGTCCGAGCTGTACTTCTTCTTCTCAGCTCCCGCTCTCATCTTCTCTAGCGTCGAATATAGATTATGCGGCGCCTTTCTTTCCTTGCTTCTCCAGAAATAGCTGCCCGCGTTTGTTATTTCGTCCAAATACGGCTTTCTTTGCTTCTGTAAAATAGCATATCCGTCATTGCTGCCGCCTGCATGTACCATCACCGCCCCAAAGCTGTCGGCAATATCAATGAGATAAGGTCTAATGCTTCGAATGGGACCTATCGTATCCGTCAAAGCATCCGTACTTTGAAATACAGCGATCAAACGTGTGATACCGCCTTCGGCAAGCACTTCCCACACAACATCAGCATTGGTAAGGCCTGACTGAGGACGAGCTGCTGCAAAATTATTAATCATAACGACAATCGGCCGCGCTATAACATCAGATTCTCGTTTTAGTCCAGTAAGCGATGCTGTAAATGGCAATGGCGTAGGTTCGATAATGGGCTCGGTGCCTATTGTTTCACTTGGTTTAACGCTTTCCTCCGGCGTCACTTTGCTCCCGTTGCCGCTGCATGCCGTAACGATGATAATGAACGTTAATAGCATCACGCTTATCGCGATACGCAATCGATTTTCCATATACAACACTACCTTCTTTCTCATAAAAAATATGATTCCGTTTACATCTAACTTCCATTTAAACACATTTTTAGATGGTTGTCTTGACAAAAAGTTGCTTTTTGCTCTCATTAATACAGTTTCATGATAACGGAGCATTATTGTAATATGTAAACAGACAAAAAGAGACGCGGCTTTTTTGAAAAAAGTGCGTCCCTTTCCTACGTTGCTTGATTTGCCGAAACCTCCACACAATCAAGCTGTGTACCCCTATGCAGTTAGATACTCCAGTGATGCCAATCCTCCTGCTGCTTATCGAGACCGCTCAACCAATCTGAAGTAGCGCGAATCGCTTCCTCCTGATGATTTCGATCCGAGTAAGTGTGGTTGGCCTGAAAAATGATTTGCTTATCGCATATACCCTCGTTACGCGTCCAAAAGATCTTCTGATACAGGAAGCTGTAATCAACCGGTATGAGCTCATCACTTGTTCCATGAACGAGCAAAACTTCGCCGCCAAACCTCGTTGCTGCTTGAAAAGGCTGATGCTGCAGAAGCGATTCGAAAAATACAGGCTTCAACGTATACCCTACATAATCCGAGCTCCCAGCTTTAACAGCTTCATCATAGCTGCTTCGTCCTACAATGCGTACGATGTCATTGAATGGATAAGCAACTGGCGACCATAACACTAGACGCTTCGCCCGCTTGTCCTTAACAGCCGTCATAATGGCTACCGCTCCGCCTAAGCTATGTCCAAGTAGTACGATTCTTCTTGGATCTACGCATTCCATACTGGCTACATAATCGATGGCGCTTCGCGTTTGATCAACCATGGAATCAAATCCGAGCGCACCGTAATCTCCGTTACTTTCCCCACAGCCGCCATAATCGAAGCGAAGCACATAGGACCCCTGGGCGGCAAGTGTGCGCGCAGCCTTTACGAATAACCGGTCTACACCAACACGGCTCCCTACAAATCCATGACATATAATAATCGCTTGTTTTTTTTCAACATCGTCTTTACTTCCATCCGTCGGGTAATGCAGCGTTGCCGCAAGCTCAAGTTCTTCGTGTCGCAACGTCAAGTGCTTCTCCATATTGAGAACCTCCTAGCTATATATAATAAATCCTACCTATTTACTTTGAATTATCAATAAACTAATCATACACCGCTGCTTGCGACCTGTCAATCGCTTATCCACAGTCGAATAAACAAGCGTAAACGGCTATACCAGCCATTGCGGCAAGCATTCGTTTCGCGGAGATATTGAAAAAAAAGTTATCCCCAGTGTCTAATAACAAGGGATAACTTCTTAGTAATTATATTGCTGGGCCTCATTGGTTACGCTTCTTGTGAAATAGGAGGCAGTCTTTGAATAACTTCCTCCAATACCAGATCGAGATCGGAGGCAGTTATGTGTACTGTTTCCTGTTCATACTTCTCCGTCGCATATTGATAGCGAGGGTCATAGTAATGCAGAAGCAGCAGCTTCGCCGCTTCGTCAAATCGGTCTTCCTTCAGCGAGCCGCGAATTTCCGCAGCAATAGGCGTATGAATCCGCTTCTCGATTTGTTCAAAGGAACGAACAAAATCCTCTTTACTCTCATGCGGTTTGTAATCTTTTAGAATTGTTGCCACCCTTGCCTCTATAGGGATATCAATATAAAATGCCTTTCCTTCTTCTTTCGCCTTAACAAGAAAGTCGGGTAAAACTATCTTCCCCACTCGTTTGCTCTCCGCTTCAAGGATGAGGTACGGCGCGTTTTTCAAACGAATGAGTTCATGGACTAAGCGTGATTCAAACGATTTTTGATTATTTGGTATTTTTCCAATATGTCCGAAAATCGAACCTCTATGCTCAGCCATCCATTCCAGATTAATAACAGGGTAACCTAGTTCCTGTAAACGAATCAAAAGCTCCGTCTTCCCCGTACCGGTAAGCCCATTAATGACATAACATGGCGGCAGCGTCGTGCAGCTTTCCAGCGTCTCCACAACCCATTTACGATAGGCACGAAAGCCTCCTGCCAAGCGGAACATCTTAAGCCCCATGAGGGAAGCAAGAGTAGCAGATGTTCGGCTCCTCATACCTCCCCGCCAGCAAAATACGACTTTCTGCGGGGGACCGCTTCCCATTATTTCCTTAATAAAGCTTGGCAGCTTGGCTGATACGATTTCGAGCCCTTTTTCATTAGCCGCCTCCAAGCTGACCTGCTTGTACAGAGTGCCGACTTCCGCTCTCTCTGAATCGTTGAAGAGCGGTATATTTACACTTCCGGGAATCGTAGATTCCGCGAATTCGGAAGGCGAGCGAACATCAATTAATTGGACAACTCCTTTGCGTTGAAGCTCAAGCAGCTCCATTACGTCGAGATCCTGAAACATAGACTACAGCTCCTTTTACGTGGTTCTAAGCAGTTACATGAATCCGTCCGGGCTGCTCGGTGGTAACCTCTCCGATAAGATGCGCTTCCACACCTGCTGTCCTCAGCTTATCCAGAAGCGTCTCCGCTTGTTCTGAAGAAACCGATATGAGCAGACCGCCCGAAGTAACCGCGTCGCAAAGAATCCATTGATCAATTTGATCCAGTTCTTCAGAGAACGTAACGGAGCCTTCTAGATGAGCAAAGTTATTTTTTGTTCCTCCAGGCACGAAGCCCGCCTCAGCTAATTCACGTACTCGCGGCAGAACCGGTACATTTGCTCGAGACAGCTGAATACCAACCTTGCTGCCCTTAGCCATCTCCGATGCATGACCAAGAAGGCCAAAGCCGGTTACATCTGTGCAGGCATGAACGTCATAAGGCTCCATTGTCTCAGCCGCGACTTTGTTCAGCGTTGCCATCACTTCAATAACACGGCTAATCTCATCTTCACTCAACTGGTCTTTTTTGATGGATGTCGTTAGAATACCCACACCGATCGGCTTGGTCAGAATCAGCTTATCCCCAGGCTTTGCTCCCGCATTTGTCCGTACTTTGTCTGGATGTACGAGGCCAGTAACCGCAAGACCAAACTTCGGTTCCTTATCGTCAATGGAATGTCCGCCAACAAGGGTAGCTCCCGCTTCCTTCACTTTATCCGCGGCTCCACGCAAAATATCGGTCAGAACCTGCTTGTCCAATGTATGAATTGGGAACGCGACAATATTCAGCACCGTTAGCGGCTTACCGCCCATTGCGTAAATATCGCTGATCGCGTTGGCCGCGGCAACCTGTCCGAAGGAGTAAGGATCATCAACAATTGGCGTAAAAAAATCAAGCGTCTGTACAATTGCAAGCTCATCGTTCAGCTTATATACACCGGCATCATCGCTCGTATCGAGACCTACAAGCAAATTAGGGTTTGGTTCAGATAAGGGAAGGTTCCGAAGTACCTCAGAGAGATCAGCTGGACCTATTTTACAGCCGCATCCCCCTTTGCTTGATAGACTTGTCAATTTAACCGTATTCGCTTGAGACATTCCTCTCATTCCCTTCTAGGTTTAAAGTTAGCGCCGTCCTCTACGTTCGTTTGGTATATGGCACGCCGCTTTTTTTATAATTTGATATTAATATCTGAGGTTATCACAGTTTCCGTCGAAAAAAAAGAGTGCTTCTTCCTTTCCGATGCAAAGCATGCCAAAACGGATACAATCTACAAATTGCAAGAAGCATGACTCCTTTCTTAAGGCGTCATGCTTCTTTTAAAATGGCTGTGTTAAACCAAATTGTTGATATTTAATATGACTTAAAGCAATTGAAGAATCTCGCCGCTGGCTTGGATGATAATAGCAAGCAAGAACTTATCTTGTTTTTACAATAGCGAACTAATGGGAATGCAGTACCTCTACGAGCCATTGATGAAATTCAGGAACGTAAACATAAAGAGGGACTTGTATGCCCTCATTGCAAGAGCCATACAGTTGTACTATTTGGTAAATACGTGATTAAAACGCGTGCTGAGAGGTTAAACGCCAACGGTATCGTTGCAAAAGCTGTCTTCAAACATTCAATGACTTAACGAAAACCCCTCTCAAACGGACCAGAAGACCCCATCTGTGGGTTCGATTTATCGAATTCATGATTGAGGGTTACTCACTGCGGAAATGCGCTGAGCTGATGTTCGGCGAAGTGACTTATGTGACCTTGTTTTATTGGCGGCGTAAAATACTTACTGCACTGAAGCAAATGCCAACAGAGGCATTCCAGGGTATCGTCGAAATGGACGAAACTTATTTCCTATACTCTGAGAAGGGCAAGAGAGGCATTTCTGAACGCAAACCACGTAAACGCGGTGGCAAAGCGAAGAATCGTGGTATCAGTAATGACCAGGTATGTGTATTGGTTGCCTGTGACCGCCAAAAGATGACTTTCTCTGGCATTCTCTGGCGTGGTCGAATTCGAACTACCAAATTAGATGAAGCGATTGGCTCTCACCTTTCCAGCTCCAATGTGCTTTGCACGGATTCTTGGAGAGCTTTCAGTACCTATGCTAATGGAAAGGGCTTGCCGCATTACCGTTTCAAGTCTGACGGAAAACAAGTCAAAGGTGTTTATCATATCCAGAACGTCAATAGCTACCATAGCCGCCTAAAGAGATGGTTGGACCGTTTTAACGGCGTCTCAACCAAGTATTTGGAGCATTATCTAGCGTGGTTTCGCTATTTGGATAGCAAGGAATATGAAAACACATCGTCGAATAAGAAAAATATGTTAGTTTCTTCTTGTCTGTTTGAAGGAGACAAATTCGAAAATTCGACGGATGGCATGTTTTTGTTGAGCTAACGCGCAATTAAAAACAGGAAAATATTGGTTTGATATAGAAATATTATTTGATATGACACATTGAGAGAAGAGAAGGTGGACATATGCAAGTGAATGATGCAATCAAAGTGGAGGCAAAACCGCAAGACATTACAGGCGTAACTTGTATTTACGTTCCAGTCAGTGATGTATACGAATCCGTTAGATGGTATCAGAAAAATTTAGGATGCCAACCTGCGAACAACCATCGTGTAGAGCCTGGGATGAAAATGTCAATCATGAGATTCCTCGATGCTAATGGAAACCCTCAAGACCCTGCTACAGGGTCGATTCCTGCTTTGTTCCTAATCGAATCTGGGGCTGAAGGTGGACGACTAGGATTTACAGGAACATGGGAAGGAGGTCAACGCCATGCAGTTGGATGTTTCGTTACTCCTCATATCCAAGAGCTTTTCGAACGTTTTAAGGAAAACGGAGTGAACATCGTAGGCGAAATTCGGCAAACTTGCGGTCCAAACTTACCGTTCTATGACCCTGACGGTAACCTTTGGGAAATATGGCAGCCTTAATCGCTCAATTAACGGGTAACGTTAGTTAATCAACCGCCCTAGCAAGGGCGGTTTTTATTTTGGTTGAGAAACAACATTAAAATTTAACATAGCCTTTAAAATAAATCTTCTGTACGTATAACTCACTCCCAATTCCCACTAAATACGCACAGCTAATGCGGGACATACTATGGATAAGCTTATGCTTTCGAAGCAATTTTGCCCCAGCAAAATTTAAGCTCATGCTTTCGAAGATGGTTTTTTTTTCAAAAAATCCAAGCATATGCTTTCGAAGCAATTTTGCCCCAGCAAAATTTTAAGGAGGTACACAAATGCCATTATGGATTGCATGGTTACAGGATCACTGGCTGGCGACCCTGCTGGTTGTCGGGGTGGTCATTGCTATTGTCTACGTGATAGCAAACAAAAGCCTGCTGTTTTATAAAGAATAACGGCCTGTCTCTGCCAAATCTCACTCTTCACGTATAAGAGGCAGACGTATGGTAACGATCGTGCCTGCTCCGCGTTCGCTGTCAATAGTAAGCTGGCCATCGTGGAGCTCGATGATCTCCTTGCAAATAGCGAGTCCTAAGCCAGAGCCGCCCTGCATCGTATTCGCCTTGTAAAATTTATCTGTTACAAGCGGCAGATCATCCGCGTCTATTCCCACACCTGTGTCAGAAATCTTCAGCAGAGCATACTCCTCTTCAACTAGCGTTACAACCCGGATCGTGCCGCCCGCTTCTGTAAATTTAAACGCATTATCGATCAAGTTAATGATCACCTGCTTCAGCCGGTTCGCATCTCCGCACACCACGATCGGGCTTTTTACATATGTGGCTAATAATCGTACACGCGTTTGCTCCTCACGAACCGCAAGCTGACGCACCGTTTCCTTCACCGGGCCATTCAGATCAAGCACCTCGGTATGAAGCTCCATCGTTTGTGCAGACAGCTTGGAGAAATCCAACAAGTCCTCCACCAGTCCGGACAGGCGCTCGGTCTCCTTGCTAATAATCATTAACCCGAGCTTAACCTCTTCATCATCCTCCGTCGGCTCGCTATCCCTCAGCGTTTCACTCCACCCTTTAATCGAAGTTAGCGGTGTGCGCAGCTCATGCGAAATAGACGAAATAAAATCATTTTTCAGCTTCTCGCGTTTGTTTAATTCGATAACCATCGTATTAAATGTTTCCGCCAGCTGACCGATCTCATCATCGCTTCTTCGCAAGGCGCGGCGCGTCCAATCACCATCTGCCATGTACCGGGCAGCACGTGTCAACTCACGAATGGGCTGTACGATCCGTTGTGCTAAAACTAAGCTTAATCCAAGAAATAATAGAACAACACTGATTCCCACCAATGCCGCCATTCGAATAATTAAGTTGACTGTTGCATCTACCTGCTCCAGTGAGACTGAATAACGAAGCAAGGATACGACTCTTTTATCATTCCATAACGGAATGGTGACCGATAATACCCTTTGCCCGTAATAGGGATCTTCGCCTCTCCAGCTTCCTGTCGATCCGGAAATCGCGCTTTTCACATCCGGTGTCGTATAGTTAATATTAGGGGCAAAGCCATCCGAATCAATCCGCACTTGGCCTGTGCTGTCCAGCAATTGCAGACCTGTTCCGCCTTCAACCATATATTGCAGCAAATAATCCGCCTGATCCTCCACTGTAAGTGAAGATAATGAGCGGCTGTGCAGCGTTAGTGCCGACTCGGCCCGCTGCTTCACTGAGCTATGCGCGCCTCCATAATAATAATTCCACATCAAAGCCGCGAAGGCACCGCCAAGCACACTGACAACAAGCACGATGAGCAGCAAATAGCTCCACACCATTCTCGCTTGCAAGCTCCTCATTCGTTTATGCCCCTCTTCCAGCGATAGCCGTAGCCCCATACCGTTTCAATAAAAGATGGCTCAGACGGATTACATTCAATTTTTTGACGAATTCTGCGAATGTTTACGTCAACAACCTTTAAATCACCTACATAATAACGTCCCCATACCTCGGTTAAGATATGATCGCGACTCACACTCTCTCCAACACGTTCCATCAACAAACGTACAAGCGTCCATTCTGTAGGCGTTAAAATAATTTCGATATCATTCTTCCACAATTTCCGCTCGGCCACCGATAGTCGAAATGGCTTTACGTTCAGCTCCAGATGAGCCCTTATGGAAGTCTCTGTCCGCATTGGCATAGGCTCTATACTTTGCTGAGCATTCGGTTGTGTTGATATTTGTGCTTGAGGCTGGGCGCTGTTTGGATCAATGGCTTGACCCTCTCGATCCACTTGTTCCTCATGCTTCACTGGAAATGACGGATTGACCTCTATGGCTGCGCTAACCTCTGTATTTACGGATTCAAGTCCCGGCTTCATTCTCCGATACAAAGATTTAATTCTTGCTATCAGCTCTCCTGGGCTAAACGGCTTCTGTACGTAATCGTCAGCTCCGAGCTCCAATCCGTAAATCTTGTCCTCCTCCTGCGACTTCGCAGTCAACATAATGATTCCCATACGCGGATAACGCTCGCGAAGCTGTTCGCAAACTTCAAACCCGCTTATTGTCGGAAGCATAACATCCAGCAGCGCGATATCGAACGGTCCCATTGTATCTGCAAATGAAAGTGCATCCTCACCATTTTCAGCTTCGACTACTTCCATATCGTTTCGTTTAAGATTAATTCGCACAAATCCGCGGATTGACTCCTCGTCCTCTAACAATAAAATTCGCATAAGTTACAGCCTGCTCTTCTCTGCTAGTTTTTTCGAACTGTCAAAGAAGAAACGAGCTGGTCTTCCACCTCCATCATCTTACTGAACGCTTGCCGCTCCTCGGCAGTCCAATCAATCGGAGCTTCCTTCACGAACGAAATAGCGTAGACGTTGCCGCTGTCCTTGAGCAAAACCTTGGTTGAACGCGACTGTTGCTTCCATTCAGATTCTACTTCCTCCCACTGTTTTTGCGGCACAGCGTATAAGGTGGCCAGCTTCGATGTAAGATCAGTTTCCTCATTCCAATACTCGATATTCACAACAGCAAATTGCTCATCATCTGCATTGCTCATCGTATAGCGACCGATCCATTGGTCTGGTATGCGCAGTTGAATGCCATAGCCATAATCGCTGAACTCCTCCGTAATTTTCACGAAACTATTTTGACCATCCCATTGCATCCATTCATTGATCCACTTGGAATCAGCATAAGAAGTATTCGGATATCCGGGGGCCTCCCTCGTCCATTGCAGCTCTATTATTCCATCACCATTAATATCGGAGCTGCGCGTACCTGTCCCTGTTATTCCGTCATAAGCTGACGACTCCACTGGGTATACAAGACGAAGCTTTCCTCTATCCCATGCATACATGGCGGTATATGAGCTATGAGCACCCACAGACCCTTCCAAAATAATACCATTATGCCGCGGTGACACCCGTCCCATAATCATTCGGTCATAACTGTTAACGTCGTTGCTTACCGGCACTTCAATCCATTTCTCCAACCGGTTATCCTTCCATTTATAAAGGGTTAGATCATACTCTGGCAAGTCATATTCCTGTTTCGTACCCAACTCGGATATAACAGCAAGCTCTACTGCTCCATCATTGTTTAAATCGCCTGTTTCCGCATAGGAGTAGGGTAATGATTCAATCGGTTCAAGCACAAGCTTTCCCGTTTCATTCCGAATAGGCTTCGAGTTAAATGAATAAACATCAAGCACATTCGGACTATCAAACGCGCCGATCCATCCGACTATGAGCTCCATTTGTCCATCTGCATCGAGATCCTCAATCTTCAACCAAGCGATTTGACGTGCAAGCGGCTCTTGTACGAGTACCCAAGGCTTCCATATGTCTGCCGCATATTTAAACACCATTAATTCTGGGGTGCTGTATTCGTTGTAGTAGGATACGATCGCTTCCGTCGTGCCATCTCCGTCAATATCTACAAAACGGATGGCCTCCTTCATATCCTCTCTAATCGGCAGCGTAAGCTTGCTGTAGACAGGAAGCGCTTTTTCTATTGCATCCACTATGGCCTGCTTGTCTTCAGAGATAGCCGGCTTCTGCAGTAGATCCCCCGGTGTCGCCGTATAACGACATCCTGTTGCCATAAAGACAAGAAGAATGACCCCACCTAGTATTATGCTGGGTCGGATCATTCTCCTTCGTCTATTTTTGGCCTTAAAATAATCAGCCTCAACCAAATTTACTGCCTCCTCGTGCTTTACGCTCGCCTCTGTTCTATTCCATTTTATCAGATGTGACGAACGAATAACCCATATCCTCTAAATCCTGAATGACATCAGGCAGCATTTCTACCGTGTTCTTAACATACTTGTTTCCAAAGGAATGCATTAATATTGTACTGCCAGGCTTCGTCTCATTTTTTATCATTTTTCGCATGTTTGCAATCGAAGTACCAGCCCAATCCCGTGTGTCCACATTCCAACCGACTAATTCGCGGCCATTATCCTTAAGAACATTTTTGAGCGTATCTGAAACGGCGCCATAAGGTGCGCGGAACAGCGTTGGCGTAAAGCCGACTGCTTCTTTAATGAGTTTATCTGTTGTAGTCATTTCGGTTATAATTTGATCTTTGTTTAGCTTGGATAAATCTTTATGATTATAAGAATGATTGCCGATTGCATGACCTTCGTCAACGATACGCTTCACAATCTCTGGATGCTTAGCTACTTGCTGACCTACAATGAAGAAGGTCGCTTTAACGTCTTTTTCCTTCAGGATATCCAATATGGCAGTTGTATAACGGGTATCAGGCCCATCATCAAAGGTAAGTGCAACGATTTTTTTCTTTTCACTTGGTTTATCTATGTCTGGCTTATTTGGTTTATTTGGCTTGTCCGTATCTGGTTTATTTGTTGGTTTATCTTTGTCAGGCTTATCTGGCTTGTCCGTTTCTGTATTTTCAGCATCCGTTTGACCCTTCGGAGGCGTAATTTCTGAGCCATTGTCTTTATCAGTTGGAGGTGTTTTATCTACATCGCCGTCTGTTTGATTGTTTTCTGGTTCTTTGTCCTTATCAGCGTCAGGCTTGTCCTCCAAATTTCCATTGACCACTTCTCCGTCTGGTGAATCTTTCCCTACTACGACAACTTCTGAACCATCTTCTTTTCCTTCATTCGGTTGCTTCCCTTGCTCATTATTCCCCTTGTTTACATGTGACTCTCCACCGACAGGATTAAGTGCCGACAAACTCAGCGGCTGACCAAGAGCACAGCCCCCTACCCAAACCATTAATGCTGCTAATAAGATCAGAACTCCTAATCTCCTACGACGTTTTTTTGCTTTTTCCAAATCGTTCACCTTCTATTCCTCTGATAGCTTTATATTAAAGGAATAGAAGATTAATAGAGTTACAAAATAGTAACATGTTTCGAGTTCTTCTGACATATTTGCAAAAAAGCTCAAATGATCAAATATTCCTGATCATCTGAGCCTTTTATGATTGAATATAGATCTTACAAAAGTGCTTTGGCAGCAATATCCGTACGGCTTTGCTTACCTTCGAAATCGATAACGCTAACCGCTTCATATGCACGAGCACGCGCTTCTGCAATATCTCGGCCGCGGCCTACTACGCCAAGCACACGTCCGCCATTGGTGACGAACTGTCCATCCTTCTCCGTTGTACCCGCATGGAATACGAGCGCTCCCTGTGCTTCCGCCTCTGCAAGACCTGTTATAACACGGCCTTTCGGATAAGATGCCGGGTAGCCTTCGGATGCGATAACGACACAAACCGCAGCTTCTTCGCTCCATTGAATATCCATTTGATCCAAACTGCCATCAAACGATGCCAGTACGATGTCTAGCAAATCGGTTTTCAAACGCGGCAGTACAACCTGGGTTTCTGGATCGCCCATTCGGGCATTAAATTCGATCGTCTTTGGGCCATCCTTCGTAATCATGAGACCCGCGAACAGAACGCCGCGGAACGGACGTCCTTCACTAACCATTGCTTTAGCGGTCGGAATAATAATATTAGCAATCGACTCGTCAATGATCGCTTGATCGATATGCGGCAGAGGTGAATATGTGCCCATACCGCCTGTGTTTGGACCTTTATCCCCGTCGAAAATCGGCTTATGGTCCTGAGCAGGAACCATCGCGCGAACCGTCTCGCCGTCAACAAATGCAAGGATCGACATTTCTTGGCCTATGAGACATTCCTCGATGACAATTTGGCTGCCCGCTTCGCCGAACACTTTATCAACCATCATCTCGCGCAGAGCCTTCTCCGCTTCTTCAAGAGTAGCTGCAACCGTTACCCCTTTGCCTGCCGCTAATCCGTCAGCCTTAATAACGATTGGAGCGGATTGCGTGTGCAAATAAGCCGAAGCTGACTCATAATCTGTGAAGGTCTCATATTTTGCAGTTGGAATATTGTATTTTTTCAGCAAATTTTTCATGAAAATTTTGCTACCTTCGATTTCCGCCGCGTTTTTGCGAGGTCCGTACGTTTGAATGCCTGCCGCTTCAAAAGCGTCAACAATACCGTCCGCAAGCGGATCATCCGGACCGACAAATACAAGATCAATTTGTGTATCCTTAGCAAAACGGATAAGCTCATCGAACTGTCCTACCGCAATCGGCACACATTCCGCTAGCTGCGAAATACCGGCATTGCCCGGCGCGCAAAAAATCTCTTTAACCTTCTCGCTTTTCTTCAGCGCCCAGACGATCGCATGCTCACGTCCGCCGCCGCCAATGACCAAAATGCGCATAGCAGATAACCTCCAAGTAACTCATTTATTTCGGGCGTATTAAGGCTCAGACTGGGACGTCCTCACTATATCTGAGGTATGAAAGCTCATTACTAGTGAAGCTACTTCACTAATCCCAGCCATATCCGATGCTTTGCACGGAATTAGTAAGGTAATGCTCATTACTGGTGAAGCTAACTCACAAATCCTCAGCGTATCCGTGGGCTGCACAGGGTTAGTGAGGTAATGCTCATTACTAGTGAAGCTACCTCTCTAATCCCAGCCATACCCGATGCTTTGCACGGAATTAGTGAGGTAAAGCTCATTACTGGTGAAGTTTTCTTCATGGGCAGTGAGTTTTACCTCACTATTGGCTTTTATACGGTAAAAACCTGCTTCGATTAATGAGTTTAGCTTCACTAATTTGTGAGGGTACCTCACTTATTCCAAACGCAACTGAGGCTTTTACGAAATTAGTGAGGTAATGCTCATTACTAGTGAGGCTACTTCACTAATCCTTGCCGTATCCGCTGATAGCACGGAATTAGTGAGGTAATGCTCATTACTAGTGAAGCTACCTCACTAATCCCAGCCATACCCGATGCTTTGCACGGAATTAGTGAGGTAATGCTCATTACTGGTGAAGTTACCTCACTAATCCCAGCCATACCCGATGCTTTGCACGGAATTAGTGAGGTAAAGCTCATAACTGGTGAAGTTTTCTTCATGGGCAGTGAGTTTTACCTCACTATTGGCTTTTATACGGGAAAACCTGCTTCGATTAATGAGTTTAGCTTCACTAATTTGTGAGGGTACCTCACTATCCTAACCACAACTGAAGCTTTGCACGGAATTAGTAAGGATAAGCTCATTACTAGTGAAGCTACTTCACTAATCTCAGCCATACCCGATGCTTTGCACGGAATTAGTGAGGTAATGCTCATTAGTAGTGAAGCTACTCCACTAATCCCTGCCGTGTCCGTGGGCTGCAACAGGGTTAGTGAGGTAATGCTCATTACTAATGAAGCTACCTCACTAATCCCAGCTAATCCCCAGCGTATCTATGGACTGCACAGGGTTAGTGAGGTAGAGCTCATCCGGAAGTGCTCAGTACTGTTGAGGTACTATACAAAGGGACATAATGAGCATAATGAGCACTCTCAATAAGACTGATTAGTGTTTAAAGTGACGAACGCCTGTCAGAACCATCGCAATGTTATGCGCGTTTGCAGCCGCAATCGACTCTTCGTCTTTTATCGAGCCACCTGGTTGAATGATTGCTGTAATGCCTGCTTTTGCTGCGAGCTCAACCGTATCGCCCATTGGGAAAAATGCATCCGACGCAAGAGCAGAACCCTTTGCCGCTTCGCCAGCCTGTTCAATCGCAATGCGCGCAGCGCCAACGCGGTTCATTTGACCAGCTCCAACACCAACTGTCATGTCGTCCTTCGCAAGCAAAATCGCATTCGATTTCACATGCTTAACGACCTTCCAGCCGAACAACAATTGCTTCATTTCTTCTTCAGTAGGCTTACGGTTGGTTACAACCTGCAAGTCTTCTTCTTTCACACTGTGCACATCACTCTCTTGCACAAGCATGCCGCCGTCAACCGACGTTACGTTCCATTCTGGTTTGCGTTCGCCAGCTGCGGTCAGTTGACCAAGCTTAAGCAAACGAATGTTTTTCTTCTTCGTCAGCACATCAAGTGCCTCAGGAGTAAAGTCCGGTGCAATAATAATTTCTAGGAAAATACCGCCAAGCAATTCAGCTGTATCCGCACCAATTGTACGGTTAGCAGCTACAATTCCACCAAAAATCGATGTAGGGTCAGCCGCGTATGCTTTTTGATACGCTTCGTGAATCGTAGCACCAATTCCTACGCCGCAAGGGTTCATATGTTTAACTGCTACTACTGCAGGCTCGTCAAATTCCTTAAGAATTGCAAGTGCAGCGTTCGCATCGCTAATGTTATTGTAGGAAAGCTCTTTGCCATGCAGCTGCTCAGCTGTTGTTACGCTGCCAGATGCTGCAAGCGGCTTGCTGTAAAATGCAGCTTTTTGATGTGGGTTTTCTCCGTAACGAAGATCCTGCACTTTCTCATAAGTAACTGTGTAAGTCTCAGGTAGAGGCTCACCCATTTGCTTCGAGAGGTAGTCTGCGATAAGTGAATCGTAAGAAGCCGTATGACGGAACACTTTTGCTGCAAGACGTTTACGAGTCTCAAGCGTTGTGTCACCTTGTGCTTTAACTTCTTCTATAATCGTTCCATAGTCTCCCGCGTCTACAACAACTGTTACGAAAGCGTGGTTTTTGGCTGCGGAACGAAGCATAGTAGGGCCGCCGATGTCGATGTTCTCAATAGCATCCTCATAAGAAACATCTGGCTTAGCAATCGTTTCTTTGAACGGATACAGGTTAACGATTACGAGGTCGATATAATCGAAACCAAGCTCCTTCATCGAATTCTGGTGCTCTTCGTTATCACGCACTGCAAGCAATCCGCTGTGTACGGCAGGATGCAATGTTTTGACGCGTCCATCCATAATTTCCGGGAAGCCTGTTACGTCAGAAATACCGATTACCGGGACGCCTTCCTTCTGCAGCAGGTTGAAAGTGCCGCCTGTAGAAATAATTTGCACACCTTGGTTCGCCAATTCTCTTGAAAACTCTACGATTCCAGTTTTATCGGAAACGCTGATTAACGCTCTACGAATAGCCATGCGAATTCCCTCCTCATCTAATTGAAAGCTTGTTTTATTAAGTTTAAAAAGTTTAAGAACAACAAATTATCTATAGCGTCTATAGTGTTTAAAGGCTGCATTCTTGGTTTTATCCACATGTGATTAGCTCCACTAATGAAAACTTTCATCCAAAGATGTTTATTTGAATGAGACGAGTGTCTTGTCCACATGTGTATAACTTATCTGAAATAAAAACTTACTTATCCACATGTGCTTTAATAACACTGACCGACCATTTAGCCAACAAATTAGCCAATTAGCATTCGTTAAAAGAGGTGCACTCGTGCTCCTCCTTATGCGGCTGCTTTCAGAACTTCCATGAATTCCAGGCACAATTGCACTTCTAGGCTCGCGTCTAGCTAGTTTTCACTTAGCTACTCTGCGACAGGTCAGCATTAGTCTATAGATCTACAGTTAGTTACGAGCGCACTGTCACGCGGCGACCATCCAGCGAGACGCGGCCCTGCGCGATGTGCTGGATGACCTGTGGCAGCAGCGCTTGTTCCGCTGCGTGAATTCGTTCGGCGAGCGAGCTTTCTGTATCCGCGTCCGCTACTTCAACTGGGCGCTGAGCGATGATCGGCCCGCTGTCCATGCCGCCGTCCACAAAGTGGACGGTGACGCCGGTCAGCTTGACGCCATATTCGAGCGCCTGCGCGATGCCGTTCACGCCGGGAAAAGACGGCAGCAGGGCTGGATGAATGTTAATCATCCGGCCGTAATACGGCTCAACCAGCACCGGCGTGATGATTCGCATGTAGCCAGCCAGCACGATTAGCTCAATACCGCGGCGCTGTAGCTCTGCTATAATTTCCGTCTCATAGGCTTCACGAGACGTGTAGTTCTTTGGCGTGAAAAGGAACGTGTCCACGCCAGCGCGTGCGGCACGTCCTACTACCGGAGCGGCAGGCTTGTCACAGACAAGAAGCTCGATGGTCCCATCGAGCTTCCCCTCCTGCACCGCATCCACAATCGCTTGGAAGTTCGTACCTTCTCCCGAAGCGAATACAGCGATGCGTAGTGCTCCCATTATACGTCCGCTCCTGTAAAGGTAACGATGCGATTTCCTTCCGTAACGGTACCAATTCGATATGCTTGCTCGCCAAGCTCACCCGCAATACGCAACGCTTCGTTTGCTTGGTCAGCTGGAACAACTACTACTAGTCCAACGCCCATATTGAAAGTCGTGAACATATCACGATTTGTAATGTCGCCTTTATTTTGCATCAATTCAAAAATCGGTAGAATCGGCCATGAGCCGTATTCGATATCGACGTTTACTCCGTCAGGAAGCACCCGAGGGATATTTTCGATAAAACCGCCGCCTGTAATATGCGCCATACCTTTCACTTCAACCTGCTCAACCAGCTTAAGTGCTGATTTCACATAGATGCGTGTAGGCTCGATCAACACATCGCCAAGCTTCGCACCGCCAAGCTCTGCCAGCTCTTGGTCTAGCGTATAGCCAGCATCCTCAAGCAGCAAGCGACGAACAAGGGAGAAACCGTTACTGTGAATACCGCTGGAAGCAAAGCCGATAACTGCATCTCCGGCAGCAATTGTGGATCCATCAATCATTTTTTTCTTATCCACAATACCAACCGTAAAGCCCGCGATATCGTATTCTCCGCCTTGATACATACCTGGCATCTCAGCTGTTTCCCCGCCAATTAATGCGCAGCCCGCTTGCATGCAGCCTTCCGAAATGCCTTTAACGATCGCTTCGATCTTCTCAGGCACTACTTTATCGCAAGCTAGGTAATCAAGGAAAAACAAAGGCTCAGCGCCTTGTACGATAATATCATTTACACACATTGCTACAGCATCGATGCCGATCGTGTCATGTTTGTCCATTGCAAAAGCAAGCTTCAGCTTTGTTCCGACTCCATCCGTACCAGATACCAACACGGGCTCATCGTACTTGTCCTTGTTCAAGCTGAATAGTCCGCCGAAGCCACCGAGCTCTGCCAGCACCTCTGGACGGTAAGTCCGCTTTACGTGCTTCTTCATACGTTCAACCGCTTCGTTGCCCGCCGCTATATCGACGCCGGCTTTTTTGTACGCTTCTGACACTTTCGGTCAACTCCTTAACTGGTTTAGGAGCAGCATTCACTCCATAGGGATAATCTTTTTTACTATTTAATTAGCAGCTGCAGCTTTTGTCTGACTCTTCGTTAACCGGTGTTGGGTAGTCGTTATCGAAGCATGCTAAACACATACCGCGATTGTACGCTCCGTCATTGCCGCCAACTGATTCAACAAAGCCTTCGTTGCTTAGGAATGATAAAGTGTCCGCATTGATTTGCTTCCGTATCTCTTCAATCGTACGGGAAGAAGCGATAAGCTCCTTGCGATCAGGTGTATCTATGCCATAGTAGCAAGGGTTTTTGAAAGGCGGCGATGTGATTCGCACATGCACCTCGGTCGCTCCCGCTTCGCGAAGCAGGTTCACGATACGAAGTGATGTCGTACCGCGCACGATTGAATCATCGATCATGACGACGCGTTTTCCTTCTACGACTTTACGAACGGCGGACAGCTTCATCTTCACACCCTTCTCGCGAAGCTCTTGAGAAGGCTGAATGAAGGTACGGCCTGTATATTTATTTTTGATCAAGCCCAGCTCGTAAGGAATGCCCGTTTGCTCTGCATAACCAATCGCCGCTGAAATACTTGAATCGGGAACACCCGTTACAATATCCGCATCAACAAATGATTCTGATGCAAGCTGACGCCCCATACGTTTGCGCGCCATATGAATGTTAATACCATTAATATCACTGTCTGGACGAGCAAAATAGATATATTCCATCGCGCATGTCGCGCGGCGGTCAACCTCAGCGTAACGATCCTCGCGCATACCGTCCTTGTCGAGAATAAGCAATTCGCCCGGCTGTACGTCACGCTCATAAACTGCGCCAATCGTCTCAAACGCACAGGATTCAGAGGAGAATACATATCCTTCTCCAATACGTCCCATAACGAGCGGACGAAGAGCGTGCGGATCAGCTGCGACAAGCAGCTTATCATTGGTCATAAGCAAAAATGCGAATCCACCAATAAGGCGCTGCAAAGCTTCCTTAGCTGCCGTCTCGAAATCCTTAGGCGAGCGTGCAATGAGATGGGCAATAACCTCAGTGTCGCTTGACGTTTGGAAGATCGAGCCTTGCATTTCCAGCTCACGACGAATTTCCGGAGCGTTTACGATATTACCGTTCGTAGCAACTGCAAGGTCGCCGTCACGGTAGCGGAATATAAGCGGCTGCGCGTTGGCAAGCTTGCTTTCCCCTGCTGTCGAGTAGCGAACATGCCCGATTGAGCGGTCGCCCGCCAAAGTATCGAGCTTATCCTTATCGAATACTTCCTTAACAAGACCCATTCCGCGGTGATAAGCAAATTTATTGCCATTGCTTGTATCAACCGTACAAATACCCGCACTTTCTTCGCCGCGATGCTGAAGCGCATGAAGACCATAATAAGAAAGGTTGGACGCTTCGGGGAGATTAAAAACCCCGAATACGCCGCATTCTTCACGCAATTTGTCAAACATATCGTCACGGCCAATGCCTTCGTTATAGTAGTCTCCCGTCCATAGCAGAGGCTCCTGTCTTATTTTTTCATCAGACATGGAATCGCATCCTTCCAGACCTTCTCCAGTTGTTGTACCGGCGCTTGAATGCCGGATTTTCCGTTGATGCTGATAGTCAGGCTGCTGCCTTGAACTGTACCGACTTGCGTGTTAACAACACCTTGCTCTGTAAGCATTGCTTGCAATGCAGCAGCTTGTTCTGGCTTAGCTGACAGCAAAATACGTGATTGCGATTCACTGAACAATAGGTGATCTGCACGAAGCTCAGATGTAAGAGCAACCTGTGCACCTAGACGACCGCTAATGCAAGATTCAGCAACAGCAACCGCAATACCGCCCTCAGACAAGTCATGCGCTGAAGCTACAAGACCTTTTTGAATAGCTGCAAGAACGGTATCTAGTACTTTCTTCTCTGTAGCTAGGTCAATTTCAGGAGGACGACCAGAAGGAGCGCCTTGCATTACATATTGCAATTCACTTCCGCCAAGCTCCGCTTTCGTCTCGCCAACGAGAATGATAACGTCGCCTTCTGCTTTAAAGCCTTGTGTCGTAATGTGATCCGTGTCATGTACGAGACCAACCATACCGATAACCGGTGTCGGGTAAATAGCACCTTTAGCGTTCTCGTTGTACAAGCTCACGTTACCGCCGATAACCGGCGTATCAAGAATGACGCAAGCTTCTGACATACCGTCAGCTGACTTCTCAAGCTGCCAGAATACTTCCGGCTTTTCAGGGTTACCAAAGTTCAAGTTATCTGTAACAGCAAGCGGCTGTGCGCCGGAACAAACGATATTACGAGCTGCTTCCGCAACCGAGATACGTCCGCCTACCTCAGGATCAAGGTACACATAACGTCCGTTACAGTCCGTTGTCATCGCAAGCGCTTTGCGTGTGCCGCGAATCGTAACCACTGCAGCGTCTGAACCCGGTTGAACAGCAGTAGATGTGCGAACCATGTAATCGTATTGATTATAAACCCACTCTTTGCTAGCTACAGTCGGGGAAGCAAGTACCTTCTCCAATGCGCCAGTCAAATCTGTAATCTCGGCAAAATCATTTGTGTCGATAGCGCCATTTTCGCTAAAATAAGCAGGCTCTTTGGAAGGCTTGTCGTATACTGGGCACTCGTCAACGAGCGCTTTAACCGGCATATCAGCAACCTCTTGGCCTTGGTGGAACAAACGAAGACGTCCGTCATCCGTCACTTTACCTACTTTGGCGCAAATAATGCCCCAACGTTCGAAAATTTCCATCGCTTGAGCTTCGTGATGCGGCTCAACAACGAAGAGCATACGCTCTTGCGACTCAGAAAGCATCATTTCGTAAGGTGTCATACCTGTCTCACGTTGAGGTACTTCGTCCAGGTAAAGCTCAAGGCCGTTACCCGCTTTGGAAGCCATCTCCGCGCTGGAGCAAGTAAGACCCGCTGCGCCCATATCTTGAATTCCAACTACGATGCCGGAATCGATTAACTCAAGCGTTGCTTCCATTACAAGCTTCTCCATGAATGGATCGCCGACTTGAACAGCCGTACGTTTCTCTTCGGATTCCTCGGATAGCTCAACAGAAGCGAATGTAGCTCCGTGAATACCATCGCGTCCAGTAGCAGGCCCTACATAGAATACCGGGTTGCCGATACCTTTTGCGACGCCGCGCTGAATTTTATCATGATCGATTAGACCAACGCACATTGCGTTTACTAGCGGGTTGCCCTCGTAGCTTTCGTCGAACATAATTTCTCCCGCAACCGTCGGAATACCGATACAGTTACCGTAGCCAGCAATACCACTGACAACATTTTCGAACAAATATTTAACCCGTTCATTTTCCAGACGGCCAAAACGCAAGCTGTTCAGCAATGCGATTGGACGAGCGCCCATGGAGAAAATATCACGGATAATGCCGCCCACACCCGTTGCCGCCCCTTGGTAAGGCTCAACCGCGGATGGATGGTTATGTGATTCTATTTTGAATACGACCGCTTGATTATCGCCGATGTCAACGATACCCGCGCCTTCGCCAGGTCCCATAAGTACGCGAGGTCCTGTGATCGGGAATTTTTTCAAAATAGGCTTAGAGTTTTTGTAAGAGCAATGCTCCGACCACATGACGCTGAATACGCCAATCTCTGTGTAGTTGGGCTTACGGCCGAGAAAGCCGCAGATAAGCTCAAATTCATAGTCGGATACGCCAAATTGGCTATAAATTCGTTGATCGGCGATTTGATCTGCCGTCGGTTCCTTAGCTGTTAACTGCTGCGCCATGTTGTTCCCTCCATGCATTCAAAATCGATGTAAACATCCGTTTGCCATCTTCAGAGCCAAGAATTTGATCAATCGCGCGCTCTGGATGCGGCATCATGCCGACAACGTTACCCGCTTTGTTGCTGATGCCCGCAATGTTTTCTACTGAACCGTTAGGGTTCGTGTCTCCCGCATAGCGGAAAACAATTTGATCATTTGCTTTAAGCTCAGCCAGTGTCGCGTCATCGCAGAAGTAGTTGCCTTCGCCGTGTGCGATCGGTATATTAATAATTTCACCTTGCGAATATTGATTCGTAAATGCCGTTTTATTGGTCGCTACTTCAAGCTGTGCTTGGTGGCAGCGGAATTTTAGACCATTGTTGCGGATCAGAGCGCCTGGCAATAGGCCGGCTTCTGTCAATATTTGAAATCCGTTGCAAATGCCAAGGATATACTTACCTGCTTCAGCCGCTTTTTTCACTTCACTCATAACAGCCGCGAACTGGGCAATCGCGCCGCAGCGCAGATAGTCACCGTAGGAGAAGCCTCCAGGCACTAGAATAGCGTCATACGACGATAAATCTGTAGCTGTATGCCAAACGTAGTCAACAGACTGGCCGATTGTATCTTCCACTGCTTTGTAGCAATCGATGTCGCAATTGGAGCCAGGAAATACAAGTACCGCAAACTTCATCGTCTTATCCCTCCAGCTCAAAACGGTAATCTTCAACAACTGTGTTCGCGAACAATTTCTCGCACATTGCTTTTACTTTAATTTCAGCTTCAGCACGGTCAGTTGTATCAAGCTCAAGCTCCAAATATTTTCCGATGCGAACTTTGCTGACTTCAGAGAAGCCAAGTGTGTGTAGTGCGCCTTGCACAGCTGTTCCTTGTGGATCCAAAACGTTTTGTTTGATGGTGACGTATACGGTAGCCTTCATAATAGCCTCCTGGAAATGTGAGTTTTCCTCATAGGGAACATTGATGAAAATGTGCTGGTCGCTCGGGCGCGTGGGTTATTGCCTGCGTCGCTGTTGAAGCCGGGAAATTTGATTACACGCTGAGCGGTAATTTCCCGGGCTTCAAGAAGCGATCGCTTCGCTCTTCGGCAACAACCCTCGCTCTCCGAGCTTACACATTTTCACAGTGAAACCCTTTGAGGGTGGTCGGTGAAGCAAGTTGCTAGCGGCAGCGCGCTTTAGCGCTGGCCGCTGTAACGTAGCGAGCGCCGCGATTAGCGCGCTTTGCCTGTGCGTTGCGAGCTTTGCGCGATGCTTAAGCTCTGTTTGTTGTGCAGGTGCAGCAGCGCTCTCGCTGGCTGCCTGCTTTAGGGCTGGATCAGCCGCGCTTTGCTGGCTGATTCTTTGTGTCGTCGATGCTTTGCTCGACGATGAGATTGACAGCCGCGCTTTGCTGGCTGTTGCTTTGTGTCGTCGATGCTTTGCTCGACGGTTGGATTAACAGCCGCGCTTTGCTGGCTGTTTCTTACGTGTCGTCGATGCTTTGCTCGACGCTGTAGAGATTAACAGCCGCGCTTTGCTGGTTGCGGGCTTTATAGTTCAACGCCGGTTAAGCGGCGGTAGATGTCGCGGTAGCGGGCCGTTGTTTCGGCTACTACGGAGTCAGGCAATGGTGCTGGTTTGCTGTCTCGGTCCCAATCGGAGCCGAGCAGGTAGGTGCGCACCGGTTCTTTGTCCATACTGTCGATCTCAATATCCAGAGCGTAGTTGCCTTGAGCCCAGAAGCGTGAGGAATCCGGTGTAAAGATTTCGTCAATCAGGATGACTTTGCCGTCAATAAGACCAAATTCGAATTTGCAGTCGGCAAGGATGATGCCGCGCTCCGCGCAATAAGCATGAGCGAATGAGTACAGCTTGATGCTGTGGTCGCGAAGCTCTTCCGCAAGCTCAGCTCCGACTAGCTCGGACATTTTTTCGAAAGGAATATCCTCGTCATGTCCGACATCGTTTTTAGCTGCCGGTGTGAAGATCGGCTCTGGAAAACGCTCGTTTTTGCGCATGCCCGCTGGAAGCTCAATTCCGTTAATCGCGGACGTTTGTTGGTATTGTCTCCAACCTCCGCCTGTGATATAGCCGCGAACGACACATTCGATGTCTATGCGCTCAGCTTTGCGAGTAACCATAATACGATTTTTGAGTAATTCAGGCTCCGTTACGATATCTCCGAGCTTCTCCACATCTGTGTGCACAACGTGGTTTGTCTGAATATCAGCCGTTTGCTCAAACCAGTAAGCGGACAAACTGTTAAGCACATTGCCCTTGTCCGGTACCGCCGGGTCAAGCACATAGTCAAACGCCGAGATGCGATCAGTTACTACGATCAGGAAATGCTCACCAAGATCATACAGCTCGCGAACTTTACCTTTATAAATAAGCGGAGCCTTTACATAATCGACAGCAGTTGATAAAGCTTGCGTTAGTGCAGTCATCAGGCCAGCCTCCTTCTTAGATCAATCCCAGACGTGTGAATATCGTATCGACATGCTTTAGATGCCACGCCGGGTTAAAGCAATCATCGATTTCTTCTGTGGACAGCACGCTTGTAATCTCTTCCGTAGCTCCAACGATGTCGCGGAACTGCTGCTGTGTTTCCCACGCTTGCATAGCGCGCGGTTGAACCGTGTCGTATGCTTTCTCGCGGCTGAAGCCTTTGTCGATCAGCTTCGTCAGTACTCGGCCGGAGAATGGTACGCCGTATGTCGCTTGCATGTTGCGCTTCATGTTCTCAGGGAACACTTGAAGATTGTTAATAATGTTGCCGAGACGGTTAAGCATGTAGTTAAGAAGCATTGTCGCATCCGGCAAAATAATCCGTTCAACCGATGAATGGCTGATGTCGCGTTCATGCCAAAGCGGTACGTTCTCGTAAGCTGTAATCATATGACCGCGAATAACACGAGATAGACCGGATATATTTTCACAGCCGATTGGGTTGCGTTTATGCGGCATTGCCGATGAGCCCTTTTGACCTTTTGCAAATGGCTCTTCCACTTCACGGAACTCACTCTTCTGAAGGGCGCGAATTTCTGTTGCAAACTTGTCTAGTGATGAAGCAACTAGAGCGAGCATCGCCATATATTCAGCATGACGGTCACGTTGAAGCGTTTGTGTCGAAATCGGTGCCGCTTTAATGCCGAGCTTGTTGCAGACGAACTCTTCAACAAAAGGATCGATGTCCGCGAACGTTCCAACTGCTCCGGACATTTTGCCGAACTGAACGCCGTTAGCCGCATGATGGAAACGCTCCAGGTTGCGCTTCATTTCCTCGTACCAAAGCGCCATTTTCAAGCCGAAAGTTGTTGGCTGCGCGTGAACGCCATGAGTACGTCCCATCATTGGAGTATCTTTATATTGGATCGCTTTATTACGAAGAATCTCAATAAAACGCTCGATGTCTTTGACCAAAATTTCGTTAGCTTGTAGCAACAAGTAGCCAAGAGCTGTATCCACTACATCTGTTGACGTCAGGCCATAGTGCACCCACTTGCCCTCTGGACCAGCCTTCTCCGATACAGCGCGAGTAAACGCGATAACGTCGTGGCGAGTATCTAATTCAATTTCATAGATACGATCAATATCGAAATCAGCGGAGGCGCGAAGCGCTACTACATCTTCCTTCGGAATGGCGCCTAGCTCAGCCCAAGCCTCGCATGCGCAAAGCTCAACCTCTAACCAAGCTTTGAATTTGTTTTCTTCTGTCCAAATTGCTCTCATTTCCGGTCTGCTGTAACGCTCTAACATCAATCATTCACACCTTCCAAATAGTTGTTTCTTCAATCCAGCTAAGCGCTGTATCTGTATCCTTCGCCAACACGTTTACATGTCCCATTTTCCGTTTCACAACTGCTTCCTTTTTTCCGTACAAATGAATCTTAGGCGCTGCATGAAGCCGCTCTGCTGATTCATCATGCCGAGACATTAAAGCTAGCAGCGGCTCGACATGCTCGCCTAGCACATTGACCATAACAACCGGGCTCATTAACGTCGTATCGCCAAGCGGCAGATTGCAAATCGCACGAACATGCTGCTCGAATTGCGAGGTCCGACAAGCCTCCATCGTGTAATGTCCGCTGTTATGCGGCCTAGGAGCCAGCTCGTTTACGTAAAGCTCACCATCCGCCGTAACGAACAATTCCACCGCTATAAGCCCAACAACGCCAAGCCCCTCCGCGATTCGCATCGCAAGCCGTTCTGCTTCACGCTGCAAAGCTTCACTAATACGTGCAGGAACGATTGATAAATGCAATATATTATCGACGTGAATATTTTCCGCCGCGGGGAACGCTTTTATTTCCCCCTGCGGGCTTCGTGCCGCTATAACTGATAATTCCTTGTCAAATCGAATGAACTGCTCTAATACAAGCTGGACACGAGCGCGCGATAACGTCTCGTAGGCTTCCTCAATTTCGCTCTCGCTGCGAATGACCCATTGGCCTTTGCCGTCGTAGCCGCCCATTGCCGTCTTCAGTACGCAAGGCGTTCCGAATCGCGCTACTCCCTCGCGCAGCTCCTCAACGCTGCGAACTTCACAATAGGGTGCTACTCGCACGCCCGCTGCTTCTATCGCCTGCTTCTCGCGCAGCCGATGCTGCGTCGTATATAGAAGCTTGCTGCCCTGAGGAACATATGATTCCTCCATTAACATGGCAGCTACTTCGGCGTCAACATTTTCAAACTCGTACGTAATGACATCGGAACGCTTTGCTAGTTCTCTCGCCGCTTCACGATTGTCATAAGCAGCGATAATCTGTTCCGCTACTTGACCGCAAGGCGCATCCTGCGTTGGATCAAGCGCTATGAATCGATAACCCATTGCGCTGCCTGCGTTTGCCATCATCCGGCCAAGCTGACCGCCGCCTAGAATACCTATCGTACTGCCTGGCAGCAACGTCCTTGCCGTCTCGTCCAAGTTCTGCTTGTCCGCTCCATTACTCATAGCGTCTCGCTGCTTTCAAGAACCTCTTGCTTCACGCGCTCACGACGAGCCTCAACGCGCGCTTGTATCTCAGGATCAAATGCTCCGATCATCTGCGCTGCAAGCAGGCCCGCATTCGTGCCGCCCGCATTGCCGATCGCTACCGTTGCTACCGGTATGCCTCCTGGCATCTGTACGATCGACAGCAGAGAATCAAGCCCGCTCAAATTCGACGACTTCACAGGAACGCCAATGACCGGCAAAATCGTCTTCGCAGCGACCATGCCGGGCAAGTGTGCAGCTCCGCCGGCTCCCGCAATAATGACCTTAAGCCCCCGCGCTACAGCAGTTTCCGCATATTCAAACATGAGATCTGGCGTTCGATGCGCCGAAACCACTTTTTTCTCATAAGGAATTTGTAATTCCTCCAAAATGTCGCAGGCCAATTTCATTGTGTCCCAATCCGACTTACTACCCATGATGACGCCTACTTTCGCAGACATGAGATCAAACCCACTTTCGTATATAAGAATAAAAACCATTAAACTATAATTCTATAATGCCTTGTTGAAACAGAAAAAACCCGTCAGCAACCATCAAATAGGAATGCCGCAGGACCGGAGCCGAAGCAGAGACCATCATACGCTTAAAAGCAAGGTCAAATAGGCTTCACTTCAATGAATACAAGAAAACGACGCAATTACAGCCTAAGCGACAACAAAAGACTTCTACATAATAGAAGATGCCCCGTCCACCCTAGAAAAATGCCATAATAATACTGCTCTCGTTTCAATTTGTGATTCACTGTGCTCGTAGTCCGAAAATTAAGGTTTTCGGGTAGAAACATTCGGGCCTCTCCCGAAAATATACGAACCTTCTGAATGGGGCAGTAACTCTGCCTCAGACCTATTCTAGTTTATCTAATCACCAAACTACTGTCAATGAAATACGAACATTAAAACACAATCTTTTATAAAGGTTCGTTTTTTTGTATGAATTAATCGGAAAATCAGAACAGTATGCCCAAAAATAGGTGATTCATCAAACAACTGTACAGCTATGCTCGATTGAACAAAGAACAATATCCGCAGTAAACTATACCGCCAAATAAAACTCTTCCAACCAGCCCCATACACAAAAAAGAAGTGACAGCGGATGGGGCCAAACGGCTCCTCCCTGTCCCTCCTTTGTTACTTCATTTACTTATTATTCAATACATTATTTGCTTGAAGCTAGTTCTCCAGTAGCACGCTGCTTTGCTTCCTGATCAGGCTGCACCTTGCTCGTAGCATCATTTGTAGTTCGCAGCGGTAATTCCTTTAAGAAGAATGTTAAAATAACGGCTAATGCAAGAATAAGTGCTCCCGCCAAAAATACGGTTGACAGCGATGAGCCTAACGCATCCCGCATCATATCCACAAACTTCGTGAATTCCTGCTGCAAACCTTCAGGTAAACTCTGATGCAGCTTTTCAAGCGCTGGCTGATTCGTCAGCGTCTGCGGATTAGCAAATTCCGCGAATTGCTTCTGCATCTCTGGATCAAGTTTACTCATATCGGGACCTTGGCCGGACTTAACCGCCTCAGTCAAATTATTTTTTAGACTAGTAGCAAGCACAGTACCCATTACCGCAATCCCGATTGTACCACCGAGGTTACGGAATAGCTGCATGGAAGCTGTAACCGCACCAAGCTCCTTATGGGGAACTGCGTTTTGAATAGTCAATGAGAATACCGGCATACCAAGTCCAAGCCCTAAACCGAAAATAATCATTGCCAATACCGCCATCCATACACTGTTCATGAATACCATTATGATCATACCTAGCATCATGATCGGCATACCGATAAGCGCAAAACTTTTGTATTTCCCTGTTTTGCTTATTAATTGTCCCCCAATTGCGCTTGTAAAAACCATACCGATTGACATCGGCATCGTTACAAAGCCAGCATAAGTAGGAGAAATAGCAAGTACGCCTTGAACGAAGAATGAAATATAGATGAGAGCGCCCATCATACCGAAGTTCATTAGAAAACCAATAATATTAGAAAGCGTAACGACGCCATTTTTGAAAAAGTGCAAAGGCATGATCGGGCTTTTCGCTTTCCTTTCCACAAGAATGAAGATGACAAGTGATATGAGCGTTATCCCGAACAAACCAAGCGTTTCGAAGTCTGACCACGCATACTTCGAGCCGGCCCATGTAAAGGCAAGCAGCATAGGTACAATTGTGGTGACGAGAAAGAATGAACCTAAATAGTCAATCGATTCTGATTGTTTGCGCTCCGTTTTTGGGAACAAAATCATAATCATAACAAAAGCAACGATACCGAGCGGCAAGAAGATCCAAAATACCCAATGCCACGCCATATGGTCAACAATGTAACCGCCAAGTGTCGGACCGATTACGCTAGAGAAACCGAATACCGCAGTCATTATTCCTGTCCATTTGCCACGTTCGCGAGGCGCGAACAAATCACCAACAGCTGTAAAGGCTGTAGCCATAATAATACCGGCGCCAAGACCTTGAATACCACGATAAGTGATCATTTGGTAAACGTCGGTGGACATCCCTGACATAAAAGCACCAATTATAAACAATAATATACCGACTAATATAAACGGCTTACGACCGTATATATCAGATAATTTCCCGACGAGCACAGTAGCAATCGTCGAGGTCAGCATATAAATGGTAATGGTCCAAGTATATAAGTCCATTCCACCTAACTCCGCGATAATTCTCGGCATCGCCGTACTAACGATGGTCTGATTAATTGCTGAGAAAAACATAGCAGCCATAATCGCCATCATAATACTTAATTTACGCTTACTTGATAAATGTTCCATAGCTGGTTTACTCCTCATTCTTATTTTAATCTATTTTTGCAAGCATTTTACTGAAGATCCGTTTCAAATGCTGAATATCCTCATCCGGTAAGCTGTAAAAAAAGGTAGTTATCGTCTCTTTCTGCGTTTCCAAAACAGTCTCCAGCATTTCCTTGCCTTTATCAGTCATTTCAATATATACAACTCGCCGGTCATCCTCCGCTCTAACGCGGTCGACATAGCCGTCAGCTAACAGCTTATCGGAGACACCAGTGATCGCGCCGGGTGTAATACCTATCGACTCAGCCAACTCAGATACCTTCATCTGGCCCGCGCTGTTCAGTGCATAAAGCACTTTGAAGTGTGTCATTGAAAAATTGTGAATCGCATTTTTTTTCCATTCATTAGTAATATTCTTTAGTATTAATCTGAAATAAGACGCAACCTCTATAATTTCCGTTTTATCCGTCATTTCATCCCTCCTTTTGTCAAGCCGATTTTCGCACATAAGCTTTAACAAAAAATATCTTACAGCTAAACTAATTATAAATCAAGTATTTACTACAATATATTTTTCTACAAAAATAGTCACTATGGATTAAAAAAAATTAGATTCTTGCCGAAAAATACAGTGCTGGATTACATGCAGTCGTATATGGACGAGCATTCTAGTTCATAAGGGAGTGTTATTCGGAGTATTATTCCAACGAACTTAAATCAGCTACTTATAAAGAAATCACGCGGAATAGATAGGTTATGTGGGAGCGCCTTGTAGCACTTAGTGATTGTTATAAGATTAGAATGTATTTTGTCCAATCAAAAGTCTATTTTTTTCATTTTCTTTGTGTTTGAATGGAAAAGCTGCAATCAAACAAGACGCTAGGAATGATTTAAGCTCATAACGAACGATTAGCTTGCATGATTTACAACCAAACTCAAACACATTGACTGGGATATAGCAGTGATTGGATGAAATACAACCTTCCTCAAGTAAATCATCTCCAACTAACCAGCTAATCATCTAGCATCAATTTCGGTAAGACAAAAAAACGCACTATGAAAATCAATGGGCTCTTGAGCTCCATCTGATTTTCTTAGTGCGTCTACTTTAACTCAGTCGTTATTTCAATCTACTAACCTTCCAGCCAAACCGTCTTATCAGCTGCTGGGATGCGTTTGGCAGCAGGTGCAGTCATATCCGGATATCCTAAATAAATAAGGCCAACGATTTGCTCTTGCTCGCTAAGTCCAAAAGTATCGTTCATTAACGGATGATACATAGGATCACCTGAACGCCAAATGGCGCCAAGACCATTTGCATGTGCAGCTAACAGCAAGTTTTGCACAGCAGTTTGGGCAGCTGCCAGCTCTTCTGCGAGCGAAGCACGCGGATCATTCGATGGTGAGCATACAACGGCAATGACTACCGGCGCTCTATTTGCCTTCGAACGTTCCTTAGCAAGGCGTTCCTCAAGCTGCTCTCCGCTCAGCTCAGAAGCTGCTGCCGCAACACGAGCATATCCTTCTCCAAGCTTTGCTCTGCCTGCTCCCGTCATGACGATGAACGTCCACGGCTGTGTATTATGATGACTAGGCGCCCATGTTGCCGCCTCCAGCAAACGCTCAATAATAGCGCGGTCAACTGGCTCCTGCTTTACTCTACCCATAGATCTTCTTGTCTTAATCGCTTCTTCAACGTTCATAACCTGCTCCTCGCTCGTGACAGGTAAGGACACCCCTTTCGAGGCATCCCGCTGCTCTATAATCACTGTACTAATTCACTTAAAAAGAGACAAATACTCGCCGTACCCTTCCTGCTCCAGTTTATCCTTGGATACAAACCGTAGTGAAGCAGAGTTAATGCAATAACGCAAACCGCCAGCAGACTGAGGACCATCATCGAACACATGGCCTAGATGAGAGTCTCCTTCTTTGCTTCGTACTTCAATCCGCACCATGAAGTGTGATTTATCAGTATGCTCTATAATAGAAGCAGCTTGAATCGGTCTCGTAAAGCTAGGCCAGCCACAGCCAGCATCATATTTATCATGCGAGCTGAATAGCGGCTCACCCGAAACGATATCGACGTATATGCCGTCCTCCGTATGATCCCAATATTCGCCGGTAAACGGCCTTTCCGTTCCGCTGTTCTGCGTCACTTCATATTGAATCGGAGTTAGATTTTTTTTCAGCTCAGCAGCGTCTTTCTTAAAAGACCAGTTCTGCGATATAAACGCGTCGCGCCCAGAACCTTTACGGTACATTTTGTAACGATACGGATTCGTCTTATGATAACCCTGATGATAATCCTCTGCAGGATAAAATGGCTTCGCCAGTTCAATCTCCGTAACGATTGGCTTGTCGAATTGGCCGCTCGCCGCAAGCTCCTGCTTCGATGCCTCAGCTAGTTCACGCTGTTCATCCGTGTAATAATAGATACCTGTCCGATACGATTCCCCGCGGTCATTGAATTGTCCGCCAGCGTCAGTCGGATCGATCTGCTTCCAAAAAATATCAAGCAGCTTCTCGTACGGGAACACCTTCGGATCATACGTAATTTGCACCGCCTCGGTATGCCCAGTCGTTTCTGAGCAAACCTCCTGATAGGTTGGATTTACAGTATGGCCGCCCGTATAACCGGATACGACCGAAATAATGCCCGGCATTTCTTCAAATGGTGAAACCATACACCAGAAGCAGCCGCCTGCGAACATGGCCTTTGCTTCGTTACTGTTATTACTTGTATTTGTTATTGGTTGATCCATGCTGATCACCCTCCTTAAATTCAAAATATTAAAGTGTATTCCTATTATACATGACGAAGACGAATAATCACAAAACCTGAGATTAGTGATACGCCACGGCATTATTTCAATAATTTACCACATTATACGAGGGACATCCTCCCATTCGTTTGTTACAATAAGAAAACATCTGCAACCATTCTGTACCGTTTGATCGTCTAAGTCTATGAAACATAGCTTGCAGTTCGTTCATCCATATCCGTTGCAAGTAAACAACACGAGAGGTGAATGAATAGTATGAGTGATTTAAACCTGGAACAACGAACAGCAACTCTGTATGGCCAAAAAACACGAAAAAAGAGAGGAAACCGTACCTTCCTCATTTTCATATGTGTATGGCTTGTCCTTATTAGCTCCGGCCTATTCGGGGCCAAATGGTATACCGACCGTATTCAGCAGAAAATTGGCGCTGATATTGAGCGACAAACCGCGAACCAGATTTCTGCTATGCAGCAAACCTATGAAGGCCGCATGCAAGAGCTGGAAGCGAGCTACTTGGCCGATCTTGCCGAGCTGAAAACGAAGGTAGACTCACTTAACGAGCTGCTTACTTTCACGAAAGACAATGCCGCTTCCAAGACCGACAACAGCAACAAGCTTTATACGCAGCTGAATGAAGTGAAAAAGCAGCTGGATGAGCTGAAGAAAAGCTTGGATGTGCTCAAATGAACATAACAGTCAAAACGTTAAACCGTACAGCTCTGCTCGCATGTACTCCTTTTCTCGGCATTATGCTATGGCTGCTATTATCCGACATTGTCATTCAATTATCAGAGGATGCTTTCCCTCAAGCGCAAACCGAGCAAGCAACAGAGTCTCCTGCTGCTATTAAGACGGCGGCTGAAGGTCTTGACCAAGCGCATGAAACGGCGGCTCTCACACGAGAATCCCTTCAGAAGCAAATCAAGCTATACAATCAAACCAACGCGGATATGGCAAAAATATCAGCAATGACCGCCTCGCAGGCGATGAGACCGCTTGAGATTTATGATCGCAACATTACGCAGAAGCTTGGCAAGCCTGC
Source organism: Paenibacillus sp. J31R122 (assembly GCF_056269185.1). Taxonomy (NCBI): domain Bacteria; kingdom Bacillati; phylum Bacillota; class Bacilli; order Caryophanales; family Paenibacillaceae; genus Paenibacillus; species Paenibacillus sp. J31R122. Next base: position 136,865 of record NZ_JBWDNM010000015.1, read on the forward strand.
CGCTACGATTGAATCGGACAAGATTAGAGCGCAGCTCTTCTACATACAAACGGAAAGCTTCCCTACTTACGCTCTGAAAGTAAAACTTAAATCGAAGGACGCCATGAAAATGGCACTGGGTCGGGATGAGCTTGGACGTTCGGAAACGACACTTGAGGCAGTCAAACGTACGAATGCGATCGCCGGCGTTAATGCAGGCGGTTTCGCCGATGGCGGAGGCAAACGCTACCCGCTTGGTACAACTATTGTAGATGGTAAATACGTGTCGGGTTTTGAAGCGACGCGTTCAGATTTATTTTTTGTCGGACTAAATGATCAAAACGAGTTAATCGGAGGCAAATTCACAAGTCAGCAGCAGCTCGATGCGAAGAAGCCGAAATTCGGGGCCTCCTTTGTTCCCGTCCTGCTTCGCGGCGGAGCGCCTCAAGCTATACCGACCAAATGGCAAACTAGCCCTAAACGAGCGCCACGTACAGTTATTGCTAACTACAAAGATGATCAGCTTTTGTTCCTTGTAGTGGACGGCTATAACGAGGCAGGCAGCTCAGGCGCGACGCTCAGTGAAATGCAAACCTTATTACAGCGTTATGGAGCAGTTGATGGATATAATCTCGATGGAGGCGGTTCCTCGTCACTTATATTTAACGGTCGAATTATTAATAAGCCCTCGGACAAGCAGCTTCGTAAGCTGCCGACGAATTTTTTGCTTTTCAAATAAATAGGCGTGATGTGCGCGATTGTCTATATGATTGAATATACTGTTATTAAGCTCGCCGAACTGTGTAAATCAGACTCTTATGACAGGATGAGGGGTAACGCTGATGGGCATCGGAACGAAATGGTACCGTACAACAATACTGACGATCGCCGGGATTCCATTTGTAGAGAAGCTATCGACCACATATGGCAAGAAGCTTGCCGACAAGTTTATTGCCGGGGAAAATCTCACGGGTGCGCTCAAGCAAATTGAGGCATTAAATAAGCTCGGTATTTGTGCTTCGCTCGACCATCTTGGCGAGGGTGTTACAAAGCTAAGCGAGGCATCCGATTACAAGGAACAATACTTGAAGATGATTGAAGGTATCGCTGACAGCAATTTGAACGCCAATGTCTCTTTAAAACCGACGCAAATGGGGCTTGCGCTAAATGCTGAGGCTTGTTACGCGAATATACGGGAAGTTGTACAGCAGGCAATGCGCTTTAATAGTTTTGTTCGTATCGATATGGAAAATACGCCCTATACGCAAGCTACGCTTGATATGGTACGTTGTCTTCATAGGGAAGGCTTAACTAGTGTAGGCACTGTACTGCAAGCTTATTTGCATCGAACAGCCAAAGATGCCGCGGAGCTGATGGACGAGGGCATTAATCTTCGTCTCGTGAAAGGCGCATATAAAGAACCTCAGCATACCGCATACCAGAAAACGGCTGATGTTATTTCAAACTTCAAGGCTATTATTAAGCAGCATTTAGATAAAGGTGTATACACTGCTATCGCCTCACATGATGACTTGATTATTAACTGGGTTAAACAGTATACTGCTTTGCATGGCATTTCTAAAGATTCCTTCGAATTTCAAATGCTCTACGGCTTGCGAATGAACGCACAAGCACAGTTGGCTAAGGATGGATACCGGATACGCTGCTACGTTCCTTACGGATCGATGTGGTATCCGTATTTCACCCGGCGGCTTGCAGAGAAGCCTGCTAACCTTATGCTCGTTATTAAGAACATTTATAGATAATGAAGCGTTGATTTTCAGGGTCTTACACGAGGTAGATTACACTTCATTCACGAAAATATCCCTCTTTTTTTTCGATTCCAGTACCTCGGATATTATCCATTTCACAACTCAAACTCTATGAGCAATACTCAGCAAAAAGGCTTAACCAATGGATCCACAATCACAAATAGCTTAGTAGTGAGGTGAACTCACTAATTAGTGAAGTAAACTTCACTATATTCAGCAGAATTCGTTAGTTTCTCGAATTAGTGAGGTAAAGCTCACTCGCCATGAGGAAAAGTTCATGGCGAGTGAGAAAAAACTCACTAAATACATGGGCAGCTGGCAGATCATTCAATCTACTGAGGGAATATTCATTATTAGTGAGGTTTGCCTCACTTTGTTCCATACATGCATAGTGAGGTTTGCCTCACTTTGTTCCATACTTGCACAGTAAGATTTACCATTATAATTTCATTCATACATAATGAGGTTACCTCTTTAATTTCATTCATGCATAGTGAGGTTAACTCATTTAACGCCACACATGTGTGGCTCCAACTAGTCATATTCGTTAAATGTGTCATAAGTGCGCTATTTTTGTAGCCTTTTAGCTAATTGCCACTGAATGTTTGATCTCGAGCTTCATCACAGCCGAACCCTTTTATTTATATTTTAAGGCAATCGCCGTTTTCAACATGCTCAAATCACGCTCGCCTTCGAAATAAAGGCGTTCCGCCTCAAGCAGCGTTACCTCTTCAAACCGAAAGGAATCACCTGGTCTCAGCTGGGCGAATACCGGAATATCTACCGAAGCAACCTGTACGATACGCGGATACCCGCCAGTGGTCTGCCTATCAGCAAGCAGCACGATCGGCTTGCCATCCGGTGGCACCTGTACCGTTCCATTAGCAACAGCTTCCGACAGCATCTCCAGCGGCGAATTCAGAAGCAGCTTCTCACCCTCTAACCGACAGCCCATCCGATCAGACTGCACCCCAATGCGATATGTTTTACTAAATACAGCCTGCCGGCTTTCAGGCGTAAACCTATTATAATGAGTACCTGGCATGGCGCGAATAATCGGCTCGACAAGGTTCCCTGCAATTGCAAAATGGTTCGCGTGCCAGTTGGGTGCTGCATAGCATCCAGATCCAGCTCCAGCTTGCTCTGCCTGCAGCGCGCTCATTATCCTAGTAGATAGCTCATTCGGCTTATTAATCAAAAGAACATCTCCAGCTTTCAATGGCCTTCCCTCAAATCCACCAATGACGCCGCGCAAATATGTGCTGCGGCTCCCCATAACTTCCGGCACGTCAAAGCCGCCCGCTACTGCTAGATAAGAACGACATCCAGACCGAGCAGCAGCAAATTTAATGACGACACCCGCTTCCGCAAGGACAGGCCTCCATAACGGTAGCGGCTGTCCATTTATGGTAACGGACATATCACCTCCACATACCGCTATTACGACAGCCTCTTGAATAAGCAGCTCCGTTCCAGTAAGCGTCATTTCCAGCACAGCTTCTGCCCCATCATTACCAACCAAGTAATTGGCTGCGCGTGCAGCCCCTGTATCCATTACTCCCGCCGCCACAACACCATATTGTTGAAAATGATATCTCCCTAAATCCTGTATAGTCGTGAGCAAGCCTGGCCGGATCACTTTGATGCTCATAGCTCACTATCACCATCCAAATAGAGATCATATTGTTCACTCGATATGGGCTTAAATTTCACATAATCACCTGCACTTAGCAAGCTGGGAATTGTTTGCTCGGGACGAAAAAGCTCAAGTGGTGTCCTGCCAATCAGCTGCCATCCTCCAGGAGTTGAAATTGGATAGATGCCTGTCTGCCCGCCGGCAATCCCTACACTTCCTCGCGGAATAACTGTTCGCGGCGTTGCATGACGAGGCGCTGCAATGCGCTCTGACATTCCGCTCAAATAAGGGAAGCCTGGCGCAAAGCCAATCATGCAAACTAAATAAGTGCCACTAGTATGAATCGCAATAACTTCTTCTTCTGTCATCCCGTTATGTTCCGCCACAAAGGATAGATCCTCGCCAAAAAGCCCACCATAGCAAACTGGTACTTCAATTATCCTCCGTTCTACATCCGAATCTGACAGCCTTATCTGCGATAGTAGCAGCTTTAAACGCCCACTTACCGTTTCATAAACAGTAACATGCTCCGACTCCATAGGAAGACGACTTTTCAGCACCTCAAACGGATTATAATGAACTGTCACTGATACGAATGCAGGTACACATTCTATCATTCCGCTAAATGGTTTTTGCTCCAAACAAGCCATTAAGGCTGTCACCTTTCGTTGCAGCTGCTCTTCCATAACATCACCTAAGCGAATGATAACGGCAGAATCACCTAGAGGAAACAACTCATATTCGAAAGCACCCTGCCATAACTGATTATCTAAGCTATCTAAGCTATCTAAGCTATCTAAGCTATCTAAGCTATCCAAGCTATCCAAGCTATCCAAGCTTTCTAAGCTCCCCAAGTCATCCCCCCGCTTTTTTGACACATATTCCTGCTTGCTTAAATGCTGTCCTCAGCCCAATAAGATGCTCTCCAGCATGCGGCGTATCACCATGCACGCAAATCGTATCGGCCTTCAAACCAATATCGGTCCCTTGCCTAGTTCGAACAATCCCGTCCTTAACTATTCGTACAGCTTGCTCCGCGACTTTTAGCGGGTCAACGATTACAGCTCCGCTCATCCCGCGCGGCGTAAGCGTTCCGTCCGCTTCATAGGAGCGGTCCGCAAATACCTCATTAATTGTACGCAGCCCGATTTTCTCACCTGCCCGAACGAGCTCGCTGCCCGCAAGACCAAACAATAGAAGCTGCGGATCGACTTTATAAACCGCTTCTGTGATTGCGTTGGCAAGAGGTTTGCTTTGAGCCGCCATATTATAGAGAGCACCATGAGGCTTCACATGCGCCAATACTCCACCCTCTGACTTCGCAAATGCCGATACCGCTCCAATTTGATAAACGGTCATATCATAGGCTTCTTGTGGAGTAATATCCATAATGCGCCGACCAAACCCCGCCAAGTCCGGAAGCCCGGGGTGCGCGCCTATCGCGACGTGATGCTCGATCGCCAGTCGAACCGTTGTCCGTATCGTCGCAGCGTCACCTGCATGAAACCCGCATGCAATATTTGCAGAAGTAATATGCTTCATTATTTCAATGTCCGAGCCTGAGCCTGCCTGGTACACCCCGAAGCCTTCTCCCATATCGCAATTCAAATCAATTCGAAGCAACTTCATCACCTGCCTTCCTACAAATACTTATAAGTACTTATATAACAAAAAAAGCAGCGCCGGTCCAGCGCTGCTTTCTCATCTTATTTCGTTAATTGTCCGTTCTATTCGCCGCCCATGAATACATATCGGCCAATAATAAGCACTGCTAAAATCCACATCAACCAATGAACCTTGTACTTACCTTTACCCGATACGTTTGCAACACTTGCAAGCAATACGTACGATACGATACCGAACGAAATACCGTTAGCAATGTTGTACGTAAATGGCATGAATGCAAGCGTCAAGAACGACGGAATCGCATAAACCATATCGGAGAAATCAATTTCTTTGACCGATTGCATCATCAAAACGCCTACAATGATAAGCGCCGCTGCTGTTGCCGCTCCCGGAACGAGTGCTACAATCGGTGAAATGAAAATAGCAAGCAAGAAGCAAACGCCTGTCGTTACTGCTGTAAGACCCGTACGTCCGCCTTGCGCGATACCAGATGAGCTCTCTACGAAAGCAGTTACTGTACTTGTACCAAGCATAGCACCGCCGCTAACGCCGATAGCATCAACGAACATCGCTTTACCAATACGTTTCTTGCCTTCTGCTGGATCTTTCATATATCCAGCGCGTGTCGCCGTACCTACAAGCGTACCGAAGGTATCAAACAATTCAACGAATGTAAAGGTAAGAATAACGGTTACGAGACCTACCTCGAACACACCCGCAAAGTCAAAGTGCCAGAAGTTCATTGTGGAGAAGTCTGGTACCCATGTTTGGCCAGTGAATGCAGCTTTAACATCAACCTGACCGGAAATAATTCCAATAACCGTTGTTCCAAGAATACCGAACAAAATCGCGCCCGGTACACGAAGCACCATTAGTACGCCAATCAAAAGCAAAGCAACAACCGTTAATACAACTGTGCCATCATGGAAGCTGCCAAGCTGCATAACCGTTTCTGGACCGCTCACTGGTGTAAAAGCGCCTGCTTTAATGTCAGTGAAGCTTGAAACCGCAATTGTCATAATTCCGCTGTTTTTCAAACCGATAACGGTAATGAACAAGCCTATACCGACAGTAATCGCATGCTTCAGACTGTCAGGAACAGCTGTAATGAGCATTTGACGAATTTGTGTAAGTGTCAAAATGATAAAGATAATACCTGAAATAAATACAGCTGTCAGACCCATAGCTGGTGAAATGGGAGTATCCGTCGCCGCCGAAGCGATAATGACAGAAGCGAAATACGCATTTAACCCCATGCCCGGAGCAAGCGCTACTGGGAAGTTAACGAACAAACCCATGGCGATTGTGAAAATACCGGCAGAAAGCGCCGTAGCTAGAAATACGGCTGTCCAGTCAAGACCTGCTGGAGTAAGTATGATTGGATTGACGGCCAATATGTATGCCATCGTCATGAAAGTCGTCAGCCCCGCCATAATCTCTGTCCTGACATTTGTTCCGTGTTCCTTTAAGCGAAAGAAACGTTCCATTTTGATTTCTACCTCCCAAAATTGTGGTGGAACAAACAAATAAGCCTAGAAAAAAATGCGAATATCGCATCTCTCCTAGGCTCTGCAAAAAGGGGAAAAGTAAACCTGCAGGACCGATGCAAGCTTTTCCGCCAATTTCGTAGCCAGGTCATTTACGGTGACCGAGTAGAGACTCTCAAGCCGATTCTTGAGATTATACGAAAAGATATGCCGTTGTTGTTTTCCGCTTTTAATATTAAAGAGAATATGTCTGTTTTGTCAACAACTTTCGCAAATTACACGAACATTATTGGCAATAATTCTCCAAATTATTCGCATTTTACGCGAGAGGCTGTGACTATCCTCCTAGTACACCTGGAAAAAACGGGGCAAATAAGCTTTATGCGCTATTTGATTAACGAGAGAGCTCAGAGGAGTCTGTCGATATATTGTGGCTGTTAAATGTATAAAGCCATCATCTTCGTCCATCCTAATGATAGGAGGTGAAAACAATGGCTAAAGATGTACTTTGCGAAGTAAACTCATGTAAGTATTGGGCACCAGGCAATGCTTGTAACGCTTCATCGATTTACGTTGTGAACAATCGCAATAGACAAGCTTCAGATTCAGGGGAAACGGATTGCAAAACCTTCGAACCGAAAATTTAGGGTTTTCGCTCGAGATTATAGCTTATGGATTAAGGCTTAGGCATCCTTCGGGATGCCTTTTGCTTTTGTTATAACTTTCTCTGTCTGTATTATAACCTAATATGAGAATTATTATCACTAAGCTGACTTTTTTTATTTTTATTAGTTAGCCAAAAGCCAGCAATTCATCAATAACGGACCTCATCTGATCCTCCGTCATCACGCCTACTTGTGTTCATCGATATAATTTTTCACTTTGTCACGATCCTCGCCAATACTGATCGCGAGAATTTTATCGGATATAAAATTTAATATTCATTCATAGATTTAAAATAACATTTGACATTTACTATTGATGTCTGTAAATTGAATTTATAATTCATACAAATATGATAGGCATAGGGGGAATTGAACGGTGGATAAAATTGATAACAATTTACTTTTAGCTATTGAAACAAACTGGTTCAGCTTTGTCACTGCTATTTTTGTATTCGCAATTCTATATTTCTTGGCACGTAAAAGAGTCGGATTCGGTACACGGGTGCTTATCGGGCTCGCAATCGGTATAGCTGTAGGCATTTTCTTTCAGAGTCTGGAAAACTTCGAGTATAAAGCCATTACTACATTCGGCAGCATCTATGTCAGCCTGATTCGGATGCTTGTTATTCCTCTCGTATTCGTGCTCGTACTGAACAGCATCTCTTCTTTAACAAGTCTAGATTACTTACGCAAAATTGGCTTCAAAACGTTCGCTTGGTTTCTTGGAACAACCGCTGTTGGTTCAATAATTGGTTTATCGGTTGCTCTATTGATGAATCCAGGAAAAGGTATTCAACAAGCCGTGCCTGAGGGCTTCACTGCGCGTGAAATCCCTACTTTCTCAGAAGTAATATTGGAACTTGTACCGTCAAATCCATTCAATGAAGCTGCAACTGGAAAAGTCGTACCCCTGCTTATTTTCGCCATTTTCTTAGCAGTTGCCATCATTAAAGTAGGCTCTAAAAATGCTGAAGCCGTAAAGCCTGTACGTGATGTTATTCAATCGTTAACGCAGATCTTGCATCAGGTTGTAAAATTTGTTATCCGCTTGACTCCTTATGGTGTGTTCGCGCTAATTGCCGGAATGACGGCCCGTTATGGCTGGGATACTCTGCAAGAACTCGGCAGCGTGATCATCACCTCCTACGTAGCCATGATTATACATTTCGTCCTTGTGTTTGGCGGTCTTGTGCTGTTTGTGGCGAAGGTTAATCCTCTTCGTTTCTTCCGCAAAATCTATCCGACAATCGCTGTCGCATTTACGACTCGAAGCAGCTACGCAACGCTTCCGGTCAATTTAGAAGTCATTACGAAGCGTCTGCATGTCTCTCCTCGAATTGCAAGCTTCGTAGCTCCGTTAGGCGCATCCGTCAACTTCAACGCTTGCGGCGGCATATGGCCAGCTATTGTTGCTGTATTTACGGCACAAGTGTTTGACATCACCCTAACGGGGACAGATTATATTATCCTCGTCTTAGTTAGCGTTATCTCTTCGATTGGTGTTGCCGGTGTACCGGGACCTGCTGTTATATCTACGACTGTCGTGTTAACGGCGCTCGGTTTACCACTCGAAGGAATTGGCATCGTAGCGGGCATAGAAGCACTCATCGATATGGGCCGTACTGCCGTGAATGCGACAGGAACAACAGTAACCTCTCTACTCGTTGCGAATTCCGAAGGAGAATTCGATCGCGATGCATTCAATAAAAAAGACGAAGAAGATATCGTATTAAACGCTGTGTAATGAAAGACATCATGTAGGAGGGGAACAGCTAGTCCCCCCTTTCCATTAGATTCCCGAACAGCACTATGGCCTCTCCCATTTTTGGGGGAGGTCATTGCTATGATCAAGACTGTTTATTTATAAAGATTTTTTACCTTTTTCTATAGTGCTGGCTAGTATATGATGGAGCTAAAAAGTTAAGAGGTAACATTATGTACACGAAACCGACTGCTTTACGTTCTGTTTTAGACCCTAGATATTTGGCGTATTGTTTGAATGATCACTATGACATTGGACAGTGGAGTGAGTGTATATTTTGGCTGCGAGGGCTAAATGATACTTATAAACTGTATACCACTGAAGGGCTTTATATCATACGTGTCTATCGCCAGGAGATCAAGGAAAGCGATGCTGCTTATGAGCTATCTTTATTAAATCAGCTAAAAGATCAACTGAGCTCGGAACATACTAAGGTAGCTGAACCAATCGCAAAAAAAGACAACCGTTGGTATACCGTACTGGATGCTGCAGAAGGAAAACGGATCGCTGTCGTTTTTCGCTATATTGATGGCACAGAGAACAGACTACATGATGAGGAGTCCTGTTATGCATTCGGCCAGTCTGCTGCTGAACTGCACACAGCAATGGACCAAGTTGTTGTAGATCAGCCTCGTTATGATTTAGATATTCATTTTCTCATTGATCAATCACTAGAGCGTATAGTGAACTACATTGGTGAGAAGCACGAAGCTGCACTTTTTCTGCAGCAATTTGCCGGTAGCTTGAAAGAACGTATAGCATCTGCTGCTAAACAAGGATTAGATTGGGGTATTTGTCACGGAGATATGCATGGAAATAATAATGCCTTAGAGGAAAATAAACATTTTACTCATCTCGATTTTGAATGGTCTGCAAAAGGCTGGCGTGCTTATGACCTAGCGCAGGTCCGAGCCAGGAAACGGCAGCATGCGGATAAGCAAGAACCGCTTTGGAATGCTGTTATGTCGGGATATCGATCTATTCGAGCATTTTCAGTGCAAGATGAATTGGCGGTTGAACTGTTTGTACTAGCTCGAAGGTTTTGGGTGATGGGTCTTGATGTTGCTTTTATTAGTGATAACGGTGCCATTGATTATAATGAGGATTGGTTGGAAGGTTTTATTAGTGAATTTCGTAAGAGTCAGATTGTATAGTAGATTAAGAAAGGATTTCTGCTAAGCTGCTCGATTTATTCTTGCCATCCTAGTTCTACTGGCAAAAACTTCTTACAGCTTTTCCATCAGTGCAAGCACATGTTCTTTTACCTGTGCTTTTTCTTCCGTTGTCATATTGTTTGTTTTGAAATGTTTAGCATTATCGGGGGTTATAAGAATAGTAGAGGGTTCTTGAAGTTCTTCTTTAAGGGTATTTCCATCTTCAGTGAGCAACATCTTAGATTTATTGAAATAGGAATGGATTATTTTCGTCTGTGTATAATTGCCTTCCTGATCATAAAAATCCTCAATAGCTTTAATATCTGATTTTATATGGGTTTTTCCTTCTTCCATTATGGTTATCGCATTCACTACCTTGTAACCCGTTGTTTCATACATTCCTTGATCATTTTGTTTATCATCAAATGTTTCTATTACAAAAACCTCAATAGTTTCATGTTTCTCGGTTTGACCACAAGCACTTATAAGCAGGAAAGCGATCAGTAATAAACACAGCTTCAATAAATTCATTTTAAAATGCATTCATTCACTCCTAACTTGGATTAGTTCTTAGTCCACACATAAATTACTATTATAACATTAAATGGTCTTTTTTGGTCATAAAAACACTCCCTTCTATCTGCTAAATAACGCAGATAAAAGAGAGTTTTTTTAGTACACGAGCTAGCTCATTGAGTTTCCTCTATCCAGGCAATGCGCTTGGTCTTTAAATGGGATAACTCTCTTTCCGCACTACTTTGTTCGTTTTCGAGAGACTTCACTACCATTTTAAGCTTATGAAGCGCCTCTAACACCTGTTCTTGCGCATCTTTAATACGACCTTGCACAAGCCAGTCTGTAATTAAGTCATCAAACCAGTAATCAGCCATTTTGAGTGAGCCGCTTATATCGATTTGGATATCCGTCGACTTATGCAGATCGGAGAGCTCTTTATGAAAGTCTTGCAGTTGGCGATTGGCATTATGAATGGACGTTCTCGCATCATCTACATGACCATGCTTGATATGAGTGCTTATCAAGCCACCGTTCGCCCACATATCCCAGTTACCCCAGTTCTCCGCTTTTTCCAAATGCTCCGAAGCATAAGTTAGCGATGAAAGGACGCCTCGCCCCATGGAGAGGGCCTCTTTTATCTCCTTGAGCAGCAGACTTGTGTGCGAAATATGCTCTTCCATTTCCTTCAACTCATCAACAGCATGTGGAGAATTACGTAGAGCTGCTTCCTTCTTTAACATCAGCTTATCGTAATCTGATTGTGCATTCGAAAGGCTAACAAGCTGCTGCCCAACTGCAACCAGCTCCTCTTTAAGCCCCTTGAGACTTTGCCTGGCTTCCTGAAGCTTCAGTGTTGCTATCAGCTCTTGCTGACGTTCCAATTCAAGCTGCTCCGTCTTGCTTCTCAATATCGTATGAAACAAATTCACCAGAGACAACCTCGTCAGCTTCTCAACATCCTCCTGCTCCATCTCCAGCTCCACTTCTAGCTTTACAATGAGCGCTTCCTGCTCTCTGACCCGCTTCCTCAAATACTCCAGCCTCTGCTCAACTCTGGATAGCTCATGCATTCGCTCCTTTATTTCCGTGAGACGCTCAAAATCCAACTCTTCAGACATTCCATCCCCCCTTTTCAAAATCACATCTCCCATTGTAATCATTAACGACTTTTACTGAGAAAAGTTTCATCTCATTGATGGTTTGATTTTGGTCATAAAAAATACTCCCTTCTATTTGCTAAACAACGCAATGTGCAGCGTAAAAGTTAAAAATAAACGCCCCCTAAAGTTGAAGTAAGTCTCTCTCTACTTGAGTACATACACCGTTAAGTAAATTTCAATGTTCTAACTATTCTATACAAATAAAAAACTCTCTTTCATCCGCAAATTTCCGGATAAAAGAGAGTCTTTATTATTCCCACTCAATTGTAGCAGGTGGTTTTGAGGTTACGTCGTAGACGATACGGTTAACATTGTCTACTTCGTTTACGATACGAACCGAAATTTTCTCAAGCACATCCCAAGGGATACGTGCCCAGTCCGCTGTCATACCGTCAATTGAAGTTACGGCACGGATGCCGACTGTGTAAGAGTAAGTGCGAGCATCGCCCATTACACCTACGCTCTTCATGTTCGGAAGTGCTGTGAAGTACTGCCAAATTTCACGGTCAAGACCTGCTTTTGCAATTTCTTGGTGAAGGATAGCATCGGATTCGCGCACGATGTGAAGCTTGTCCTCTGTTACTTCGCCAAGAACACGAATAGCAAGACCAGGGCCTGGGAATGGCTGACGCCATACAATCGCTGCAGGCAAGCCGCACTCTTCGCCGACTTTACGAACCTCGTCTTTGAATAATGCTTTTAGAGGCTCAACCAGCTTGAACTTAATGTCTTCAGGCAAGCCGCCGACATTATGATGCGATTTAATCGTTTGTGCAGTAGCTGTTCCACTCTCTACGATGTCCGTATACAACGTGCCTTGAGCTAGGAATTCAAAATCATCGAATTTCTCGGACTCTTCTTGGAACACGTAAATGAACTCGTTTCCGATAATTTTACGTTTTTGCTCAGGATCATCTACACCCTTAAGCTTGCTCATGAAGCGTTCACGCGCATCGATTTTGACAACCTTCATATCGAACTTGCCAACGAACGTATCCATTACGCTGTCCGCTTCGCCTTTGCGAAGGAGGTTATGATCGATGAACATACAAGTAAGCTGATCGCCAATCGCTTTGTGTAGAAGAATCGCTACAACAGACGAATCTACGCCGCCGGAAAGCGCGCATAGTACTTTTTTGTCCCCGACTTCATTACGAATATCACGGATCGCATCTTCAATGAACGACTCCATCGTCCAATTGCCGTCGCAATCGCAAATGTTGTAAAGAAAGTTACGAATCATTTCGTTACCGAATTCAGAGTGACGTACTTCCGGGTGGAATTGTACGGCGTAGAACTTACGCTCCATATCACTCATTGCTGCTACTGGAGCATGCTCCGTGCTAGCTGTAACTTGGAAACCCTCAGGCAGTTCAACTACGTGGTCACCATGACTCATCCATACGGTTTGAACCTTGTCGAGACCAAACGATATATGATTATCGTCTACAAATTCGACTTCCGCTTTACCGTATTCACGTTTACCAGCGCGCTCAACTTTACCTTTCAATTGATACGACATGAGCTGCATACCGTAGCAAATACCGAAAATTGGAATGTTCAAATCGTATATAGCCGGATCTACAAGCGGTGAATTTTCTTCATAAACGCTTGCGGGTCCACCCGAGAATACGATACCTTTCGGTTGTAGTTCACGAATCCGTTCAACCGGCGTGTTATAAGGCAATAGCTCGCTATATACGCCCAAATCACGAATACGGCGTGCAATTAGTTGATTGTATTGTCCTCCAAAATCAAGAACAACAATGATTTCATTTTGCTTAGTCATTACCGAGCCTCCCTTGATAGATGTAGTAATTATATATAAGGCGGTTTAGAGGAGTCAAGGCGAACGGTGTGTTGATTTAAAGTGAGTCCTAAAAAATATGGTTAAGCGTTGAAATGTAAGCGTTTAATGAAGTAGCTAATAATTATTAATTCACACGTCATTATATAAAACAAGAGACGAAGTGTATAAATTGAGGAGGTTTTTAGCTAGATTTTAGCTGTCTATTGGCAGGATTTTGGCGAGGAGTAATCTTATTCTTATGTACAGCAGGCGTATCACCCAAGGCTATACAGGCAACTTTATTCCCAAGTAAAGTTGCCATTCATAATCGCATTAAAATAACTACAATCGAAGGCACAGGGAAAGATAGGATTATTAATTATAAAAATAAAACTTATATCCCGCTTCGAACCTTCACAGAAGTCATATTTCAGGACCGAAATAAAGTAAATTGACGATAACGCTGAGCTGGAGCATATTTCACGAAAAATAAATGACACGATAAAGAGAAAAATAGGAAACAGGAAAACTGAAAAACAATAAAACTAGATAACAAGAATAGAAAGAAGAACAAGATACACAAGACACGTAAGACACGCAAGACACACAAGACACACAAGACACGCTAGAAAACCCCTTCAATCCTTTTTCAGAATTGAGGAGGTTTTCTTTTCTTGCGATTATGATAAAGCTCAAAATTGAATCAGCGGTGGCGGAAGATAAGAAAAGCTTACTTTTAATCTTCATTTGTCGTATTTTTGGATTTGACTGTATTTCATCCAATCAAATCCAATCAAAACGGCTTATTTAGATTTAGACTGTATTTTATCCAATCTAATCGTCCGTTCCGCAGATAAAGAGCTTCTAACTGCCCTTTTGATTGTATCTTTTCCAATCAAACACATTTAAAAATGGAATTGTCATTGTTTGAATGTACAATATCCAATCAAAATTCAACAACATAGAAGAATGAGAGTACCAAGTGTTCGGATCAACGGTATCCATTCTAATCGGGCCATCCCTTTGCATTTTTTGAAATAGAACTATGGTAACTGGATGCCCATTCCCGTACGCAAAGGGTTACATATAATCAAGCGCGATTTTGTGGAGGGGCTGGGCCATTTATACATTTTTTTATTTGGATTTGGCTAACCTATTACCAGCTTCATTATTCGGATGCTTCACTGGTGCGCTTAGGTGTCGCACAACTTGATTCAAATCGGATGGCGATGGAGCGCCCGGCCAGCTGCCCGGTCCGCTAAACTGCGCCTCCTCCAACCAACTTGTCAGTCGATGCAGCGCTCCCTGCTGCTCTAATGTCAGTGCGGACTGTGCCGTCGCAGCGTATTCACGCGCTGTTAGTCCAGGCGCGTGCTCGCCGAAACGGCGATGCAGCAGCGGAGCAAGTGCGTTCGCGACAGCGATGAAGCTTGTACGCAAGCGGGCGTCAGCTCCGCGGAGTCCATGGCGGCCGCGATTGCTGCGACGGCCCGGCACTTCTTGATCCGGCTCATGTTGGCCAGCCGGATGCTCGCTCTGGCGACGCGGCGCAATGCGCGCGTCGCTGGAGGGCGCGGCTGCGCCGGCGAGCTGCGCGATGCCGGCGTAGGCCGCGCCATAGCGGCGCAGCGCCAGCGATAGGCGCAGCCGCTGGCGCTGCGCCGCGGCAATGGCCGCGGCCGCGAGCGCTAGCGCGGCCGCGCCTGCGGCGGCTGCAGCGGCGGGCGAAGCCGCCGCCGCGCCCTTGACGGCGCTCTGCGCCGCTTGCGCGAGGCTGTCTGCCCCTCGCGCAACTGCAGAGGCGGCTTGCTCTGCCGCCGCCTCAAACCGCCGAGCGAGGCCCGCTAGGCTTGCCTCGCTTGCAGCATTAGCTCCGCTCGCTGCGCCAGTCGCGATCGCTTCAATCGCTCCTCCGCCATTTATGGCGGACGCGACTATGTCACCGCCGCTAAATCCTGGCGTCGGATCGAAGAGCACCCAGCCTGCGCCTGGGAAATACACCTCAACCCATGCGTGCGCGTCTGAGCCGCGCACCTCATAATCCACCAGCGCCAACCCGCCTTTACTCTCTCCAACGCTCGCATCATGATCTTTTTCCTCATTAACACTCCCACGAGTACTTATAGCACTGCCATTACTGCTATTCACATCCTCGCCAGCCCTTACAGCATTGCCATTACTGCTATTCACATCCTCGCCAGCCCTTACAGTATTGCCATTACCGCTATTCACATCCTCGCCAGCCCTTACAGCACTGCCATTACCGCTATTCACATCCTCGCCAGCCCTTACAGCATTTCCATTACCGCTATTCACACCCTCGCCAGCACTCCCCTCATCCTTGAGCGGCGTACCTGAAGTAAAGCCCTTCACCCATCTAGCGGGAATGCCTTGCGATCGAAGCATAACAACCATCGCTGTTGAGAAATGAACGCAATACCCTTCCCTCTGCTCGAACAAAAAGTGATCAACGAAATCCGCACCTTTTGGCGGTACTTTGCTATTTTCGAGCGTATACGAATAGCTTGTTTTCAAAAATTGCTCAATGGCCTTCACCTGATCATAACGACTGGTAACACCGCCTCCGGACACCTCTGCTGCCAGCGCCACAACTCGGCTCGGCAACGTATCTGGCAGCTGCAAATAAGTCTCCAGCTCCGCACCTAGCACTGCAATGCTCCCTGTGTCTTTATCTTGATTAAACGTACCTATACTCACTGCGTCTTTATCTTGAATAAACGTTTCTATACTCACCACGTCTTTATCTTGATTAAACGCACCTATACTCCCCACGTCTTTATCTTGATTAATCGTACCTATACTCACCACGTCTTTATCTTGATTAAACGCACCTACACTCCCCGCGTCTTTAACTTGATTGAACTTCCCAATACTTTCTCCGTCACTAGCTTCTCCCAACACTTCTGTACTCCGAGCACCACGTTTTTCACTCAGATCCTCTATGCTCTGTACACTATCCTGCCCTTCCAATTCCGCTACGCCCTCTGTACTATTTTGTCCGCCCAAGTCTAGCGAACCCTGTGCACTATTACGTTCCCCCAGCCTTGAATCCAAACCTCTTAGCTCCGCTTCATCAGTAATAGCGAGCACGCTTTGCACGGTGTATTGTTCCACTTTGGTCGTATCCGATTGCATGTACAAGGTGTCCGTCACATCATTGTGCAGGTAGCTGCCTACTTTTCTCCGTGGATCAGCGGCTATCAGGTTAGTCACGCGAGGGAACATGCCTGAACTAAACAAAGGCATTGCTGAAGCGGGCTCAGCCCATACTACCGTTTGCTGTATTATTGGGCCCACATGGAGATCGCCCGCTTCAACAGCTGCTTCCATAATCTCTTCGCCATCGGAATTCCGAACCGGCATTAGCTTCACGGAACCCCCGTCATTGCTCCAGCCTCTTCCGTCATATACACTCTTCGAATCTCCGCGCCAATAGCTTTTTACCGAAGATGTCCCCGTAAAAATAATACGATTATCCGTCAGAAGCGGCGCCCCCATCTCACTGTCATCAAAGCCATACCCTGTCATCGCACGACCGAATTGATCAAGCCCCGACTGCCGCAGCACGGTTACCGCGCCATCCTCTCTTCCTAGTGAGGTCACCGCTTGTTGTATGCGATCGGTTATGGAGACGGTCCAATTCGCCGGTGCCATCGTTGTTTCGCGACCGTTAGCAAATAGCAGCCCGCAGCCAATGATGGTAAGTACGACAAAAGCTGATCCCGACAGCCAGCGCATATTCAGACCCTTTACTTTCCCGATACTCGTTTCCATAACACGCTGCACGCGCGGCACAGAAACAATGGCAGCAAGCAGAAGACCTTCCGCGACGCTGCGCATCAAGCCGCCCATTATATCCATCCCAACCCAGACATGCAGTGTAATTAAATATAAAATCGTTAATCCCGCAATACCAAGAGCAGTCTGCCTCATCCACACTAGTGCCTGAAGCGCTGGCACAAGCATTGCCCAACCAACAAATAACAGCAGCGTCCGAAGCTCGCCTGACATCGCCCATAGGCCGTTGTCCATCATGAGCATCAGATGGTCCTTTAGCATGGAAGGAAACCCTAACAGCCATTGTACGCCGCTCTGTTCCAATCCCTTGTACAACCACATCAAGCTCAGCATACATATTACGCTATTAAAGAGCAGTGTTATGACCATTGGCATACGAAGCAGTCCAGCCAGCATAATACAGCCAATGACAGCTATGAGCGGCTCTGGATGATAAATAGCAGACCACTCACCCGCGTTTACCCAGGGCAGCAGCCACTCGGCTAACAATCCGAACAACAAAGCACTCGTAACAAGCCGGTAAAAGAGCGAGTCCTCAGCTGATTCCTCTTTCATTTGTGCTTTCGTATCCAAATCTTTACGCTTATCCG
This sequence comes from Paenibacillus sp. J31R122, assembly GCF_056269185.1. Classification (NCBI taxonomy): domain Bacteria; kingdom Bacillati; phylum Bacillota; class Bacilli; order Caryophanales; family Paenibacillaceae; genus Paenibacillus; species Paenibacillus sp. J31R122. The sequence continues at coordinate 154,820 of NZ_JBWDNM010000015.1, forward strand.
CAATCATACTCGCCGTCTCCTTCCTCTGCATAAGGAGGCAAGCTCATATTTGCAGGCACATGCAGCCAGGTCACTTTGACTCCGCTGCTCTCCAGCCATTTTTGCTGTTCCCTCATAGCGAAGCTGGGTACGGCGCTCCTCGTCACAATAAACAGCTCCAGCCTGCAGCCCCGCTCAGACGCAAAGCCTGCTAGACCGCCCCAGCTTCTGCCGCCTCTCCAATTGCCTGTAAATACAAGAATCGTCTGGCCTCGTTCCAGAGGAGCATCCCCTTTAACAAGCTTGTCCGCCAAAGAGTCTTGTCCATCAGCCCGCAGAACAGCCATCAATTGCAGCATATCTGCTACATGAATAGGCTCAACCTCCTCATTCAGCGATGGCATAACTGCACCACCTTGCACTAAGGCTGTCCTTTGACCAGCAAGCAGGGACACATTACTGCCCAGTGCAGCAGCTTGCTGTACCGCATGTGATGCCCAGCCAACACAAGCATCGAACATTCGATCATCCTCGTCATAGGCGGATGCTGCTGTATCCACAGCGATAACCGTGCGTGACGGCTGCTCCAGCGCATAGATTTTGGTTTGCAGGCTGCGCCCCTTCGCGGCACTGCGCCAATCTAAATGACGAAGTGAATCTCCATCCCGATAAGGTCGACTGTCCGGTCCCATGCCTGCGGCTTTGACAGCTGCGGCGATTTCTAAGCGAGCAGAATCACCTCGGCTCTCACGGGCTGCTCCAGTCATTTCTGTATGTTGACCTTGAAGGGAATTCCCTCCTCTTCGTACAGCTTCATCAGTCAGCTCCGTATAGGGCAAGCCAGGCAGCACAACCAGCTCGGCGCTGCTCGACATTTTCTTATGAACGACTGTTAGCCCCAGCCAATCCCCTACCGCTACGGTTACATTTTCAAATCGATGCTGTCCTCGCTGCAGCTTGCGCAGCGTATAAGTAATTGTGGTCTCTTTCTTCAATAACGGAATGAATACCATTCGGAAGCTTATTTTAAAATTACTCGCTGCACTTTCGTTTACAGCCTCATCTCGCACGCTCATCCAAACAAACGGAATAGGAAAAGAACGCTTCAGCTGCAAGCGTATGCCCACATGCCCTCCATCATGTACCTCAGACACCGGCATGACCCTTACAGTTGTTAATCCTAAAGCAGCGATGAGCGGAGCCAACCCGCTTGCGACTATAACCGTGCTGAGCACCGCAGTCAAAAACCATTCCACTGCTCCGCCGCGCAATATAACGGCAGTCAAGCAGCATATCCAACCAACAGCAATAACTGACCACACCAGCCACCGCGTGCTGTAGGTAAAATCATTACCTGCAGTCTCTGCAATCGGCGAATTTCCTACAGACTGCCCTTTTCTCGAAAGCAACACATCACTTGAAGACTGCATCATGCTCTGCCCCTCAAAGGGCTGCTGCTCGGTTATACTGTCCACATCTATTCTTTCGTGCTTCTCTGAAACGTTCATCTGCGCTTCCCACTTCCAAACGTGCCGCTAAATGCAGTAGGCAGTGAGCATTCCCGAATTGTCCGACGTATAATAGCAGTCGCATCAGCTCCTGTTGCCGTAGCGCTATATCGAAGTGATAACCTATGCGGTAGAACAGCGTCAGAGGTTGTAATTAAATCATCTGGTACTGCGTAGCCACGTCCCTCCATATAAGCGTTAGCTTGTGATGCCCTCAGCCAATCTCGCAAAGCCCGAGGACTAAGTCCTAATAACACCTCTGGTGCACGACGTGTAGCATCCGCGACCTGAACCATGTATTCGAGCAGCACAGGGTCCATATGAGTTTGTCTAGCCTCGGCTTGCATTTGCAGCCATTCCTCCGTTGCAATAACAGGACGCAGCCTTTCCGGCTCAATCCTCTTCCCATCCGCATACTGCCCTAGCATCCGCTTTTCTTCCACCGAGCCGGGATATCCAATTGTTAATCGCATCATAAAACGGTCCAACTGTGCCTCGGGCAGCGTATTTGTCCCCTCAAAGCTAAGCGGGTTTTGAGTAGCGATCAGCATGAATGGAACGGGCAGCTTTCTCGTTTTCCCCTCTATCGTAACTCGTCTTTCTTCCATCGCCTCTAGTAAGGCAGACTGAGTACGCGGAGATGTCCGATTAATTTCGTCAGCCAGCACTACATTACCCATAATAGGACCAGGCCGGTAAACGAGCTCACTTGTGCGAGCGTCTAACACGACGCCACCGACAACATCAGCGGGCAGCATATCGGATGTAAATTGTATCCTTTTGAATTCTCCGCCTACTACTCGGGCAAAGGTTTGTGCAAGCAGCGTTTTGCCTACTCCTGGCACATCTTCAAGCAGCACATGGCCTCCTGCGAGCAAAGCTGTTAAAGTGTGCTTAATCACTTGCTGCTTGCCTAGCAATACGCTTTCTACCTTTGCTAACAATCGATTTAATAGTACTTGCGGCGGTTCCGGCCAATGACTATAGCGATCCGGTTTGGCTTCTTCTGAGAATTGGGGAGAAATCATCGTATAATTCGCCTCCTGAAAAATAAATCTATCTATTTTTCAGTGTCCCCAGCTTTCTCTCTATTTAGACCTGCTAGAGTCCGATTTCCACTACATCGTCATCCAAATCTCTCGTTGCTTACCATTAATAATATAGTCGGTTATATCAATCCCGAACTGTTTCAGTGTCGCGCGGATCGGGACAACGACCTGCTCCGCTTTCTCCATGGTGAGTACAACCTTCTCTTCCGATTTCCAAGTTACATGTTTCCCATTCAAAACGGCGTCAATAACACCACTTTCCTCATCGAGCTCCAATGTTCCGCCAATCCATTTCGTCAGCTTCAGCAGCGACATCTCGATTGAGCCATTTCTTATCTTATATTCATTAGGCGGTAGCTGTAAGCTCACTTCTCCTCTATGCAAAATCAGTACGGGTGCTTTAGTCTCTTTATCAACCGACTTCTCCTCCTGCACCGGAACAGTGCTTCGGTCAATCTCCTTCGTGAATTGCTTCAACACAGCTGCTTGCTGCTTCGTTACTTTCGCTCTGCTCCACTTCAATTTTTTTGCAATCGCGAATTGTATCGGCTCTACTTTGTCCGTTATAGATGCAAACGAATAACCTTTGCTTTTATAGTATTGAATGACAGCGGGAAGGGCCTTGACCGACTCCTCGTGACCGGTACCATCGTGCATGAGTACGACAAGCTTATTTGCTAGCTTTGAGCCTTTCACCGTCGCAACAATTTCCGAGGCAGGCACCCCTCTGCGCTTGGAATCGCCACTGTCGACATTCCAATCATGCACCTGATATCCTGCGGCTGCCAGAGCATCGAAATATCCTTGATCGAAATTGCTATACGTTCCACCTGGAGCACGAACAAGCGTTGTTCTTAACCCCGTTGCTTTAAATATCGCATCGTCAGTCTTCATAATTTGGCTTGAAAATTCCGTGAAGCTGCCATACAAACGGTCGTACTTATGATTATAGGTATGATTGCCGATAGAATGACCTTCCTGAACAATCCGTTTGGCGATTTTAGGCTGCTTCAGCACACGCTCCCCCAGCACAAAAAACGTCGCTTTTATTTTTTCTTTTTTTAAAATATCAAGCACCTGCTCCGTATATGCGCTAGGACCGTCATCAAAGGTTAAATATAAAGTTTTTGGGATAGGCTCCTTGCCGACAGCTGCAACTCTATCAAATTGAACAGCCGAAGCTGTTGGAATAGATTTATCTTTCAGCAGCACTATTTCCGATTCATAGACTGCAGACCCCGCACGCAATAGCTGTGATTCATAATAAGAAGCGTTAGCTGCGGTAGACGGGACCACCAGCTCGCTCGGCTCTGTAGCCGCTTCTCCCTTGTACAACCCGAAGCCTCCGATCTCCACCATGCCAAAACATACGAGCATTCCACATAATACCGCCTGCATCATCCGCCGCATCGACCTTGCCACCCTTCTCTACCTCTAGATAGAAATGAACCTTCATTCTGATAGATTATATGAGTCGCTTATCTAGTAAATGACTTGGATCTCAAATTCCTCTCCAGTTTCTTTACATGACGCGTCCACAAAAAAAAGAAGCGCCTCCGCCCTATTTGGGATAGATACGCTTCCTATTTCCGTTGGATAAAGCCTATACTTTATTTATTTTAAAAAGCAGCGACAATCGCTCCTTTATATTTCTCGTCTATAAATTTCTTCACTTCTGGCGAACGGAGCGCTTCAATAAGCTTTTTCATTGCGTCGGAATCCTTGTTGTCTGGTCGCGCTACAAGAATGTTCACGTACGGAGAATCTTTCCCCTCCATAAACAAAGCATCCTCAGCTGGTACAAGATCCACTTGGAGAGCATAGTTCGTATTAATAAGCGCCAGATCAACTTCATCGAATACACGAGGCAGAGTGGCTGCTTCCACTTCCGTAATTTTGAGTTTTTTTGGATTTTTTGTAATATCAGCAACTGTGCCATTTACGCCAACGCCTTCCTTCAGCGTGATTAGTCCATTTACCTCCATGAGCGCAAGCGCGCGACCACCATTGGATGGATCGTTAGGGATGACTACCTTTGCTCCATTTTTCAGTTCCTCGATCTTTTTTACTTTTTTGGAATACGCTCCGAACGGCTCTATATGGATACCTGCTACGTTAACTAACTTGTAGCCTCTTTCCTTATTAAACTGCTCTAAGTATGGCAAATGCTGAAAGAAGTTGGCATCCAACTGTTTTTCGTTAAGCTGCATGTTAGGCTGAATATAATCATTGAATTCTAGAACCTCTAATTTGACGCCCTTTTTTTCTAACAATGGCTTCACGAATGTCAAAATTTCCGCATGTGGAATTGGGGTCGCTCCTACCTTTAACGTGACCTCAGCCGGTGCTTCACCGCCCGCTCCTGGGTTACTCTTATTACCGCTTGTATCTTTTCCGCCATTATTGGCTTGTCCGCATGCCGCCATAACGAGCATTACGATCATTATAGTAATGACACCGCTCATTTTTTTCATAACTATTCCTCCGATGATGTTATTTCCTCTGAGCTGCAATCCATTTGGTTATTTCTTACTGGAGCGGCGTACAAGACTATCTCCTGCCGTTTGCAGCAGCTGAACAAGAATGATAAGCAGCACAACTGTTACGAGCATGACATCCGTTTGGAATCTTTGGTAGCCGTAACGCAGCGCCAAGTCCCCAAGACCACCTCCCCCGATCACACCCGACATCGCCGTATACGAGACAAGTGTTACAGCTGTTATCGTTACAGCCGCAATTAGGCCAGGACTCGCTTCACGGAGCAGCACGCGCCGGACGATATCCCATTTGGATGCTCCCATAGCTTGAGCTGCTTCAATAACACCGCGATCCACCTCCCGCAGCGATGTTTCCACCAGCCTCGCGAAAAATGGCGTTGCCGCGACAACCAGAGGAGGTATCGAACCCTCTACCCCTAGCGACGTACCTGTAATCCATTTCGTAACTGGCATAATCATAATCATTAAAATGATAAACGGCACCGAACGCAGCACATTGACGATAAAGGAAAGCACACCGTAGACAAAGGGCTGTTCCAGCAACTGTTTCCGCGCGGTTAAAAATAAGATCACACCGAGAATCAAACCAAATACAATCGTAAACACCAGTGATGCCGCCAACATGTACAGCGTATCCTTCGCAGCTTCCCCTATTTCGGGCCAGTAAACATTTTCAAAGCTCATTCTAACGACTCCACCTCCAGACCTTCCTTGCGCAGAACGGCAATGACGTCATCTATCTCTGCCACGTCGCCGATGAGCTCAACGATAAGTTGACCGTAAGGAGTCTGTTTCATACGTGAAACCGTACCTTGCAAAATAGCAAACTGAACGGATGTCGGTTTAACGGCATTGTAGAGGATCGGTTCGTAAGTTAAACTGCCGATATAAGTCATCCTAAGCAGACGCCCCGCACCTCTGCCCAATAGCTGGCCCGCAGCTCCATTATCCGTAACCTGTTCAACAAAATCACGGGTAACAGGATGCTCCGGCTTCAAAAATACGTGAAGCACCTTACCTATCTCCACAATCTCACCTTTATCGATGACGGCTACGCGATCGCATATCGAACGAATCACATTCATTTCATGAGTAATGAGCAAAATCGTAATGCCGAGCTTCGCATTGATATCGAGCAGTAACGCTAAAATGGAATGAGTGGTTTGTGGATCAAGCGCCGAGGTTGCCTCATCGCACAGTAAAACCTCGGGATTATTCGCAAGCGCGCGAGCAATTCCTACTCGCTGCTTTTGACCTCCCGAGAGCTGTGATGGATATTTGCCTTCATGCTGCTCAAGCTGAACGAGCTTCAGCAGCTCATCCACACGCTTATTTATTTCCGCTTTAGATTGCTTCGCTAGAAGGAGCGGAAATGCGATATTGTCGCGAACAGTAGACATGGACAGCAGGTTGAAATGCTGAAAAATCATACCAATTCGCTGCCGCTCGCGCTGCAGCTGTCCTTGGGACAATCCTGTCAGCTCTACATCGCCAACTGTCACCGTTCCGGAAGTCGGACGCTCAAGAATGTTTACGCAGCGAAGCAGCGTGCTCTTTCCAGCTCCTGAATGACCGATAATGCCGAATATTTCACCTTTATTTACCGTCAAGGTTACATCTCGAATGGCCTCTGTCGAAACCGCCCCGACACTGTATGATTTTCTAATGTTCTGCAGCTTGATCAGTTGTATGACCTCCTATTGCACTGAAATAGGATACACGAAAGTAATAAATAAACGGATGGATCCTGCACCTATTGTATCCAACACTTTTACTTTTACTCTTCGTACAGGCACATACTGAACTAGTTCAGCATAATATTTGATCTTAATACTTGAGCTTCAATAAATTACGTTCCGTAATAAAGGTCGTCGTATTAAATAGCAGCAGCACATCTTCAAACCCTTCTTCCTCCATATAGTCGCTAATATTGCCGTTGTAGTATCGGATGTCGATAATATGGATGTCCTTCACATGCTGAGTAAGAAAAGGCAGGAAGCTATGGGCGTAGGAATCTTTAATGACCAGCAGCTTTTCCTTATCTACCTGCTCCTGAGGCAAATCCGTATGAAGGGTCATTAAAGCATGTACTCCACCAAGAAAATAAGAGTATTTGTCCTTTTTCGCCAAGTAGCTTGTATCGTACATGCTGGTGAAGGTTTCATCCGTATCCGCGATATACATATCAGTCTTAATACCGTTCTTCGCTTTATAGGCTTGAATAGAATCCGGCTTTAAACCGCTGAATTGACTCCGGGTATGGTAGCTTCCTAGAAAAGATTCAGTGACCGTCTCGATATCAAAGTCCTTCTCTGCAATAGGAGTCCAGCCCATCTTCTCCGCGTAAGCAACGTATGCCAAATACGCGCCATAGGTCGTCCAGTGATGGTCGGTTTTATAATAGATCGGCTTCGATTCGTCAGCAGCGGCGGTTAAAAAATCAAAACCATCAATAAACGACATACTGCCTTGAACTTGTTCGCCAATAAAGCTGTTTACCTTTGTTTGCGGATAAGCCTCTGCCAGCCACGGCAGCCGTTCAGGATACATACCGATAGATGTAGGGGCCAGCATGAAGGTCATATTCACATCGGGATGATTTTCCGCGTACTTGTTTACCGACGCTGTGAATAGCTCGACTTCTGTATAGTCAGGCTCATCAAACTTTTCAAACAAGTAGCCCTCTCTACCTTTGTATATCCCGTTATTTTCTTGCTGCAACCGAAGCTGCTCCAGCATCGACTTCGACCATACCCATTTCGCTCGAAAAGGAAAATGATCAGTTATGTAGTTTTCCGTATCATCTGAAAATTTCTTTGACCATATATTTTCCCATGTTAGCTCAGGTTTTTTTTGAAGAGTACGATTCTCCATCTCAGAGAATGCCTGTACCGGCAGCAAAAAAAATAATAGCGACATGGCAAACAAACTACTAACGAAGCCCCATACCAATATGCGATCTGTCTTCTTTTTCATATCTGCTTGCCTCCTTCTCCGTTAAAATCGGAAGTATAAAAACGGGTTGAATGTTGCATCTACCAAATAAGCGACCGACATCAGGAAAAGCGCCGCGTACCAGCCAAGCTGAATAACCGGGCTGAATGTCCCAGCTCTCTTCCATTTCGGCATAGATGCCAGTACTAATAATATGAGTAAAATCGCGTTCGTGTATAACAAATATAACGTCTCATCATTCCATAAAGGCTGATGATTAACACCAAACATCGCAGCAAAATAAGCACCCATATTAGATAAATCCTCAAAGGCGAAAAATACCCAGCCTATTAAAATTAAAAACAGGGCATACAGATGACGGACCCACGCAGGCATCCGCTGCAAAAACTTTAAACCAATCCATTTTTCAAAAACAAGAACAACCCCGAAGTATAAACCCCAAAGCAGAAAGTTCCAGCTCGCTCCATGCCAAATTCCGGTTAGCAGCCAAACGATCATAATGTTTCTAAGCTGCATCCAAGGCCCTTTGCGGTTGCCTCCAAGCGGTATGTACACATAATCTCGAAACCAGGTGCTGAGTGAAATATGCCAGCGTCGCCAGAAGTCGGTAATGCTTTGTGCTGTATACGGTCTATTAAAGTTTTCGTTAAAACGGAAGCCAAACATTTTGCCCAGCCCAATTGCCATATCGGAATATCCGCTGAAATCAAAATAAATTTGAAAAGCAAACGCAATAATACCCAGCCACGCGGTCATTGCCGGCATTGTACCTGTACTAGCTCCTGATATCGTATGCCACAGTAGACCAATATTGTTTGCGAGCAGCACTTTCTTCGCTAAACCGATAATAAATCGTCTCACACCTTCAGCAAAAAGCTCGATGTCGACGGTGCGATGACGCAATTGCTCGGCGATCGTCGAATATTGAACAATAGGTCCTGCGACCAGCTGCGGGAACAAAGCGACGAAGGTTCCAAAATCGACCCAGTTGCGTTGCGCCTTTGCCGTACCTCTGTAAACGTCAATGATGTAAGACATAGATTGAAAGGTATAAAATGATATCCCGATCGGCAGAGCAAGCTCGGTTAAAGGAATTTGTGTACCCAATAGTCCGTTCACGTTATTTATGAGGAAATCCGCATATTTGAAATAACCTAGCAGGGATAAATTTACGATGATAGAGGTCACAACAATGGATTTCCGCTGTATGCTGCTCCGTTTTGGGTTGCTTAAAAGCAATCCAAAGCTATAGTCTGCAAGTGTGGAGATCAACATAATGACAATGTACACCGGCTCGCCCCAAGCGTAGAAGACGAGGCTTGTGGCGAATAAAACGAAGTTTTTAATTCGCCACGGGGACACGAAGTAAAGGAACAGGACAGCAGGGAGAAATAGAAATAGGAAGAGTAGACTGCTGAATACCATACTCGTTATTTGTTCTCGAAGAAGGAATCGAATTCCGTTACAAATTTTTCAACTTCAGCTGCATCAGCAATTACGAAAAATACATAGTTTCCTTTTGTTACAAGCTTATAGTTTTTAGCGTTTTCGTATTGATCCGGTAGATAAGTTTCAAAGTTTTTTTGAATATCTGTAGCGCGCTTTTTAATTCCCTCTTGTACAGCCGCGATATCTTTAGCATCCTTCACTTTAAAAACTGCAACTTCATTCGTCTTAACGCTCATCATCGGAGACATAGCCGTATATTGTTCCAGCAAAGCAGGATCTATATAATACATTTGCTTAATCATGTCGGCTGTCATTTCCATTAGTGACGGCTGTTCGATCTTGGCAAGCATGCCGTCCACCATTTCTTTGGTCGTTTTTGTCGTAACGAATTGCTCTTCTTTGTTACCCGATGTATTGGAATTTGTACCCGAATTCCCGTTCGATCCAGAGCATGCAGTCAGCATCAAACCTAGCGCAATAACAAGGATAAATGCGAAATAGCTTTTCTTCATTGTGATCAATCTCCTTGGTGTCTATTTTTTTGTCTTTCAAAGAGTAGAAACGAAAAGTGGTAAGATATTGTTGCAGTTAAATTTCTTATAGCAAATGATGGCGTCGGCAATCCTTTATCCCACTTAGAATAGGAAAGAAGCTGAAAGCACGAATTCGTGCTTTCAGCTCCCTAAATACTTGTCCACCTTAGATCCGGAGTCTGTAAGCTCGTTTGGGCAAGCTAAGTCTCACCTGGATTATAATGACGAGCTCCCAGCAGCAGACTCCATCTGTATAACAGCGTCGAGCACTTCTTGCGTGTGGCCCTTCACCTTCACCTTGCGCCATTCCCGAACCAGCTTACCTTCTGTGTCGATCAGAAAGGTCGAGCGGACGATGCCCATGTACTCTTTGCCATACAGCTTCTTTAATTGCCAAACACCATATTGCTCACACACGGTACGCTCCGTATCCGCCAGGAGCAGAAACGGTAGCTCCTTCTTCTCAATAAACCGTTGATGCGACTTTACCGTATCGGCGCTAATGCCTAGTATAACTGTATGATGTCGTCTTAACTCTGAGTTCACGTCTCGAAAGTCACAAGATTGCTGAATACAAGTCGTCGTCATATCCTTTGGATAAAAATAAATGACGACGTTTTGTCCACGAAAATCACTTAAAGAAACATTCTTTCCATTCGATGCCTGAAGCTCGAAATCTGGGACCATCTCTCCTACTTGCAGTTGTGTCATGTCCAAACCTCTTTTCTATCTCCATTAAGGTGTCATAGTGGTCCCATTAAGATGCCAAGCAATACCACTCTATGAGCCTGCTCCGCGGTAACGTTTAACGCCATAATTCCAGAAAAGTAAACTTAGCGTGAATACAACGATTCCCATGACAGGTGTAAGCAACGCGAGCTGCGATAGATCATCCGATTTTTTATCGAGGAAATAGGAAGCCGGAATGACACCTACAAATGCGAATGGCAGCACCCATGTCAGAACAAATCGAATCAATTTATTATAAATGTTGACGGGGTACCGCCCATAGTTTTGAATATTGTACAGAAGCGGAACAATACCGGTCGGCGCGTCCGAGAAGAACGATATCGCGCTGATTGCCGTATATAAGCCAGCATAAATTAAGACTGCACCGAATATAAGCAACAAGAGCATCAATACATCTAGTATTTGAAAAGGCAGATTAAGCTCTGTCCAGCATAATACCATAATGATGGCCCCGACAAACGAGCCGATCAGTGATGGCGGATCTATATTTTCAAGCAGCACTTGATACAAGCTATGAGCCGGCCTTGTAAGGACTCGGTCCATTTCACCCTTTACAATGTAACGCTCGCTGAAATTCCAGATGCTGAAAAAAGTGCTGAACAATCCATACGGAATCATAAAGAAGCCGTAAACGAACACTACCTCAGCCTCTGACCAGCCGCCGAGCGATTCCGTATGCTGGAATACGACCAAAATGAAGATAAGGTTCATCCCTTGAAACAATAAATCGGAAAGCACCTCGACCCAGAAATCAGCACGATAGGTGAGCCTTGTTTTTGCGTAATTTTTTAGATATTCCCAAAATAACGAAACGTATCTCATCTCTATTACCCCCCTTGCACGAACAGACGTCTACGAGCAACGCGCCATGTCCACCATATCGGCACTAACAGTACAGCAAACCAAATCACTTGTAGACCCAGCACCTGTCCTACCTCACTCAGCGGCGTCCGTCCTGTGAATACGGAGCTTGGCAAATACGTTATTGCTTGGAATGGCAGCCACTGCATAATGGCAGACAGCCAGCCCGGAAAAAATGCGATAGGTATGACAACACCGGAAAACAGGTCAACCAAAACCCGCTTCATCCGCATCATGCCTTCATTATTTTCGACGAAAAAGGCAAACAAACCGGTCAATATATTAATTTGCGAGTTAATAAGAAAGCTGAAAAACAACATGACCAAATACACTAGCCATACTTTCGGATCAGTCGGTAAAGTAACCGGAAAAATAAGACACACAATAATCATACCCGGCACCATAAAGAGCAGCATTCGGAAAAGTCCCTCGCCGAATCCCTGCATCATTTTGACGAATAGATAGTTATAGGGTCTAACAAGCTGCACTGATACACTTCCATCACGAATCTCATTCGCAATTTCACGATCTAAATTATTAAAATAAAATGCCCGCGCCATCCATGATACTGCAATATAAGTAGTCATCTGGGCTACGGTAAACCCTTCTAACGTGTCTTTGTCTCCATAAATAGCTTGCCACAGAAAATAATACGCCCCGATATTAATGGCATAAATAATGATCCCGCTATAATAATTAACGCGATAAGCAAGCATCGTTAAAAAACGAATGCGAATAAAATCAATATAAGCACTCATCATAGCTTAGCCGTCTCCTTGGGTGTGGACGCCGAGCCGGATTGATAAATGCTGCGAACAATATCATCCGTGTTCGTTTCAATAATTTTGATATCACGAATTTCAACTCCGCCTACAACGCTGGCTAGCGCGTCAGATACATTAACGGCGTGGGGGAGCCACATTTTACCGGTGACGTCATTTTCAAGCGTCCACGATACATCTAATGATTCAGTCAGCTGCTTCAGCCTATCCAGCGGTGTATGTCCGGCAAAGGTGAACTGAATTTCGCGTCCTTTGCTCCAACGATTTTTCAATTCATCTAAACCGCCATCATAAATAATACGTCCGTCATCAAGCATAATGACGCGTGAGCAAAGCGCTTCAATGTCTTGCAAATCATGGGTCGTTAACAAAATCGTAGTTCCCTGCTCACGGTTCATTTGTAGCAAAAAGTCACGAATTTCCGTCTTCACTACTATATCTAAGCCAATTGTCGGCTCATCAAGAAACAGGATCGATGGATTATGAAGAAGCGATGCAACAATCTCGCAGCGCATCCGCTGTCCAAGGCTTAGCTTGCGAACCGGTCGATTAAGCAGATCCCCTAAATTCAGCCTTTCAACTAGCTCATTCAATCTCTTCCGGAAGTCTGGCTCTGACACGCGATATACTTTGCGCAGCAGCTGAAACGACTCGATCACACCGATATCCCACCATAGCTGGGAACGTTGACCGAATACAACACCAATTCCGCCTACGAACTTCTCTCGATCCTTGAAAGGCACGAAGCCATTAACCTTGAGATGGCCCGATGTAGGAACAAGAATACCCGTCAGCATTTTAATCGTAGTTGATTTACCGGCTCCATTTTCTCCAATGTAGCCGCAAATTTCACCCTGTGGAATTTGAAACGATATATCTTTTACTGCCGTAACCTCGGTATATTCGCGCTTGAATAAGTCTTTGAGAGCGCCGGATAATCCTTCACGATTTTTTTGAACATTGAACTGCTTGCGTAAATCTTTTACATCAATAGCTAGCATGTGGTGCAAAATCCCCTCTCACTTCGACATTTCCTGGGAAATAGCGATCTTTTCGTCCGTAAAATGATAAAACTTGCTTCTAAGTAACATTCAGCTTTATAATTTTATGATATGTAATCATACATGAGTTATTGTTATGCGTAAACGCCGCAGCCATACAATAGCTGTTAATAAAATGTAATTCGTAGAAATAGTTGCCCTAATTTGCATTTCCAGCTTATAATCTCTTCAACTTCAAGCGTAAACGGCTGTCGCCGTCCTTGGCGGCAAAGCAAAGTTTCGCGGTGAATTATAAGCCTATTATAAGTGTGATACTTATAAAATCTTATAATTTAAGAAACAAAGCTAAGGTAGCAATTTGTCGAACCAAAGTATAGCCCTTCATCCAAATGCTCTTATTACTTTGATCCTTTATGAAACGTAGGGATATTATACAGCTTAAAGCCCTGCGCAACGTAATACACTATCCTGAGTATGCAATTACCGAAAGGAGCAATTCTAACGAAATGCGCACACAGACGAATAAAAAAAAGAAATGGAAATGGTTATATATAAGCCTTGGTATTATTGTAGCCGCAGTTGTAGCCTATGCGATCTACTGGGGTATCGGTGTATATAATGCATTGGACAAATTCAGTGATCCTCCAAAAGGTATCGTTAATGGCAATGGTGAAGAAGAAACGGTTGAAATTCCCGAATGGATGGGCAAGGAGCGAGTTAATATATTGCTGCTCGGCGGTGATGCCCGAGGAGTAGAAGAAGGACAGCCAGCTAGGTCAGACTCCATTTTAGTGGCTTCCTTCGATCCCGTCACAAAAAAAGCACACCTTTTCTCCGTGCTTCGCGATACGTATGTGAATATTGAAGGACATGGACACGGTCGAATCAATACGGCATTAACGCTCGGCAGTTATCCTCTAGCGATGAAAACGGTCGGTGACTTGCTGGGACTTGATATCCAATATTATGTATATACCGATTTCGAAGGATTTAAAGCCTTAATAGATACGATCGGCGGCATTTACTTCGATGTCGAGAAAGATATGCACTATACCGATAATGCGGACGGCAATCGTTACGACATTGATCTAAAAAAAGGCTACCAGCTGCTTGACGGCGACAAAGCGCTGCAGTATGTACGCTTTCGCCATGATGCAATGAGTGACTTTACGCGTACCGAGCGCCAACGCAACTTCCTGCAAGCTGTGGCTAAGGAATTGCAATCGTCATGGAACATTATAAACATGAAAAAAATATTAGAAAGCGTTCAGCCCTATGTTTCAATGAACCTTACGGTTCCTGACATGCTCAAGCTTGGACAGCTTGGTGTGAAAAGTCATGTAGCTGGAACAACACAAATACCTCCTATGGAATTAATTGCCGAGGACAAGGTTGGCGGCGCATCTGTAATAGGTATCACCGATGAAGATGATCTTCGGTCTTATGTTCAGATGACTCTTGAGTCCGACGTCACAATTCCAGTTCCAACAGAATCAGCTGTGCCTACTGATGGAGCTGCAAGCAACAACTCAGACCAATCAACTACTAGCTCAGCTCGATAGCAGCTATTAATAAACACAACAAATACATGCGACAGCTTTTGCTTGTTGCATGTATTTTGTTGCTAATAAGGAGATTACATGCAATGAATGTACAAAGACCAAACTCGGAATCACTTTATCAAGAGGCGCTGCAGCATATCGTTGGCGGAGTAAACAGCCCTTCCCGTTCCTTCAAGGCAGTCGGCGGTGGTGCACCTGTATTTATGAAACGAGGCGAAGGCGCCTATTTCTGGGATGTTGACGACAACCGATATATTGATTATTTAGCTGCTTATGGCCCTATCATTACCGGGCATGCTCATCCACATATTACCGAAGCAATTGTTCGAGCCGCGCAAAACGGCACACTCTATGGAACACCTACAGAGCTGGAGATCGTGCTTGCGCGTATGCTAAAGCAGGCTATTCCCTCACTTGATAAGGTTCGTTTCGTCAACTCCGGTACAGAAGCGGTTATGTCAACGATACGCGTAGCTAGAGCTTATACGAAACGCGCCAAAATCATTAAATTCGCAGGTTGCTATCACGGCCATTCCGATTTAGTGCTTGTTGCCGCAGGCTCCGGTCCTTCTACACTTGGCATTCCCGATAGCGCTGGCGTACCGGCAAGCATTGCAAACGAAGTGATCACTGTACCCTTCAATGATCTGGATGCGCTGAAGGCTGCACTCAAGCGTTGGGGCAACGAAACGGCCGCTGTTATGATCGAGCCGATCGTTGGTAATTTCGGTATGGTTATGCCGCATGAAGGCTATCTGGAAGGCCTCTGCAAGCTCACACGCGAGGCTGGCGCACTTGTTATCTATGATGAAGTAATTAGCGCCTTCCGTTTTCATTATGGCGCAGCTCAAACCTATGCTGCCTTTCCTGATCTCCAAGCGATTGAGCCAGACCTCACCGCGCTTGGCAAAATCATCGGCGGCGGATTGCCAATTGGCGCTTACGGCGGTCGTAAAGAAATTATGGAGCAGGTCGCACCGCTCGGCCCTGCATATCAAGCTGGCACAATGGCAGGCAATCCTGCTTCCATCTCTGCCGGCATCGCTTGCTTAGAGCTGCTGCAGGAGCCCGGCATTTACGACAGAATGAGCACGCTCGCTGCAAAGCTTGCTGCGGGTCTTCAAGCAGCAGCGGACCAACATCAAATACCGCTCACTATAAATCAAATTCGCGGTTCATTCTCTGCCCATTTCTGCGATCATCCGATTACAAACTATGAGGAAGCACAGGATACGGACAGTGAGCGGTTTGGCGCCTTTTTCCGACTGATGCTTGACCAAGGCATTAACCTAGCGCCTTCCAAATACGAGGCTTGGTTCATGACAACAGCCCACACAGAAGCCGACATCGATGAGACAATTAAAGCCGCTAACTACGCTTTCTCTCGTTTGTCTACACAATAAAATTGATATCTCGAATGAATGAAAAATGGATTTTCACAGTAAAAACACCCGTTCATCACTGCCTTGTGCGGTCAGATGAGCGGGTGTTTCTTTATAGCAATTTGAAATAAGCTTTATTTGGTCATCTATTAATCACTTTAACTCTACTTAATTTTGTTTAACAGCAGCAGTCTATCGTCCGTCTTTGAAGGTGTCCCTCGCCCATCCGTATTGTTGGTAATGACATAGATGACGTCACCCTTCATCTTCACATCACGCAGCCTGCCCTCACCCTCAAACAGCACCTCCATCACATTCGTATCCGGATCAAATCGGTATAGAGCACTGCCCAGCAAAGACGCGATCAGCAAGCGATTATTTGCGTCGATCGTTATTCCAGAAGGAGCAATTGCTATCTCCCCTGTATGGTATACCGGCGATAACATCCCTTTGCGCTGCTCGTTCCCATAGATGCTCGGCCAGCCGTAATTTCCACCCGCTACTATTTTATTAATTTCATCATGCCCTCCTGGTCTTCCTGACGGACCATGCTCTGTGCTCCACATCACTCCGTCAGCATCCCATGCAAGACCCTGCGGGTTGCGATGACCATAGGAATATACATAAGATCTCGGAAAAGGATTGCTGTCAGGAACGTTGCCGTCTAGAGTCATTCGCAATATTTTGCCTGCTAAGCGGTTACGATTCTGTGCCAGCTCCCTCTGCTGCGCATCTCCTGTTGTAACATAGAGCATCTGATCAGGGCCGATTGCCATTCTGCCGCCATCATGATTGGAGGAACCCGGAATCCCCTCTAGTAAAGCCTTCACTTCATCCCACTGATCGCCATTTTGCTTGATCAAAATAACACGGTTGAACAGCTCGCCATTCTCCTCATACGTGTGATACGCATAGGCCGTTCTCGACTGCTTGAAATCCGGTGCCAGCAAAAGGCCTAATAAACCTCCTTCTCCCTGATGCATTACATTTTTGAGCAAATGAACCGATTGGCGGCTTGTTTCCTTGCCATCCACCTTCACAATGCTGCCTTCCCGTTCACTGATATAGATGATGTCTCCATCAAAGGCAATAACCCATGGCACGCGCAGTCCCTGAGCCAATACCTCATATGCCGCGGCAGGCTCGGTCGATTGTATAGGCTCTTCAGCAGTTGGCTCATCCAGAGTAGTGTTAGACGGTGAGTCCGTTGATGTATTTACTGGCAGATTCATAGAGGTCGAAGGATCATTTTGCTCACATGCTGCAAATAACCCTGTCAGCATCATCAGCATGACAAGGACAGTCATTCCTTTTGTGGTCGTCATTATCTTATCATTACCCCTTTTATATAGAGAAGGACAACGTTCCTGCGAGTATTCGCGGTACGTTGTCCTCTATTATTTACATATTAGCTTCTGCTGCAGCAAGCGAAGAAATGAGCTCATCTTGAATAAGTCCATTTGATGCCGCGACATTCCGCACACCTAAATCGTAAGGCTTACCGAGTGTATCCGTTACAACTCCGCCTGACTCTTTAATAAGCAACGCTCCTGCTGCCACATCCCAGCTGCTTAGCCCAATTTCCCAAAACCCGCTTAGTCGGCCCGAAGCTACATACGCCATATGAAGCGCTGCAGACCCCGCAATTCTAAGGTTGCGAACCTGCGGTGCGATCGCTTGGATCCCTTTAAGATTTAATGACAGAGCATAATCGCGTTCAGCCGGCAAGCCTGTCGCCAGCAAGCTGTCGCTCAATGTATTTTCTTTAGACACCTGCATCCGCTTGCCATGGACATAAGCTCCCTTACCCTTCTCCGCCACAAACAGCTCATCCTTCATTGGATCATAGACTACACCGACAATTACTTCACCATGATGCGCCAGCGCAATCGATACACAGAAATACGGAAAGCCGTGCACGAAGTTGGTTGTGCCGTCAATCGGATCGACAATCCATAAATATTCAGCGTCACGTACATTTTCAAGCGCGCGAGTCGAAGCCTCAGGACCTGGCTCTACGCCCTCTTCACCAAGAAAGGAATGATGTGGAAAATGAGTCAGAACTAAATTTTTTATTAACCGTTCTGAACCTTTATCGACCTCAGTAACAAGATCATGTGTCGAATACTTTATATCAAGGCTTGCGTAATTACCAAGCTTCGTCTTTATCCATTCTCCTGCCTTCGACGCGCAATTGATTGCTACAGCCGTAAAGCTTTTCCCGCCTACTACGGAAGCGTTGTTCTGATCACTCATGATCCATCACTCTTCCCTCTATATATTCTGAAAATAATGTTCATGCTCAAGGTTGATACGTTCCCTGTTCTAACAAGTTTCACAATTGGTTATGACCACCATATCAAAATGATCTCAATCCTTCAATGATTAATTGTCCTGCTAATAATAATAAAGTAATTC
Source organism: Paenibacillus sp. J31R122 (assembly GCF_056269185.1). Taxonomy (NCBI): domain Bacteria; kingdom Bacillati; phylum Bacillota; class Bacilli; order Caryophanales; family Paenibacillaceae; genus Paenibacillus; species Paenibacillus sp. J31R122. The sequence goes on from NZ_JBWDNM010000015.1 coordinate 173,547, forward strand.
TTAATAACCAAAGCAAGCCTTTGCCGCTCATTTTCACAGCAATTGCCGCTCCTAATTTTCCGCCTATCCAAGCTCCTGGCACTAATGCGAGCACTAGCATCCAATCAATCTCACCGAGCCCTATATGCATCCCGCTACCAAGTATCGATGATAAAAATATAACAAACATTGAGGTCGCGGTCGCCACATGCGGAGGAAATCTGAACAAAAGCACCATGAGCGGAACAAACAGAGAACCGCCGCCAATTCCGAAGAGACCCGATATGAGACCAACGCCGAATCCAATTGCCAGTACGGAAGCCAGGCCATAGCTATAAGTATGTACTTGTCCTTTAGCATCCGTTAATGTACGTACAATCGGCCATTCCTTCGAAAACGGTTTCATGTAGTCTCGCGCAATTAATAAGCCGGCCATGCCTAACATAAAAAATCCGAATATTAATTGAAAAAGTCCAGCAGGTATTAAGCCCGTCAAAGCTGAACCAATCACCGCAGCTGGTCCGCTCGTTATAAAAAATAACCAACCACTGCGAAAATCGACGATTTTTCTTTTTGTATATGCTAGTGTAGAAGAAAGTGCTGTAACGACTAACACGGTTAAAGATACACCTACCGCGGTCGAATGCTCAATCGTGTCTCCCGTCAGCACCGGACCGAGCAGCATCAGTACTGGAACAATTATTATGCCTCCGCCTAGCCCAACAATACTACCGAACATCGCGGCTACAACACCTAACAGTACAAACAGTACCCATTCCATAACAATAATCACCACTTTCTATTTCAAAATCGTGTATGTCGGTTTGCGAAGATCGAATGACATACAAGAGCACCGACAAGTCATATGCTTGACGGTGCCAACACGATCCTTATTCGTATTGCATTACTTCTATACTTCCACCATCCAGAACTTTAACGCCATGCCCTTGCTCTTCTAATTCCTTCAAATCCTCGATGAGCTTCATTAAGGCTTCATCTTTGCTTTTGGCTTCCAGCATACAATCTATATAAGGAGTTGTACGAGCAGCACGCCGCAAAAATCGCATAAGCGGCTCCGGATCCACGAAATTAGCATGGCCGCGCGGATCAGATATACTTTTGGGGCTGGAGGCATGGATTTTCGGAGGAAGATCTTTCGCATTCTGATACCCAAGTCGATCCCGCTCACGCTGCCAGGTTCGGTCTATGCGTGGCCAAAACGTATTGTACAGCTCGTCCTCTTCAATGTCTCCTGTATTAACCGCATGATGATGAATATCGAGTACCATAGGTATATTAGCAGCCTCTGCCACCTCTAGCGTCTCACGCGTATTAAAGGTTTTGTCGTCATTCTCCAGAGTAACCCGATTCTTAAGCCGAGGGGACAGCTTGCTGAACTGATGAATAAATCGCTCCGCTGCTGCAGGTTTATCGCCATATGCCCCGCCGATATGTATATTGCATTTATATTCCTCACCAAGCCCCATTGCTTCAAGCATACGAACATGGTTCAGAAGATCGAGCTCAGAATTTCGAAGCACCTCTGGGCGCGGTGTGCTGAATACACAAAAATGATCCGGGTGGAAAGAAACCCGCATCTCGTGCTTTTGAACAAATTTTCCGACTTCCTTGAAGGCTGGCTCGAGTGCCTCAAAAGGACTCCAATCATCCAAATCGCTATGGGTAGCTAGTGGAATGAGCTTTGATGAAAGTCGATACATTTGAATACCACTAGCCTTAGCGTGCTTCATAATACGTAACGAATTACGAAGGTTTTCTTCTGCAATTTTTTCCAGCTTACGTATGCCAGCTTCTCTATCGCTTAGCTTAGAGAAACTGGCGAAAGTCATCGTTTTGGAAGGCGAGGCATTTTCAAGCTGTAAGCTCATAGCAACGAAGCCGAATCTTACAATCATCGTCTAAGCCTGCTCTCCAAAAAACATTTCAAATGCAAGCGCCGTCTGTATTCTTGCTTCTTCCTCGGTCAACTTTCTCACAAGCTCCATCTCCACTCCCGTAACTTCTTCACCTTGAAAGTTAATTTCAGCGGTGGAAGCTGAGATGCGGACAATCGCGATTGCTTCGTTGGAAGGTGTGTATGCGAATACCTTCTGTCCAACTGGATATACACGAAAGCCGCTCTTGACCATTTTGCCCTTCCCGTACTCCAACAATTCATAAAGCTCTTGTTCAGACTTAAATTTGCACACTGAATTAAATTCGGTTGCGAAACCCATTTGTTTTCCCTCCTTTCAGTGGAAATTCTACCCTGGCCTTCAAAGGCTTTTCGAACCCACCCAAACCCTCCCTTCCAAGGGAGGGCCCCGAGGGGCTGCCGCCCTCTGGACACCCGCAAATGGAGTAACGTAGGAGATACAGAGGCGCGTGTTAGCTACCTTTTGCGGTGGACCGCTTTCGTCCCTTGGGACACGCTTTACTTTTGGAGCGCTCGTGTTACCTATATATCTGAGTAACGATAGAGATACAGAGGTGCGTGTTAGCTACCTTTTGTGGTGGGTCGCTTTCGTCCTTTGGACACGCTTTACTTTTGGTGCGCTCTTGTTACCTGTACACCTAGGTAACGATGTGTGTTTGCTGCCTTTTCGTGCAAGACACTTTCGTACCCCTGCGGGATACGTTTTTTTGGGGCGCTCGTGCTGCTTGTACACCTGAGTTACGTTAGAGCTGTCGAGGTGTGTGTTTGCTGTCTTTTAGTGCTAGTCGCTTTCGTATCCCTGCGGGATACGTTTTTTTTGGGGCGCTGATGTTACTTTAACAGCTGGGTAACGTTTGAGCTCGGACTGCGACAGAGGAGCGCGACCTGTTGTATGTAATTAGTTTGTTTTAGTTTCACTTTTTGAGCTTATGTTGGTACGAGACTGTTACTGGGGAGCAGTAGTTTCAAATTTTGAAACTGCATGCTCCTTTTGGCAATGAGTGCTAGTGTATTGATGTTATTAGTGCTATTTTTTGAAACTAATTCAGTGCTGGGGCGGAGCTTTTTGTGTTTAGTTTAACTTTCTGAAACTAATTCCAAACTAATTTACTGCAGAACTTATGCTTCGTCGCCTACGAAGTCGATACGTTGCTTGTCGGCATGGCGGGAAAGAGCTAGGTTGATTAAGTTATCTAGGAGCACTTTGTATGGAATGCCGGTTTCTTTCCACAGGAGTGGATACATGCTGAATGGCGTGAAGCCAGGCAATGTGTTCACTTCGTTGATGAAAAGCTGGCCGTCTGATTTGCGAAGGAAGAAATCTACGCGTGACAGGCCGGAGCCATCAATCGCTTGGAAAGCGCGGACAGCCATTTCACGGATTGAGTCTGTTAATTCTTTGGACAAGCTTGCTGGAATGATCATGCTCGACTTTCCATCGATATACTTAGCCTTGTAATCGTAGAACTCATTCGACGGTGCGATTTCACCTGGCACGGATGCTTTCGCTTCATCATTGCCAAGCACGCCGACTTCGATTTCACGAGCATCGACGAATTCTTCCACGATAACCTTGCGGTCAAATCGTAACGCGTAATTAACGGCTGCAATTAATTCCTCGCGGTTTCTTGCTTTAGATACGCCAACGCTTGATCCTAAATTGGCTGGCTTCACGAAGCAAGGGTATCCAAGTGATACTTCGCACTCCATGATGAAGAATGAAGAGTCTCTCTCCCATTGCGTACGGTTAAAGTAGCGGAATACACATTGCGGCAGCCCTTCTTGCGCGAACACTTTTTTCATTATTATCTTGTCCATCCCGACGGCGGAAGCGAGAACCCCTGCTCCTACATATGGAATGTTAGCCATTTCAAACAGTCCTTGAATGGTGCCATCCTCGCCAAACGTTCCATGCAACAACGGAAATACTACGTCAATTTGCGGTTCATTGCCAGCTGATGGGCCTTCTCCATTCAAGCTATCAAACAATGGAGCGAGCGCGAAGCCCGTTTGCTTCGCCTCGCTCTCCTCATAGCGAAGCTGTTCTACGCTTTCTGGGCGTGCTGTCCATATATCGCCTGTATTCCATTTGCCTTGTTTCGAAATATAAAAAGGTTTGATTTCATATTTACTGTAATCAAACTCGCCCATCACAGCAAAAGCAGTCTGTAGAGAGACTTCATGCTCTCCCGATTTCCCCCCGTATACTAAACCAACTCGAATCTTGCTTTTCATGGCATATCCTCCGGTACGATAATATTTCACAACTGCTATCACATGTCGCGTATTAATTTTCAATTCATATCATTTATAACTTAGTTAATTCTATAAAGTTTACTGAAGATCAGCAATATGAAAAAACCGATATTTGGTCTGCTCCGTCCAAGCATAGGAATCACGATAATCCCAATAACGATGCCTGCTGGAAACAGTATTCGCATTAACGAGCGGCATACCGTATGAATCAAAAGCGGTTACGATTGTACTGTGCTGGAATCGATTATCACCATTCCAATCATACGTGATGACATCACCGAGCTGAAGCTCAGCAGCAGAATGAACGACTTCTGCACGCAGCCCTGATGCTCTTGGTGCTGACAAATAATGAGTCATCGCGTTTGACACAGCCCAGCTGAAGCTCCACCATTCGCTGCCTTTATTGCGACCCTTATACCACCATCCCGATTCCCTTTTACTAGTATAGTTCATAGGAGCATTACCTGCAAAGACACACTGCGACACATAATTGGTGCAATTTACCTCAAAAAGCTCAAAAGCGGGGTTTCCCTCGTTCCACCAACGGTCTGCATATGCAGCAGCCAAATCTCTCCTGTAATGAATTGCTCTAGCACCGTGTTTGAATTGCGGTATTAGGTCATAATTTAAGTATGGTGTTGATGGTGAGGGCCTTTCACCAAATGGTTCAAAATAATCTTCTACAGTCATCCAATTATCCATGGATGTACCGAATCGAGGCCTTCGCTCAGCAATAAGCGGTTCAACGCGCATGACATCCCAGCCGCCGCCGAGGGAGTAAAGCCAGAGACGTTCATATTCGGATCTTTCCTCCATATAATAACGTCCCGCTTGTTCCATCCGTCTTTTAATATGCAGTCGGATAAGCACCGAAACCTCATTAGGCGACTCATTCACGCGAATAAGCTCTGCTTTAGTTTCACTGCCTGCTGGAATCGCTCCTCTGAGCAAATCACGTTCACGCAGCCGCCCCAGCCTGTTGCGCAGGCGATCACAATGATCGGCATCCGTAACAAAATCAACAAGTACCGCGGCATGCTGCTCTGTTTCCGCTTGATTGTATAAGCTCACATAGCGATGAACAGCTGATTTCCAGCCCTGCAGCTTGCCTACTTGATCATGTTGGTTGTAATCCGACGAGCGCATAAGTGAATTTAGCTTGATCTTAGGAGGGTGATTTTGCTGTGAATCTTTATGTGAACCTTGCTTTAATGGTAGAGGTGTCTGATTCTCCCGCTCTTGCTGACTATGCTGCTGATTTATTTGATCAGACTGTCGCTCCATTTTGTTCACGGGCAGCACCTGCAGCTTCTGTGCAGCATTCTCGGTGACCTTCTGCTGCGGGTGCCTCCCTGACGTTATCGGTTTTGTCGACGCTTGATTACGCTTTTGAACCTGATTGCCTGGTCCCCGGTTACCCGTTCGCGGCATCGCAATCCCTCCCTGAACATATCGTGAGCGAGCGATCATGCATTTCGCAATTTAACATGGAATGTTTGGTTCATTATATGAGGTGATCTGCCGTTTCATGTGATATTCACCCACATGTATTTCTGGGCGTTTTCAAATGGCTTTAGGACAGAATTGGACTTTACGGAATGACCGTTTTAACGATATACTATAGATATAGTTATTTTGAAATTCTGTTTCACAGAATGAAACACAGACTACATTCAAGCGAGGAGAATGACGATGGCTGCACAAAATCAGTATTCCGTTCGTACAACGCTCGACGCCGGTGGCAAGTCTTATGCTTACTACCGTTTGGGCGGACTAGAAGAACAAGGACTAGGCGACATTTCGAAGCTTCCTTTTTCTATTAAAGTATTACTTGAGGCTGCTGTTCGTCAGTTTGACGGTCGTGCCATTACAGCTGAACACGTAAAGCAGCTGGCAACATGGGCTGACGGTCGTGAAGATAAAGAAATTCCTTTCATCCCTGCTCGTATCGTTTTGCAGGATTTCACAGGCGTGCCTGTTGTTGTTGACTTAGCAGCAATGCGTGACACTGTGAAAAGAGCAGGCGGAGATCCTAAGAAAATCAACCCGCTCGTTCCAGTCGATCTCGTTATTGACCACTCGGTCATGGTTGACGCATTCGGTACTCCAGAAGCTCTAGAGTACAATACTAAGGTTGAATTTGAGCGTAACGAAGAGCGTTACCGTTTCCTTCGCTGGGCACAAACAGCGTTTGATAACTTCCGCGCGGTTCCGCCGGGAACAGGTATCGTTCACCAAGTTAACTTAGAGTACCTGGCATCTGTAGCAGCAACCAAAACAATCGATGGAGAAACGGTTGTATATCCGGATTCCCTTGTTGGTACTGACTCCCATACAACGATGATCAATGGTCTTGGTGTTGTTGGTTGGGGCGTTGGCGGTATCGAGGCAGAAGCGGGTATGCTTGGACAACCACTTTACTTCATTATGCCAGAAGTAATTGGCTTCAAACTGACAGGCAAGCTTGCTGAAGGTTCAACAGCTACTGACCTTGCGCTTACTGTTACTCAAATTTTGCGTAAAAAAGGCGTTGTAGGCAAATTCGTGGAGTTCTTTGGTCCAGGCTTGTCCAACATCAGTCTTGCTGACCGTGCAACTGTTGCCAACATGGCTCCAGAGTACGGCGCTACAATCGGCTTCTTCCCTGTAGATAACGAAACGCTTAACTTCTTGCGCCAAACTGGCCGTCCAGAAGATTTGATCGATCTCGTTGATTCTTACTACAAAGCACAAGGCATGTTCCGTACAGACGATACGCCGGATCCTGTATTCTCTGACATTATCGAGCTTGACCTTTCCACGATTGTTCCATCTCTTGCAGGTCCAAAGCGTCCACAAGATCGCGTTGAGCTTACAGCGATGAAAGAATCGTTCAACAATATTATCCGCACTCCAATCGACAAAGGCGGATACGGACTAAGCGATGAGAAAATCGAACAATTCGTAGACGTGAAGCATCCTGACGGTCAAGAAACTAAAATGGGTACTGGCGCTGTTGTAATTGCTGCGATTACGAGCTGTACGAACACTTCTAACCCAAGCGTAATGGTTGGTGCTGGACTTGTTGCTAAGAAAGCAGTAGCTCTTGGTCTTAAGAAGCCTGCTTATGTGAAAAGCTCATTGACTCCGGGCTCGCTCGTTGTAACTGAGTATTTGACTAAAGCAAACCTAATCGAGCCGCTTGAAGCTCTTGGCTTCCACGTTGCCGGTTATGGCTGCGCAACTTGTATCGGTAACTCTGGTCCGCTTCCGGATGAAGTAACAAAAGCTATTGTTGACAACGACATGACTGTTTCTGCCGTTCTTTCCGGTAACCGTAACTTCGAAGGCCGTATCCATGCTCATGTAAAAGCTAACTACCTTGCTTCACCGCCGCTAGTTGTCGCTTATGCTCTTGCTGGTACGACAAACATTGATTTGACTAACGATCCAATCGGCTATACAGAAGATAACAAGCCTGTGTATCTGAAAGATATTTGGCCAACATCTCAAGAAGTTAACGACGCGATGACAGCTGCGCTTAACCCGCAAATGTTCCGCGATAAATACGAAAATGTATTTACGCAAAATGAGCGTTGGAACGCGATTTCAATACCAGAAGGCGAGAGCTACGAGTGGGATGAGAAATCAACCTATATCCAAAACCCGCCATTCTTTGAAAACCTTGGTCCTGACCTTACGGACATTAAAGATATTCATTCAGCAAGCGTACTTGCGCTTATGGGCGATTCCGTAACAACTGACCATATCTCACCTGCCGGTAACATTACGGTAAATAGCCCAGCTGGGCAATACTTGATCGACAACGGTGTTAAACGTCAAGACTTCAACTCCTACGGCTCACGCCGCGGTAACCACGAAGTCATGATGCGCGGTACATTTGCGAACGTTCGTATTCGTAACCAAGTGGCACCAGGCACAGAAGGCGGCGTAACGACTTACCTTCCTACGGATGAAGTGATGTCGATCTACGATGCGTCGATGAAATATCAAAAATCCGGCAAAAACCTTGTTGTTCTAGCTGGTAAAGAATACGGTACAGGCAGCTCCCGTGACTGGGCGGCAAAAGGTACGTACCTTCTCGGCGTAAAAGCCGTAATCGCTGAAAGCTTCGAGCGTATTCACCGCTCTAACCTAGTTGGAATGGGCGTATTGCCGCTTCAATTCCCAGAAGGTCAAGGCTGGAAGGCACTTAATATTACAGGTCGTGAAACGTTCGATATCGTTGGCATGTCCAATGACGTTGTACCTGGTCAAAAAGTAACCGTTACTGCAACTCGTGAAGATGGCACAACATTTGAGTTCCCAGCTATCGTTCGTCTGGACTCTATGGTTGATGTTGATTACTACCGTAATGGCGGTATCCTGCAAACGGTACTTCGTCAAATGATCGCTAACATGTAATAGTAAGTTCAAAATGTGTTACATGATTACAACTTCATGTATCTAAATAAAAAAGCAGGCCCTGTGGTTAACCCCCCGGGCCTGCTTTTTTTCTATGAAGTAACTATAAAATCATCGTCCCCATCCGCTTAGCTGATTCCATCATGACAGGCGCATACTCGCGCATCGTCTCCATCGTCAGCCTGCTTGCCGGGCCAGATACGGACAGCGCCGCAGCCACTTTGCCTGTACGATTGAAAATCGGAGCTGACAACGCAGCCGCTCCCAGCTCACGCTCCTCAAAGCTCGTCGCATACCCTTGCGCAACAATCTCATCCAGTTGAATCTTATAATAATCGAGGTCGATAGAATACAGCCATGATGGATCTCCAAAAATACTTTCTTGTACAAGTGGCTCCGAATAAGCAATCAGCACCTTGCTGGACGCGCCCGCATATAGCGGAAGCCTTACACCTACTGGCGCCACCCGTCGGACAGCCTGATTGCTTTGCACTGCTTGAATGCGAATCCGCTCAGACCCGTCTCTTACATATATGCTAACCGTCTCTCCGAGTCGATCGCGAAGTCGTTCCATCTCTGGCAGCCAAATCGTAGCTTGATCGTCCGTTCTTGATAGATTCGCGGACAGCTCCCACACCTTTAGACCTAGATGATAGCGATCGGTTGCCCTGTCGCGTTCCACGAAGCCCTTATCCTCTAATGTAGCAAGCATTCGGTGAACCGTGCTTTTGTGCAAGCCAACATGCTCAGCAATCTCCGTCATCGCCCAGTCTGTTTTCGAAGTAAAACACAACAATATATCAAGCGCTCGATCCACCGCGCGCACCGTCGATTTACCATCTTCCATGCAGCCGCACCTTCCTCTCCTCAAGTTTCATCCAATGAAACCCATTCTCATTCAGTATAACTCATAGCTTCTATAATCGTAAAGATAAGTTCGTAACGTTACAATTATATTACAAGTGTTTAACAATTAATCGACGTCAATTGACAGGCCAACAGGTGAGGACTACGATAAAAGTACTAGTAATCTTCTTAAATAGATCGTAAATCCTGCTTCAACGTAAAATACTTTTTTTATTCATTCAAGTCTCTTTTTATATACTTCCTCAATTCAATTATAAAGCGCTTACAACTAGACGTACGACTCGTTCTTGCTGAACGATTCATACCGAGGAGGACACCGACAATATGAGTACAACTATAATGACACCACTGCAGCCTTTTCCCTTTAAAGAGTCCGACAACACCCTTGTTCTAAAAAAATCAAAGAGTCGTGGAAAGCATTTATTGGTCGCCTTTATCGCCTCCCTTTCGGCTGTATGCCTATTGGCAGTTGTTATCTTTCACGGGTATGTCGCTTGGATGCTCGCCTACCCTTACGTTGCGCCTCTTGCCTCTAATCCAAAGGCAGCCATCGGATTAGATTACGAGGATGTCATTTTCGCTAGCAATAGCGGCCAAACGACGGTTAGCGGCTGGTTCATTCCAACGGATTCGGAATACAACGACTCCTCATCAACTCGTACCGTAGTATTCAGCCACGGATATGGAGCAAATCGCGAGGAAAGCTGGGTACCGATGTATGAGCTTTCGAGGCTTCTGCACAGCTTGAATTATAATATATTGTTGTTCGATTACGGCTACGCGTCGAAGCAATACAAAGCTCCAGCCACAGGAGGCCACGAGGAATCGCAGCAGTTGCTCGCAGCAGTTAACTATGCAAAGTCACGCGGCGCGGAGGACATCGTAGTGTGGGGCTTTTCAATGGGTGCAGGGACTGCACTGCAAGCTGCACTTCTAACTGATGAGATTGATGCAATGATACTCGATAGCCTTTTTATCCCAAGCCCGGAAGCACTCTTTGATAACTTAAACCAGTTTGTAGCCTTGCCCGCATTCTCACTGCCGATTATTGAAGCGATGATTCCTATGTGGACAGGAACGAGCTTTGGTTCTATCCCTGCGGAAGAAATCATTTCGAATAGTTACGATATTCCGCTCTATGTCGTACACGGGACGAACGATGTGAAGGCGCCATTCCAGACGGCTGAGGCTGTTGCTGCGGATCAAGGAAACCCACTTTCTCGCTCTTGGATTGTCCCAAACGGAAAGCATGAATTGCTATTTCAGGTTCATCCTGACGAGTATATTCAGAGAGCCGCTTTATTTTTAAGCCAAGTCGACCAGCAGCTGCAAACAAACAGAGAAGCATAATAGAAAAAGCAGGAATAAAACCCATTCATCCGAAAGCACGACATAAGCCCTTGTAACAACGAATACATCTAGCTTAGATGCACTTGTTGAGATAAAAGGAGGCGATGTCCGTGCTTTTTATTTATGGAACGCTAATGCCTGTCAGAGTGATGGAACTCATCCGTCATTGGAAATTGCAAGAGAAGGAGCATACCGCTGTTATTTTGCAATCCGCTCCCAGTTTGGATCGTCAATATGTTCAACTGCTCCAATCGTGGGAGCCCGTCTTCTCACATACCGCTCATTATGCCAATCAATGGCTCGACGAATGGCTGCCATATCCGTCCCGTCTTCCTTCTCATGCGGAGCAAACCGTTGATGCGCTTGTTGATGCAGCACTTCAGCAATCACAGACCTACATCGAGCAGTTAACTCAGCTAGCCGATTTTAGCCCTGCGACGGCTACTTCCTCTACGGCAAGAACATTTATCTCACACACGATTCGCGAATCCAACTATTATCTTGGATTAATGAGCGCTTACCGACAAGCAGTGAACAGTCCTGGCAACCGGGAACAGCGCGCTCCTCTTCAACAGGTTCCAATCGGCGGACATACCCTTCCTCCTTTGCCTTATGAATATGATGCACTTGAGCCCTATATCGATGAACAAACAATGCGCATCCATCATGATATCCACCACCAATCTTATGTAGATGGTTTAAATAAAGCAGAAACACAGCTGCAAATCGCACGTGATACTGGTAATTTCGACCTCGTCAAACATTGGGAACGAGAGCTTGCTTTTAACGGGGCAGGCCATTATTTGCATACATTGTTTTGGGACATCATGTCGCCTTTCGGCGGCGGTGAAGCAACTGGCTCCATCGGTCTGCAGATCGTCAATGACTTTGGAAGCTATGCCGCATTCAAAAAACAATTTAGCGAGGCGGCGGTCAAGGTTGAAGGTAGCGGCTGGGCCATTCTCGTCTGGAGTCCGCGCAGCCGGCGACTCGAAATATTAACAGCGGAGAAGCATCAAAACTTATCTCAGTGGGATGTGATCCCCTTGCTCGCACTTGATGTGTGGGAGCATGCTTATTACTTGAAGCACCAGAATAAGCGCCCTGAGTATGTGAAGGACTGGTGGAACGTCGTTAACTGGCACTACGTGAATGAACGGTTCGAGGAAGCCCGCAGGCTTGTGTGGGCACCCTACTGATTGCAGTGAATGCAAAACACAACAAAATGCCTCTTAAGCGGTGTTATCTGCTTAAGAGGCATTTACATTTTATAAGCTTGTCTATTGCTTCAGCAACGCTAGAAACTCTGAACGAAGCGCTGCGTTTTGGCGGAATTCACCGCGAACAGCTGAAGTAACCGTTTTGCTGCCGGTCTTCTTCACACCGCGCGCGCACATGCACAGATGCTCACCTTCTACTACCACCATCACGCCGTGCGGCGATAGCTCTTCCGTCATAATATCCGCGATCTGCGAAGTAATTCGCTCCTGTACCTGCAAGCGGCGAGTAATCGCCTCAACCAGACGTGCCAGCTTGCTTAGTCCTGCTATTTTCCCGCTAGGAATATATCCGATATGTGCTTTCCCGAAAAATGGAGCCATATGATGCTCGCATTGACTGTAATATACGATGTCCTTAACGATAACAAGCTCCTCGTGCTGTTCATCGAATGTTACGCCTAGCACTTCACGTGGATCAACCTCGTATCCAGCAAAAATTTCCTCATACATCCGAGTTACGCGGGCCGGCGTTTCCAGCAAGCCCTCACGATCTACATCTTCACCTATCAGTCTCAATATCTCTTTGACATGATGCTCAATTTGCTCTCGGTTGTCTGTTACCTTTGAATTGACGTAATCTTTTCTTCCCGCCATTCCATACACCCCTTCCGGCTTCCTACAACCTGGCTTTTATCTGCGTGGTCCTTTTTGATTTCTCATCATGTGCTGTGCTTTTTGCATCTGCTGCTTATTTAAATTATAGCCCATTTGCTTGGCCATTTTCTGTATCATCTCTGGATCGTTTTGCATCTTCTCAAGCTGCTTACGCAAATAATAAACCCCGATAAAAAAGCCGCCTACAGCTCCGGCTATTAGTGTTACGATTGGAATGACAATGTTAACCCACGTCAAAATATTCACCTGACCCTCTCTAATCTACAGCTGTTTATAATGTCATATATATTAGCATGTTCAGTCGTTGTTCGCAATGAATAGCTTGTCCTCTTCCGCTATCCAAATGAAGAGGCTGCTGCAGTAGACTCTCGGCCTCTATTCCAGCGCTTCTACCGTGCTGCTGCCGAATTGCGCAAGCGCATTATCGATTGCTGCCAATACTTCCTCATCACTCTCTTTTGAGGAAGCAGTCATCAACGCCGCCTTAGCTTGCTCACCGCCAATACGCGCAAGCGCCCACGCTGCCGTTCCACGGAGCACGGGCCTAGTATCCTGCTCCAATACTTGCACGAGATCCGGCACAGCGCTGGCATCCTTAAAGTTGCCAAGACCAATGACAGCATTGCGCTGAATCGGCTTTTTGCCACGCCAAGCGGAGGAGGTGCGTCCATACTTTTCTTTAAACTCTCGGTTGCCCATCGTTAGCAAGGGTACAAGCAGCGGCTTAACCAGCTCTGGATCTGGCTGCAGCTCAGGCTGATGCGTCCAATTTTTTCCGCGATTGATCGGACATACAGTCTGACACGTATCACAGCCATAGAGACGATTGCCAATTTTTCGCATGAACTCATCCGAAAGCATTCCCTTCGTCTGTGTGACAAAGGAAATGCAGCGGCTAGAATTAAGCTGTCCTGGACCAACAAGCGCATCTGTCGGACAAGCATCAATACACTTTGTACAGGAGCCGCAGCCTTCCGTAATAGGCTCATCCGGCTCAAAAGGTATATTCGTAATCATTTCACCGAGATACATCCATGAGCCTAACTCGGGAGAAATAATAGAGCAGTTTTTGGCACTCCAGCCAATACCGGCACGCTCCGCGACTGCACGATCTGATAACGCTCCTGTATCGACCATACTTTCCGCTCGCAGATCCGGGTAACGCTCACGCAGCCATGCTTCCAGCTTGGCGAGCCGATCACGCAGCACCGTGTGATAATCATCGCCCCACGCGGAGCGTGACAAAATTCCCCGTCTTGCGCCTGGCTCCGACTTTGGAGGATTCGTAAGCTTAGAAGGATATGCGATTGCTATGGCGATAATGGATTGAGGCTCATGAAATAATAGAGCAGGATTCGTCCGTTTCTCAAGGTCCGGCTCCTCGAAGCCCGATTCATAGCCTAGCTCTCTATGACGAAGCAAGACCTGCTTTAAGGATACGAACATATCCGCAGAAGCAAATCCTATTTTATCAATACCAAGACTTTGCGCGGCACCTTGCAGCTCTTCCTTCAGCTTTGTCCACCGGTTAGCCATAAGCTATCTCCGATTAATCGCATTACAAGCCAGTTCATTGCAGCGATTACTCCATTCCTTATTACTTTTCCTCTTAATTTTCACATTCACAACCTTACACATATCCTTCATTGTCGACCTCCTAATTGCTACAACGATCTTATTTGCTTGTAAGGCCACAAAATATAATCCGCTCGACCGCGAATTAATTGTTCTGGAACCGCGTTGAATTTTCGGCTGTCCAGACTTGCGTGAGCATGACGATTATCACCCATTACAAAATAATGCCCTTCATCAACAACAACTGGTCCATAATTCATATCCTCTATTAATGTATCGGTATAGGGCTCGTCCACTAGCTGACCATTTCGATACAGATGCTGATTATGAATTTCGATCCGATCACCGCCTACTCCGACTATTCTTTTGACAAGCAGCTTCTCATCAGTATCACCGTTCTTCGGCTCTTTCAAAATGACGACATCCCCTATTTTAGGGTCACCGATCAAATAAACAAATTTATTAACGAACAGCCATTCCTTCTCCGTCAAGGTTGGCTCCATAGAATGACCTTTCACCGTAGATAGATTAAAAACAAAAAAATGTACAATCATTACGATTCCAAAAGCGGCAATAAGTGTTTTCAACCATTCTACCAGCTCTGAGCGCCACTCGAATGAATGTTTAGATGGCATACTTATTCATCCACCTCACCGAATGTATTTAGCCAATTCTCATAATATAAATTCACGTATCTATCTTGAAAAGGCGATTCTCCGCGATCGATTCGCTGCAAAAGCCCGTCTAAAGCTTCGTGCACCTTGTCATCGACCAATTTCGGATAATGGTACGTCGCTTTATGCATGTCATATTCATCCTGGTCAACAACGAAATGTTCTCCAGCCGCTGTTCGAATGACATCCAAATCATAATCGATATAAGTTAACACGTCTCCCTGCAAATAAGGCGGCGAAGCAAGGTTACAGTAATAACGAATGCCGCCCTCCTCAAGCAAAGCGACCACATTAAACCATTGGCCTGGTATAAAAAAAGAGACTGCCGGTACTCTGCTAATCCATATTTTACCGTCATATTCTTGTATAGGAGTTCGGCGGTTAATTAGGACTGTCATCGACTCAGCTCTATGCTCAGCAACCAGAAGTTCAGTTGGAATCAGCCAATTCTGCTGCCAAGTACGGTGAATGTGACCGTCATGCTTAAAGCTTTTGATAACACAGTGCTGATATCGTTCCATCCTGTTCTCTCCAAACATGTGTATAGTAACAAGCGTAAACGGCTGTCGTCATACTTGGCGGCAAAGCTCGTTTCGCGGTGAATTATAAGGGGTTATAAGTTTACACTTATAACCCCTTATAATTTAAGAAAAGCATATCTCACCGCCAAAAGCAATGGCGATGCAGATATGCCCTGCGCATAAAAAATAATGCAGTAAATTTCGCGTTAACCCGCTACAATGCTTAGTTTCTGAAAAGATCTGAAAAAGTCGTTAGCAACATATCCCATCGACTCATACAGCGGTAAAACAGGTTCATTGTGCTCGTCCGCGGTAATTAATATCTTTGTAACACGACGTTGCTCGAAGCGCTGACGCAATCCTTGAACCAGCGATTTGCCGATTCCTTTCCGTTGATGAAGAGGAGATACGGCAATACGATAATAATAACCTGTGTTATTATCAATCGTCCCGATAATCATGCCCACGATCTCTGAATGTTCGACAGCAACTAGAACTAAATCACTATCCCATGACAATTGACGGGCAAATGCCTCCATCGTTTGTTCGTAGCACTCTTCTGAAAGTACATCTTCAAGTAGTGCTGTAATTGGTCTGTAGTCGGATAACTGGAAGGAACGAACATTCATTAAATTACACCTTCTATACCATGTCATGTGCTGCATCTAGTTTATATTACGACAAATTTAAACGAAATCCTGCTAAAATCTTTAATATTCCGTAAAAAAATCAAAGAAATCGTCGTTTTACTCTTGACAGCGCTTTATATTAAGCGCTTCCATTCATTTAATCTCTTTTTATGTTAAATTTATGATAATTCGATGTGAATTTCGTATAATATCTTAGTTTCTGTGATACCCTATTGCTGGTCAAGCGAGATAGTTTGCAATTAGACTTTTGAAACAATAATGTTGATTTATGTTTGGCGATGAGGGATAATGGTTATGAATAATTACATATTATTTAGGAGGTTTTATTAATGGCACACCAACTACCTGCATTGCCTTACGCGCACAACGCACTTGAGCCGCATATCGATGCGACTACGATGGAAATTCACCATGGTCGTCACCATAACGCATACGTGACAAACCTTAACGCTGCTCTGGAGTCCGCTCCTGAACTGCAAAGCAAATCAATTGATGAATTGATTGCTGACCTTGCAAGCGTTCCAGAAGCAATCCGCACTGCTGTTCGCAACAACGGCGGCGGACATGCTAACCACAGCTTGTTCTGGGAAACAATCGCACCAAACGCTGGCGGAGCTCCTACAGGCGCTCTTGCAGCAGCAATTGAAAGCGAGCTTGGCGGCTTTGATGCTTTCAAAGCTGATTTCGCTAAAGCGGCAGCTACACGTTTCGGCAGCGGCTGGGCTTTCCTAGCAGTTGCAAACGGCAAATTGAAAGTATACAGCTTGCCTAACCAAGACAGCCCGATCATGGAAGGCGAAACGCCAATCCTAGGTCTTGATGTTTGGGAGCATGCCTACTACCTAAACTACCAAAACAAACGCCCTGACTACATTGCAGCTTTCTGGAACGTAGTTAACTGGGATGAAGTTGGCAAACGTTACGAAGCAGCTGTAAAATAATACTTTCTCACCTAAGCGGCGCCGTCCTCTCCTATGAGGCGGCGCCGCTTTTTTTTTGTTTTGTATGACATGCTGGTTGGTTAGTTGAGTCATTGTATACATGCTTGAAGTGAAACGGAGCTATGTGAAAACTGTAAGCTCGAAAATCGAGCTTAACCCTCTTGATCGAACCTCCTACAGTACCTGTAAGCTCAAAAATCGTGCTTACAGACTCCTCCTCACGCTTGAAACCAAGCCAATTCAGCTCTGTAAGCTCGAAAATCGAGCTTAACCCTCTTGATCGAACCTCCCAAAGTGACTTTAAGCTCAAAAATCGTGCTTATGGACTCCTCTCACGCTTGAAACCAAGCCAATTCAGCTCTGTAAGCTCGAAAATCGAGCTTAACCCTCTTGATCGTACCTCCTACAGTACCTGTAAGCTCAAAAATCGTGCTTATGGTCTCAAACACACTTCTATAGAGTAGTCGTAATACATATCAGCACCCCCATTCGAAGTAAATTTCATACTCCAACCAAACACGGGATAGGCAAATACCGCATAGGATAAATGAGGAAAAAGCCTATATTGTTTCGTGAGGGAGACTGAGTGCGCGCATGGACTATACTTATGGCTATACTAACGAACAACAATTTGTTACCAACCAGCAGCAACCGGCACAAGCCAGCAGAGACTGCGGCTGCGGCGGTCCGCGTATGATATTCCCTTCGCCACCAGGCGGACTCGGTGGGCTGGGTGGCATGGGGCCCGGTGGCATGGGGCCCGGTGGCATGGGGCCCGGTGGCATGGGGCCCGGTGGCATGGGGCCCGGTGGCATGGGGCCCGGTGGCATGGGGCCCGGTGGC
>NZ_JBWDNM010000014.1:0-233938 GCF_056269185.1 Paenibacillus sp. J31R122
GGTGTTTGACTTGCTCATTACTTTTTATCGCTTTTTCTAATGATCCGTTAGGATCGTTAGGGCAGTTTAATACTCGTTGTTCAGTTTTCAAAGAGCAATCTTTTCTTTCGTTTGTCGTCGTTTGTCTCATCGGCGACTTTTATAATATACCACACTCGCCTATTTAAATGCAAGTACTTTTTTTCGTGATTCGACATTTTTTTCAGTTTGTCGTTTCAGTTAATTATGTGTCCTGCAAAAGCGGCGAGAACTAATATATCACGGTGCAACATCTTAAGTCAAGAATCTTTTTTAAATTCCTTTATATAATTTAAGAAGCGCTCAATTTCCATTCAATGTGAATGTAGTCTGAGCGCTTCTACTTATATATTAACACCAACATATTATTAGTTAGCCATCATATAACGAAGCTCTAATGAACCGAGCTCCTCAGTTTCCTTCATGACTGCCACTTCTCGGATATACGCGCGCATCACCAGCTTCTGAAGAACTAACGACAGATCAATATGCAATACTTCAATGGAAGAATGATTCTGCAGCTCTGCGATACTCCATGGCTCCTCACGGGTTTTTAAAATATCAAAGAGGATAGAACAGCAATCCTTCATCTTAGTCATCACTGAGAACTCGCATCCTAGCATGACAAGCTCCACACGCTGCTTTAATGTTTCCGGACTAACGGTCAGCTCTTCATAAAGTTTATATATACCTGGATGAACCCTCCGCAATTGTTTCCATACTGTCAGTTCCGGATGACGTCCTTCTTCTATTAGTACAATATGCGCCCAATGATGGAGTGCTGTTAGAACATGGCTGTAGGCATCTAATAAATTCCCATCAAGCAAATCCTGCTTTGCTAGCAAATAAGTTCTCAAGAAACCAGTAAACTCGGTGAACTGTTTTTGCTTCCGCATGAGATCCGGGAAAATCAGCAAGCGGTCACGCACATTGCTTAGATAGTTGTCTCGATCCAACAAAATCTCTCCATTTACCAGCCACGCAATAATATTGCGATTTTCACCACCAGATACCCATGCATCCAAGCTATTTGGATCAATCATCCGAATAAGAACACGCTTGCCATCGAATTGTACATGTTCCATTTCATTATAAGGACGATCCTTCTCTACTATAACAAGGACTAGTAAATCTAAACCATCAATCAAAGGGTTATAAGAATATGGATTTTCAATTACAGCTATTCCAACTACATCTGGTTGTGACCGATAGCTGTCAACGAAGTATTTTTTTATAGGTTCCACGAGTTCCTCCATATAGCTAATCGTTTTTTATTAGGCTATAATGATAATCTACAGACTTAATCCTTTTTCGACAAGGAGAACGCAATTTCCTGCTTTCACTCGTAGAAAAAGAGTTTCATTTATAAGTCAATTGTCAGGGGAAGGGTTTGAACGCATGAACAAAATCTTTTTTAAAACAGCTAAAATTAATGAATTCCGTCTATGGGGGCTTATTTTCACTCTAGTAGGTATGGGTGTCATGATACTCGGCACGGCCGGCATCGTATTTTTTGGACAGGCCGGTAAAATTATCGCTGCCATCTTCATGGTTATTGGAATGATCTCATTACTCATCAGTGTCGCTGTATACTTCTGGGCAGGCATGATGTCGACAAGTGCCACGATGCTCGAATGCCCTGAATGCAACCGTCCAACTAAAATGCTCGGCAAAACCGATCGCTGCATGTATTGCAAAACATTACTCACGCTAGACCCCTCACAGGCTACACATAGCCCATCTGAACAATCCTAAAAACATATAAAGAAGAGGTGCATCATAAAAGATTGATGCACCTCCTCTTTATATTCAGAACTATCGTTAAACACATTATTTCATCCTACATAAAAAAAGACAGCTCCCATTCACATTCGATTGAATGAAAGGGGCTGTCTTTTTATATCATGAGAAAAAGGAATGAAATTATGGCCGTTTCTGTATTGCTTCATCAATAGTCTTCCAAATAGAGGCTGTTTGGAATGCACGCTGCCAGGTAGCTACACCTGCCAAATCGTACTTGCGTGCAAGTGCTACACGAGCTTGCATAGATAGATCATCCTCAATCCATATCCGTTGCAGCGCTCCGCCCTCTGTATATTCAACATAGTTCTGACCTGCCGCTTCATCAAACACTGGCTTCAGCTTCTTAGCAGCAATAATCTCCTTCACCCGATCCATACCTACCGCTTTAGAAGAAACAGCAACTTTTCCGTCATCACCTTTCTTCTCGGTCCATATCCGCGTATACAGAGGCATACTAAGCAATAGCTTATTTGCAGGTACTTTATCTTCCTCTAGAATTCGTGTAATCGACTTCTCTACCCATGGCAGAGAAGCAACAGACCCTGACTTTGGACTAGAAGCCCAATGCTCGTCATAGGCCATCAGCATCATATAGTCAACAATACTGCCTAATGCAGCCCTATCCAAAAATAATGACCACATTTCACTTGCTGACTTTGGCGTTACATCTACCGATACGACAAGACCTTGCTCATGCAGCAATGGTGTTAATTCACGTATAAACTGCACAAAATTCTCTTTGTCTGACGTGTGCACATTTTCGAAGTCAATGTTGATACCCTGTAAATCGTATATTTCCGCAAATGCAAGCAGCTGCTGGATCATAGAAAAACGTGTCTCAACAGTCGCTAACGCCTTCGTTGTTCTATCTGGTTCAAAATCATTATTGAAAAGCGCCCAAACTTGCATGCCCTGCTGATGAGCCCATTTTACATAGGCAGCATTTGCATTTCCTTTTATCGTTCCTTTATCGTCAGCAAGCTCAAACCATGTAGGACTAACTACATTAACGCCCTGCATTAGACCAATTTTGGACGTATCCGGATTTTTTTGATAAACGGCTTCCCAAGTTAAATTGATTTTACTTCCTAATATTTTCCAAGCGGTAAACGCAGGCTCACGGACTGGTTCAGGTATTTGCTCAATGGCAGTAAGTTTTACATTGGTCTTTTTCACATATCCAACATGTCCATTCGCGCTTTGCACAAGTAACCATCCATCTTGATCTTCCCATATCCGAATGACATCCTTTTGCGGAAGCTTCTCTATATATGGCGCGCGAATTGTAGGCTCCGTTCGTATGGCAGTACCCTTCTCGTGAATCGCCTCAGCAAGTTGAATTGTATCTCCTGCATGCAGCAGTGTAACAATCCCGCTTCCTTCTACATATTCAACCTTTAAGCCGTATAATTGTTCAAGCGGCTCTGCAGGAATATAAACGGTATCGTTCGATAACTCGGCAGCTACAGTCAAATCATATGGCTTCTGGTTGATAGTTGCTGTTAGTGAGTCCGTCTTCAAATGAAGCACTTTATTCGCGGTTGTAATAATAATCGATCCGGACTCCTTCTCATATCGAATAGGCTTGTCCTCACCTAGAACTTTAGTAAGCACTGTTAACGGCAGCTTTACTTCATTATTTTCTATGATAGCCCCTAGATCAGCTTCAACTCCATGGAGCATAATCGGTATTTCAGCCTTATAATTCGGTTCAACATTTGAATCATTCGGGATGTAATTCATGTAATAAACATAGCCAACAACCGTGACTATTGCTGCTAAAATAAATAAGAACACAACACCCCTAACACCCCGGTTGCGTTTCTGGCGCGGTGCTCGGCTGTACATCGTTTCCAAGTCATCACTCTCCTGTTAAATAAGCGTATCAATCTGAATATATCCAGGCGTTAATGGCTGTCTCCGTCCTCGTGACAAAAGCAGTTGTTTCGCGGAGATACATAAGCACATTTATAAATGAAATCTTATAAATTGTTCTATTTTAATAAAAAACGTGCAGTTTAGCGTATTACCGCCTCCCAGCACGTTCATCCGTCGCTTAAATATTTACTTCGTTGTTACGTTGCACGTCGAACATAATCCATATATCTCCATACGGTGACCTTCAACTACAAACCCTGTCACACGGGATGCTGTTTTTTCCACTTCAAGCAATGGAGGATATTCGAAATCAACGATTTGCCCGCATTTTTTGCAAATTGCATGATAATGATCAGATAAATCTGAATCAAAACGACTTGAGTCATCGCCATAGGTTAGCTCACGAACTAAGCCAGCTTCAACAAATAATCGCAAATTATTATATATAGTAGCTACGCTAATACTTGGATAAATTGGAGAGAGCGCTTTATATATTTCATCTGCTGTCGGATGCGACATCGAGTCCATTAAGTAACTTAGTATGGCGTGTCGTTGCGGGGTCATACGGACGCCATTCATCTTCAGTTGTTCTAACGCCAAATTAACGCTGGCTCCCATTCCCCTCACGCCTTTCAATGTAATTACAACTATTGTACGTTCTTATTTAAGATTTTGTCAATGAAAGCGTAGTTCATAAAGACCTATAACTGTTGATTGTTATGCTATTCGTTGCATTAATTTGAATGCGGTAAATACCTTCACCCATCGTGCCTCTTATTGTTTTCTTGCTAACCTCGAGAGGCAGATCGGTCGTAATAATACCGAATGTTACCGATCCATAAATACTGTAACTGCCTTCTTCTGGAATTGAAAGCTTGATTTCTCCTATTGTGCTGTCTAAATCCCAATCTCCTCCGACTTTGCTGCTATTTAGCTCTATATTTCCGTTTAAAGTATCAGCTTTAACCGAGGCTGCCGCACCGTCAATTTTGATTTTACCATTTTTCGTTTCGGCTTCGATACTTCCCCCGATTTCCTTTAATTCCAAGCTGCCGTTTAACGTATTCGCATATAACTTACCTCCAATGTCTGAAGCATTAATTGTGCCGTTCTTCGTATCTAGGCTGCTGTCACCACTAATGAATTGCACATTTATAGCTCCGTTATTGCCTTTAATGTTAATTGGACCACTTATATTCCGAACGGTTATGAGACCGCTGTTACTACGAATCTCCAATCCGCCTGGTAATGTCAAACCAGCAACCTCAATTGAACCATTGCCTGACTCAACCTTCATTTTAACAGCTGGTATAGGTTCACGATCTGCTTCATTAGTGATGTCAGGTATATCCGTCTGTACCTCATCCGCTGTCTCTATAGGCAGCACGGTATCAACCTGCTCATCCAGTAGTGCCACAGACGTCGGCAAATCAGCTGCAAGCTCATCGTCAAGAGGCGGCGCCGTTGTTTCAATAGGTTCCTCATCGACCTGCACTTGATCAGACATTGAAAGCGGAATCGTTACTATCATGTTCATTTTAGGCTTCCTACTGCCATTTGCACCGTAAGCCTCTCCCTTTGCTTCAAGCGTTACTTCTAATCCGGGTATTACCTTTACCATAGATTGCTCAGCAACAGAATCAGCTTCCTCTTTATCCGTTAAATCAACCCAAACTGCTGTTTGAAGTTCTATCTCCTGAACATCGGCTGATTGGACCTTCACATCACCATTTGGATTTACAATACGAATGAGGGATACGCTCTCTTCCAATGGAAGCTTAACGACCGCTTTGTCGTAACGAAATCCTTTCTCTTCTCCAAACTCCGACGTCCCGCTCAAATCTACATTAAATTGATCAAGCCATCGAAACGGAACATCTGCATACTGGGTAACAGTATATGCGGTTACTGCAATAATGACAGCTATGATGCCGCCTGCGACATCAAGACGAAGTCTCTTCTCATTTTGCCGGAATTTGATACCGTACAAAATCGTTTCAATTCCTAACAATATAAATAGGACTGGCCACCATTGCCCGAGCAGCGCAATATCGTTACGACCTTTAATCTGATCCCACAACAGTAACACGCCGACTGTAAGGATGAGTGCCGCAGCAGTAAATCGTCCTAGCTTAAACATTGACCACGACCCTTTCCGAGAGTGAAGCAGCAATATTATGGCAGCTATCATTAGTAATGGGCCTACACAAAGCTCTGCCAATTCATTCATCCACGTTAAAATGGCATCTGGCGGCTTTACTAGTATAAGCATAGCTATTCCAGCTGATAACAATAAGATTCCATGCCTAACCCCAAGAATAGATGGCTTAGCATCGTCTCGTTCCAAACCTTGAAGTGAATCAAATACGCTGATGAAATAAAAAACGGGCAGCAATATCCCAAGATAAACGATTAGCAGCAAATGCCTGCCGCCGTCTGAATCCGCTAGACGCACCATCGCAGTAATATCTAGTAAATATGCCGCCATCAACAGTAAGCCCTTTGGATACTGTTCCGTATAGATATGCCCGGTGCCCGGCATTAAAAAGGCAAATAACACGACAAGTAGTCTGCTTTTTCTCCGTTTTATTCCGAGCTTACCCAACGTACGCCCTCCAAATGCTTGATTTGTTCTAATAACAAGAGCAAAGCATTGGATTTCGGCAGTGTTACATATAAATGAAGAATGATCTGTTTTCCATCTCCCTCATCATCTGCCTCCTCCAACACCATTTTTTTGATGCCAACCTTTTTCTCCAACATTAAAGCGTTTATTTTGAGTAAGGTTTGCGTTAAATCATAGGCCTTTATTTTTAAAAGATGATCTTTTTTCGTGCTAATATAACGTTTCTCCAGCTTATTGAATGCCCATAAGGTAATCAGCACCATCACAGTCGCTGTTCCGGCTGCGAAATAAAAACCAGCTCCAACCGCTAGACCTATTGCGGAAACAACCCACAAAGATGCTGCCGTTGTTAGACCCGTAATGGACTTCCCAGTAAATAGAATAGTACCTGCACCTAGAAATCCTATGCCGGTAATGACCGCAGCCGCAAGACGCGCGGGGTCAACCCTTACATTAGGTTCATCCACGAATGCTGAGAAGCCATACATGGAGAGAAGCATAAGCAAGCAAGAGCCTAAACATACAAGTATGTTCGTTCGTAAGCCTGCTGCGTGATTGTTCTGCTCTCGTTCGAATCCAATAAGTCCACCCAATAACAAAGCAAGAACTAGTCGAAGCGCGATGTGCAGTTCACTGATGTACCATGGATTGTCAAACGAATTCATCCTTTCAATCCCGACCTTTCTCTACTGGTTATTGTAACATAATTGTATGCTCTTGCAGCATATACAGCTATACAGCCCCGGGTAATAAAAGACGCGGCTCATCATATCGATGAACCGCGTCTTCTGCATAAAGCGACACTTATTTCAAGCGCTCTAAAAGCAGCTTATTAACAAGTGCAGGATTAGCTTTCCCTTTGGTTTCTTTCATAATTTGACCGACAAGGAAGCCAATCGCCTTTTCTTTACCTGCTCTGTAATCTTCGACGGATTGCGGATTTGCCTCGACAATTTGATTTACAATCGATTGAATTGCGCCTTCATCGCTAATTTGAACAAGGCCTTGCTCCTCAACGATCTGCTGTGGAAGCTTGCCTGACTCGATCATCGATTTAAACACGGTTTTTGCAATCTTACTACTGATTACCCCTTTATCCAACAATCCTATCATCTCACCGAGACCTTGACCAGTGATCTTCACGTCTGTTAGTTCTAGACTATTGGCATTCAAGTAGCCTAACAAGTCGCCCATAATCCAATTCGATACCGCTTTGGCATCCTTCGTATAATGAAGACTTTCCTCAAAGAAGTCAGCAAGCTTCTTCGAGGATGTAATAACCTCAGCATCGTAAGAAGGTAGGCTGTAATCTGCTGTATAACGCGCTTTGCGCGCGTCTGGAAGTTCTGGAATTGTAGCGCGAATGCTTTCTTTCCATTCGTTGCTGATATTTAAGCGAACGAGGTCTGGATCCGGGAAGTAACGATAGTCATGCGCTTCTTCCTTGCCGCGCATCGAGAAGGATTTGCCCAGCGCATCATCGAAACGACGTGTCTCTTGAACGACCTCTCCACCGCTATCCAATATTTCAGCCTGACGGAATTGCTCATATTCCAAACCGCGCTGAACACCGCGGAAGGAGTTCATATTTTTCAACTCCGCACGGGTTCCGAATTCCTTCTGCTCATATGGACGAAGGCTTATGTTCGCATCGCAGCGCAAGCTTCCTTCTTCCATCTTCACATCAGAAACATCGCAATATTGCATAATAGCCTTAATTTTCTCCAAATAAGCTTTAGCTTCCTCTGGCGTACGAATATCCGGTTCGGATACGATTTCGATAAGCGGCGTGCCGACACGGTTGAAGTCGACAAGAGAAGCATATCCACCATCAACATGCGTCAGCTTGCCCGCATCCTCTTCAAGATGCAACCTAGTAATACCGATACGTTTTGTCACGCCATTCACTTCAATATCGATCCAACCATTTTCGCCGATAGGTTGATCGAATTGCGAAATTTGGTACGCTTTAGGTGAATCCGGGTAAAAATAGTTTTTACGGTCGAACTTGCTTATATCCGCGATCTCGCAGTTAATAGCCATCGCCGCTTTCATCGCGTATTCAACCGCCTGACGGTTCAATACCGGCAAAACGCCGGGGTGTCCAAGACATATCGGACAAGTATGTGTATTCGGTGGGGCACCGAAAGCAGTCGAGCAGCCGCAAAATATTTTACTATTTGTATGCAGCTCAACGTGGACTTCCAGTCCGATCACCGTCTCGTATTTATTCGGTTCAGACATTCGTATCGATCCCTTCGTAAACGTATATAACCGCTTATAGCTGCGGACGTTGCTTATGGTGTTCGGTGTTCTGCTCGAACGCATGAGCGGCGCGCAGCACCGTCGACTCGTCGAACGCCTTACCGATAATTTGCAAACCTATTGGCAAGCCGTCAGCTGTACCGCATGGAATGCTTATTGCTGGAATACCCGCTAAACTTACCGGTACCGTACAAATATCATTCATATACATCGTGAGCGGATCTCCAACCTGCTCTCCAATGCGGAAAGCCGGTGTTGGTGCCGTAGGCCCCATAATGAGATCATATTTATTAAATACGTCATCAAAGTCCTGCTTGATAAGCGTACGTACTTTCTGCGCTTTCAAGTAATAAGCATCGTAGTAGCCTGAGCTTAGCGCGTACGTACCAAGCATAATTCTGCGTTTTACTTCATCGCCAAAGCCTTGGCTGCGCGATTTGCGGTATAAATCAATTAGATTGGCTGGATCGTCCGCGCGAACACCATAACGCACACCGTCGAAACGAGCAAGATTTGACGAAGCCTCCGATGAAGCAAGCAAGTAGTACGTCGCAATCGCATATTCCGTATGCGGCAACGATACTTCTTCCCATGTTGCGCCAAGCGATTCATAGACTGCCAATGCCTTCAGCACAGCTTCCTTCACGCGAGGATCAACACCAGCTCCGATATATTCCTTCGGAACGCCAATACGCAATCCCTTCACATCTCCTGTAAGAGCTGATGTGTAATCAGGAATTTCTACATTTGCTGATGTGGAGTCGCTTGAATCATAGCCAGCAATCGCTTGAAGTACATAAGCGGAATCTTCAACATTTTTCGAAAGCGGACCGATTTGATCCAAGGAAGATGCAAAGGCAACCAAGCCAAAACGCGAAACAAGGCCATATGTAGGCTTCAATCCAACGATTCCACAGTAGGCTGCTGGTTGACGTATAGAGCCGCCAGTATCGGAGCCAAGCGAGAAGTAAACTTGTCCCGCTGCAACTGAGGCTGCCGAGCCGCCGCTTGAACCACCAGGTACATATTCTGTATTCCATGGGTTGCGTGTCGGATAGTAGCTTGAATTTTCATTCGAACCGCCCATCGCGAACTCGTCCATATTTAGTTTACCAATAGTAACAGATTGAGCAGCCTTCAATTTACGAACTACAGTCGAGTCATATATCGGGTTATAATTGCTTAGAAATTGGCTGGCGCAAGTTGTGAGCAGCCCATCAGTCACAATGTTATCCTTAATTCCCGCTGGTAGTCCAAACAGCAGACCGCGTTCGCCGCCCTCCTGCAACTGTTTGTCCAGTTCGGAAGCTTGCTGGCGTGCGTTATCTTCATTCAATGTTATAAAAGCCTGAATAGCAGGCTCAGTTTCTGCAATTCTTGCATATGATGCGCTAACTAGCTCGGAAACAGAAAGCTCCTTGTTGTTAAGCTTGTTATGTACATCCTGCAGGCGTAAATCAAACAGTGCCAACAGTAGTTCCTCCCTTCAATTAAAACCCATTCTTATTATTCAAGCACCGCTGGTACTTTTATTTGTCCGTCTTCTTCATCAGGCGCATTCAGAAGCACCTTCTCGATTGGCAGTGACGGGCGCTGTTCATCTGCTCGCATCACATTTGTAATCGGCAGCACATGACTGGTCGGCTCGACATTTTCGGTATCAAGTCCATCCAGCTTCTCCGCATATTTTAAAATAGCATTGAGCTGCTCTGTAAACTGTTCTTTCTCCTTATCAGTAAGCTCTAGCCGTGCCAGATTAGCTACATGATCAACGTCCTTAGGCGTTATGCTCATCGGTGTATCGTCCTCCCTAAAAGTGATATGAAGCAATAATCACTTCATCAGCTTTATTTAAATATAGGAAGGTATAAGTTTCACACTTATACCAATGCCTATATTTCACTGCGAAACGAGCTATTACCGCCAGAGGACGGCGACAGCCGTTTACGCTTGTGTATGACCAATAATCATTCTTCCTATTATAGCTTACATATATGGCGAACATCAATGTATACGATAAACGACTTCTTCAATAAAAAAAGACTATCCGAGCAGTCATCTAACTGACCTGCTGAATAGTCTGTTCTAAATCCTATTGCTTAGATCCAAGCCTTTAGATTAACCTGGCGGATGAAGTCCTTCTGACTGATCGCTTCCTTGCTGGAAGTATCCTCCTCTGGCACTTCTTCATCGCCATTCATGATACGCTTGAACAGTTCTTCATTATGAGTGGCCAATGCAAAATCAATAAGCGCTTCCCGCTCAACGCGGTCAACCTCATCCTGAATAAGCACCTCTTCAAGCTCCACATCCTCGTCAGGTATAAGGAAGTTTCGATTAGCCTTCGGCACGCGCAGCACGTAATCAAATACATTGTCTGCGTTACGGTCGTAAGCAATTATATAGCCATATTCCCCTACGGGAAGGTTTTGTTCATATTGGTCAGCCACAATGACGACCTTTGTGCCTAGCTGTAGCATCGTCTTCAACTCCTGTTTCTTAGCCGCTGATTCTTACATCTACTATCCTACTAAAAAATAGTAGCGGTGTCCAATAGAGAGAGAAGACTTTCATAGCTATTTATTTCTAATCAACAGCCTTGCTTCGGAGCAGCAACCATACAGATACTGCCAATGCTGCGAAAATGAATAATATTGCAGCTGCAATTGCCCATATAAAGCTGCTAATATTGGTAACTTCACTTGTTAATAGTTGATAGGAAAATCCGCTCAACGCTCCTGGACTCCAGCCAAGCTGCTTCGGAAACAGACTTGCTAGAATCGATAGAATAAAAGCTCCGCCAATTGCAGAAAAGGCAGCGCCAGCCGGACTTCGCAGCATGGTGCTAAACATGACTGTAAGAGATACGACAATCGTTAGCCATAAACCGTATACAAGAAAGCTGCTGAATATTTTATCAACAGACACTTCTCCAAATAGCATATCGGTATAATACCAGGAGGCTAAGTATCCCGCTAATAAGGAGCCCCAGGATAACAACAGCATAGCTGTCCACTTTGAGCTAATAAATGTCCAAGAAGATATAGGTTTAACTAAAATCAATGATGCCGCGCCGCTATTACGCTCTCCAGATACTGCGCCCATACCCACTAGTGCAAGAACAAGCAAACCAATCGTCCCAAATTGACTCAACGTTTGAGCGAGTACTGCTGTTGCTTCCGCCTTTGGAATTTCAATAACGGTTCCTTCCGGAAGACTGCCCGCTTGCTCCAAGATAAGTGGCATGAGATGCGTAGACACCGGCTGCATAATGCCTAATATTATAAACACAAGCGGCACCCACAGCAGCTTATAGCTGCGTGCTTGCTCAAGCAGCTCCTTCTGAACCATGACTAACCATCTAGATAAGCTCGATGTAGGATGAAAATTTCGCCATGAATCGTTCACGGTAAGTTCTGTAGCCCGGCTGCTCATTCGTTCACCACCTTCATAAATAAATCCTCTAAGGAAAAGTGGCCCATTTCCAAGCGGCTTATCTTTACCTGTTTCTCTGCTATCTCATCCAGTAAAAATTGTCTTGCCCCATCTACCTCGGTTACTGTAAAACGGCTGATTCCTGACCGTTGCTCTACACTTGTAAATAATGCAGTTAACTTAGACTTAGGTGCTGCTGTACGGATAAGCTCTGTAAAAGATGCCAACCACCCTTCAGAATGGCTATCCTTTTCTATTTGAAGCTCAATAATCGGCTTTCGATGCTCGTTTCGAATAGTCGAAATATTACCTTGGAGAGCTACTTGCCCATTTCTAATAATGATTACGTCATCACAAAGCTCTTCCGCATCGTGGAGTACATGGGTTGAGAATAGTACGGTTGTTTCTTGCTTAAGCTCACGAAGAATGTCCAGCACCTCCCGCCTGCCAAGCGGATCAAGCGCGGATACAGGCTCATCCATAACGAGCAACTTCGGCCCATGTACAAGTGCCTGCGCCAATCCTAGACGCTGCTTCATGCCGCCTGAATACGTACCAATTTTTCTCTTGGCCGCATCTTTGAGTCCGACTCTATCTAGCAGCTCCTTAGCTCGAGTCTTCGCGACAACCGATTGAAGCCCGCATAGCTTTCCTGCATAAACCACATATTCAAAACCCGTCATCCAATTGTAGAACGTTGGTGATTGCGGCAAATATCCGATTATACTTCGTTGATTTCCCGCTACCTCTACGCCGTGAAAATCCATCCGCCCCATTGTCTGCTTCAGCAGTCCTGTAATCATTCGAATGGTTGTTGTTTTACCTGCACCGTTCGGGCCTAGCAGCGCTACGCAATGACCTTGCTCGATATCAAAATCAATACCCGCCACCGCCTGCACCGTTCCGAACGTTTTGGTTAAGCCTCTAACCTGAAGTAGCTTCGTCATCAGTCATTCGTCCTTCCAATTATAAAAAATACGATGGAACCAAACAGATTTCCAAACACAATAATAAGAACCCACATCCACTTCGGTCCCCTTGTTCTCTCCGCTTTGGCGCAAAGTACAAGTGCTATTATCATTAAGATGAACTGAATAATGATAATAGGCAAAATAATAGACAGCAATTGTGAGACATCAAAACTCTCATTCATTTGAGCGCCCCCATTTCAATGTTTATTACTAGTAATCTTGGCGATCTTGATGATCTTGATGATCTTTATGATCCTTGCGGCCTCGTCGACCCCGCTGAAACCACCCGCTCCAAACAAATATGAAATAAAAGAGAAGCGGCATCGGAACTTGAATTAGCCCCCAAATCCCCCAAAACCATGGCATGCTATCTCGCTTGCGCGCATCAATAAACAGCCAAGTTGATTGTGTAATTAATACAGACACGAGCAGTATCCAGAACCAAACGGGCAACGTGTTTAGTTGTTCCATTTGCGTTCCATCCTCTTACCAAACGTCATACTGACAAAGCCGATCCCGCCTATAGCGATAATTGACTGTAAAATAGCGAACCATACCCAGTCACGTTCCAGCATCCACATCATTGACCCGAAGATGAAGCATGCTATCAGCCAAAATAACAACAGCTCTTTCCATAGCTTTCTCTTTAGTTCATTTTTGTGCAGTTGCACGAGCTGTTCGATATTATGCAGCTCCGGTAAGAGCGGCGCATGAGCAGCATCAAATTGATTTACCGCTGCGTTAAGCTGTTCATCAAACCACTGCTGGTCGATATCATCGGATTTATGCTTCTTCAAGATTCGTTAGCTCCTTCCGCAGCTGCTTAAGCCCGTTATGCAGCCTCGACTTTATTGTTCCAACCGGAATATCGAGCATAGTCGATATTTCTTCTTGTGAGTATCCGTAATAATACTTCAGCAATATCGGTATTCGATTATCGCTTGTAAGCTGACCTAACGCTTGAAGCGCTTCCGGCCATTCATCCATCCGATGCAGCGTGTCATAACGCAATGCACGCAGTGACTGCTCCTGCTCCTCCTGCAGCCATTTCTGCTCTCGTTCATTTTTCCTGAGCTGATCAACTACTAATCTTGAAGCAATCGTAATCAGCCAAGTAGAAAATTTAGACCTTGCTTGAAATGTCGTTATTTTTTCGATTGCCTTTAACATCGTTTCCTGTGTAATATCCTCAGCGCGGCTCTTGTTCATGGTTACCTTCAATACATATTGATATAGGAAAGGATAATTATGCCGCAGCAGCTCTGAGAGCGCTCGTGTATCTCCACGGACTGCTTGCTTGATTAGCTTCAACTCGTCATGCACGAGCGCATATGCCTCCTTTTAAATTTGTCTGTTATAGCTTTGACGTTTAACGATCTTCTTTCGTTCATTCTTAAAAAAATATTTTTCTATTGCTCAAAATAAACAAACTGCAGAAGAATATTGGACTTCTGCAGTTTGTTTTAGTATGAAATGTATATTATATTGTCAACTCCGGCTGTACCATTTCCAAATAGGCTCTACATCAGCTTCATCCAGACAAGAAACGCAATAATCATACGGACTGCCCATCGCATGGACCGATAGCGTCAACAGCTGTTTGCGCTGCTGGCCAACGGAGCGTTTCACCCTCATCGTAACCATCTGTGGACGACGTATTAAATAAGTGGTTCTAGATAGTGTTCGTCGTTGCAGAGCTAGTTGACCGTCCTCCAGCTTAACCCCAGCTGCCTTATAGCAGCTCCTTCTCCACCATAGGATAAGAGGTATCAGCATCAGCGACCATAAACCATCGCCTTTAAAAATCGCGATCACCGAAATACATGCCGCTAGTGTAAGCAGCAGCTCGATTCTTACGTAATAAAGCAATGCGCGCTTAGGAGCACCTACAAGACTGTCCCTGGAAGGCAGCTTCAGCTGCGGAACAAAGTCATCAAGAACCGTTTGGATATCTGATCGCTTCAAATAGGGATGCAGCATAAGCTGCTCCTTCTTGTCCGAGGAGATGACTTGAAGCTGGATCTGAGCATAACCGAATATTTGACGCAGCAAACCCTCATTAATAATGACAGCTTGCACTTTTTTCGGATCGAACAAATGCGTCTTCTTCTCAAGCAAGCCATATGAAACGGAGATTTGCTTACCGTCCCTACTTGCTGCAAAACCACTGTACTTTAGTATGTATAATATGATTGAAAGCAGCCATGCAAACATAAGGCCAATCATGATTAAGACTATAACGATAAGATAGCTGGACGCGAGGCTCACGGAGTCCTCAACCACTGATTCATAAAAATGATCGGGAAGCATTTGCTCGATAAAATCATTTGCAATAGAATACAAACCAGCGATAAACGCTACTACTAAACCGAAATTCATGGAGGTTGCAGCAGCCTTAAGAAGCTGTGCGGTATCTAATTGAAATGAGGGGTCTTTTTGACGCTGAACGATTGAAGACTTCATTTCTCCAGCATGTGACTGTAATTCGGCAGCATAATGTGCAGCAGCGTCTGACCTGGTCTCATGTTTAAGCTCGGGTTTCCTGACAGCCTCAGAATCACTTTCAATTTGAAGAGATTCATCTAAACTTAGCTTTGTCTCGGCTTTTCCTCTAAGTATTACTCTAAGATTATTAGCCTCCTTCAACGAAAGCGCCGGCAATATACCTTCGGCCTTCTTGTTGCCTCCAGGAGTCTCGATTTTCACCTGTGCTACTCCTAGCAGTCGTTGTATTAGCGGTTGCTCCACGTTAACAGAATGGATTCGGGTGAAGTATATAGTCTTCTCATCTCTAAACAGCAACCCTTTGCGAATGACGATTCGGTCTTCCTCCAACCAAAACCCAAACCGCCTCCATTCCAGAAAATTGCCTGTGACAATAACTACTGCCAATGCTCCAGCACCGGCAAACCAATACCAGTGCAATTCCGACCATCCTACACCTTTAACAAGCGCTATTAGTATTATAGGAAGAAATCCTTGGATCGTATGCAGCAATCCGAATAAAATGTATACAGGATGAAGCTGACGCCGTTCATTCATCCTGATCATCCACCTTAGCAAGTATACCGATTCTCAGCTTCAGCTTCTGCGCCTCTTCTTGCTTCAGACCGCTGATTGTATGTGTAGTCGCAGCTGTTACGACTGACACGCTAGCCAGATCATATTTGCGCATTAAGGGACCGCTTTCCAGCTCAACGTGCTGAACGCGAACCATTGGAACTAGCACATTGCTTATAAAGATTAATCCAGATTGTATTTCCAGCTCATCATCAAACAACTCATAGTGAAATCTTTTGTATTTCGTTTCCGGTATCGTCCATGTGAACAAAACGAACGAGAAACCAAAAACCAATAAACTTATCCAGCCAGGTAAAAGTGTCCAATCCTGCACCATCGCAATTATAAAATAAGCGATAATGAGAGCAAGAAATACCCCATTTGAAATAAGGCCGCTAATTCGATAAACCTTAATATAATCACGATGCAGCTGCTTTGTTAACTGCCTAATCATCTTGTCTTCTCCCCTTACTAACTATGACAATACAATAAGCTCTGCCTTTGACAGAGTCAGTGCCCTTGCCCCTTGCTCTGTAATTAAATAGCTATTCTCTATGCCGACAACGCCTTGCCCTGGAAACGTAAATTTCGGCTCGACTGCAATGACCATGCCTGGTTCTAGCGGTATATCAAATCCTTTCGCCAACACGGGCCACTCATCAATTTCCAGACCGATACCATGGCCAAGAAACTTAGCTTGATCCGCGCCAAAGCCCATAAAATGCTCCGATAGCTCTTCTTCGGCACATCTTGCAAGAGCATTTTTATATAAAGTGGAGCAGAGCGTGCCAGGCATCATGAGCTGCTCAGTCGCAACAATTAGCGACTCCGACACTTTGTAAGCTTTCGATAGTGTTGGAGACAGCTCTCCTATAACAGCCGTCCTGGTCTGATCAATAACGTACCCGTCTATACAACACCCTATATCGATTAATATCGGTTCATTCCTCTGTATGACTGATCTACTAACGCTTTGCGGTGATGCCGCTCCAAGGCCAAGCCCTCCGGCAGGACCGTCAAAATAGGAGGGGACAGCAGCAGCCGCACCTGAAATGACCATGCCCGTCGTAATTTCTTGGTTGTAGCCGCGCATGCGCATTAGGCCGATATGACCACGAATACGTAATTCGTATTCAACTCGTGCCATCCAAGCCAGCTCCGTCACGCCTTCTCGCAGCATATTCAGCGATTCATCCAATGCTTCAGCAACGACTCTCGCAGCTGATTCGATTCGACTTATTTCCCAAGACGACTTAATTGCCCGCTGCTTGCGAATAAGTAATGAACCATCAATAAGCTCGCAACGGCCTAAAGCACCAAGCAGCTCAGAAAGCTTTAGATAGGACTGTGCCGGAAGCACGTCAAGATCAGCAGCAATTCGCAGCTTAGCTCCGCTTTGAAATAAGCTGGCATAATCATTACTCAATGTTTGAAGGAAATTTCTAAACGGACCAAGCTCCGTGACTCGAACAGCAGTTTCCCGCTTTGCTCGTTCAACGCTGCGGCGAACATAAAACGTAGCATCTCCGATACTAGGAATGAATAAGTACCCCGTTTGCATGGAACCAGCCAAATAATATAAATCAACATTTTGAGTAATGAGGAATGCGTCAATATGCTCAGTTAACATTATTTCCTGCAAACGTCTTATTCTCTGTTCAATTAGTTGCTCAGGAATGTCTGCTGTAATATCCATAATCTCTTTATCAACTCCTATATACTAATTCCCTCCTCTTATTACACCAATTATCCAATTCCCAGTCAACCTATAACGAGTTCAGCCGCCCCCTTAATATACCATTCTATCGGTTCAAGCACTTGAAACGCTCGTGGATATACAATATGCGCAATAAGAATGACCCCCGGCCGTTCTAAAATAACCTCATAATTGTAAGTATCATTTCGATACGTGTAGGGAAACGAACGGTCGGCATTCACAACCTCGAATACAACCACCTCCACCGGCTCCCGAAGAAAGGACCCAGCCAGAGGAGCTCCATTGGTATCCAAATACAAATTAGCTTGCAAATACCGGGCTGCTGCTTCGGCAGCAGCATCCGGTGATAATTGCAGCACGCCGTTGCCAAGAGCCACTGGATCAAGCTGCTGCGCTGCAGCGTGAGCTGCGCGATTAATCGCGTGTTTGCCTTCGAATAAGGTTTGCATAGCAAGCTCCTCCTCCACCTGCATAAGATGAATGGATATCCATACCGACATCATGACTACGAACAATAATAGCTTGTACATCGACTCGTTATCCTCCTGCGCCTAAGGCACATATTCACTCATTTTCATTCCATATGCCCGCATGCGATCACCTGGCAGCGGTGGGGATAAACCGATTAACCGATCGATTTCAAACAGATTTTCATAGGGATAGCTCATCATAAGTGAGATACCTGCTCCACGAAGCACTGGCGCACTTGAATTAGAGGCATCTACACCGCTTGTTGTCGATAGTTCGAAGATGATGTCCTCCGGCTTCATCCCAAAGCGGGACATTCGCTGTCTTGACTGCTCTACCATTGTACTACTGATATAGCCATAGCTCCCGCTGGCACCGACTTCGAGTAAATAATCGACCTCCTGCTGCAGTACGGCCTGCCTAACAATGACCACATGTTTATAAATAGGAGAGAACATCATCCAACATAACAAACCGGCAAATAATACAAATAATAAGATCTGCTTCATGGACTCATTCCTCGGATGTGATCGCTAACTGCCCCGCCGGCCCGATGCGACTGGTTTTTCATCCCTGTTTCACCCTCAGCAACCATCTGATAAAGGAGCAGCACCGTTATAAGCAGCAGCATTGAGATAAGTATCCCCCTCACAGTCTGTACCCCCAAGCTCTACAATAATGTCTAAAACAACCTTCCTTTTTCATTATGGAAGCAATAAACCTATTTTCGTATTAGCTGCCGTTCCTTGTGATTCGATTTGGCTTCTTGTTCCTGTCGTATCCTTAGCAATAATGGAATTAAACAACACAACCACAACGACCAACAACATAACCGTCATCAAAATATTACGCATCCTATCACCACCTTTCAATTAATTAACTTATCTATTGTCCCAACGACTGAAATAGCTTCTGGCCCTCTCTCACCCATGGATATATAAATACTTGAAAGGTGTATAGAATCGGTATACCCGCGATAGTAAACAAGATGTAAGAGGTTGATTCCTTGCGACTTTCTTTAGCCAGCTCAAGCTTTTCTTTATAATCTCCAATCCTTGCACGCAATAGCTCATAGTATTGCTCGCTTTCATGCAGCCGTAGCGCATCAATCGTCTCGACAAAGCTAAGTGCTTCATCCGTGCCGATTCGTTGCTTGAATCGCTGCAGCGCAGCTCCTGCATCGTGATACCATTCCGCAAGCAGCTTCTCCATATCTCCCCTCATCGCCCGCGTAAAGGGTACGCATCGCATCAGCTTCGCGTGAATATGAAGAGATGAATCAGACAAATACATCAGTTGACTGCTGACAACAAAAATTTCTTTCGTCATCCTAAAAGAGCGGGCTTTTCTAATCGAACGCAGCCAGATTAAATCGATATATACAAATAACATGAAAATTAGTAATGCCAGCATGACCATAGATAATGGAATATGCGGACTTATCCTCTTATTTAGCGCAACCGTGAGCAGCGTTACACTTATGCCTGTTGCCATCGCCAGCCTTCTAACCAAAACATACCAAGCAGCATCCACTGTTATGCCGCAGCCGGCAAGTAGCAGTTCACGTTCCACGAAAGACGGCCTTGTCCTTGATATACGCAGCAAACGCAGCCATTCTTCCGGCACTAATCGAGTTCGCCAGCTGAGCATAGCAAGATGCTTCCACCGAGCAGGCCGCCTCGGCAGCAATTGTAGAACGGCGAAAATCGCAATGGCTCCAAACACATATTGTCCGATCAATACGGCATACCCTATTATCATTTCTGTCCATTGATGCAAGGAACATCCTCCTTCACATTTTTTTGCGTGACAGCCAGAGCCCCATGAGGAAGGAAACAAAAATAAGAACCAACGAATTTAACAGCATATCTCTTCCTTGAGGATCAACCATATAATAGTGGTATGAATTGTCCCTGTTATATCTAAGGTTAATGCCTATAAACAATGCTAGGAATAACAAGGGAGAGAAGTTAGCGATTCTAATCTCAAGAAGTCGATTCCGCTCCTGCTCATTAGCCCTTCTTGCTTTGCGCATATCCGAAATGAGCTCCTTCAAGCTGTCTGATATAGTTACTCCTTCCACAAGCGCGACTCGCAAAATATTCACAAAATAATCGGCCCAGACATGTCCCAAGGAAGCGGCGAGCAGCCGCAAGCTTGCCTCATCATCACCCCGTACTGACAGGTTGCGATACAACTGCTCCAACACCGTTTGCATCGGCCCTAACAGTCTCCGTTCCTCTACCGTGCGTTGCAGGGCAATTCGAACCTGTCGTTCTCCAGTAACGAGGTAGCATTGATAGAACAGCTCTACTGCAGGCAAGAAATCCATTTGCGTCTGCATCCTGCGCTGAACAAGCAGCGATCTTAAGAGCGTGTAAGGCAAGGAACCAAGCAAGCCACCAAAGAGCAGTGTCCCTTTCATACTTTGAAAAAAAATTCCTCCAAATGCGATCCCCGCCATTAACAGCAGAAACGATAGCAGCACAAGCATGCCGGGCTTTGCTTTCATTTGCAGCGTCTCTAATAAGTCAGACAAGTGTCGAACGAGCCACTCTTGACGATTAAAACGCATCGCAAACCGATAACGCCAGCCCGTTCTAGCTGCGTAAGTCAATCTGCTTCTCATATGCTGTTCCTTCGACCAAGCGGCAAATAGATTGTACAAAGCGATAAAAATCAAACAAGAAAGCAATATCGCGGCCGCTGCGATAGAAAGCTTATTCATAAGCATCACCAATGATCTGCATTCGGGCTAATGCCCGAGCTGACGGCTTTGATGGATAGATCCAATCACTCAATTGCTCATCAAACTTAACCCAGTCTCGCACAAGTGCCTGCCCTCCCTCCCAGTAAAGCTCACCAATCCGGCTCACTACTCTTCGTCCATTCAGATTGCGCATTTCAATACCAACCTCAGTCACGTACTCAGTAATTCGTTTCGTTAGCCGCTCAGCATTCATTCCTCGTCCGTCCAACATACACATATCGGTTATCGCTTCCGGTACATCCTCCAGTCTATTGGCATGTACGGTTGTCATACTTCCGGAGTGCCCACGCGTACAGGCCCGAACATAAATATTAGCGTCGAGATCACGAATTTCAGCATGAATGATTCGCTCGGGCGATTGCCTAAGCGCGAGCTTAAAGGCTTGGTCCGCTCGATGATAACTATCTTCCTCGTCCGTTTCGTACTCAATAATATTTTTACTTGGAAAATCACGTCCAAGCATCATCTCAAATCTGCCCTCGATTGTTATAATTCGCTCTTCATCAGGCAGCTCAGCGATGATCGCTTTCATTAAATTTGTTTTACCTGAATTGGTAGGCCCGATAATGACGATATTGAATTTTGCGGCTAACACCGCCTTCAACAGCTGTTTCAGTCGATCATTCATCGTTCTGTACGCGGATTTGCACAAAGTCTCTAAGCTAAAGCTGTGTACCGTATAAAATCGTATCGTCAACGTAGGCAAAGCCGTAAAACCAAAGCCTGTCATCGTAACGCGAGACCCGTCTTGAAGCATGACTTCTGCCCATCTCTTGCGCGGATTAATACGGTCATTATTATAGAGCACTAAATTTTGCTGAACTCGCTCTACCTCTCTAATGCTGTCGAACTTATAAGGCGAAGAAGCCGCAACTCCCTCCTTCACTATGAAAATTGCCGTACCGACTACTTGGATCTCCTCTAAACCTTCCTTATTCGCGAGTACTAGCTCCAATACATTGAGTCCGATTACTTCAGCAAATAATGCCTCAGCCAGCGTCTGATAGGGGTGCTGCATGCTTGCAATTCCATGGATACGCAAACGAATTAATCGATCCGTAATTACCGCAAGCACCTGCTCCCTCTCTTGCTTGAAGCCTAATACGGCTCGATTTAATGTCTCGTTATATTGCCTTCGTTCAACCTCAGTCAGCCCATGCGGCGCGCTTAAATAGGTTCTAATATCATCTGCTAACCGGCTAAAATGCTCACCCGCTGCTAATTCCCCATAAGAAGATTCACTCTCGCCATCCAGTAATAAGCGTTCTGATTGCATCTGTGCAGCAAAATCCGTAGGTGAAAACCGATTATTGGCTGGCATCACGATATCGTACCGTTCCGATGCGTAAGCAGCTTGCGGTACCAAGGCTGTATGGGAATGGGGGTGGCCATGCTTCGTACTCCGTGTCGCCGCATCAAAACCTGTGCTGGCTCGCGCATTGCTTTCTTGCCCTCGATGTCGGTACTAAGCCACTCCGCATACGTACCGCTATCCAACTGACTAAATATAGGGTGACTGTGTTGAAACTGCCCGAGTGCTGTTGTTCCCAGTTCTTTGCATATATGCTTCATTTGATAACCACCACTCCTCCATGGACCTTTTAATAGAATAGAATCATATTGATTTGCCGCAACCTCGAAGAGCGGAGATACTTGTCCAATCCAGCGCTTGCCGTCCTCTTGAAAATGAGATAGCGCTGAGGTAGTAACCAGAATACGTGAGCTCGCTCTTCTAATGGAGCAAATGGTTGCCGCATTGTCCCAATACGCACCTACATCTAGAACAACAAATGCAAAAGCTTGCTCTGCAACTGTAATAAGATGATCCGCTTCCTCCGGTGTGAAAAACTCCGCTTGATCCCGAAGCAAGTTACCGAAAAGCACTTGTAAATTCGTTTGCTGCGGTACCGAATAAGCAGCCCTGCGCAGCTTCTCTGGTGACAGTGTCTGTGAGCGAAGCTCCGGACGCAGCTTGTCCAACGTAACCAGTGGCTCGTCGACCCCAATATAGCGATGTATTTTCGCGCTTTTTAAATTAAGACATAAATATCCGATCGATTTCCCGCTCGCTTCAGCCATTCGATAAGCTGTAGCAAAAGCTGCTGCGGTTGTACCAATATTAGGCGTTGTACCGATAAAAGCGGCCAGCGGTGCAGTAGATCTATTCATGGTCTATCGACCTCCTCGTCAATCGACAAGTCGAGTGATTCTGGGCTGTATGCCACAACTAGCTTTAAACTGCCGCTCTTGCACAACCTGTCAATTTGCAGCCATTGTTCCTCCGATAAGTTTAAGTTCAAGTAATCGATCATTCCGTTTGCTTCACGGCGCGAGGCATACATCTGCTCCTTATTTCCATCAGCCAGAGATAGTAAATTTGGATTTTCTACATTGTCAATTTCGACGTTTCCTGATGTTTTAACAGAAGCTACACGAACCGCCTCTTCAAAGAGACGCTCCGAAGGAGCTGAGTCTCCCGACGCATACAGCAGAACCTTATCTCCTGCTCTTATTCCATTCGAAATGCTGCGAATATACTCCTTTGGAATTTGGAATGTTGATTCCGAACGCTTCGGCTGTAAATAATAACGTTCCACCTTCCAATCGAGCAATGGCTCCCCCTTGCCAATAGGTATGACGGTTTCCTTGCCTACAGCAAAGGCTGCGTCAATGAGCATTTCTGGGACAAATACGGTATGCGGTACTCTCTTGAATTCCAAATCCTTCTGGCTTAGTCTCTCCCCTGCTGCGATAAATCGTTTTGGCACGAGTACAGCAACTGTATCCTGCTGTTCAATTTGTAATCGCTGTAGCTGATACATCCCATACACAAGGCATGCCGACATCAATGCGGCGAGTATGCTTATGAATATGTTCCTTCTTCTGTTCATTTTCTCTCCTCTCAGAGCACAAAAAAAAGAACGCACATCAGCAGCCTCCTATGGCTATACTGCGTGCGTTCTTCGCATAATAATGCTCTTATATGTAGTTAAAACAACCAATTGAGTACATAATAGCAAATTACTTGTAATTCTGTCTATCTTTATTTTCTTAAATGTATAAATATCCAGTTCTTACGCTTAAAAAAGAAGCCATTCAGCACGAAGGTTATCTCCTTCTTCATACCGCATGGCTCACTTCTTTATTTAAAAATCAATTAATCCCACACTAATTAACAAAGCATCATCAACCTTACGCATAGTTTCATCGTCCAAATGCGTAATTTTATCGGTTAACCGCTGCTTATCAATCGTTCGTATCTGCTCCAGAAGCACAACGGAATCACGGTCAAATCCATGTGCAGCCGCATCCATCTCAACGTGTGTAGGCAGCTTAGCTTTCTGAATTTGTGCTGTAATGGCAGCCACAATAACGGTTGGGCTGAATCGATT
The DNA here is from genome assembly GCF_056269185.1 of Paenibacillus sp. J31R122. Taxonomy (NCBI): domain Bacteria; kingdom Bacillati; phylum Bacillota; class Bacilli; order Caryophanales; family Paenibacillaceae; genus Paenibacillus; species Paenibacillus sp. J31R122. Next base: position 24,404 of record NZ_JBWDNM010000014.1, read on the forward strand.
TCCTATATCATTCTGAATGACAAGAACCGGGCGTACACCGCCCTGCTCTGATCCAACGACGGGTGATAAATCCGCAAAAAACACATCTCCGCGTTTTACAATCAAGCTCTACACCCCGCTTACAAGACGGCCTAGCATATGGTCTGCTTCTTCCTCCGCTTGAAAAGCTTCCGAGGCCATGTTCAAGTTAATTTTCGCCATCTCCATATACCCGCGCTGCATGGATTCACGGATCTGACGTTTTTTGCGCTCCACAAGATAGAGCTTCATGGCTTGCCTAATAAATTCGCTGCGATTGGAGTTTTCCTTGGCGACAATCCCGTCGACCTCCTCCAGCAAATGATCTGGTAGGCTGATCATGATCCTCTTGGTATTTTGCACATTGGCCACCGAACTCGCACCCCCAAAACTTTTCCAAAACCTTAATACACATTATGACAATATATTGCCTTCGCTATACTTCAACATATCTATGATCATCGTATATCAATTATGCTGTATGCTTTCATGTATAACTTCCACAGATCAACTGACATATTAATTCGTGATCTTTAGCGAAAATCCTCTTCATTCATAAAAAAATGTCAGTTGTAAAAACTGCCATGTTAATCCGAATTATGCTAATGGGTTGCACACATCTATAATTTGACCATCACTTATATACACACGAGGCACACGAGCCGCAAGCATGCAAATGACTTCATAGTTGAGGGTACCCAGTTGCTGTGCAACCTCGTCGACCGTAATGACCGCGCCTCCCTGGCGTCCGATTAATACAACCTCTTCACCTGGAGCTACCGGCAACGATTCCCCTCCTAATACTGCACCGTCAAGAGCAATCATGCATTGGTCCATACAAATGGCACCGAGAATAGGTAATTTAATACCGCGCACAAGCCCATGCGCTTTGCCTGTAAGCATACGGCTAAAGCCGTCGGCATATCCGATTGGAAGCGTTCCGATTCGTTCTTCGCCTTTCGTTACATAGCGGGAACCATAGCTGATGCCCCAGTCAGCGGGAGCTGTTTTGACCATAACTACTTCGGTTTTGAGCGTCATCACCGGCTCTAGCTCAATGCTCTGTTGATTAACTTCAACTGACGGATATAAGCCGTACATGCTAATTCCGAGACGGAGCATGCCGACCGCCCATTCCGGCGTATCAATCCCAGCCGCGCTATTCGCGGCATGTATGATTGGAATCGGCAGTCCCTGCTGCTCGACGTATTCGAGTACTTCCCGAAATCTGTCGTACTGAAGCTTTGTATAGCTTTTGTCAGCCTCATCAGCCCTTGCATAGTGAGTGAATAACCCTTCCACCTCGAGCTGAGAGACCTTCAAAGCTTTCTCAATAAACGATATTGCGGCTTCTTTGCCAAGTACACCAAGCCGTCCCATGCCGGAATCAAGCTTCACATGCACCTTAAGCTTTCGGCCGCTCGCGTCTACTGGCAGCTTTCCAGCTGCTTCCATAATATCTTCTCTAAACAAGCTTATTGTAATATTCCGGTCTCTAGCTAGCGCGAGTGCATCAGCGGGTACAAATCCGAGTACGAGAATAGGAGTTCGAATTCCAGCATTCCGCAATTGCAGCGCTTCATCAAGAAAAGCCACTCCTAAGTAATCAACACCAAAGCGCTCAGCTTCACGCGCGATCTCTACTGCTCCATGTCCATAGGCATTTGCTTTAACCGAAGCCATAAGACGGCAGTCTGTCGGAATCACGTTACGGAAAGCTTGCAAATTATTTTTTAATGCATCCAATGATAATTCAGCCTTAGTAGGGCGATAAAACGAATCCAAGCCTTTCACCTTCTCCTCATCTGGTTAGCCATTACAATCCGAGCAGCAAACATCAATAGCAATAATGTTATACGTTGCTGCTAAGACTGTCAATGAAATGAACCCCAGAATTGGCTAGTACGTCTTGGAAATAAAAATTTATAATCGTATTATTTTCCTGCTTCGCCCTGAACGGACTGTGCTATTTTAATCAATTCTGAATCTGGAAGGTTCGCGCTTGTTAAACGGAATTGATTGCCTTCATAAGTCCAAGTTAGTGTCTGCTGCTCTTCGCCGCTAAGCTCACCTACTGTGAAGCCTAAATCAACCATATAGCCTGGCACAAACGTTGCCGCTAGATCATTTGGCTGCGTTTGAATGAGCGTGTAGCTATAATCACCTGCATACCTTGTCATTACGCCTGGGTTTCCGCCAAACACAATGTCTATCGAATCTTGATAATTCACACCAACCGGCGTGTGTGATGGCAGCATAACTGAAATTGAAGCGTTAGGTTCATCGTCAGCACCCGCTGCTGCATCTTCGTCAACATTGGCATCTTCTTCATCTTCATTAATAGCTTGGTCATCGCCGTCTACGGCAGCGCCGCCCTCGGCTTTATCACTTTTCACATTTGCGTTATCGTCAGGAGCATCAACCTCATTGTCAGCATCTCCTGTTGTAGAACCGCTTCCGATCTTCTCAGGCGTTGTCATTGTAGGTTCTTCTGTCGTACCGGAAGGCTGAGCTTTCATATTCGCTTCTGTTTCAAATACGGTTTTATCAAATTTAGGTCCGAATTCAAAGGAATCGAACTTCACTTCCACCATCAAGGCTGCATTCGTGTCACTGACCTCTACATGAACCGGCTTATAATCGGATTTATTAAGCCATATTTTCTGGCGAGCAAGCGATCCATTGTTATAGTTGGCCATTACATCAAATACGTAAGCATTCTCATCCACCGCAAAATGACGCGATCCATCTACCAAAATACTTTGCACAAGCGTTTGATACAAATAAACCTGTCCTTGATTTTGCGGCCAATCGCTTTGGAAGCGGAATACTTTATTCAGCTTCGGTGTTAGTACGAATACGCCGTCGTCATTACGAAGCACGATTTGCGTAATGTCCTTCTCTTCGTTCGTCAACTTTATGCGATAGAATGTCGGCTTCTGATAGGATACTTCCACCTTGTACTCGAGCGGCTGTTGACTGGTATGCAGCGTCATTGTCCCGCTTCCTTGATAGCTTTCCATACTGTTTACAAACTTGTCGAGATCCTTAACTACGGACTCGGCGTCCTTCGTACCGCAAGCACTCATTACTAATGCAAAACATAATAAAATTGCCGCGGTCCATGTGATGCGACGCATGTAATCATCCCCTCTGCACAATGTTTTTCCATCTGATAACATGTCTATGAGGGGACTTGACCAATTATGCGGACTGGCAATGGCTTGACCAAATTTTTAATTTCACGCAGGGGTGATTGAAAACCGAGATGCCGTGTCCTTCGCGGAATTTGTACAATCGTACCATTCGGGCTGTTGCCTTCTTGAAAATATTTAAAATGGGACTGTCTCAAAAGTCGTTTTTGGAAATTCCAGCTCCCACTTGTTACGTAATATAGGATTAAAAAAGAACCTTCAGCTCCACTTTATAGTAGTGTTGAAGGTTCTTTTTTTACATTTTATGGGACTGTCCGACTCTGGGTTACTCTATTGGGACAGCCCCTTTAATTTTGATTAAGCTATTTTAAAAGATTGGATGATCTCGTCGCCTGTCGCCTTCCATTCGTCCAATTGCTCTTGCAAGCAGTTGAAGCTAACGATGATCAACTGGTCGTCAACGACGGTAAATACCATATAATTGTAAACACTAGCGTTATCTCCTTCAACAGTAACTACAAAAGAGAGATACCCTGCTTTCTTTCCATTAATGTCAGCAATGCCATCCTCTATCCACTCTTTTGCGATTGGTTGATACGTCGCGACCATCTGATCCTTAAACTCTTCAAGCTCTTCTTCTTTCAACGGACTGCCCGTCTCGCTCAAAGCAACATTAATATTGCCTTCTTCATTCGTAAAGACTTCTTTCGGAGCGTTTCCCGAAGGATATTTGATTTGCTTCATGTCATCAGACATGATTACGAATTGTTCAGGAATGCGGATCGTAGCATGGCCGGACATAACGCTTTGCTCTTTGAGCGCGATTGTTCCTTCTGGCGTCGTAGTTTCTTCCGCCGAGGTTTCCGGAGAAGGAGAGGCCTTTGTGTCAGCCGCAGCCTCAGGAGAAGCGGAAGTGTCGACAGCTTCAGTAGGTTCATTGGTTGAATCGTTTTGGTTTTGGGAGCACCCTGTAACAATGACGGCAAATACGGTAAGAACGATAACAAACAGCTTTTTCAAAATAATTTCCTCCACGTCTCTATATTTTCACTTTCACCCACCTGGAATAGGAGGGTTTAATTCCCAAAAATGATATCATACATTAAAGGTAAAACTTAATACTTTTTAGAGAAAGTTTAGAAATAAGTACTTTTGTACTAATTTATATAAGGATTATTAAACTTATTTTATCATCTTCAATTACTATCTTTCATTTATAATCCACATCAACCGCACCGTGCTTCTGTCCGCCGGTCCGCAAACGAAATCCGCGTTTGAATAGGAGCCCTGTCGACAACTTCGCGCACCAGAGGGAGAAGGCCGTGAACAGCAGCGCCCACAGAAACGCCGTGATGATTTTCGAATCGCTTAAGCCTGCCCGCTATTTGTAGTGCTTCAAAGTTGTAGGGTTTAAGACGTTTTCTAACGTTTGGAGCGGTAGTTACAGTTCCAAAAACATATATAATTACATAATTAAAGCTATTGGATAATTAAAAGAATGATCTTCTACCGATGTATGACCAAACTTGGAACAATGGTTTTGATACGCCAGAGAAGCCCTCAAAGCATGGTTATCCAATTATGCGGACTAGTTTGATAAGCATGACAAGCTTTATTCAACGCTGTCTACAAAATAAACATCAGCAAGGAGAGAATACGATGAAAAAACTCTTTCAGATTCCAAATGGAATGTGAAAGAGCTCAGAGTAAAAGCTATGAATCATGACATTTGCCGTTAACTCATGATTACCGCCAGCTATTTAATCGAGGTTCTTCGAGACCAGAACAAGACGGGTAAAAACAGAAGCGCAAGTACTCCTCCGGCAAGGGAAAGTACGGTAAAGCTTGAATGCGCTACGACAATCCCAGCCATCGCACCACTCGATGCTCCAGCCAAAGCAATGGTAACATCAACCGTTCCTTGTGTTCTTGCACGAGCAGATGGAGTCGTCGCATCCACAATGAGCGTTGTACCGCTAATCAAACCAAAGTTCCATCCTAACCCAAGCAAAGCGAGAGCGATGATGAGCAGCGGCATTGAATCAGCAGGTGCGGCTGAGGCAAGAATACCTGCAGCAAGCAGCGTGACACCTGAAGCAATTGCCATTGCAGTTCTTCCTACTTTGTCAACGAGTATACCCGTTATAAGAGAAGGGAGATACATGGCGCCAACATGAATACCAATGACCAATCCTACGTCACCTAAGCTATGTCCATGATGACTCATATGTATCGGTGTCATCGTCATAATGGCCACCATAACGATTTGAGTTAAGACCATGATTGTAGCTCCAACAACTACCCCTCTTTTGTTAATAGCTAGTGTTTTGGAGTTCGAGTCTTCTGGATTTTTTTCATTTGATTTCTGTATCGCCGCAAGTGCTTTTGCTATGATGAGAGGATCAGGGCGAAGCAAGGCCATCAGCACCAAACCAGCAATTATGAATGCCGCAGCTGCCAAAATGAATGGCCCCGCTAGCTCTGGAACTCCAATAGAAACGGCAAATCTTCCCATGACACTAACCAAATTGGGTCCTGCAACAGCGCCGAGTGTAGTGGAAACTAATGCGATGCTGATTGCAGTTGCTCGCTTGGTAGAAGTAGCCATATCGGTACCTGCATAACGTGCTTGCAAGTTGGTCGCTGTACCGGCACCATAGATAAACAATGAAGCAAAAAGAAGCACAATATGACCAGTAACTGCTGCAACTACAACTCCTATCGCCCCGATACCACCTGCAAGAAATCCTGACGCTAAACCTATTCTTCGTCCATATCGCTCTGAAAGCCGCCCTACCAGAAATGCTGCAACCGCAGAACCTAAAGTAAACAAGGCAGCCGGAACGCCTGTAACGCCCTCTGTGCCAAGCATATCTTGCGCAAGCAAAGCTCCAACAGTAATCCCTGCCGCAAGACCCGCTCCTCCGAAAATTTGTGAAATAACAATAATGACTAACGTGCGTCGATAAAGCCGTTGTTGCTCCCTTGGTGAATCTATGTAACGCTGCAACTTAGCCGGTTGCGTCTTTGAGGAAACAAGATCACTACTATCCTTCGACATCTATATGAAATCCCCCTTCATCCCTGTTTATAAGTGTCAACCAGCCCTTGTAATGCTGTCTTACAACCATATCCTTCTCATCATAAAATTCCACCAGGAACTTCGAACAGGTACACCAACCAATATTATAATATTTATACCTTGTCACGCCTAGCACCTGTGCTCCGATGTTTTCGGGTACTATCGTCCACTCATCCACGAAGCTGCTTGGAACCAAAACTATTCGGGTTCTAACCCCGTCGTCCGTCGCAGTTGCCCCCCGCCTAAAGGCTAGCACAGCTAATGGTCCAAGGACCGTTACGAAACTGACAAACACACTATACAATTAAGACATAGATGAGCAACACGAAAGGATGATTGGATATGAAAAAATTGTTTCGATCAACGACGGATAGCAAAATTACAGGTCTTTGCGGGGGCCTCGGACAATGGCTAGGCATTGATCCCACTATTGTCAGACTTCTAGTTGTCATAGCAGCGCTCTTCAGCTTTGGAGGAGTCATATTGGCTTACTTTATTGCAACGCTGTTTATCCCTAAGGATTCAAGTAACGACTTTAGATTTGTTGATCACTACTAATTCAAATAAGCGAATGCACACAGAGCAGCGTGCTGCTTCACAAACATTTAAGGAGAGATGAAATATGGGAATTTTACAACGAGTAGTTAGCATGACAAAGGCAGCAGCAAATGAGGTGCTTGATAAGATTGAAAATCCGGTTATGATGCTTAACCATTACTTGAGAGATCTGGACGAGGAAATTTCCAAGGTCGAACGTGCTATTGCACAGCAGCAAGTCCAGACACGTATGCTCCAATCAAAGCTGGGTGAATTGCACGGACAATCAGCCTATTATGAAGGAAAAGCTGAACAAGCAGCAGTGGAAGGACGCGAAGCTGAAGCACGTATAGCACTTGAAGCGAAACTTCTCTATCTGGAGCAAGCCGAAGAGACATCGAGACTTCATCACATGGCTGAGCAAGCGACGATTGACCTTACGGATCGCGTAGAGTCATTGAAAGAAGAGAGAGTCCGGTTGCAGGGAAAACGTACGGAGCTCATTACTCGAGTACGGCAGACAGCAGGAGCATCCAGTGATTGTCCTTCCTATTCCCCCTATGGGAGTTCGGCCATACAAGGCTTCGAGCGTATCGAACAAAAGGTAATGGAATGGGAAGCAGAGCGCGAGCTTGCCAAAAGCTCATACGGAGTATATGCCAGTGGACAAGGCTTCGAGCAGCAGCAAGAGCAACGTAGTGCACGTGTGGATGAAGAATTGAAACGACTGTTGCAGAAGCAATCCAACAATTAATTTAGGATAGTGATTGAATAACATAAAATCAGGGTGATACAGGACAAAAATTCTGTATCACCCTTTTATAATTCAGCAATTGTTAGTACCAAATCTACTCCGACGAAACATTTATCGAATCATCATTTCAATTTCCAACGAAGCATTTACCGTTATCCCTCCCCATCGCTCAATAAGAGAATTAAATGTGGAAAGATTAATTGTGAAAAAAGTCACAACTTGTTCATTGTCATATTCGGAAGAAACGAATATGATACTAGCAAGACAACATTGTGAAATAAATCACAGCAAATATATGTTTGTGAATTATTTCACCTAGTAGGGCGAGATATTAATTCAAACTGCTTCGCCCCACTACATCATAAGGAGGAAATACGATGAAAACAAAAATTGCTGTTATTGGATGTACGCATGCTGGCACTGCTGCCATTACTGGAATAGCTCGCTTATATCCGGACGCCCAAATGACTGTTTTTGAACGGAATGACAATATCTCCTTCCTTTCGTGTGGAATCGCGCTTCATGTAGGAGGTGTCGTTAAAAACGCCGAGGAATTATTCTATGCATCGCCAAAGCAGCTAGCCGATCTCGGTGTAACAACGCTTATGCGCCATGATGTGATGAATGTCGATACGAAGGCCAAGACGCTGCAAGCACGGAACTTAACTACTGGCGAACAATTCACGCATAGCTATGATAAGCTTGTCGTAACAACAGGCTCGTGGCCAATTATTCCACAGATGGATGGCATCAATCTAGACAATGTCCTCCTCTGCAAAAACTATAATCACGCACAAACCATTATCGAAAAAGCGAAAAATGCTCAGCGAATTGCTGTTATTGGTGCAGGATACATCGGTATCGAACTGGTAGAAGCATTTGAAATGTTAGGCAAGGACGTTACATTAATCGATAATATGGATCGAATACTTTATAAATATTTAGACAAGGAGTTTACTGACTTAACCGAGCAAGCTCTTGTAGAACGGGGTGTTCAGCTTGCACTTGACCAGACGGTAACGTCATTCACTGGTGATGAGCATGGTAAGGTTACAACTGTCATAACGACTGCCGGACAATATGAAACCGATATGGTCGTCCTGTGCATCGGCTTCCGTCCGAACACAGATCTTCTGAAGGGAAAGGTAGATATGCTGCCAAATGGAGCCATCATCGTCGACGATTATATGCGTACGAGTGATCCGGATATTTTCGCAGCAGGAGACAGCTGTGCTGTCCATTATAATCCGACAGGCGAACATGCCTATATCCCTCTAGCTACAAATGCCGTCCGAATGGGAAGTCTCGTTGCGAAAAACCTGATAACGCCAACTACAAAATATTTGGGTACACAGGGTACATCGGGCATCAAAATATACGACTATAACATCGCATCGACAGGGATGACAGAAACGGCTGCTCTTGCAGTTGGTATGAATGTGAAAAAAGTCACAATCTTAGATAATTACCGTCCAGAGTTTATGCCAACTTATGAGCCTGTAACGCTTAAGGTTGTTTACGAAGCGGAAACGGGACGTATCCTAGGAGCGCAAGTATTATCTAAGGTCGATCTGACCCAGTCGATTAATACACTTTCGGTTTGTATTCAAAACCGAATGACGATGGATGAGCTCAGCTATGTCGACTTCTTCTTCCAGCCTCATTACAATAAACCATGGAATTTGCTTAACCAAGCTGGTTTACAAGCTTTGTGACAATTCCCCGAGTCACCTTATAAGAATCAACCATTCAACTAGAAATCCGCACAATGGACCTTTTGGGCTCCTTATGCGGATTTTTTTGTTGCGCCGCTAGTGCTCCCCTAGGCTTGGCTATTGAGCTAAACTATCCATAATTAGGTTGAATTCCCAAGAAAAAAATGGTATCTTAATTTTGTAATAAAAATTACAAAGTGACAAATGGAGATGGCAATGTCGAACAAAAAGCAAAGTATCGTTGTTTCAATTAGGTTAGATGAGATTTCATTAAAGGCAGTAGATTTACTTGTTGATTCAGGACTTGAGTCAAACCGTTCAAGAGCGGTCTCGTATTTTATTAATATGGGTATTCAAGCTTCCGAAGAAATGCTTAAAAAAGCCAAATTACTCTCTGATCATGTTCAACAATTGCGAGATGAAATGATTGAAGCGGTGAAAATAAATAACATTGAAAAGGTCGCTGGTTTAATAAAAGAAGATTTGAATCTTGTTAACGCAAAAAACACTCATGGAGAAACTGCTATATTGATGGCCGCTTATTACCAATCACAAGAGATAAAAGAATTACTGTTAAATAGTGGCGTCGAACTAAACATATTCGAAGCATCCGCTGTCGGCAACAAGCAAAGGGTAAAAGACTTGCTTGCTGAATCACCGGAGCTGATCGCGAGCTACAGTACAGATGGCTTTACTCCTTTAGGTTTGGCCTCTCATTTTGGTAACGAAGAAACAGTGAAAGTGCTGCTAGGCCAAGGTGCAGATATAAATGCTAGAAGTAAAGATGGCAACTTAAACAATATGGCTATCCATGCGGCTGTAGCCGGGAACCATGAACACATTGTAAAACTGCTTATTCATCATGGAGCAGATATAAACATAAAGTGTGAGGGGAAATGGCGCGTAGGATTCGCCCCTCTCCACGTTGCTGCTTATTTCGGTCGAGAATCTATCATAAAAATGTTATTAAAGGCAGGAGCCGACCAAACAGCTAAAACCGATAAAGGAGAAACGCCTCGCGAAATTGCAATGATTAGAGAACACCAAGAGTCAGCCACTCTATTAAAATAAAAGACCATTTAAAGGAGAGTATCCATGCAAGACAAACAAGCGATTCAACCTGAGTTAATAAAAGATTTTGTTGGTAACGCTCACGGTGACTTGGAACGTGTTAAGGAGCTTCTCGAACAAGAACCAGGGCTTTTAAATGCAGCTTGGGATTGGGGAGGGGGAGATTGGGAAACAGCCCTCGGTGCAGCTGCGCACATGGGGAGAAAAGACATCGCACTTTTCCTTTTAGAAAATGGAGCTCGCATAGATTTATTTACTGCTGTAATGTTAGGAAAAACTGAAGTTGTAAAATCTATGCTTGCAGACAATCCAAGGCTAAAAAACGCTCTTGGTCCTCACGGCATTCCTTTGATCAGCCACGCCAAAGTAGGTGGTGCTGAGGCATTGCTAGTACTTGAGTTGTTAGAACAATAAGTAATATTCTTTGTTTTTCAAACTTTTAATAGAGGCTCCACAATTACTTCTAGTAAATCAGATAATACTGAAATCTCGTTTATAAAGGGAGCCCTATTTAGGCCAATGTCATTAAGTTAAGCCCAGAGACACCAGCGGGAAAAATGGAATCCGAAACGGCATGGGAAAAAGCCCTGTGCCGTTTGTTTTTTTGTGCAAGCAAGGAAAAAGCGTACAGCAAACAAAGCGGATGGAATATCCTCTTAAAAAATGTTCATGGGAACCGAGTTATGCTACTCTGTAAACGAAGCTACCGTTATATTCAGAGATGCGTGAGGATGTCCCTCCCCCCCCCCATTATTCAGGTAGTGCTTTCTCATTTTATTAAAGACGAATAAGTGGCTTATTAAATGGAGACGATCGGTTCTGTGGCGTGTGTGAAAAGGGTGTTTCGCCCGTCAAAAGGAGGCCAAGATGAACGAAACAGCATTAGAGCTTCAGTTATTTGAGAACTTAAAGCCTGAGTTAACATCGTTCTGTTACAGAATGCTAGGATCCATCGATGACGCAGACGATGCTGTTCAGGAAACCTTTATTCGTGTTTGGCAAAGTTGGCATTCATTCAGGCAGGATTCCTCATTCAAAACATGGGTTTATCGTATTGCATCAAACTTATGCCTGGACAAGCTAAGACAAGCCAAACGCCGCACGCGTCCCGTTGACCTATCCGACCCAGCGGTACCTATCGTCGAACTCCGCGAAAAGTTTCCCGACTCAACTTGGATTTGGCCTGCCCCTGATTTCTCGGGGAGTCCGGAAGATATTTTCATTCGCAAAGATACCCTTGAACTCTGTTTTATTACACTCTTACAGATCTTACCCCCCCGTCAACGTGCGGTTCTTATTTTGAAGGATGTATTCGAATGGTCCTCCAAACAGATCGCAGAAACTTTAGGAATATCGCCGGCAGCGGTTAACAGCGCCCTGCAAAGAGCCAGAGAAACGATGGACCGAGCGAAACTTCATTCTAACGAGTTTAGCATGATGGATGTCGAACCTGATCGTGAGCTGCTATCACGGTATGTAGAAGCCTTCGAACAATTTGATATCAATGCGCTGGTAGCGTTGTTTCATGAGGAAGGCCGTCTGTCAATGCCGCCTTTCGCAATGTGGGTACGCGGCAAAGACGATTTGTTCAAGTTTTTTGCGCTTACACGCTGGCATTGTGAGGGATCCCGTTTTTTGCCGATTACGGCGAATGGGGGTTATCCTGCTTTCGCACAGTATGTGCCAAGCGGTGAAGACTCCTACTTGGTACCCTGGGGTATTCACATTATTGAGATAAAGGACAAGCAAATATACCACGTCCAAAATTTCATTAATACAAAATTATTTTCCCGATTTGGGCTTCCTGCACAAATACACCGATGAATATCGTAATCTAATTTCGTCTAAATAAATGAGAAACAAAATTACGATTATCAAAGATAGAAAGGACGATAGTTCATGCGTAAAATCATTCTATTCATTCACAGTACTATTAATGGAGTTGTCACTGGCGACCCAAGCGAGGACAAAACCAACTGGGCGGTCTGGAGAAATAGCGCTGGCATTGAGGAAGGTTCTCAGTTTCTATTAAATATTTTCGAGACAGCTGATACCATTTTGCTTGGCCGCGGAACCTACGAAGACCTCTCTAGAAAGTGGCCGACTATTCGAGGGTCCAAACGGGACGATGGAGGTTCAAGCCTGGGTGATAAGATAAACAACGCCCACAAACTAGTTGTAACAAGCGCCCGCCCGCTCGACAAGCTAAAATGGGGAGAATTTGAAGCACCAAAACAATTGACCGGCAGTAATATAGAAGAGCAAATTAAGGACCTAAAAAATGGTGACGGTGGCGACATTGTTATTTTCGGTAGTCCAACGCTCGTGCGATCACTTGCAAACGCAAATCTTATTGACGAATATCAGATAGTCATGCACCCGGTTGTGGTCAACGTAGGTGAGCATTTGTTTGACAATCTTAATGAGCAGAAGGAATTCCATCTCGTGGACGTCAAAACACTTAAGGTTGGTTCACTCTTGGTAACCTACAGACCCGCTAAAGCTTAGCTCAACCCGGCAGATCATTACTGTCAACACAAACAGCTGCCCAGTTGATAATGTGCAATGGACCGTCAACCTATACTATAATTGATTCAACACAGTAGTTCCATACGTCCCAAAAATGAAAAGACAGTTAAGCTTGAACGCCTAACTGTCTTTTCATTAGTTGAACCAATTCGTTACTGCAAATCCACCAAGTAAGTATATCGTGTTCGTTTTTAGTAAGGTTGGTGGAGGCGAGGGGATTTGAACCCCTGTCCAAAGATCACGCCACACAGGCTTCTACGGGTGTAGTCACAGTTTTGATGTCACCCTAGGAACTCCCCGTGATCAAAATACTATTTTCTCGAATTAAAATATGCTTTATCTACGCGCAACTGCTGTTTTAGTATCCTATTAAATAACCCTTTACCGATCTCACCCGTACCTTTCGATACTGCTGATCGCAATACTTCTCCATCAGGTAGAGTCTTTTGATAAATTTTATCTCTGCCAGTTTGCCGTGTCATAACCCAACCATCGCGTCTTAAAAAGCTTTCTAAATCACTCCAACTAGGCATGGAACATCCTTGCGACCGAGTCAACATCATCCTCTAACAAGACACGCAAGACGTAAGGGGAATGTTTATGTCTGTTAGGTGTATTGTAATATTGTGCATAATTATTCTCATAGTCTACAGCATATTCAACTAAGTGACGTGCCAATTCACTTCTAAGCTCTTCGAGTGTCTCACCATCAGCAACAATATCCTCTATTTGTTCTATTGATCCAACGTATCTGCCATCTTCATCCTGTTCATACTCAAATGTCAATTCATATACGGACAACAATTCCTTCATTTGTTGTTTAGAGAATGCCATGATAACATCTCTGTTCCTTTTAATCGCTTGAGGCTTCTCTCTCACGATGGTATCTATAAATCCACCAAAATTAGCTCTAACGTCTGTTGCATTCAAAACAGTTTGCATAATCATCCCTCCTAACCTCCATTCTACAAGAATATGTACATAATGTACACTATGTAGTGTACTCAAAATCTTATGAAAACATTCTCTTTAATCGTAAAAAAGACACCGCTTGAGGTCAATGTCATTAAGTTAAGGCGCAGGGCCAAAAATCAAGAACAAGAGCAGTTTATCGAAAAGATAGCCCGCTCTTTTTTTTGCACGAAATAGAAAAATAGGACTTGACAAGCAAATGGAAGTGTGTAGCGAAGTCCCTTGAAAAATGAGGAGGTTACGCCAATGAAAGAGTATGCGAATTCGCTAAAAGAGACGCTGACATCCCTCATACGAGAAATGTCAGCCGCACCAGCACCTTATGTCAAAAACCCTGAGAAAGATTTTACCCGAAAGAAAAAGCTGCCCTTTGAAACGGTTATGCAACTCCTGATCTCAATGGGTGGCAACAGCCTATATAAGGAACTCTTGGAATCGCAGGGCTATGACGTAAACACAGCAACCACTTCTGCTTTTGTCCAACAGAGGAATAAAATCATGCCGTCTGCTGTGGAATTCTTGTTTCACGAATTTACACAATCGTATACGGATATCAAGGACTACCGAGGGTATCGATTACTTGCCGTTGACGGTTCGGATTTGCATATCTCAACTGATTCTACGGACACGGACACCTATTTTCAAAGTCAACCGAACACGAAAGGCTATAACCTTTTGCATTTGAACGCAGCCTATGACTTGTGCAACAGACTTTACGTGGATGCCCTTGTTCAGTCACGAAGGTTGTGCAACGAGGGAAGGGCGCTGGCGGCTATGGTTGACCGTTCCCCCATCAAGGGCAAAACCATTGTGATTGCCGATCGGGGTTATGAAAGCTACAACAATTTCGCGCATCTTGAACGCAAAGGGTGGAACTACATCATACGGGTAAAGGATCTGGATTCCAATGGCATTCTTTCGGGCTTGCGTTTGCCCTCTGGCGGAGCGTTTGATATTGACGTTCATCTGACACTCACAAAAAAACAAACCAAAGAGGTCAAGGCCCATCCCGAGATTTACAGGTTCGTCCCTTCCACGTCTACATTTGATTTTTTTGGATCGGCAAGAGAACTTGTTTTATCCGATTTCCTTTCGGATTGTTCGTTTCGTCCTGCCTAATGGCGCTTATGAAACCGTCATAACGAATCTTTCTGCCGCTGATTTCCCGCCCGATGAACTCAAGTCCATTTATCACATGCGATGGGGCATTGAAACCTCTTTCCAGGCCTTAAAATACACCGTCGGTCTTACAAATTTTCACGCAAAGAAGCAAGCGTCCATCATCCAAGAGATTTTCGCAAGAATGATCATGTACAATTTCGCTGAAATGATGACCTCGCACGTCGTCATTTCACAAATGGATAAACGGCACTCCTACCAAGTCAACTTCACGGTCGCCGTTCACGTTTGTAGACATTTCCTGCGCTCAAGGGATGATGAACCCCCGCCCGATGTTGAAGCGCTGATTCGCAAAAACATTTTGCCGATTCGACCCATTCGCCCCGGGCAGGAGAATACGCGCAAAATACGCTGGAAATCAGCTGTTAGCTTCGTCTACAGGGTAGCATAATTCCGTTCACATGAACACTTTTTTAAGCGGGTCTTCGATCCGCTTTGTTTGCTGTACGCATTTTTCCTTGCTTGCACCAAAAAAGAAACGGCACAGGGCTTTTTCCCATGCCGTTTCGGATTCCATTTTTATTCCCGTTCTTGTCTTTGAGCTTAACTTAATGACATTGCTATTTAGGCTCCCTCGTGTCATAAAGTTCATTAAATTCCAGCTCTGAACAAAAACTAGATCAATTCGGACTTTATAAGGAGCCTTTGGACAATAGCAGCCACCTCTGCTCTTGTAATATGATCTTTAGGTGCCAGCTTTGTTTCACTTCTGCCTGTAATAATGCCCGCTTGCAAGCAATCCATGATTGCATCTTTAGCCCAATCTGATACGCTGCTTACATCTGAAAATGAAACCAGTGAACCTTCTGAAGCTGATGATGAAAGCTTACCTTTGAGACCTGTTGTCTTCATGGCTTTCGCAATGATCGCCATTGCTTGTTCTCTTGTAATCTTGTCCGTCGGGTGGAATGTACCATCTGCAAACCCTTTGACTAGACCATTTTCATTCGCCGTTTGAATATAGCTGCTATACCAATCTGCAGAATTCACATCAGAGAATGGAGATAAGCCCAGATCCAGCTTGAGCCCTAGTCCCCTAACCATGATAGCTGCAAATTCCGCTCGAGTAATATCTTGATCCGGGTTGTACAAATCATTACCGTCACCACTGATAATCATACGTGAACCCATTTCGTTTACAGCTTCCTTAGCCCAATGCTGTTCAACATCTTTAAATGCAATCGGATGCCAAACTATGCTGTAAGTGCTGTTCGTTAAGCTCCTCACTTGTGCATAATACTTGTTTTTAATTACAACAACTCTAGTCGGAACATGGCGAACCGAACCATCCGCTTCAACCACAATGCCAGTAGTAATTTTATTGGGATCGACACCAGTTGGAAGGGCAATTGTTCTTTCAATATAGGCGTCGAACTTAGACAATTCAATCGTTTTTCCTCCAAAGGCTACATGAACTGAAAAATTAAGAGACGGAGCAACAATTGAAAACTTTCCTTTAATCGCTGCGCTCTCAACTACCTTTAATGTACCCTCTAGCGGCTCAGCAATCGCAATTTTTATTTTAATATCTTGAAGCGCTACAGTCTTTCCAAACTGATCAGAAATTTCTTTTATATTAATTTGTGATGCAGGTAATGTATAAGAGAAGTTTTCATTTTGAATGACTATTATTACTTCCTTATCCTTTAGGTTCATAATCATCTGCCCATTAAACTCAACGTTAAAAACATCAGAATTAGTTTTTAGAGGAATTGTGATTATGGCATGCTGACCTTCTGCCTCTAGCCTTTTTTCAAGCTTTTGAGGATCAACTTTTATGGTTATGACCTTTTGATCATTTACAATAGCTGTTATAGCGGTTCCCGTGCTTTCCACCTTTCCGTTAATAATAATATCAACGCCTGTTTCTGAAGTACTCGGTGTTGAGGGTAGTGACGGTTCAATTGGTAAATTTGTTGTAAGTGTAACTATGTTCGAATTGCCCGCATTCGCTCCGCCCGTTACTACGAGACGGAAATCATAACCTGTTGCTGCAGACAAGCCGGATACTATTGCGCTTGTCGCATTCGTTGCTATCGCTCCGGTTGTCGCTGTTATCCATGTATTGGCTCCTGCTGGCGATTGCTCGATCAATAAGCTCGTTGCTCCGCTCGCAGCGCTCCATGTAAATGTCGCGGAGTTGCCCGATTTGCTTGTATTTGCAAAGCTAGTGAGCGCTATAGGATTCGTAGTAACCGATACTGCGTTTGAGTTGCCCGCATTCGCTCCACCCGTTACCACGAGACGGAAATCATAGCCCGTTGCCGCCGACAAGCCCGATACTGTTGCGGTTGTCGCATTCGTTGCTATCGCTCCGGTAGTCGCTGTTGTCCATGTATTGGCTCCTGTTGGCGACTGCTCAATCACCACGCCTGTGGCTCCGCTCGCCGCGCTCCATGTAAATGTCACGGAGGTGCCTGTTTTGCTTGTATTCGCAAAGCTAGTGAGCGCTATAGGATTTGTAGTAACCGATACTGCGTTTGAGTTGCCCGCATTCGCTCCGCCCGTTACTACGAGACGGAAATCATAGCTCGTTGCTGCCGCCAAGCCCGATACTGTTGCGGTTGTCGCACTCGTTGCTATCACTCCGGTTGTCGCTGTTGTCCATGTATTGGCTCCTGTTGGCGACTGCTCGATTACCACGCCCGTTGCTCCGCTCGCTGCGCTCCATGTAAATGTCGCGGAGGTGCCTGTCTTGCTTGTATTCGCAAAGTTAGTGAGCGCTATAGGATTTGTAGTAACCGATACTGCGTTTGAGTTGCCCGCATTCGCTCCGCCCGTTACTACAAGACGGAAGTCATAGCCCGTTGCTGCCGACAAGCCCGATACTGTTGCGGTCGTCGCACTCGTTGCTATCGCTCCGGTAGTCGCTGTTGTCCATGTATTGGCTCCTGTTGGCGACTGCTCAATCACCACGCCTGTGGCTCCGCTCGCCGCGCTCCAAGTAAATGTCGCGGAGGTGCCTGTCTTGCTTGTATTCGCAAAGCTAGTGAGCGCTATAGGATTTGTAGTAACTGTTACTTCATTCGAGTTACCAGCATTCGCTCCGCCCGTTACTACGAGACGGAAATCATAGCCCGTTGCTGCAGACAAGCCGGATACGGTTGCGCTTGTCGCATTCGTGGCTATCGCTCCGGTAGTCGCTGTTGTCCATGTATTGGCTCCTGCTGGCGACTGCTCGATCACCAAGCTCGTTGCTCCGCTCGCCGCGCTCCATGTAAATGTCGCGGAGTTGCCTGTTTTGCTTGTATTCGCAAAGCTAGTGAGTGCTATAGGATTTGTAGTAACCGATACTGCATTGGAGTTACCCGCATTCACTCCGCCCGTTACTACGAGACGGAAATCATAGCCAGTTGCTGCAGACAAGTCGGATACGGTTGCGCTTGTCGCATTCGTTGCTATCGCTCCGGTAGTCGCTGTTGTCCATGTATTGGCTCCTGCTGGCGATTGCTCGATCACCAAGCTCGTTGCTCCGCTCGCCGCGCTCCATGTAAATGTCGCGGAGTTACCTGTTTTGCTTGTATTAGCAAAGCTAGTAAGTGCTATAGGGTTTGTAGTAACCGATACTGCGTTCGAGTTACCGGCATTCACTCCGCCCGTTACTACGAGACGGAAGTCATAGCCCGTTGCTGCAGACAAACCGGATACGGTTGCGGTTGTCGCACTCGTTGCTATCACTCCGGTTGTCGCTGTTGTCCATGTATTGGCTCCTGTTGGCGACTGCTCGATTACCACGCCCGTTGCTCCGCTCGCCGCGCTCCATGTAAATGTCGCGGAGGTGCCTGTTTTGCTTGTATTCGCAAAATCTGTTAGAGCAATGGGATTTGTAGTAGCCGTTACTGCATTCGAGTTACCAGCATTCGCTCCGCCCGTTACTACGAGACGGAAATCATAGCCCGTTGCTGCAGACAAGCCGGATACGGTTGCGCTTGTCGCACTCGTTGCTATCACTCCGGTTGTCGCTGTTGTCCATGTATTGGCTCCTGCTGGCGATTGCTCGATCACCAAGCTCGTTGCTCCGCTCGCCGCGCTCCATGTAAATGTCGCGGAGCTGCCTGTCTTGCTTGTATTTGCAAAGCTAGTGAGTGCTATAGGATTTGTAGTAACTGATACTGCATTGGAGTTACCCGCATTTGCTCCGCCCGTTACTACGAGACGGAAATCATAGCCCGTTGCTGCAGACAAGCCGGATACGGTTGCGCTTGTCGCATTCGTTGCTATCGCTCCGGTAGTCGCTGTTGTCCATGTATTGGCTCCTGCTGGCGACTGCTCGATCACCAAGCTCGTTGCTCCGCTCGCCGCGCTCCATGTAAATGTCGCGGAGTTGCCTGTTTTGCTTGTATTCGCAAAGCTAGTGAGTGCTATAGGATTTGTAGTAACCGATACTGCATTGGAGTTACCCGCATTCACTCCGCCCGTTACTACGAGACGGAAATCATAGCCAGTTGCTGCAGACAAGTCGGATACGGTTGCGCTTGTCGCATTCGTTGCTATCGCTCCGGTAGTCGCTGTTGTCCATGTATTGGCTCCTGCTGGCGATTGCTCGATCACCAAGCTCGTTGCTCCGCTCGCCGCGCTCCATGTAAATGTCGCGGAGTTACCTGTTTTGCTTGTATTAGCAAAGCTAGTAAGTGCTATAGGGTTTGTAGTAACCGATACTGCGTTCGAGTTACCGGCATTCACTCCGCCCGTTACTACGAGACGGAAGTCATAGCCCGTTGCTGCAGACAAGCCGGATACTATTGCGCTTGTCGCATTCGTTGCTATCACTCCGGTTGTCGCTGTTGTCCATGTATTGGCTCCTGCTGGCGATTGCTCGATCATCAAGCTCGTTGCTCCGCTCGCCGCGCTCCATGTAAATGTCGCGGAGCTGCCTGTCTTGCTTGTATTTGCAAAGTTTGTTACAGGGACAATAACCGTTAACGAAGCACCATTCGAGGTTGCCGCAGGAGCCGTAACCCCCGTTGCAATTGCACGGTACAAATATCCGTTCATCCCCGCTGTTGCACCCGTTATCGTCAACGTTGATGTTGTGACACCGCTGTACGAAGCTGAATTGCTGAGATTCACATAACCTGAGCCTGTATTGACCTGCCATTGATACGAGCTTGCATTAGATGCAGAAACTGAAAAGCTTGTGCTGCCACCTGTGCTAATCGTTACGTTACTAGGATTACCCGTAATCGCTGGTGCTGGCACTATAACCGGATCATTGATTTGAACGTTATTAACAGCAATCCACATATCCGTTCCTTGTGGCAAAATACGAACTTCATCGATGTTATCAAAACTCGTTGTTAAACCATTAGCACGATTAAAAGTATGTGACGATGGGGGAATATTAACAGTTAAATCAATCCATTCGCCAACCTGATTACCGTCGTTGAATGCTCCTATTTTCACATCTCCACCGCCAATATCATCCAAACGAATAGACTGCAGCGAGAAATTTTCGGTTGGAACACTGCTCTTAATAAACCATATACTCTGAGATTCACTTCCAGCGTAACCAGCTCCAAGTGCACCTGTACCATAAGGTTCCTCATAGGATAATTTTAAATATTTACTTGGAACCGATGTATCTTTAGCCGAAAACTCTATCGAGATGCCTGCTATGTTATCTGACCCTCCTTCTCCATCCGTAACGATAGTCGCATTAGGATTGACATTTGTTTTGAAAATAATCGTATTTGAGCCTATTCCAGCAGCAAGAGTGGAAGGCGAAAGCCAAATTACTTGTGCGGAAAAAAGAATGAAACATAAAAAAGCTATGGCTGGCTTACGAAAAAAATGAATATTATTATCCATATATTCAACCCCACATTTAAGTTTTTTGAATCAAATCATACAACAGAATTAGCACCTCCCCCCCCCCCCGCCTACAACATGCTTATTAAACAAACGTTATTCCTTTTTGAAGACTCAACTTAATTTCTTCAAATTGAAAACTAAACCATTTGAAGACAAAATAGTGCTTTAAGCAAAGTAATGGTTCTCTTCCTCCTAAATTATCATCAATATTCTAAAAATATTCGACATAATTTTTCCAAATTCCTTTAAAGAGGAATCACATAAATTGTAATTTTTTTATCAACTCCTCATGGTTGCAACTATTCACATATTGATCATTTGATAGAAAAAGCAAGAACGAACCTCCAATCAAAATCACATTTTATAACCCTCATGCTAGAGTGTTTAATCCTTTATTTTCGTAAGATTATCGTATGTACATATATTGCGTATTAGGTTATGTAGATAAGTATTCCTACCTTAACCAATAAAAAAGACTGTCCAAAAGTCATTTGACTTTAGACAGCCTCTTCAGCATAATCACTCAGCTATTACTGTGTTAAAACAGGCGATTTACGGTTGTACGTTCCTTGCTCATAAGCATAGCTAAGCTTGATAAGTGTTGCTTCCTCGAAAGAGTGATCTAGGAATTCGATTCCTACAGGTAAGCCTTTTGCTTTGAATCCCGCTGGAACGATAATCGCCGGGAATCCTGAATATGGACTGTCTTCAAGTCTGTCACTGCTTTTAAAAACATTGTAGATTATTAGACCACTGGACATGTTCTAAACATGAATAAGCACAAAAAACTAGCCCCTGTCATAATGATAAGGACTAGTCTTGGATTTATTATTATTTAACTCTCTTAAGTCACAGTATGTTGAATTTCCTCTATTCGCACCTGCATCGCCCCCGAAGGGGTATTTACCGATATAACCACATCCTTAGATGCCATCAGCATCTGTTTCCCAACCGGTGACAGAAAGGAGATCAGATTCTCATCCGGGTCAGCATCATTAGGCAGTACAATAGTAAGAGTATCTATAAATTGGTGCTCTAAATAATTGACTGTAATACTACTACCAATAAGTACAGTAGCGTGAAGCTCGTCGTCTGTTGCGTTGAGCAGCTTCTCAATATACTTTGTATACGTTGAAAGAAAGTGGTCCATTTCTGAACGCTCTTTTTCTTGTCTAGTAAAATAGGTGTCGAGAAACCGACTCTTCTCGTCGTCTAATAGGACTATCTGCTGCACCAATTGCTCTTTTAGTGCAGAAGCATCAATACTACGGTTCATAGTAGACCTCTCCCCCTATACGAACAATACTAACTCTGTAAAGACAACCAATGGTCTTGTTCATGCTATTCTCCTCCTAATAAATATAGGCCTCTGAGTCAGAGGCCTTAAGATCAATATTACCAAACCTAAAATATATGTCCAGCTATAATTTAGTTCATTAAAGGTTATTTATGACATCCAAAAATGGCTTCAGCTCTAAATTAGCCTCCGGTTCCTTCAAATGCATGCTTCTCAGTGCTTTAACGGCAATACTGAGAACCGCATAATTGCGATACCATCTATGATCGGACGGTACGACATACCATGGAGCATGAGTGCTGCAATTTTTAAATAACTTCTCATAGTAGCTCTGATACAGCTTCCAAGACTTGCGTTTCTCTAAGTCAGAAGGATCGAACTTCCAGTTTTTACTCGGATCCTCTATACGGCTTTTAAGCTTCTCAAGCTGAAACTCCTTAGATATATGTAGAAAAATCTTGACGATCTTCACATGATTATCCGTGAGCAACGATTCGAAATGATTAATATGCTTGAATCTCTGCTTCGCCTCTTTATCGGACACTGTCCTATGTACTCTAGTAATAAGCACGTCCTCGTAGTATCTGCTGGGTTCATACTTGATAAATCCACTTTTTCGTTAGGGGAAAGCGCGAATCGATTGGACATTCCTTTCACAGCCTACCGTTAGGATACTTCACCTATTAAACCCCTCATTCATCGAACCGATAAATGAGGGGTTATATTCAAATCCTTTATTACCAAGCGTTTACGCCGAGCTTAACCAACGTTTCTCGTATAAAGGCTGGCTCATCCTCAGGTGTCCGAGACGTTACCAAATTAAGATCAACAACGACTTCCTTATCTACAAAATGTCCGCCTGCTGCTTGAATATCAACAGCAAGTGCTGGATATGCCGTTAACGTACGACCCTTGAGCAGTCCAGCAGCTTCCAAAATTTGAGGACCATGGCATATAGCTGAGATCGTAATTCCTTCTTGATCAGCTTTCTGTACAAAAGCTTGCACATCAGCGTTATTCATTAATTGTGAAGGAGATTTCCCCCCAGGAATAATAACCGCTGCATAATCCTCCGCATTCGCCTCATCGATAGCCAAATGCGTCGTATAATTAATTGACCCATTCTTACCCTTTAATTCCTCATGGCCTTTCAGACCAATAATAACGGCATCATGTCCGTTTTTCACCATTTCATCATAGGGGTTCTTCATTTCGGAATCTTCAAAGCCATCAGCCAGCAGAAAAGCTACCTTTTTAATTTGTGTCATGTAAAGCACGCTCCTCTCGGTATTTTAACCATAAGTTACTATACCCACTTTGACACCATTTGAAGCTGATGACTGATTTCTTTCTAATTAGCAGAGGAATTACTAGGAGTACAAAGTTCAACTATTTCCAATGTTTCTCTTCCCATTGCATTTGAGCATGCAGCCGAAACCGGTCTAGTTGTAGCTCTGTTAGCTTCGGCAACGTAGAATCCGTCCTTATAATGACAAGCCTTGATTCGGAGTTCCAATCTACTTTTGCCCCGAAAGCTTCAAGTATAACCCGCGCTGGTATATAGGTTCTGCCTTTGGTTATGCGGGCAGGCTCAATGAGGGTATTTGCTTTGCCATTGATATACGCGGTTTTCGAATCAACGGTTAGCTCTATGGTGACATCGCCTTTGCTAGCTGTAACTTTCCGCTTCGCATGATCGTAGCCGATAGTTGCACCAAGCTTTTTCAAGAGTTCTCGAAATGGGACGAGTGTCGTTCCATTACTAATAATAGGGGCATTCTCTAATTCAACGAGCTCATTGTCCCAGACGACAGCTGCTTTATAATTTATTTCTTTAGGAGGAGCCGCCAAATCAATTAACCAGTCGCTTGCGGCTGGAAGCTTGACGGGAAGTGGGTCGTGAAGAAAATTGATCCAGCTTCCATCGTTCGCATCAATGTATGGGTGCGGTTCATAATAATATAAAGGAACTCCTGCTTTGATATTCAAGTGATAGAATGGTTCAGCCTTGCCGGGCTCGGTGTCCGAATAAATAAGCTCTAGCTCGTATAAGGATAGGAGTCGATGCTTAGCATATTTAATAGGATATTTAGCTTTTGTGTTTGCAGGAGGAGCTGGAGTTTGCAGCTCTTGCCCACCGGAGAATTTACCCTGTGCATTCAATGTATAACCGCCATTAGTCGAATAAATAAGCTTAGATTTCTCTGGATCACGAAGATCTATGGATTCAAGGAGAGTCGGTTCGATTGCAGCAAACAAAATGCGGCCTGCTTCAGCCGAACTTATGATGTCCTTAGGCATAACAAAGTTAGTTTTTGACCAGCTAAAATAGTAGCTGCTTATTGTCCCATCCCATGGGTTTATTACAAACGATATCACGTCATTTGCGTAGCGTGTGCCATTATGTGTTCGATTAAATACGATTACAGGAGAATATCCGTAATTTCTATAATGATAATATTCTGAGCCGGGATAATCGTTACGTTTCCATTCGGTGTCTACTTTTATTTTCCAACTATGATTTTCTAAGAAGTCGGTTGCCGTTATAATCGCCTCTGAATAAGCCTCCGATAAAGCTTCTTCTGAACCAATGACTTCGCATGGGTCGGGGCAACTTGTATTATTAACATTTACATTCTCATAGAAGCGTAAAAGCTCACCTGAAGCTGCATCTAATAGAATAGCGCCGCTTTCTTTAATGGTCTCTTTTTCATTATTCTTGCCCACACTGTAGCTAACGGTCCATGCTTCAACCGGCTTTGTTTCCTTGGTCGCCGTAATGACAGCTTTCGTTTGTGGCAAGAGATTCAATTGTTTCGCACGTTCAATAGCTTGCTTGCTGTCAGTAATCTTCATGGCTGCAAGCGCATCCTCCGCTTTGGCTGTCTCAGTGACTGTCATTGACAATCCTCCGAAAGAAATTGCTGCAATAAGAAGCAGCTTAAAAAGAAGGTAACTCTTGCTCACGTGAGCATCCCGTTGAGTAGGTTCCATCACACACCGCCTATATCCATTTTATAGAAAAAATGATACAAAGAGATAGACGGCGGTTTTTCAAAAAGGTTGCGGCGGTTTAGTGATTCTCGGAATACTTAATGGAGAATATCGTATTTCATCACGAGATGTCTTTAATTATCAATACTAAACTGCTGCTGAACGAGTTTGCTGTATAAGATGTGGTTTTCAAGAAGCTCCGCATGTGTGCCCTGACCAGATACTTCGCCTTTCTCCAAAACGATAATCTTATCCGCGCTGCGTATTGTCGACAGCCTATGAGCAATAACTAGCGTTGTTCTAGCTTCCATTAACCCTTGGAGCGCTTCCTGAACATGATGTTCCGAATCGCTATCCAAATGTGCCGTTGCTTCATCCAATAATAAAATATCCGGATTGCGCAATATAGCCCTTGCAATCGCAAGCCGCTGACGCTGTCCACCAGAGAGCTTTACACCTCTTTCACCAACTTCAGTTTCATAGCCATCCGGCAATGATTCAACGAATGCTGTTAAGTTTGCCTGATCCACCGCTTGTTTCATACTATTCTCATCCCAGCTGTCCAATCCATAGGTTAAATTATGACGGATCGTTCCTGCCATCATGGGGCTATCCTGAGAAACATAAGCGATATTACTGCGCCATTCCTTTAATGACAAACTGGCAATCGATTGATCTCCATATAAAATTTCACCTGCGCCAGGATGGTAGAAACGTTCAATCAACGAGAAGAGCGTCGTCTTGCCCGTTCCGCTCGGCCCTACAAATGCGGTCATTTGTCCAGGTGCTGCCTGGAATGAGACCGAATGAAGCAGCGGCCGATCCTCTGTATAACCAAAGCTTACTTCATTAAATACAAGGGATTTCTTCATACCAGTTCTATTGTTAACCGCAAGCGATTCACTTTCCTGCTTCGGATCATACCTATGCAGTACTTTATCCTGCTCGTTAATATCCTGCCCCTCTAGCTCCTGCGGCTCACTAAGCAGCTCTTGAATCCGCTCCGACGCGCCCATCGCTTTCTGAAATTGTGTAAAAAATGAAGCCATCTGCGTAAATGGCATGACGATTTGGAACATATATAAGATGATGGCGACAAGCTCACCGCCTGTTAATGAGCCTTGCGCTACCTTCACACCGCCGTAACCGATCAGTACAACAAGAATGAGCAGCATAATACTCATCATTAAGGGAGATACAATAGAAACAATCTTCGCTTCCTGAAGTCCGTATCGCAGCAGCTTAGAAATTCGCAGCTCTCCTTGTTTTTGTTCAACGGGTTCAGCGAGCGAGGCTTTAACGAGACGAATATCCGAAAGCACCCTGCCAAGATCTCCTTGAAATAAAGCCGTTTCATCCTGCATCGACTTCGATACCTTGAACATCCTCGACCCAAGAGGCCATAAAACAAGCAGCGCTGCCGGTACTGCAACAAGCATGAGCAGTGTCATTTTCCAATCAATCGTTATTAATAGCACCACTCCGCCAATTATCGAAATAATACCGCCAATAAACGAAATAACATGACCAATAATAAAGTCCTTGATGACATTCGTATCATTAGTGACACGGCTCATCGTTTCACCGGAATGGTTGCGGTCGAAGAACGGAACAGGCAGCTTTAACACCCGTTCCCATAGCTCACGACGCAATCCGCCTATCACATATTGTCCAACATAAGACATCGTATATACAGAAAAGCCAGACATAGCGGTCTGCAGCAGAAAGACTGAACCCAGCACGATTATCGTCGCTGCCTGCAAGCTGGACTGGGACAATTCATCCACCATATTCATGGTCAACAACGGGATAAGCAAGGAGAGCAGCACCTCGCCAATTCCAAGAACGACAGCACCAGCAATAATATAGGTCGACGGCTTATGCTTGGCTATAAGTTTAAAAAATGAACTAGCATGACTAAATGCTGCTGGCTGCTGTACTTTACTCTTGTTGCTCATCGCAATTTGCCTCCTCGGATGCTTTTTTTAAACCTTCCAAATGTTCGAACATTTCAGTGAGGAAAGCTTCCTCTTCCTTAGTGAAAGCATTAGGGAACAAGACAGGGTCAAAGGGTGTGGAGGGGCTTTCAAGTATTTCCAATTGAGCCAGTTCCTGCTCATTAAGTTCTTTTAGAATGGGACCAATCAACACTTCAAGGAAGTCGAGCAATTGTTTCCCGCTCTCCAATACGTCCGTATCCAAAGGCTGTCTTCCTAGCTTGTAATGCTCCTTTAATTGAACAACTATGACATTCAATTGCCGTTCCATTTCCAACCGCTTCTCCGCGGACATCCCTTCCATAAATATGGCATCTACAAGCGAGGTCGGCATCTGCTTTGCAAGGTACTGCTTCTGATGCTCTTCATGTTGAATGTTATGAATGAACACAAGTATCAGATTGCTATCCACCTTGCCAGCCCCTTCAACAATTTTTTGCATACGTGTGATCGTTTCGAGAACTCGCTCCAGCTGCTGCTGCTTTCGCTGCAGCATTTCATATTGAGCTGCTAATGATTGCTGCAGATCCTCCTCCGGATTTTGCAAATAAGCAGCGATATCATCTAGCGAGAAGTCCAAATATTTTAAAGTCAGTATTTTCTGAAGCTGCATCAAATCTTTATCTGTGTAGTAGCGGTGCCCTTGCTCATTACGACTGGATGGCTTAAGCAAGCCTTTGCGGTCATAGTAACGTAATGTCCGCTCTGTAACTGCCGTCATCTTAGCGAAGGCACCTATGGGATAGATCATTTCTTTATTGTCATTCATAGGCAATCCCTCATCTCCTTTAAACACAGTATAGTACTTGACGTAACGTCAAGCGCAAGTGCCTTTTTGAACATTTATGACTGCAATTCATGTAGCATAATTTCTATTAAAACGACAAAATATAATTCTATTAAACTATAAAATACGAATAAATGTAGACAAGCCATGTAATATTTTTGATTAAAGAGGGGATTTTTAGCAAATTAGGGATTGTAAACAATTTTGATTTCTATATAATAAGTTTGTGAACATTATGTTACAACCATAAAATACATACCCCAAAAGGAGAGAATTAATTGGAGAACTATCAACAACCCCCGTTTCAATCCGGCCAACCCGGTTACGGATACAATCCGAATCAAAATGTTGCACCTGTCATTTCTGTTAAGGAATGGATGCTCACTACGCTCATTATGATTATCCCAATCGTCAACATTATTATGATGTTCGTATGGGCATTCGGCGAAGGAAATCCAACGAAGAAAAATTACTTTAAGGCCGCTTTAATATGGGCAGCTATCGTAATCGGTATTTATGCTATTATTTTTATTATCATTATAGCCGCAGCAGCGTCTTCATCTATGTAGTTGTTGCAGGTGTTCGGAATACAGGATTGACAAAAGCCCGCTCCAATCCGGAGCGGGCTTCATAATCCTATTTATTATTGTCTATTATAAGCTCTACAAGTCGTGCAGGTGGCACAGGAGGACTATATAAATAGCCTTGAACAGCATCGCAATTGTGCTCACAAATGACATCAAGCTCCTCCTGTGTCTCAACCCCTTCGGTTACTACCTTTAAATACAAGTTGTGTGCAATAACAACGACCGATTAAAAAACATTTGCTTCTTGAAATCAGTCACAATATCCTTAATAAATGATTTATCCAGCTTCAATGTATGCAGAGGGATATTTTGCAAATAGCTCAAAGAAGAGTACCCCGTGCCAAAATCATCTAATGATAGCATAAACCCCATTTGCTGAAGCTCATGTAAAATTTTGAGCGTTTGCTTCTGATTGTCCATAAAGATGGATTCCGTTAATTCCAATTCAATCTGCTGCGGTCGAACTCCAGCATTTGAGACGATTTGCTTAATTGTATGTACAATTTGCTTCTGTTGAAATTGAATCATCGACATATTCACGCTCATTGACAGCGGCGGCAGTCCCATGCGCTCCCATTCGCGAATTTGCTTACAAGCTGTATATAGTACCCACTCTCCTAACGGAATAATAAACCCGGTCTTCTCAGCGAGCGGAATAAAATCAAGCGGAGAGACCATGCCAAAGGTTGGATGCTTCCAGCGGATCAGCGCTTCCACTCCAAATATTTTGCCGCTAACTACATCAATCTTCGGCTGGTAGTGAAGAATAAACTGTCCCAGCTCAAGCGCTTCAAATAAGCTGTCCTCAAGCTCGCGCTCCCTCTTCGGCACATCATTCATCGCAGCCGTGTATATTTTATAGGTATTACGTTCTTTCTTCGCTATGTAAACCGCAATATTAGATTCTTTCACAAGCTGCTCAGCAGTAACTGACGTCCGTTCATATTGAATACTAATCCCAATGCTTGCCGTACTATAGAAAACTCGTTCCTTAAGACTGATCGGCTCAGCGATAGCAGACAAAATATTATCAGCCAAAGTCAAAGTGTCATCTACATGGCGGACGTTCTCGAGCAGTACTATAAACTCGTCGCCATCAAATTGAAATACCTGCTTCTTAGAGCCTGCTATCCTCACGATCCGTTCCGCGACCCGCTTCAAAAACTCGTCTCCTAAAGTAAGATCAAGCTTTTCATTGATGTTTTTAAAGCGATCCAAATTGATAAATAATAAGGCAATATGACCCTCCAGCGGCTCAGCGGAGCTTAGTCTATTTTCCATATACCAACGATACGCATTTCGGTTGGATAGTCCAGTCAGCAAATTATGTGTTGCCTGATATTCAATAAGCTGCTCCGCTTCCTTCCTGTAATCGATCATTTCATTAAAACGATCAGCCATATACTCAAACTCGTCATTCGTTTGAATGCTGAGCTTCTGCTCAATGTTGCCTGTTGCTATTTCAAACGTTGCGTCGACCACCTTATAAATATTATTTAATATAATTTTCCTAACGAGAAGCACCATCATCAGCGTCAGAATAATCATTGCCATGACAATAATAACAAGCGATTCCATTAAGCTTGCGTAAAACTCAGTCAGCATCATTTTCTTCGGAATGACCATTTCGATGTGCCACAGCTCATTTTTAATCGCTATTGGATAAAAAAGCCTCAACACCTCATCTGCCCCATCTGTATCCCGTGTATAGTGAAGAGTTGGCTCAGCACTCCTTATAACTTCAAGCTGTTCAGAATCGGCCAACTCCTTATAAGGCTGCATCGCAAGCTTAGGACTTCTCCCATTTGCCAAATAGTTATTCCCGCTTGTAATAATATTTGTATAACCGCCTAGGGGCTGCACTTTCTCCACCTGCTTCTGTACCGCGCCGAGCGAAATATCTGCCCCTACTATGCCCAAAAAGTTACCCTGCTGATCCAATATCGGAAGCACAAGAGATGTCATTGGCAGCATCTTGCCGTCCAGCTCATAAATATAGGGCTCGATTAATGAAAATTTTTTTGTTCGTTTTGGAATTTGATAATAGCTGCCTGCTCGCTCATCCTCATAATGCTCCAGCGCAAGCGTTTGAATCGTACCTTTCTTACGTACCACATAGGGAATAAACCTTCCGGTCTCATCGTTATAGCTATTTTTATTTCGGAATAAAGCGTCTTTTCCGTCAAACGCGTCGGGCTCCCATAACGTGTATACACCTAACAGCTCCGGATGGTCACTAAGCACTCGTTGCAGTATGCCAACTACTTGCTCACGATCCTGCATATTATCTTCTCTCATCTGAACAAGTGTCGCCTCTAGCATATCGATCATAGCAACCGTGTTATTCATCTCTTTCGAAAAAGTGTTGCTATATTCCATCGACAGCGTTTGTACGAAGAGCTCTACTTCTCGCAGTTTTGCATGGTAGAGTTTGACTAACTGAGTTGATGCTAGGATGCCATATGATAGAATGATGAGCAGGCCAAGTGAGCCTATTAACTTCTTTGCAATGCTTAGCTTTAGCTTCCTCATTTCACTATCAACACTCCTCGCAGATGTACACACCAGAAAAACGACGTTTTTTTCCATTATATGATATTGTTCTAGTATACTTGACATTTTGAGTTGAATACAATCATAAAATAGGTAAATAAAACTATTTAATTCGACAAAATACTACTTTTGATGCATTTAACTTACGAAAAAAACCGTCCTGGTCATGACCTTAGGACGGTCTTGCTATTATAATATGTCTATACTTGGTTTTTCTTGTCCTTCTGCTGCTTACCGCCGTTGTCTTCCCCATGTCGATTGGAATCCTCTAAACGCTGCGGACGCTTGCCTTTGCCTCCGTGCACCTTATAGAGATCCTCGCGCAATTGCTCGGAGGTTTTACCTTCCGTCTTAATGCCATGCTTCTCGGCAACCCTACGCAAATGCTCAAGCCGCTTAGCTTGATGCTCTGCCTTAAAAGCTTCCCATTTATCCTTATTCGCCGTTTTCGCGGCCTCAACTTCCTTTTTCAGCTGCTCAGCGGACTTACCGTCAGTACTAATACCGAAATAAGCAGCCAGCTCCTTCAGCTTGTTTAAACGATACGCTTCGAAATCCTTATGTGTCATTTGACCCTTATGATGCTGATGCTCATGTGTGCCGTCACCATCTGCTTGCTTCAATTGTTGATCCTGCTTATCATCAGGCAACATAGCAACAGATTTCGCCGCCCATACCGGGGCTACCGAGAACAATACAACCAGCGCTAAAGCTGGGATAAACCATTTTCTAATCATGAACTTCCACACCCTTCTATCGCTATCGTGATGTCGAGGCTTAAATAACCCCATCTGGATTATTTTGCCCATGCGTATGCGCGAATAGACATGGATGCAGCAAATTTCGACATTCTACTGCCATTGGCTTCCATCTTATACAACATCAGCTTTCTCCAGCAGCTCCAGCTCATGCAGCAGCCATTCCTTCGAGAAGTGCTCCCCTATGAATACAGCTACATCATTCACATGACCCTGTGGATCGATTCGAATAAAATCAGATTCCTTATACGCATATTGAAACAGAAAACGGCTAGCTGTATCCTCGAAGGTTATGATCCCCTTCGCGCGGTAAATATTGCTTGGCAGCCGTTGCAGCAATGCCTCGAAAGCTTCGCTGTTTACAGCCTTCTTCAAATAGTGGGTAACAACCATAACATGGTCATGCGAATGGTGATGAGAAGCCGTATGACTGTGCTCTGTATGATCGCTCGGAAGGTGATCTGCCTTTCCCACCCCATCTAGCCAGCTCCAGTCGTCGATGACGCAGCGCACCGTCGCGATTACCGTTGCATGCTCATTCAACTCCCGAAGCTGTTGCTGTGCTTCTACGAGCTGCTCTGGATCCAGTTTATCTGCCTTGTTCAGAAGCAGTATTGTGCCGCAGCGAATTTGCTCCTGCATCAGCTTAAAGGTACGTCCTTTGCCATTGCGGCTTCGCTCCAGCAACTCTGGTCCATCCACTACCGTTATTACGGAGCGTAGATCAATGGATTTATACATCGCCGCTTCCGTTACACCTTCTAACGTTTCCATTGGATTTGCCGCACCCGTGGACTCGATAAAAATGACATCAGGCTTATGCTCTACAATGAGATTATTAATCTCCATCCCCAGATCTCCGCGCATCGTGCAGCAGATACAACCACTCAGCATTTCTGCCATAGGCACCTCTTCACCAACAAGCTGCCCGTCCAAATTAATGTCGCCGATCTCGTTCATAATAACTGCCGGCTTCAATCCTTGCGCTTTGTAGTAATCAAGCATTCTTGTCAACAGTGTTGTCTTCCCGCTGCCTAGAAAGCCTGACAGCAGATGTATAGGTATACCTCGTTCTCTAATGTTCGTCATGGATTCTCCTGCTTGTACATTTTATTTTATAAATAGTAGTCCATTTATTATATCGTAAATGTGCAAAACCTCCAGAGCTCAGGCATCTGGAGGTTTTATCAATTTTCAGTTAGTGGATACGCATGAATGCTGATTTACAAGTAAGCTCCGTCGACTACCAACAAATCGAACGGGATATAATTACAAGCAGAATGAAAAGAACCAAAATAATACCTAGACTTGTAAATGCTCCGCCAACTGCGGGACCACAGCTTGCGCCTGCAACCGGATAAGAAGGACCGCAGTTTCCTGCGCCTACTCCTGCTACTCCATAGCTCATTTGTTCATCTCCTTTTTCTTAAGGTACAGTATCCTATGTAGGAGGAACAAAAGCGTATAGGCGAAATGAAAATATGTGCTACTGCTCATTTTTCGGATCAGCCCACACCACTATGCAGTATTCTGTATATAAACCAGCTAACCTAAAGAGGTCTGTCAACCTTCATAATGTCTAGAAATGGTATTTTTGTAACACTTCCCTTATATTCAACATGAACCTTCTTCGTTCGTGAATCCAGCTCTGTAATAACTCCTCTTACCTTCTCCTCTGCTGCCCAGATCGTCAGAAGCAGCTCACTGCCTTCCTGTTTCGCTTCGACCAGCCTCTCGCCAAGTTCTTCTAACTCAAATTCATCTCTTGTTGGTCTCTTCGGTCCTTTGGCCACAACTATCGCCTCCTTATGTATACAATCCGTTAATCCAACAAGCGTAAACGGCTGTCGTCGTTCTCTGCGGCAAAAGCGTATGTTTCGCGGAGATATATAAGCACATTTATAAGTGTAAACTTATAAATGTGCTTATATATAGAAAAGGGCTCCGCAACGGGAGCCCTTCCTTGATTCATTCAAGCGTATTGGTAACTTATTATAGCATGCCGCATCGTAACATCCTACTTCTTCAATAAAAACTAAAATTACCAATATTTCACTCACTATCTCATTAACAAAAAGTCTTCGTTCGCATAAACCAAGCAATTATAGTAGAATGGGTCAATGCTACCCCATCCGATTAAGAGGTGTTCAAATGTCTATTAGCTTTACTACATCCATCATTACGCGTTTAAACAGAGAAATAGCTGATGCTCAAAAGAAAAGTATCGATGACAAGAAAAAGAAAGAGAAAGCACTTTCTAAAATCAAACAGCTGCAAAAAAATATTAAAGTGAGCAGCTCGCCAAGCGATTTAAGCAGCAAGTTAACTCAAATTAATAAATTGAACGAAGAAGTTACGAGAATCGATCGTTCACAAGCAGATCTAGTCAAGCTTTTAACAGTAAAAAAAGCTGAGCTTGAAAAGTATATGTCCAAAGATTAAAACCATTGGCTAAATGGCGAATATAAAGTAAAATAATGTCCAATACCGATCATAAAATCACCGAATTATCGTTATCTAGAGGAGGTCC
The DNA here is from genome assembly GCF_056269185.1 of Paenibacillus sp. J31R122. Classification (NCBI taxonomy): domain Bacteria; kingdom Bacillati; phylum Bacillota; class Bacilli; order Caryophanales; family Paenibacillaceae; genus Paenibacillus; species Paenibacillus sp. J31R122. The sequence goes on from NZ_JBWDNM010000014.1 coordinate 58,730, forward strand.
GTTAAATGGCATTTTGTACAAATTGTGGAGTTGCTCATCAAGAGGGAATGAACTTTTGTGGAAACTGCGGCTTGAAAATAGATGCAACGAAGAGTGGGAATGAATCTGCCGCTGCCGCATCGTCGCCAGCAGTACGTTCAACTCATGAAGAGGTTGTTCTATGGGAAGGTAAGCCAAGCGGTCTATCCGATCGTATTAAAGAAGCAGCTCATGTGAACTCGACGTCCTATAAGGTTACGAATCAGCGAATAATTATCCGCTCTGGTCTTATCGGTAAAAAGACGGACGAGATCGAGCTTATCGGAGTGAAGGATATTTCAGTCAGCCAGTCTCTACCTGATCGTCTATTGGGTGTTGGATCCATAACAATTCTATCATTAGACAAGACCAATCCCGTATTAATACTTGATGATGTGAAAGATGTTCAGGAAGTGAAGGATATCATCCGACATGCTGTCAGGGAAGAGAAAGCAGCGCAGAACATTACTTACCGCGAGAATATGTAAGAAGATAAGTAAGAGAATGTTATACTACTACGAAAGACGAGTTCCCTAAGGGAGCTCGTCTTCTCTTTTACGAGATAAGTTTTAATCCAACTGCTGCACCTAAAACCATAGCTATAAAAACAACTCTTCTCCAGTCTTTTGACTCACCATATAAATACATGCCTAATATCGCACCACCAGAGGCGCCAATTCCTGTCCAAATTGCGTACGTTGTCCCCATAGGCAGTGTTTTCATTGCGTAAGCAAGGAATAGAAAACTTGCACCGAATCCGGCAATTAACAGAGCAAAGGCTTGCCAATTACGGTCCTTATGCAATTTATTTATCATTGCGACACCAAACATTTCAAATAGCCCTGCTAATACTAAGGATATCCACGCCATTAGGACTCAGCTCCTTCCTGAACCTTGTCTTTTGTAACTAACTTCAAGCCAATTACACCTGCTAATAAGATTAGAATCAAAACGATTTTGCCCACTTTAAATGGCTCGCCAAAAAATATAATTTCCGAAAAGACAGTCCCTGCTGTACCTAATCCTACAAAAACCGCATATACAGTCCCTACGGGAAGTTTTCGTCCTGCCATTATCATTAAATAGAAGCTGATAATAATAGAAATAACTGTTCCTGTCCAAGACCAAAAGTCATTTGCATGTTTTAAGCCAATAACCCAAAACACTTCAAAAAAAGCGGCAACAAATACTTTAATCCAATTTGTATTCATATAAAAAACACCTCCGATTTTATTATTACCAAAATAAAAAAATAAAGCCCAAGAGATAACTGTTATACAAACAGTTTCTCCCAGGCTTTTATCCCTCCGTGACACAGCATAGCTGTGAGTTTTCTCTCGGACCAGGCCAACCTATTAGTCGCGGAACCCTAGAAAACATTTTAGATATTCAATTATTTTAAATTATACATATATCTGAGATTAATACAAGTCTTTCGACAGCTCCAGCCATAATTCCATTAGCACATCAAGCTGTGACTGCATGCCTTCCCTTTCACGCCACCTCGATTCAAGCTGGGAGGCATCGCCAATATGATCTAAGCGCTGCAGCTCTTCATCCGAAATAGCTAGCTTTTCTTCAAGCGCAGCAATCTCAAGCTCCAGCTTCTCAAGTCTACGCTCGTTGGAGCGTGTTGGACTGCCGCTTTCAACCTTCTTTTCATCCGGTTGCTGTTGATCAGCCTTACGAGATGCACCGCTTATCGGCATCATTTCTTCAGACGCTCGGTCTTCGTACTTCTCCTTAAAATCATCATAATTGCCCAGATATGTGGAAATCCTCCCTTGCTTCAGCTCCCACACGCATTTTGCCAGACGATTTATAAAATATCGATCATGAGATATCGCAAGTATCGTTCCCGGAAAATCCTCCAGCGCCTCCTCTAAAGCTTCGCGTGAAGCCATATCCAGGTGATTCGTCGGCTCATCTAACAAAAGAAGATTTGGCTTTCGCATAACAAGTAAGGCTAGCCTCAGACGGGACCATTCACCGCCCGAGAGCATTTGCAGCGGCTTGAACACGTCAGCTCCATAGAATAAATATTTTGCCAGGACATTTCGCGCTTCGCCTTCCTCTAGCTTCCCTTCCGCTTTAAAAAATTCCAGTACTGTCAGCTTGTTATCCTGCACCGGCTCCTGCTGAGCCAAATAACCGATTTCCACACGCGATCCTTGCTCCACCACACCTTCATCCGGAGCAATCATGCCTTGAAGCAGCTTGAAAAGTGTTGTTTTCCCCGATCCGTTATCCCCGAGTAGTACAACCTTCTCGCCATACAGCAGGTTGCCCTCTGCTCTATTCAAAACCATTTTTTCTCCGAATTTTTTCGTCACGCCTTCGAAAGTGATGACCTTACGACCTGAGCGATCAAGTGGATTGAGCTCGAAATCTGCCGATCTCCGCTCCATGACAGGACGTTTTACCGCCTCCATCTTCTCCAAAGCTTTTCGAATGGAGGCTGCTCGTTTGAAAAATTTCTCGTTTCCACCAATGCGTCCCCATTCCTCCAATTGACGAATTGTTTCTTTCATTTTTTTTATCGTTTTTTGCTGCTCTTGAAACTGCACGAACTGCTGTAAGAGAAGCTCTTCCTTCTCCTTCATATACCCGCTGTAGTTGGTGTGATACGTAAATGCCTCTCCGTCCTCCAGTTCGATCATTTTCGTGCCGACGGTATCAAGAAAATAACGGTCATGCGAAACGATGACACATGCGCCTTCATATCGCTGAAGAAACTGCTCCAGCCACTCTATACCCTTAAGATCCAAGTGGTTTGTCGGCTCATCCAGTAAAAGCAAAGCCGGACGGACAACCAGCTGGGAGGCTAGAACAATCCGTGTCTTCTCCCCGCCGGACAAGCTTCCGAAATTTCGCTCATAACTGCTTTGTTCAATTTGCAAGCCACTCGCTACTTGATCAATAGCCGTATCCATCTCATAGCCGCCGCCTTGCTCGAAGCGATCTTGAACTAACGCATATGACTTGAGCAGCCGCTCCAGCATATCTGGATTTGCAGCCGCCTCGGAGCTCGACATCTGCTGTTCCAAGACAGACATTTCCTGCTTCGTGACCATGAGTGTCCGATAACCATAGGACAACACCTCATACACATTTAGTTCCTCGAATTCAGCAGGAATTTGCGGTAAATAACCAATTTGCAAATCCTTCTTGATCGTCAGCATACCTTCGTCTACCTGTTCAAGTCCCGAAATTAATCGGAGTAGGGTCGATTTCCCACTTCCATTGCGACCGATCAATCCAACCTTCTCATCATCCTTAAGCTGAAGTGTTACTCCGTCCAGAACTAGGTTTGCTGCATGGTATTTCTTTATATTTTGAACATTAACTATTATCATTTTAAGAGCCTCCTGTTAGATGAAGACCCTAACTTACATGCACAAAAAGAGCCGCAGCAACAAGCCTGCGACCCTTAGGATGTAAAACTATCCGTTGTGGTTAAGGTAGGCATCTTCTCGCGAATGGTACAATCGTATTGTTATAATTGGACAGACTGATCCCGTTAGCGGAAAATGTATGAACAATGCCAGCCATAGCAATCGGCAGCTGGCTAATACGGTTGTTGGCCATTTCGTGATTCACCTACCTCACCCCCTTCAAAAATAATTAGTCTCAATGTATCATAAAACAGCGTGTCCTGGCAATGTTATCTCTTATGTAAAAAAAAGCAGCAAGTACCTGATTACAGTTCCACCACTCTGTCATGCCCCGCTCCAAACCTCGTCAAATATAATTTCCCTTTGCTATAATCGATGCTTACAATATCAAATGCGGTTTCTGATTCTGTTCCTTTGATTCTTTCCGGAGCATCTTCGAAATCTTGATTGGTATAGGCGTTGAGCGTGGAGATCAGATTAATCCCATCTCTACGAATCACCTGGTCAAAATGAACATGACCGAAGAAACAAGCTGCGACATTCCCACGGCCTTGCTCCGTGTAGTCAACATCAACAAAGGAAGCAAAGTCGCCAGAAGTTGGCGTCGAACAGTACGACGTACCGGCATTGTAAGCTTTAATAAGCTCCCACATTACTTCTCCGTTTGCAATATCGTTATCTGCTCCATATACGCCTTCTTGCAGGATCGCTATATGCGAGAAGAAGACGACATTCCAATTCTCCTTGTCCGGCTTCTCACTAAAATCAAGCGCAGTATGAGCGACCCAATTAAGCTGTTTGTCCGAAAAAGCGTATTGCCATTGACCATTGTATTTAAGATTCCCGTTTTCTGTCTGCTCGTAAGGAATGTCTATGCAATTCAAGATGATGATCCTGGTTTTCTTCGCTGGGATTTCATAATAGTAATACAAGCCATATGCTTTTTCCTTGTCGAAGGAAACGATTTCATTTAACCCACTGAAAAAATCCTCATATGCTTCCCCAGGAAAAATAACATTGTCTACACTATTCGGATGGTTGTAAAAATCATGTATCGTATTATCGTCATGGTTACCAAATATAGGAAGAAGAGTGCATTTAGCTAATGCAAGTTCACTCATGATTTCTCTTTGCGATCGTAAGACATCGGCTTTAACGCCGTTCATGCTCATATCTCCGCCAGATACAATGCAATCTAGAGGTATAGCTTCTGATAGTTTTCGAACAACGGCTGTTGTTTGCAGCATGTTGCCGCCCACCTCATGATGAAGATCTGTGATGAAAATCAAGTCTACTGTTTCCTCGTTCTGTAGGTTCCTTGCTTTCTCGATGACTTGTGGCAAAAGAGTTGACGCATACTCAGGGAATACTTCCGACTCACGCAATACCGCTCATCCTTTCGTTAGCTCTTCTGTAACTTCTTCTAAAAATCAAAGCTTCCTTCGAACCTCATAGCTTCTCTGTCGAACGAGCGCTTTCTATAAAACATAATACATGAAATGGCTGATTTGTCGATATTTAATACAATAAAAGATAGAAAAAAGGCTTCCCGCAAGTTCTATTGAACTCAAGAGGAGCCTCTTATTCCATGATGATATCCGTTGGAGTTGAACGCAGACTTCTCGGCGAAACTCCGTAACGTGTTTTGAAAGCCCGTTCGAAATAGGGTAACGTATTAAAGCCGGCCGCAAAGCATATTTCCGTTATCGGCAGCGTAGTAGCGCTGATTAGCGATTTGGCGAAGCGGAGCCTCATGTCGCGCACATAAGCCTGAAAGGTGAATCCCGTCTGCTTGCTGAAGCATTCACTGAAATAGTTAGCGGATAATCCTGCTAACCGAGCGACCTCCCCTAGGAGGAGAGGATCGCGGAAATGGTGCTGTAAATAAAGAAGCGCCTTGCGAATGGACGGATGAACCGGTACCCCTGCTTCCTCCAAGGTCGATTTTTCCACGAGCGGACAGCTCCTGGACAAATCGACGAGTAACCGTTCGATGCAGCCTTTTACGATTATTCCGCTATGCTCGCGCCATCCCGTTGATTCTTTCAGAATACGCTCATATTCCCGCTCGGCCTCTACATAATCTTCCTTTTCATAGAGACAGACATATTCCTTCTTGCGCTCGAATAATTGTTCCAAAAGCTCTTCCGATATCATTCTTTCAGTGAAAATTAGATTGTATAATCTAAGCGTCTGACCGCAGTCGGGTATAATTTGATGGAAGTCTGCCGGTGTCAGTAGAAACGTGTGGCCCAGCTCCAAGCGGACCGGGGTTCCGTTTAAGATATGCGTACCGGATCCCGACACAACAAGTCCCAGTTCGAAAAACTGATGCCAGTGAGTATCGATCGTTACGTCAAGGGTATGCTGATAAATACGAAAAGTGGTCAACGCATCCATATACTGATCGTTTAACAGCCTTTCGGGTATATCACGAATCGTCATCGATACGCCTCCCTGTCATTTCAATTTATTAACCAAACTTATGCAAGCAATGTTTTATCCGTTTACAAACTGGCTTCCTGCGATATCCTTGCCACGGGCAAGCCAAACCTTGAACCCTGGATTTTTCTCAGGAATGACCTGTGCCTCCGTAGAGAAATATCTCATCGTATATCCGCAGCGGCGGTGAGGGCTTTTGTTCGGCGGTGCCCCATGAATAATTCGAGAATCGTGCAAAGAGCATTCTCCAGGCTCCAGCTCAAAATATACGGCTTTCGATTCGTCGATTTGTTTAATTTCTGTAGAAAAGATGTTCTGACCCTCGTCCACACTCTCATATTCCGAGAAGCCGTTACGATGAGTTCCCGGTATGACCCTCATACAACCATTTTCCTTGTTGCTAGGGTCAATTGCTAGCCATACGGTTACGATTTTATCAAAACGGGATAGTCTGCCCTTCCAATAGGCGGAATCTTCATGCCATGGCGTCTGTTTGCCCACCAATGGTTCTTTGCAGATGAAATGGCTCGACCACAATCCGATATTGGGACCGATAATCGGCTCTACTAAGTCGAGAACCTCATCGGATAGCAAAAACTCAAGCAAACGCTCATCGCGAAAATGAGGAGTATCCAGCTCGCTGTTCAGCTTTCTGCCAACCGCTACCCACTGTTCCTCAAAAATATCGGTTAATTTTTGCATCTTCTCCGGACCGAACAATGGTTTCCGATGTAATGCGTATCCATTCTCACGATATCCCGCTAGCTGCTCTCCTGTCAATGTACCATTTACGGACATTTTCCCCTTACCTCCTCAAAATATGTGCTAAAAGCTAACAACTTCATTATGGAGTTATTGAGTTTTAAAAGCTTTGCTTTAGTTCGGGAAAAGTATGCTTTATTTCGGAAAATGAAAAGTCGGCCAGCCTCCCATGGAGAACTAGCCGGACTTCAACTAAAAGTTAGACAACATTAATTCCGGTATACGTTTAATCGTTGTCGTTATCATCATAGTCATCATTATGGTAGTCATCATCATCATGATCGTCGTCATAATCGTCATAATCGATTGAAAGAATATTCCCATTTACTGCAGGTATGTCAACTTCGGCAGTCCCCTCGCTTGTCTTGATCTTCACTTCATATTGCTGGATTCCGTCATCCCAATCACTTTTTACATTCAGCACTTCGCCTTTAACTGCTGTCAAAGCCAGCTTTCCTGCCTGCTCTTTTGTAATCGCATTTTGTGAACCGCCGGCAGCCGGAGGGTTTGGCGTTACAGCTGAAGCCGTTGCATCACGCTCGTCATCATTATCAATTACCGTGTGCAACACTCTTCCCGAATCCGCAGCAATATAAACATCCACTTCTTCGAAGCTATCTTTTTTAGTATGAATGAATAAATAAAAGCAGAGCTCCAGAAGTTAGACCCAACTAAGAACTGCGCTAAACCTTAAAGTTTGCAGCGTTAGCAAGTAATCATCACAACAGGAGCTCTGCATCTAGATCACTAATTACTTCACATCCAGATCAGGGACTGTCTTTAAATTGTTCGTTCTTTCCTCTGAAATCTCGTCATATCCCAACTTTCTTTCTGTCTCCTGCCATTTCGCTATGATCTGCTTGATTTCATCATCGGATTTGGCCAGCACCCCTGACACCACCATGTCTTTCCACCTCGTCACATAACCTGCACCCTTTTTAACTTCAATAGGGCCAGGAAGCACATAAGGTGCTTTGTCTGTAATATAGGTATAGGCTACATCCCCTTGTTTGAAACCCATATTTTTCAATGTTTCTACAACATCGGGCCTTTTGTCATATGCAGTTGGAGCATCGTATTTCACTTTAAGATCATAGTTTGGAGTTGGGCTGTAATACCAGATTCCTTCAGGAATTTTGACTCCAAGATTCCCTTTGAATTTATCTACTGCTTCCTGTGTCTCGACAATTTTGTTGTCGGCATCATACTCCCAATCTTTTCCTTCCTGACCGTAAGTAGTCAGTTTCCAGCCTTCTTCCCCCATCGTGTATTCCATATACTTAATGAAAGCGTTCAACTGTTCTTCACTAATGCTTTTCTTGATGATCCAGTAAGAGTTAACCCCTAACATGGCTTTATTGTTAATTTTAAATGTTGGATTCGTCTTGGTGTTGAATACAGTAGTACCGACAAATAGAGCTTTAGGGTCAATAGTTACCAACGTATCATTGACCGTCATAACGTGAGTTCCCCACGTTCCGAATAACCCCACTCTTCCGCTGGATATCTTCTCTTGGTATTGTCCATACTTCATCGTCAAGCTTTCCTTGTCAAGCAAGCCTTCTTTGTAAAGAGAGTTGTAATATGCCAAAAATTCGTACACATTGTCTGAGAACTCCATATCATGCCTTTTGACTTTACCGTCGTTCTTATCTGTGAACCAATCGTTCAAACCAACCGTTATATTGCCGGAGCCTGCATAAGAGTATTCCGGATTATCGAACATATACTTATCGGTCCAGAACATTTCACCGAAATCAACCGAAGGAATAACCTTTTGACCGTCTGGCAGCTTAATGTTATCTCGGAAAGCTATCAATGTATCACGCAATTCATCCGTTGTCTTGGGCAGAGGCAAGCCAAGCTGATCAAGCCAATCCTTCCGAATTAAAGGTGCGGTAGCCGGCTTGATCCCCTTCGGTGATTCGAAGTTCTGAGGCGCGCGGAACAGCTTGCCGGTCTCTACATCCGTGCTTATTGGTAGAAGGTGGTTAACCTGGTCCTTGTAAGTCGGCATGCGATCCAGAATGTCATTCCACTCGAGCAATATTCCGTTTCGCCCGAGAGAATCTATCGTTTGCGCTGCAAGGGTCGAGCTTGTAGTCATTAAGATGTCTGGCATATCTGCTGCTTTCGTAGCCGCCCATAGCTGAAGCTTCTTGTCAGCTTCATCGGAGCTTCCTGCCTTTAGTACATTCAGCTTAACTTTAAACCCCAGCGCTTTCTCAAGCTCGGGCCCGATTCTGTCCTGAGCCTCGTCTACGGTTGGCCATCCCCAGTTGAACGAGGAAACGATAAGCTCTGACGGGAGCGCTTCCTTCACTGGTTCAGTTGTACCTGTTGCCTGCTGTTCGGCCGATGATGCCGTGGGCGTCGCTTCATTGACCGTGTTGTTTGATTTGGCGCAACCGGCAAGCACACTTGAAATCAACAACAAAAGCACGACTATCGGAGCAACAATCTTCTTTGTATTTTTCATGTTAACCTCTCCCTTTTGATCTTATTATATATAAATACCATGTGGTACTCATATCAATTTGTAATGCTAACCTTTGACTGAACCGAGCATCATACCCTTGACAAAATACTTCTGAAGAAACGGATAGACAACAATAACCGGAACTGTTGTGATGACCAGCATGGCCATTTTTACTGACTCGGCAGTAACGGTTGCCTTTAATCCTGAATTCATTTTCGAAATATAGGCAATATTTGAGGCTTCATTCGTTTGAATGATTTTCAACAGCACATTCTGAGTGCTCCAGAGATTTTCACTTGTCATATAAGTAAACCCTGTAAACCAATCGTTCCAATGAAATACACCAATGAATAAAGCAATCGTAGCGAGTACCGGAGCACTTAATGGAACGATGATTTTCCAGAACACCGCTACATCACCTGCTCCATCAATGACGGCCGACTCTTCCAGCGCGGGCGGTAATTCATTCAGATAGGTTCGCATAATGAGAATATGGAAGGTTGCTAACAGATGAGGCAGAACGTAGACCATAACATTGTTGACCAGTCCAAGCATGTCCATCACGACATAGGTAGGTATGATTCCACCTGTGAAATACATGGGGATCAGCATCCACCAATTCAGAAATTTTCTGAATACAAAATGCTTTTTGGTCAATGCGAATGCAAACATCGAAGTAAGGAATAAATGCAGTATGGAGCCCAATACTACTCTGAAAATAGTAATTTGAAATGCTTCTAGCAGTTCGGACGTTTTGAAGATTGCTTTATAATTTTCCATCGAGAAGGATCGAATCCACAGATAGATGCCTCCTCGCTGCGCATCCAAAGGATCATTAAGAGAAATAATAAATACATAGTAGAAAGGGTATATACAAGCGAATGCAAATAGCAGCATTAGAAAACTGTTACTTATAGTAAATAGGTCAATCTTCTTTGTTCTCATTGTCGCACCTCCTCACTTAAATAAGGGAATCACTCTTCATGGCTTTCGCTAAGTAATTACAGGTGATAAATAGAACCAGACCAATAACCGCTTGAAAGATCCCCATAGCCGTTCCAATCGAATATCCCATAATCCCCATATCCTTCAAGTATCTAAGGACAAGTGTATCTAAAATCTCAGCCTTATTCTGAACCATGACATTTGACATCGTCCACATTTGATCCTGACCGGCTCTCAACAATCCTGAGGCACTGAGTATAAACATTAATACAATCGTATTTTTGATGCCGGGCAGCGAGATGTGCCAGATCTGCCTGAACCTGCTTGCCCCATCTACCCTTGCCGCTTCGTATAATTGCATATCGATCCCCGTCAAGGCTGCATTGAATATAATTGCACTGAAACCCATCCCTTTCCAAGCTTCGGTAAATATAATAAGCGGATAAAATGCATTCTGATCAGCAACAAAATAAAAGGGTTCCTTGATAATATGAAGGTACATCAACAAATCATTGACCACTCCGCCGTCAATCGAGAGCAACTTATACCAAATCCCAGTTGCGATAACCCAGGATACGAAGTAAGGAAGATAGGAGGTCGTTTGTATGAACTTCCTGAACCAACTCTTGTTGATCTCATTGATTAACAGTGCAAAGATAATCGTAAGCGGAAAAATAATGAGCAATTTCAGTAAACTAATGATAATCGTATTTTTGAGGGCATTAGTAAAGTCAGGCATATTGAACAGGGTTCGAAAATTATCAAAGCCCACAAACCTGCTATGAAAAATCCCTTTAAACACGTCGTATTCCTGTAAAGAAATAACTACTCCATACATAGGGAAATAGTAAAACACGAGAAAGAATATAAATCCGGGTAATGCAAATGCTATTAGCCATCGTTGACGATATAGTTTATTTATGTTGATCACCTGCTTCAAGTAATAGTGGACACTTAATGTAAGCGCTTTCTTTTATGTTGACATCAATAGTTTCTTTTGTCCCTGAGATTTCGTGAGTCTAGCTCTCTCTTCACCACCGTTCGTTTACTAGTCATCATGCATTGCTTATACTCTTACTTTACGTTAAAGGAGTATGATTAATATAGTAAAAATCTTACATAATTTTTGGACTTTTTTTACTCTTAAAACGAGCTTCATTTGGAGTCATTCCCGTCGACTTCTTGAACACCCGGTTGAAATATTGCTGATCGGAAAAACCCAATCCGTGAGCAATATCCGCAATGTCCATACTCCCTTCCTTAAGAAGCTCCTGTGCCTTTGCGATCTTAAGGCTGGTTACATACTTAACGAACCCTTGTTCAGTAGCAGCTTTAAACACCCTCGATAAATACGAAGGGTTAATAGTAAACTTCTCAGATATCGTCTGAAGTGTAATTTCTTCATGGATATTCCCGTTAATGTAGTGGATGATATTGTCTACTACCGAATAGTGAAGCGTCGAATTACTCCGGTCGACATTCTCATGGAAAGGATGATTGAATATACGTTCAATCGTTGTCTCGATTATGTTCATAATAGCTAAGTTATCATCTAGACCGTCCAGAGTTTTCCCCGATATAACATCCGGTTCGATTTTCTCCAAAAAATCAACATTGTTCTTCAGACAGAAGCGGATGATGATATTCATATATTCGTTGAAGAGATAATCGATGGATGTCTCGCCAAGATAATCGATAATTTGATCGATAAAAATTTCCTCCGCAAATTGACGAAGGATACTTTTGACCTTCAACATGCTTTTATGTTCCAGACTTTGTTCTGTAATCTTCACTTTAAATAGAAAGGATTGTGAGGCTCTGTCCTTATGAAATATATTCGTACTATAAATGAAGATTTTCCCCATACCAAACAAGAACCGGTTTTTCAATGCAATGATACTGTTTTGATAAGCCGTTCTCAAATCACAGGATATATTGCTGATTCCAACAGTAGCTGCCACATGATACTCCTCGCAAAGCAGCTTGTGAAGTATTTTCGTTTCCCTTTCCGCCGTTACGACGATATCATCACTATCTTTACCACCGAATATAAGAATCAAGGTGTCTCTACCAAAAATGTCTTCCATCAACCAGATGTAATCTGATTTCATGCCAAAGTGGTGTTGCAATTCGGTATAGATATCTCGTTTGACTTGCTGCTGAGCAGGATGGAGCTTAATCGCAGAAACAATATAAGCCTTATGACTCAGAATACCGGTATTCTTTTCCAGACTTTGTCTCAAGCTGTTATCAACCTGAAGATGGTTAAGCATGTGATACAGCATCTTATCAACTACCATCCGCTTATTCTCTTCTTTTATCGACTCCGTCTGTTTTATCGTTTCCTTCTCCAACTTAACTTTTACAATCTCATCCCGCATTTGCTCAACAACATCAATAAGCTCATGTTCCTTGACAGGCTTAAGTACATAATTGGTTACACCATACTGCATAGCTTTCACAGCATACTCGAACTCGGCATATCCGCTTACTACAATAAATCGGACCTCCGGGTGCAAGCTTCTTACCTTCTCAATTAATTCCAAACCATTAATGATTGGCATTCTGACATCGGACAAGATAATATCCGGAATATCTCCGGCTGCGATCAAATTAAGCGCCTCTTGGCCGTTGCCCGCACACAATATGGACTCGAACTTTATGGTACTCTTTTTTAACAAATATACGATTTTATCCACAATTAGCTCTTCATCATCTACGACCAACACTTTAATCATGAGTGCACCTCATTTCAGGATTTGGCTGGTAATGATAACTCTCGTCCCTTTGCCCCGCGTACTCTTTATTACTATTCCATATGCGTCTCCAAACACGAGCTTAAACCGCAGATTCACATTTCTAAGCCCTACGCCCCCGTTGCCTCCGTGATCCAGCGACTGTCTTCCTCCATTAATACAGCTCATGATTTTGCTCAAGAGGCTTTCGTCAATACCCGCTCCATTGTCCGACACTTCGAGGAAAACTGCATCCTCGCCAGAATAGACCTTAATGTCGATTACACAATTAAGATACATTTCATTAAATGCATGTTTCACACAATTCTCAACAACGGGCTGCAGCATAAATCTGATCGTTTTACATTCCAACACGGCTTCATCAATGTCATAATTGACCTTCAATCTAGTGCCGTATCGAAGAGTAATGATTTCAAGATAGTTTTTCACATGCTGAATTTCCGTCTCAATTTTTACAAGATTATTGCTTTCAACATTCATATTGTAACGATAAAAATCGGCCAGCTTCTCTACCGTTTGAATGATCGTGTTATAATCCTGCTTAATAGCAAGAGAGCTAATGTTGTCAAGCGTATTATACAGAAAGTGTGGGTTGATCTGATCCTGCAAGCTTTTAATTTCCGCTTCTTTTCTCAGCACCTGATTTTCCAGAACATTTTTGACCATTGAATTAAAGCTGCGGCTTAAGTCACCGATTTCATCATTCCGATTAATCTCACTCCTCCCTCTAAAATTTTCTTTCTCTATATTTTTCATCATTTTGGATAGCCTTTTTAAATCCCTAGTACTTCTCGTAACGAACAAATTTACCGCGATGATAAGAACGAGGATTACGATGATTCCTATAAACATAATTGTGATTTTGGAGTCGTATATTTGCTTGTCAATCTTATTCTTGTTAATCAAAGAAATGACGTACCAGTCTGTTGAAGCGGAGTTGTTAATCGTTGCATAATAACTACTCCCGTTAAATTGGAGGGTTTCGAATGCGGATAAGCTGCTTAAATCTTTCTCTTTGAACTCTGCATATGCCGATACATCGGAATTCAGACTGAAGATGACTTGACCAGCTGCGGTAGTGATCAAGATATCATCAAATGCTTTGTTATTGACACCTGCTAGGAAACTCTTAAAAAGATTTTTATCTGCACTAAGTACCATGAAGTCTTTCTCTCCGGGAAAATTGCCCCACAGCTTAATCGCTTGAGAGAATAGGACATTGTTATCTTTATCGGGCAGCAGTGAAAATTCCGGCAGAAGGATAATCGAATCCTCGGAATCGGTAATTTCTTTGTAATTGTTATTATTTAATTTTTGACGAAAGTATTTGAAGTCCTGACCATCGGTTAAATCTGTCGTTAAAATTTCTTGCCGATCATATAAAACAACCGCCAATGACCTGTAGCCTTTGAAGAAAATCAGCGATCGTATATTATCATAAAATTTGTTGTATGCCTGATAGCCTTCATACGTTCCTATGAATTTATTGTCTGCTATGATAGGAAGATTCATATCCCCTGAGAGAATCATCAGCACCTTCTGCATATCGTTAACATACAAATCGATGCTGTTGCTTATTTGTACATTAAGGCTCATTACGTACTGATTGATATTGTCCATCGTGTATTTCTCCATAAATTGCGACAACAATGCGCTCAGCACCGTTATAAACACTACGCCAACGAGGGAAGTAAGTAGTATAAATTTTTTTCTCAAACCAAAGAAGAGTCTTTGCATGCCTTTTACAGGGCTATGAATTGTTTTCATCGATACCAAATATAGCCCCTCTCATGGAAGTTGTTGTTCGCAGGAAAGAAGAAAAGACGCTCTTATCGGGACGCTGGACCTGTCCGTTTATAATGATAAGAAACGTCATATTAACAATTGAGCGTACACTAGTTGAAGGGTGTATGTTGTTACTAGGAGGATTATAGCATAACCTTTTGGACAACGGACATTTAGAAACTCAAAGTTATTTCCGCGTATCCGGTGAAACAATCAATTCGGACTGATTCCTGCGAAACGGAATAGATGCCCCCCGTGACTTTTGCGGGATTTAATCCTTCTGGATGGGGCAATCTGATGGTTAACGAATCTGGTCTTCTATCTGATTTACAGGTCACCTTTGCCACAACGATGCCTTGCTCCAGTCGCGATTCAACTTGTAAGGTTACAGATCCGAAATAAGTCGCAACATCATTAAGTTCGATGACGTTTCCATTCTCCATCCATTTTCGCGGGATTCCTGGAAGCAGCTTCAGCGTACTTCCCTCTTCCATATACAGCATCCAACGGGTTTGCATGAGGAACCAGGCTTCCTCATGGGTTTTGTGCGGGCTTGCGTACCAGAAATGCTCCCAGAAAGTGTAAGTCTCCCGATCTGCCAATGCAGCAAAACTATTATAATACGCCTTAAGGAAAGGCTTGATCTCTCCCCGCTTGAGATGAACCCAGGGATGAATACTATAATAGGGTTGGCTAAATGCGACATTGTTCGTGCACATCAATTCATTGTGATAACTTAGAATAAACTCTGCTGCAGCTTCGTCAGGTTGAACAACCTCCTGAAGAACTAAGTAAAGTGGGCCAAGCAACGAATCACGGGCGACCGCCGAGCCGTGCGTGAACCATTTCCCCGCCTTTTCATACAGAGAAAGCGGTCCTCGGTGCTCGACCCATGGTGGAACTGTAGGTACCCAACTACCGTCAGCGAGCGGCACGACGGGGGATTGGGACATAGACGCGAACAAGCCTTGGCGAATATCTTCCTTCAACGACTCAGCTTCTACACGGATTTGTCCGGCACGTATAGGATCACTTAAAGCTAGAATTTCCGCAAGTCTGCTCATTCCAAGGTAAGCATAGCCATTCAACATGAAAGAATGGAACGGATCCTCTGGGTCTGCCGTCTTGCCCTCCAGCATGCCATATCCTTTACCTCGAAGCTCATCTGTCTTGTTTCGGTTACGCCACTCTACGAGATACTCGAACGCTTTCAACAAATTCCCCTTAATCTGGCTCAACCATTCATCGTTCTTTGTGTACCGGTAATGCTCTCCAATGCTCCACAATGCAGCACCCGTTTCCAGCATATAACCACCAAAATTCTGGATAAATCCATCGTCATGCTGCTTATCGAGGAAAAATTGTAACGATCTTTCTGCTAAATCACTCCATCCCATGGAATCCATGAATTGAATAATCGGAGCACTTTCCGAACCGATCGCTGTATAGACTCCA
This sequence comes from Paenibacillus sp. J31R122, assembly GCF_056269185.1. NCBI lineage: Bacteria > Bacillati > Bacillota > Bacilli > Caryophanales > Paenibacillaceae > Paenibacillus > Paenibacillus sp. J31R122. The sequence continues at coordinate 74,767 of NZ_JBWDNM010000014.1, forward strand.
ATTGTTGGAACAACTGTACCAGCTGGCTCCAATCCATAGGTGACGAGGTCCAGATGAAGCAGTCCGGCTTTGATCATTTCCTCTATACGCTTCTCAGGAAGCTTGATCGCCGCTGCTTTGGACAGCTTGTGCTGCCAGAAATCGCGGCACTCTTCCAGTCTTGCGGTGAATGATTGACAGATAAGCCCATCAGCACGCTTCTGGGAAATTGGACGATGCGGCAAAAAAAACTCAAAAGTGGCTGTTTCACCTGGAGGAATTAAGATTGCTGTTTCTTCTGCTGTAAGCGGGTTCCCGTTTAGCTTGGAAACACAACAAACACGATCTTCTGAAAATTGAACATAACCGCGTCCAGCATCAAAGGTGTAATTCTGATCGTTATTCAGCACAAAAGCATTTGGAATGACATTCTTAAACCAGGCATACCTCGGCACCTTTGCATGGTTCGTGGCAATGGCCCTAAAGTAGAGCACCGTCTCTTCTTCGTGGCTCATCTCCTGCTGAAGTAATCGATCCCTTTGATTCTGATGCGTTTCAGTAAACATATGTCCATGCCCGTATCCATCAGCCGCCAAATAATGGGTACCACTTAGAGTTTGAGCATTTAAATGACTGCTCTCGTACGAGACGAAGGAAATTGTGTTATAAACGACATCATTATCCGTAATCGCCGCATGCAATATAGGTAATGTCCCTTCTTCAAGCCTTCGGGTCACTCCCTCCACGCAGCCAATTCCTCTTCCCAGCATATAACGGTAACAGACCGGTTTGTCATCGTTCTCAGGAAGCGTCACTTCATAACCGTGAAATCTCGGTTGCACCCAATCCCACAGACGCTCCTCCCCGCCAACTCCACGGAAACCAACTCCGAATATACGTATATCACGAGATAAACCAAGCCATGTCTGGGATGCGATCTCGCGAGTATGACTCGCAGTGTTCAAGTAGTTTTCTTCGGGGTCTATCTCGATTTGCTGCAAATCGGTTCGAAGATTTAATGCCGAAATCTCCTGCTCAATCTGCTCATAACTTCGAGCATCCTCAGAGTGAGTTATCACCACTTCATAGGCGGGGATGTAGATGGGATACTGCACACTCACATCGCGTAGAAAGAAACTAAACGGGTTCTCTGCCGTGTCTATCATCACAAGCGCGGCTGCCGATTTTTCTATATCCGCAAACTCAACCATAATATCTAAACTGGCCGACCCTCCAGCTGTAGAAAACCCTTCCTCGCTGAATTTCCCTTCTCCTCTAACGATAGTCCCTTTTATGACATCGCCTTCAGTAACGTTTACACTTCCCAGACTCGGTCCATTCTTCCACTCTATAGTAAAGCTTGCGATCATCTATTATCGTCCTCCCACTTATATGACGAGAGCGCTTCCCATTACGGGGATATTCGCCGACTAGCACTTTTAATATAGGATACACGCAGACCTTTAATATAGTAAAAATCTTACCCTTTTTTTGGACTTTTTTGACTTTGCTATTATTCAGCGATTTATTTGAACAATGTAAGTGAACTAACTAGACCGAAGGTCGACATTATCTCCATCCTTCTTTCCTCCATCGGCTTTGGAGGTATCGTTTATGGCTTTAGCAGCGCGGGTGCGAGCAGCTGGTCGGATCCCAAGGTCGTATGGTGCCTCCTTGTAGGCGGAATAAGTTTGATCCTTTTTGTATGGCGTCAGCTTGCAGTGAAGGAACCGATGCTGGATTTACGCGTTTTCCGTTATCCGATGTTTTCACTCGTTACGGTGCTGATGCTCGTGTTGATGATGGCTATGTTCTCCACGATGATTATGCTCACGTTATTTTTGCAAAATGTAATGATGCTTACTGCACTCAGTGTGGGTTTAGTCATGATGCCGGGCAGTATATTAAATGGTATTATGGCGCCGATCTCCGGTTTGTTATTTGACAAATTCGGACCGAGAGCACTAGTCATCCCCGGTCTGATTCTGATGAGTGCGGCCATTTGGCTGTTCTAGGGAATTGAAGCAAGATATGCCAATAAGAGCAAGCTATGCTTTGCGATCATGAAAAATAAGTTAGACCTGTTCATGGATGATATAGAGGAATACTTGCTTGACGCGAAGGAGCAGCCGGTTTTGGAGCGATTCTCCGTGCTAATCGCCAAAATGTCTGACCTCATTTATGAGGATATGGAGTGGCTAAAGGCCGTTACCCACTCAGAGCGGTTGGAGGAGGCGAAGGAAAATATTTACGAAGCGGCGCCTTTCATTTATCTTGTGAGTAAGATGAAAGAACTGATGGAGGAAGCGGCTGGACGCGGGGAATTAATTGACCTTGATCCTAAGCTCGCCTCTCTAATAATTGCCACCTCCTTCTCGCCCATGCTACTGTTGCATCTACAAGATCTCGGGTATTCCTCCCAGCAGACTGCAGAGGAATATTGCAGAGCGTTTGTCACTCCGCTGTTTATTCATGATCGTATTTGAATCCAAACGACCGACAACTAATAGTTGTTGGTCGTTTTTTTATTAATCGCGTGCCCAGAAGCACGCACTTAATAAAAAGAGCAGGCTACCTTAGAACCTACTCATCAATTTGTATTATTCAATTATCGTTCTCCGTTAGCGTAACAATATTATCTACTCACATCATTTAGCCGTTGTTCAAATTCAGATATCTTTCTGCACAGCGTCCTATAGAAGCTTGATGATTAATTATTATTATGTCTTGCTTTAACCACTCTTGGTATTTGTTTCTCATAAATGGATAATAAATTTGAAATCAATTGTTCACTCGGAATCCTGTTATCTTTCAAAAGTGCATATATAAGGTTCAAGAAAGTCTTTGCATCTTTCTCTGTTAAACTTTTTATTGACTCCATGATGCTATCATTTGAAAAATTTTCCTCCTTCGTCTCCATGACTATTCCTCCATCTCTAAATATCATTTATTCTTCCTACACGACGTTATAAATGAGTTGTTTCCAAGCTACATCCCTTGATTAAAACGCTTCCAGTGGTTGGAAAGTTTCGTTATCCTGCCCGTTACTTCAATGAAAAAAGCAGGCTACCGTAGTGCCTGCTCATCAATGTTCATTATTCAACTAAAGTTCTCCGTTAGTTCATTTTCGTCTCAATTTCAGGTATGCTCCACACGAAGTAATTACGGGTGTATTTCCTTGTCTCAATAACTATTTTATCTCCATCTTTTTCAAAAATAAGACCTGAACCCATTTGCTCTTTGAAAGCCCATCCTTTTTCCTGCATAAAATCTTTGACCACTTTGTATCTATCAGAACCAAATTCAAACTCCGAGACATATTGGTCGGGTCCCTGGGCGTACAGAACAAAATCTGCATCGGTAAATTCCAATTTTGCAATAGATGTTATCAAAGGAACGGGGTCCCCTTCTTGGAATAAAACATTGCCATACACACCGACAACAAAGCCTAATATTGAAAAAATGACTACGATGGTAGTAATAACCGTAATGATTTTACTTTTTATTCGTTTCATAAGCTGGATTTCGTTCTTGTCAGAAAGTTCCTTATCTTTTTCGTCCATTTGCGGTAATTCCTTCTTCATTTCGTTATAAACCGCTCTGCAAGTATCACATTTATTTAAGTGCACCTCTACCAATTGATTGCTGCCTTCACTTGTCAGTTTGTCAAGATATGATGGTAGTAAGTCTTGAATCACTTCGCATTTTATTGTCATTTAGATTCCCCCTTTTTTTAAGATGGTTTGAAGCTTCTGTTTACCTCTGTGAAAAGTAACTCTCGCCCAATTTTCGCTTTCAGCTAAGATTTCGCCAATTTCCTGGAAACTTAATTCGTTAAAAGCTCGAAGAATTATCACTTGTTTGTAAGGTTCTTGAAGTTCCATGATTGCTGAATGCAAAAGTTTTACCTCTTCTTTCTTCTCAAACATTAATTCAGGCGTATCAAAATTATTCATACGACCGACTTCCTCACGAAAATGTTCGACTTTATAAGAAGAAGTGTTCTTTCTGAGCTGATTATAATAAACATGTTTTGCAATTTGGTATAACCAAGTTTTGACTTTGGACTTACCCTGAAATCGATGAATGGATTTAAAAGCCTGATAAAAGGTTTCTTGAACTAATTCCTCTGCTAAGGAATTATCATTTGTTAAATAAAGCAAATAATTAAACAGGTCCTTTGAATAACGTCCATACAGTTCTTTAAATTCCTTCAAACACTAACCCCCTTCCCATATATAAGTACCTTAATATTCAGATTCGTTACAAAGTTTTTATTCACATAGCATATTACTAAAAATTTAAAAAACCGCCAAAATTTAAGCACTTGGCGGATAAGTTATCAAATTCAGGATATTAAGTTCTTCTGCCTGTTATCACAATGAAGACCGCCGATATCTGTCCGTCGGCAGCCTTTGAGTTGTTGTTGAACTATTGTTCCCCGTTAGCATTCCTGTAGAGCGTTAATTTTCTGCTTTGCAAAAAAAACGAGCGCCTCGGTACGATGGAAGTACGCAACGGGTCATAGCCCTAAAAATCCCATCATCCAGGAGGACGCTCTATTATGAAGTTTAAATCGCAAGCTAGATAAAATCAACCCATTGAAGAAATTACCGCCCGGCAATACCAGATTAGGCATCTGCACAGTCATTTAGTTATTCACCCACGTATTATACCCAAGAAAGACTGAGCGCTTGGAAATAATAATACAACAGCACAATCAATACCCCTTTATACGGAGTGAAGCCAAATGGCATATATGCAACTACCCCCACCTCCAACGCGGGTTGAGTATGGAGAAGTTGCGGGTTATCGATGGAATGGGTGATTCTGGATGTTTTATGGGATCGATTCAAGGTTTAAAGGGGAGAAATATTATGCAATATCCTTATCAAAACCCAAATTTGGGATTTCTAATGAACCAAACGATTGACTTTTCCAGAAACATATTTATATTGGACATGAAGCAAGGGGATGTAAACGGAGACGGAATTGTAGATATCGTATATTTATACGGCAATAAACCCGAAGGACCATCTGGAAACTTCGCTGACAATATTACACTTGTTATCGAAGATGGACTTTCTAAACAGCGTACCACGGTTAATCTTGAATTCAATGCTGGATACAACGCCAGACTGTTCCTCGGTGATTTTGACAAGGATCATATTAGTGACATACTAGTTAGCATCGATACAGGCGGAAGTGGAGGATATGGTATTTTCTATATCTACTCATTTAAGAATAACATTGTACGTGAAATGTTCGATTTTAATCAATATAATGATGAGTATAAATTCAATGTACATTATGAAGATTTTTATAAGGTGAGTGTGAGCAGTCCACAACTTGACGTACTTTTCACAATAGACATAAGCAACAAAGGCTTGGAATATTTATCCCAATATTACGATGACAATGGAAAATTGAAAAAGCCAATCAAAGGTGAGGTTCTTGCTTTGGGGGCTTTATATCCAATCGTTACAAATCAGAAAAATTTGAGCTATGATTTGTTGGCTTTACAGCGTATCATTGGTACATCAAATGCCGATACATTAGGATATGTAGAAAACATTTTAACATGGAATGGTTTTACATTTATTTCTTCAAGATTGACTGTATCAATACTTGGCACAAAGTTAATTGAGCTGTATTAAGTAATTCCCATAATAGTACAGATGTCCGAGGACATTTCCTGACAAAAGTGTTTATTTAAATATGTAGATAAAAAAACGAGGACACCTTAAATAAAAATAGGTGTCCTCGTTTTTTCAACCACATTCGAACAACAATTATTTATGGTAATACATTAACCTGCCCAGCTCTTACTACATGATCACTTGCAAACTCATACCATATTTCCACATTCTGATTTTCCTTGAGTTTATCTATCGGAACTGATTGTTTTTTATTATTAATAATTGTGTAAACCTCTGTTTGATTGTTCAGGGCTATAACACTAGGCCCTTCATCAGATTCAACATTGGTGATTTCAAGCGTATACGTTATTTTCACATCATCAACAGTAATGTTAGCTTGAGATAATGATTGCACTATCCCTTTCGTATAATAACGTTGAACTTCTGACTGTTTTGGATGCATTAAATTTTGAGAATACAGAACACCACCAATTAAAATACCAAGCATTACTATAGCCCCAATATAACTAAAAAGCTTTCTCCTCACCTAAATACTCCTTTCTTTTCAACAAATAGACTGCAATAAGAGATAGAAAGTTGCATATTTCTACCTTAGAATATGAAGTTAACAAGTTACTGATCATCGGAAACGATGGCCTTCTCAAGAGGTTTTCCTGGAAAGATCGACACTCTTCCACCATTCCAACTTACCCACTCTGACTATTGTATATGCTCTATCTACTGCACCTACTACACCCTTTCCATCCGCTCCGCCTGCTCTCCCCGCTCTCCCCGCTCTCCCCGCTCTACCCAGTTAACTTTAATCGATCACTATGAACTTTCCCTCGTCAAATGTAAGTTACATCTTTAAATACAAAGCACTATTTTAAATGGCCGGAATAGTTCTTTACGCTTATTGACATACCCTGAATGTAAGCGCTATATTCATCTTGTATTTAAACTACATTTACATTAGAGGAAGGAGTTTGATTGAAGTGGGAAGTCCATTTTATACTCTCTTCAAGCAGAAACAACTATCTTTGAAGGCAATTGCTCTCTTTATCTGTTTTGTAATGATGCTGGGTCTCATGCCCAGCGGAACGTTAGGATCGAAAAAGGTGTCTGCGACAGGGGTTAATGTTAAGCTTGATCTGGTCAATCCCAGCTTTGAGGAGCCTCTTGATGCGGGGGGTAATATTCCCGGCTGGAAGCAAACGATTGGAAAAGGCGGATTTATGGTTACCAGCGACAAGAGCTACATAGGCGAGAAGAGTCTCTATTTAGAAGATCCGGATGATAAAAACTACGGTATGCTTAGTGTTTATTTGCCGGCAGAAGCCGGAAAGTCTTTTACGGCAACAGTGAACACGTATGTGCTTGAAGGCACCTCCAATATTTACTTGCAATTTCATAAGGGAGACGCCGCTAAAACACGGATTGATTCCATATCCAAGGGGGAATCCGTCGTCAATGCATGGCGCCCGTTGACAGCAAGCAAGGTTGCTCCAGAGGGTACGGAATATGTGTCCGTGCTACTCTATTCGGGAACGACTCCTGTAACGAAAGCATACTTCGACAAAGTTCTGCTTAGCGTTAATGAGGATGAGCCAACCCCTGTCGACAAATCGGTCCCGCTCGGAACAGCGATCACTTCGGTAACGATCCCGCATGCAGCTTTTGGGAAAGGACCTGCAGGAGAAAACTACATTTATACGACGGCCAACGGCGCGCCGGCCATGTTCTCTGTGCTTAGGGCGGAAACGGGCGAAAGGGTCGCTTCATTCGAGCTAAAAGATGCTGGCTATTCTTGGGGCAGCACAACAGCCCCGAACGGCGACGTGTACATTGCGACACAGAGGGAGGGCATTCTTTACCGCTATCGTCCAGGTGCCAATACGATAGACAACCTTGGAAAAGCGATTTCTTCCGAATCACATCTTTGGACAGTCGTTGCTGGCGATGAAGGACGCATTTACGGCGGTACTTACCCGAATGGCAAAGTGTTCGGGTACGACCCGTCTACAAACGCTTTCACCGACTTTGGAACAATCGCGGAAGGAGAACAATACGTTAGAAGCATCGCCTACGGCGATGGCAAAGTATACGCAGGAACGGGCGCCAACCAAGCCCAGTTGTTTGAGCTCGATCCCGAAACAGGCGCTAAAAAGGCGATTCTGTTGCCAGAAGCGTTTCGCCATCATAAAGAGGTGTATGATTTAAACTTTACGAACGGTTTGCTGTTTGCGCGAATGACATATCAGGATGCCAGCAGTCCGCTTAACAACGTCACACTCGTCTACGACGCCCACGATGGGCAATGGATCGGAGAAATTCCGAACACAACTGGATTGGATGTCTCTCCTGCAGGACCTGACGGAAATGTTTATTTCGTACAAAATAACATGTTGGCCGCGTTCAACGTGACGACACGGGAAACGACGTCAACCGGCTTTAGTATGGAGAATAACGGTAGCAGAGGGTTTGGCTGGTATAATCTGAACTTGCCTGATATGCCTGGAGAAAGCGTCGTCACGATCACCTCAAGAGGCAGAATCATGGCCTACAATCTTCAAACAAAGAAAGGAAGATGGATTGAGGGAGACCCACTCGGGTCAGCGAACACACTTCGTTCCGTCACTACCGGACCAGACGGAAACATTTATGTTGGCGGATATTTGTCCCCGCAGTCGATGACAAGATTTAATATTAATACTTTTAAGATGGAATCGTTGAGCGGAATGGCCCAAGTCGAGGGTATGGGCAGTTTCGGAGATAAGATGTATTTCGGCCTTTACCCAAATGCGTCTGTTTATGAATACGATTCTGGTTTACCTTGGAAAATGTCGGTCAATCCGAGACGCTTGAATATCGAGATAAGCTCCACGCTTCAGGATCGACCGTTTGCATTCGCCGAGGCTGGCGATAAGCTTGCCATCGGAACAGTGCCCATCATAGGCAAACTGGGTGGCGCCTTAACGCTGTATGATCCGGCTGCCGAGACGTCTGAGACTTTCTTTCCCGTGGAACATGAAAGCCCGATGGCACTCGTTTACAAGGACGGTCTGCTGTATGGCGGAACGACGGTTTGGGGCGGCATTACCGCTGAGCCTGTCAAGCAAGACGGCACGCTATTCATCTTTGATATGGCAACGAAACAAAAGGTGTTTGAAATGAATCCGGTGCAGGGGGAACGGGCAATTACTGCGCTTGCCTTCGACGAGAACGGCATGTTGTGGGGCTTGACGAATGGCGTACTATTCCAATTTGACCCTGTAAAGCGGGAGGTTGTCCGGACCAAGACACTTTATCCATTCGCATGGAATGACATCGTTCTGGCTGGCGGTTCTTTGAATTTCCATAACGGCTATTTGTACGGCGAATCGGTGAGTCATATTTTCAGATTGGATCCGGTGACCTGGGAGTATACGACGCTTACTACCGGCAATTACTTTGCCCAAGATGAATATGGCCGCATATTTACGGTTAAAAATTCAACTAATTTGTATATGTACGACGACATTGCCCCTTCGTTCAGTGCGGATGCTTCGCTACAATACGAATGGATGGATGACAAGAGCCTTGTATTGAAATGGCCAGTTAATGCGGATATGAAGCAATTCCAGGTTTTCTATGGCGGCAACAACGTAACACAAATCGGTACGGTGCAGCGTGATGGCGTAAATGGTACGGTTAGCTTAAGCATTCCGGCCGATTCAGCCGCACCAGGCCAATACATGGTAACAGCCATCGATTATGCAGGCAATGTTTCCGTAGAACATTTGTCAGCCGAAGTCATCCCTGCAGGCAGCTCGCTCTTGAAGGCACTTTCTGCCGATACCGGCCAGCTCCACCCGGAATTCGATCCTACTGTTCACAATTATCAATTGAACGTCTGGCCTTCGGTTAAGAAGGTTGCATTAATTCCCGAAACGAAGGATAATGATGCAACTGTAACCATTAATGGCGTTGCACATCAGTCGGGAACCCCTTGGGAAATCGATGTCAAGGCCGGAGAAACCATCACGGTTATCGAAGTTGCTGCGCCCAGAAGTCAGGAAAAAACAGTATACACGGTAACCGTAAATGCCTGTAAAGGGCCAAAGGAAGGCTGCAGCGCCCCGCCTGGACATCAAAATAATAATAAATAATAACGACAATCAAGAATAAACGCTTACCCCATCTTTGACGCTGGCATTTACCGTAGGTTTAGAGCCACTTCCACTATATACTTTTTTTAAAAATACAGCATTGCTGTAAAAGCAACAGCCGGGATTGTATGGTCGTTGGACGGATCACAACATTAGCAGGCGCGAGCAGAGGCTCGCGCCTTTCCTGTTATGCTTGCGATATTTCGCAGTAACCATCGTTTTCTCGTGATACATTTTATTAGCATGGCAACATCGTCAAAGCACCGATCATCGTACACTAGATACACGTTATCAACACAGCGACTATTACAGTGCTGTGTTTTTTGCTCCAGGAGGCAATTGTTAGCTATTAAATGGACGGTTGGATTGGCATCAGAGAACCGATATAATAGGAGGTAATGAATTAATTTGGGAACATGGACGAGAGGTTAAAACAAGATGGCGAAGAAAACGGATCAAAGAACATTCCAGGCTAAGGTACAGCAGTTCGTCGAAGCACTTAAAAGTGATATAGAGAGCGGAGTTTACACTCCGGGTGATTTTTTGCCGTCTGAGGAAACGTTATCAAGGAAATTTGACCTCAGCAACCGGTCGATTCGTCAAGGACTGGATCAATTGGTGCAGGAAGCGCTGATCATGAAGCAGCCCCGCGTAGGCAATCGCGTGGCTTCGAATACGATAGTAAAGGTTGCTTATCGGGACTCACTCATCCGGGATGTAGAATTCGAACGGCTCCTAGCTTTATTTCATAAGCAATACCCCAATATTCAAATTCAGCTTGTTCGCATAGGTGTGTTTCCATCCTTTGCAGACGGGATGGCTCCTTTTTTGGACAATGGGCAAGTAGACATCGTCTTGTTGAACCATTTTGATTTTTGCGACATGCTGGAATCCGACCGCCTGAATATGCTGGAGCCCGTTGCTCCTCAAGCCGGAGTAAACGATAAGTTGAACGGAGCTTTCCAAGCGGACGGCACGCAGTACGCCTTGCCTTTCTTATACTCTCCGGTTGTATTGTGCTATAATCTGGAGCATTTCCGTGAGGCGGGTGTGGCTGAGCCTTGCAGAGAGTGGACCTGGGATGACTTGCGCTTCGCGGCAGGAAAGCTGTCGAAGGGTGGAAGTCGCATTGGATTCTTTTATCATCTGTTATCAATTAATCGATGGCTTGTGTTTTTAATGCAGAACGGGCTTCATTTTACGCGTAAGGATGATGGCGGCTATGAAGTGGATCTGCCCTTGTTGATAGACAGCTTCCGTTTTTCGCGAGACCTGTTGTTCAAAAGCAATGGCATACCCGTATTCGCTTCCGAAACGGAAGAGGAAGTCATGCAAATCTTCCGGGAAGGACGGGCATCAATGTTTTTGGCAACTTATTTTTCACTGAATGAACTGCTCAAGGAAAATATTTCTTTTGAAATCGCCCCTCTTCCACAGGGCAGGTTCGACCAAACGTTGCTGCTCACGACCGGATGGGCGATTAATCGGGCTTCTAAAGAGAAGGAGGCAGCGCTTCTGTTGATGCGTTTCCTTTCATCGCCGGAGGCGCAAGACTTTGTTCATCATACTTCTCTCAGCTTGCCTGCACTCCAGGTTCCCTTTGATCCGGCGCGGGATGAGTGCAGGAATCATCGACCTTCCCGCTTTGATCTTCATCATGAGATCATCTCAACGTATCACTTGCATTCGGAGCTGATGTTACCGCTCAAACGACTGTATGCCTTACGCAACATACTCAAACTGTATTGGTTCGGCATAAAGGATGAACCGACCATTTTAGAGGAAGTGAAAGCTTTATTGGCTCCGGATTGGAAGGGATATATGGGGAACTGAGGAGATCCGGCCTATGATTTTGCCGGCATTTTGTCCACCTATGGCGATGCGCAAGCATTTGAGGCCGGGCTTCGCATCAAGCAGAGAGTGCCCTTCACCATGCAGATTTTTCGGTGTGGGAGTGGCATCCGCATGTGGACGACCGACCGCCGTCATGCAATCGGATAGGAGGCTACCCATTAGTTGGGTAGCCGACCTCCCACAACACCTTACGTACCATTCGGTATACGGTGTTTCCTAAGTTTACGCAGTGACTTGTCGATATAAATCCGAAAAGAATAGGAATCCGAGTCCTTTGACGATAATATTTCCGAGTTAACCCTCTCCTTTGTTTGGCGATGCCCACACCAAATGAACGGTATTAAACTTGTAGCGTTCCATATGATGTATATGAATCGGGTACTGCTGAAAAATATTGATCATATTACGATCCAGATGGCAGCCGATAACGCGTAGGAATACAGGCTCGATGATCTTTTGGGTGCTGCCAATCAATCGGTTTGAACTGAGACCATGCTCCATTAACAAAATTTGACCGCACGGCTTGCACCACCTGCTAAAAGATTCCAACACTCTAACAGGATATTCGTAGCCGCAAAAAGATAATGTCGAGACGATGGTATCAAATGAGTCTTCCTGAAACGAAATAGATTCAATATCGGATTGAATAAATGTGGCGCGAACTTTGCTAGCCGTGGCGGACTCTCTTGCCTTGGATAACATAGCACCGCTGAAATCGACAGCAGTCACATCCACATTTTTGGGGTAAAAGTAAAAATTCGCTCCAGCACCAACAGCTACCTCAAGAACCTTCCCCTTTGCACTCCCGATCAATTTTTCCCGCCATTTCCATTCCGACTGCTTCTTCCTTCTTATTTCGTAAATTTGGATTGATTATCGAATTTACGGATGAGTTTCTCTTTGTCCATAGTACCCTCCTTCAATAAGCGACGATCAGACTTTCAATAATTTAAGCAGATGGTCTGTTGGCAGTTGCGGCAATTGAGCAAGCATGATTTGTATTATGGAACCATCGTTCCCCGTTAGCATTCAATACGGTCGATTATTCATTTAATCCTTGAGTGTCTTAGTCGCTTTTATATTCTAAAATATCTCCAGGCTGACATTCTAAAGCCTTACAAATCGCCTCTAAAGTTGATAATCTAATCGCTTTTGCCTTTCCATTTTTCAATATAGAAAGGTTAGCCATTGTTATTCCAACCCTCTCCGAAAGTTCTGTTACGCTCATTTTTCTTTTAGCCAACATCACATCAATATTGATTATAATCGCCATGTTATTCACCTCAGACCGTCAAATCATTTTCAGATTTTATATCAATAGCCACTTTTAAAAGCTTTTGGAGAACAGCAGCAAAAACGGCAATCACCATGGAGGCAAAAATTATGACCATTCCGATTACTATGATACCTGGGGCATCGTCTTTCTCCGCAATAAAATAGAAGAGTGGCATGCCTACCACATACAAGCCACTGATTGCGATTGCACAGTATTTTATATTTTTTAATACTTGTACAGATAATTCAGAGAAAGCTTTGTTCTTGTCAATATAGCTTAAAAGTTTAAAAGCTTGATACAGAGCAAAGTAAAAAGGTATCGCCGTTGCATACAAATCGATTAAAACGAGATATTTCAAATAAGTATGATCTGGATACAATTCTGCTGCATAATTCGCTATCTCTGGCACCAAAAATATGCACAATGCAAGAACTGGGATTCCAATTAGAATAACAGCTACCTTTAAAAAGAGTGTTGTTCCTCGTTCCATAAAAAGCCCCTCACTTATTATCAAATTTAATTTGACTTTAACACCGAATTTATCGTTTTGCAATAAAAAATTTCTCTTATTAAATATTTTGTTATTGTTATGTAGGTATCCATTTTTAAACCAAAAAAAAGCATTCCTCATTACAAAGAAATGCTCTATAACTGAACTAACCTGCTAGTTGATGGATAATTTTAGGTGGATTTGTTCATAAAAAAACGGTATATTATTTGGGGGTTAATAGCGCAGAGTGTTCGATATGTGTTATTGGGATAACGCGCAAGTCTTTTTGGCGATGTCTCAGGGAAAAAGATGCTGGAGATAGGCTGTGGAAACGGTCAATCCTTGCAATATCAGGGGGAACGCAAAGCATCTGAACTATGGGGTATGGATATATCAGAAAACCAAATCAAAAAGACAAGGCAACACTTGACGGCGTGCGGTCTTTCAGCAAAATTGATCTGTTCTCCCATGGAAGAAGAATGTGGCATACCAGTCGATTATTTTGACTTTGTTTATTCGATTTATGCCATAGGCTGGACCACCGACCTTGAGGGTACTTTTTGCCGGATCGCCTCTTACCTTAAAAAAGACGGTGTATTTATTTTCAGTTGGTCTCACCCTATACACAAATGTGTTGTTGCAGAAAATAATATGCTTGCTTTTAAAAAATGTTATTTCGATGAATCTTGGTATTCGGTATCTCTTGATGAATGTACGCTAACATTATCGGACCGTAAACTATCAACCTATGTGAATGCGTTGGCAAAAGCGGGATTTGTAATTGAGCAAATGATTGAGCAATCTGATGATGAAATTATCTCGCGGGACGATAACAGCGATTTTGCAAAAAAAGCAAAGATGCTTCCTGTAACTCTTGTAGTCAAAGCAAGAAAACTATAGTTCCCCGTTATCTTAATAAATCGTCTCATTAACGAAGAGATTTCTTTAATCAATTCCGCAAAAAAATTTTAATTCCAGCCACGTTTCATACCAAAATGTCTTCTGGTTTTCTGGCTTAACTAATTCGTTATTTTCGCCATCTTTAATCATATATACTTTTCCATTATCAGCCGTAACCTTATCTCCAAACCTATAAACAATATCTAAGCAATATTTTTTATACTCTTCTTCTCGGGTATTCGACCATTCTGATTTTTCGATAGAAAATCTATTTTTAATACCATCGTCCTCCTAGAGCCTTTAGCTATAGTTCTTCATTTATTTCACTTCTAATTCCAATAATTGATGTATAAAAAGCAAAACAATCCACAAAATAACTTCACATCCAGTTAAGGAGTGAACATACATGAGCAGAAAAAGTTTAGTCGTTCCACAAGCACAAGCAGCACTTGACCAAATGAAATATGAGGTAGCACAACAGTTTGGGATTCAATGGTCTCCAGATGGTTACAATGGGAATATGACTACTCGTGATGCAGGTACTATTGGTGGAAACATCACAAGAGCGTTAATTCAAATTGCAGAACAATCTCTTGGCTCAGGGACAAGAAGATTCTAATTTAAAATTTAAAAATACGATTACGGTCGAAGGGACGCTTACAGCATATGCGAACAAAGTGGAGCCCATTCAATTAGCCGGGTTATCAATTTAGCTGTAGAAGTTCATAACAACGAATAGCTGACAGGTTAAAAAACCGCCGTTGGTTTCAACCAACGGCGGTTTTTCATTGCACAGCCTCTAGCAACGGGGCGATCAGCTCTTAAAACGTAAAGTCATATCGTGCAATTCTTGAGCCATACGCGTCAACGCATTCACGGATTCCGAAACTTCTTCCATCGTAGCTAATTGCTGCTCCGAAGCGGCAGCTACACTTTCTGTCTTCGAGAAGGCAGCTTCCGTAATGCTGTTCATATCGTGGAGAGAAGCGGTAATTTCCTCTGTGCCTGCCGACATTTGTTGTGATGCGGCAGATACCTCCTCCATCTGATAAGCCACCTGCTGCACCCCATTCATAATGTTACGGAATGCCTCTCCTGCTTCCTTCATAATCACAGTTCCGTGTTCGACCTCTATGCTGCCTTTTTCCATGGCGACAACCGCAGAACGAGTTTCACCTTGAATTTGCTGAATGATCACCACGATTTGTTCCGCCGATTGTCTGGATTGCTCCGCCAGCTTCCGAACCTCGTCGGCAACGACAGCAAAGCCTCTCCCGTGTTCGCCCGCTCTTGCAGCTTCAATCGCGGCATTCAATGCAAGCAAATTCGTCTGCATTGAAATATCGGTAATAACATCGACGATTTGACCGATTTCATGAGATCGTATACCCAGTTGGTTAACAACCTTGGCCGAATCGTTGACCGATTCTCGGATCAAATCCATTTGGGACATCGCTTTCTGGATCGAAATATTGCCTTCCTGGGCTTCCTTGGAAGCCTCCATTGACATTGCGGATACATTGCCTGAAAATTCTGCAATCCGATTAACGCCGGTAGCCATCTCTTCCATTGCTCTTACGCTTTCGATAGAGCTTTGCATCTGCTGATCGGCACCTCCAGCAATGTCTTGAATGGCCGCAACGACATGATGGGTAGTTTGGCTGGATTGTTCGGAGCTTGCTGCCAATTGCTCCGAGCTTGCAGACAAGTTCTGAGACTCGAGGACGATCTTCGCAATGATTTCTCTCAAGCTAGTGATCATTCCATTGAAATCCTTTGAAAGAAGACCGATTTCGTCTTTTGATTGGTATGTAGCGTTAACCGTTAAATCCCCGTCCTGCGCTTTTGCCATCAATTGCTGAATGGTGCGGACAGGTCTTGTGATCATATTAGAAATGCCGTATCCGATCAAGGAACATAAAATGACGGCAAGTAGGGTAACGACAACGATGATCGATGTAGCCAGTTTGGAGCTTTGAACACTTTTCTCATAAAAGATTTTTGCGTCGTCTTCATTGAACTTAACAACGTTCTCCAGGCTTTTGATCATTTCTGCACGGATCGGCTTGAACGAATTTACATATTCCTTATGCGCTGCTTCTTTTTGATTGGCAACTGCCAAGTTATCCACTTTTTTCTTGGCTTCGTTGTTTTTAGGGATCAAATCGATAAAGCTTTGGTACTGCTCTTGTGCTCTCGAAGACAACGTGATCTGCTCGAGACTTTTTCGTATCACCTGATTTTTATCGCGGGTCTGAACAATTTGCTGTTGAATTTGCTTAATGATAGCCTCGTCTTTCGCCAGCAGCATTTCAAGCTGCAAAGCATCCATTTGCGAATTGCCGAACAAAAGTCCTTCGACCAGGCTGTTCGGAATCAAGGTTTCTTCGTACATAGCACGGGCATTGCTAGCCATCTTGTTCATGACGAAAAAGCCTGTAATACCGATAATGAGTAGGAAAATAATGGAAAGTCCGAGCATTCCCCCGATTTTCGTTTTGATTCGTAAATTCTGAATATATTTCATGATCCAAGCATCCCCCATTAAGATATTGTAAAATAAAAAAAGTCCACCCCAAAAGAAAGGGATGGACGTCCTCCCAATTTTCGGTGACCCGGCTGCCGTAGATCGAAATCCTTAGGCCCGTAGCTTTGCGTCCCCCTCTTTCGAGAAGTATGCCTTTTCGTGATATGGGTATATCTATTGGCCAAAGTATAATATAGCTTTTCGGGATATACAAGACCTTTTTACTAAAAATAAATACTACTTTAGATACCGGTATGTCGGAATTTAGGTCAATTTTCACTGTCTATATAGGGAGTAAAGACCTGCTAACGACGTTATTTCGCAATTATTCGGTTTATTCCCCTTATTTATCTTCGGCATAATTTGACAAAAAGTGAAGTCTAGTTTATTCTCTGATTTGTCCGGACAAAACTACTTTTTTGGAAACGAGGGGTACATCTTGAGAAAATTACTATCGAAATTGGCTTTGTCGAGCTTGGCTATGGCACTTGTATTTTCATCCGGTTTGTCTACCGCAGAAGCTAGCAAGGACCCGTCACACACCAATAATAAGAAAGCAAAAGTTGCATTGTTGATTCCAGGTTCCTCCAAGGACGGCGGGTTTATGGAATCTGCTTACCGTGGATTAGCGAAGGCAGAAGAGGATTTCAGAATCAAAGCGACGTTTGTGGAAAATATCCCGCATGACACTGCGCAAATTGCGGATGCATTGCGCAAATTGGCCAAGAAAAACCCGGATATGATCATTGCTCATGCAGGGCAAAGCTCGGAAGCCGTGAAGTTGGTAGCTAAAGAATTCCCGAAAATAAAATTTGTTAATACACAAACGAATTTGACCGGCGATAACCTGTCCAGCTATCAGGTAAAACAGGAAGAATCCGCATGGCTGGCAGGTGCAGCTGCAGGACTTCTGACAAAAACGAATGTGGTTTCTCATATTTCCGGTGCACGCGTAGGTCCCGGTCTATTGGGACGCGCAGCATTTGCTGACGGTTTGAAATACACGAATCCTGAAGCAACATTCCTTACCACGTTTACAGGCGATCAAGAAAACGCCGCTTTGGCAAAAAGTGTTGCGCAAGCACAAATTAACGCGGGGTCGGATATGATCTTTACTATGTTGAATAAGGCTCGTTCCGGTGTTACGGAAGCGGCACGCGAGAATGGCGTGTATCAATTCGCTAACGTTCGTGATTATTATGCCGATGCACCCGATGTTTTCATTGGATCTGCGATATCGGATGCAAGCTTGACAGTATATGGAGCAATTAAAGATTTGACGGAAGGCACGTGGAAGCCGAATACAGTGAAAAAAATCGGACTTGAAAATCCGGATGCCGTTCGACTTGCCCTGTCACCTTTTGTTCCACAAGACGTGAAGGATAAAATTGTAGTGTACGCCGAAAAAATCGAATCAGGTGAAATTGTTATTCCTTCAGAATATACCGGTCCTGAATTTCCAGCTAACTAGGGCTGCGTTCGGAAAATGAATTGCTAAGTGAGTCTCTTAATTCGTATATTAAGCACTTCTTTAATCCCGAGAGGGGTTAGAGAAGTGTATTTTTTTTCATGTCCGATCGTTTCATCTTTAACCAACCGGGTGAAATCCTGTGAATAAGCGAGCATTCGTGAGAACATCATATCGTACCAAGGGAGCTTAATAATAAACAGCTGCTGCGGCATACTGCTCCTTGTTTTGTTCAACTAACGTTCCCCGGTAGCGTAAAAATTCGCCTTACTTTTCCTTCTTCATTTCTTCCTCCTTTTTTTTGTAGTATCGGTCTATAGCTTCCTTTTCCAAATCGCGCCTAGGTAATTTAGAGTTAATTCTAAGAAGGATTAAAATAATTATTAAAAGTAGAAAGACGATAATAAAATGCACCTGAACCATCTCCGCCCATAATTAAATACTATGTCTTACATTTACCATATTTAAGAAAAAAACTGACCAGAACTCCGTTTCTTCAACAAACAAAAAAAGAGCTGCATCGAAGCAAGCTCCTTAACTAACGTTCGCCGTTAGCGGATTAGTAATTTCCAATTTCTTCGTGTGGCGATACGAATCGTCATCACGACTTTCAAGCCCAAACGGTAGATGCACAAGATAGAATCCGAAAATCAGCTTCATATTGTAAATATTCACTAAAACCCTATTTTTTGCGTACATTCGCATTTAGAATATTTCTGCATTTTCTAATTTTTTGTTTGATTTGCTTATTTTCAAAAAAATAAACCTCTGTCCCTGACCAAATAAAAACCCAACACACAATGCTTAAAACTCCTGCAATATAGGCATGAGTTGTTGAAAACTTCAAGAATATCATCCCAACAATAATACCAAGCACAAATAAAACAATAGCCTTTTTGACATTTCTAGCATATGTATATTCCTCTTCGTTCAAGATGTTAGAAAAACTGTTAAATGTGGCAGCCTGCAATGACTTTTCGTCAAAATCATTCTGACCTAAAAAAAATATTTCTACTTCTTTTCTTCTACCACTGTGTTGCTTTGACAAAATAAAATCTTCAAGATCAGAGCTTAGGTGGACATCATCTAACCTATAGTATCTTGAAAACGGAGTATCCGTTTCGTCTAAATAGATATTTATACTTAATTCTTCTCTCATATTAACCACCCTTTAACTCCAATGTACTAGTTGAAAGACAACCTTTTATCAGTATGGTCAAAATAGCAACAATTCTTACGAAAACAGCGTAATTCTAATAGCTGTAATCAATAACCTTCAATGTTTTCTCATGCAGCTTGAAAATGATTTGGAAGCGTTCCGCTTCAGGCAAACTTTGGTCATATCTCAATTTCTCCGTGTAAGTCAATATAACGGTCAACGGTGTTTTTAAGTGTGGGCCATATTGGAATGCATTTTCCACAGTTCCATTTCAACTTCGGTAAAACAAAAAGACACTGGGGCGTCTATAATCCCCAATGCCTTATCATAAATATTATAAATAAATAATCTATAACAGAATAAGTGCCTTTGTCATTACGGTCGAGATCGCAACGCTTTGAGATACCACTGCTCTTTTGCAGGCCGATCCCTTGTGAGAAGCCATATCTCCGTAAATGCAGCAGAAGGTGTTGCAATTTTGTCCCAAGCCTGATTAAAATCACTCCAGCCGAAGCTGGGGGACAGATTCCGAATAAGCAGGGCCAGTGGATAGTCTGAGCTGTAGCCGGCGCTTTTAGCTTCTTTTCGCAAAACTAATTGATTTAACGATTCAATCAGCGTATCGATCGACTCAATACAAATAATGGAACGATGCTCCCGCTGAAACAATTGACGTGCCTCCTGTTCACTGTAGAACAAGTGTGTAATTTCCAGTCCCAACTTGTTCCCCCGGCTATCCATCAGCACAGCGTCTGGCTTTTCCTGCTGATAAAGCAATCTTAAGCGATTGTCCGCAGTTTGGTTGTACAAGCTAATAAACTGATCAACCGCCTCGCGCTCTAGCTTTTTTTTCGTGCTGTCCGCCATGTCCCATTCACCTCACTGCCAATAAAAACATTGTATGGAGTGAAACTCCGCTCATACACTCATTTTATCATGTATATTACTCGGATTCACGACTAACTTTGTTAGTACTGCTCATAAAAGTGATGGTTTGCATCGGCTAGTTTCAAATATTGAAACTAGATGCAGCTAATGCCTTTGTTGAGGTTAATTAGATTCAGAATCTGAATCTAATTGGGGAAAATGTGTTGAATTTAGATATGAGCAGGTCATTAGTTTCAAATGTTGCAATTAAATGTGCAGGATGGACTCTATAACAAGAATTATACTCAAGAAATGAAACTAAAAAAGTAGGTCCGCAGAAGATATGTAGGGTATTCTTGAGAATCGCTACATTTACATCAAAGTCGCTTATCTAGAGCTTAAACAGGTGTTCCTTTCATAGAAAAGTGAAGAGAATAAGTATCAAATTCCGCGGCTAGCTCGTTAGTTTGATAAACGTGCAAAATGGCGGTGCAGGAATAGTCTCCTGCACCGCCACTTTGTTTCATGCTCATTCATTGCCTTCCCCTAAGTTCCCAAGACTCAAAGATGCAGCCTAATCCGTTTCTGAGCTGGCATCCAAAATAGAAAGGATCACCTTTACAGCCTCTGCGCGCGTAGTTAATTCGTTCGGTTTAAACCAATTATTACCTTTTCCTTGCAACAAGCCTGCATGGACAGCAGCTGCAATAGACGGTTCGGCCCAACCCATCATTTCTTTCGAATCGTTAAACGCAGTGCGGGGAACATCATTTGTATCCAGCTTTAATGTTCTGGCTATGATTACAGCAAATTCGCTGCGTGTAATGTCTCTTGTTGGCCGGAAGGTTTTGTCAGGATAGCCGGATATAATCCCCCTTTCTACCAACGCTAAAACACCCGCATGAGCCCAATCCTGAATAAGATGCTGATCTTTGAATATAACTGTGTTTCCTTTGGGATATAGGTCCATCGCTTTTGCCAGCATTACAGCAAACTCTTCCCTTGTGACTGATCGGTCTGGGCGAAAGGTACGATCCGGGTAGCCATCCACAAATCCTAATTCCAACGCACGTACAATATATTCCTCTGCCCAATGTCCGGCAATATCCTTTAATTGAACTTGAATCTGCGGTTCTTGTACATCAATATAACAATTCTTAGAAGTTATTTTTGCTGCACTTGATGAACCCAATCGGTTTCACATAGTCGTACTCTTACCCAATGGATAGCAAAAAGGCTTCTCACCAAGTTCGAATTCGAACCCGTGAGAGGCCTTCTATTTCAATGAGGGTCATTATTGCTTCTTTGGCAACTGGTAATGAAATTACAACCGGAGCTGCAAATGGCTGAGCTGCCTGCTCTTTACCTTCATTTGTCCATTTCACTAGCACTTCCCATACTTCTCCCGGCAATGAAACATCGGCATACTATTTCTTTGCTCACCAATGGATCACTCTAGATGTGCCCTTTATAATTACTTTCCATCATCCTTTAACACTACCGAGTACAATCCCCTTCATAAAATAACGTTGCAGAAATGGATACACAATCATGACAGGCAATGCTGCTACAAAAATTTGCGCTGCTCTACCAGTACGATCACTTATCCGTAAATAGAGCTCTGCTTCCTGTGCTGTCATTTGTGTTAACTGTTTTGTTATCACATTCGTCTGCAAAAAAGTTTGCAGGGGGTAATGTTCCGGCTGGTTCATGTAAATCAGCCCGTCAAACCAGCTATTCCAATGGCCAACAATAGTAAACAACAATATAGTCGCTATAGCTGGCATTGATATAGGAGTGAAAATACGCCATAAAATTACCCAGTGGTTAGCACCGTCCAATTTTGCTGATTCTTCAAGCTCCTTCGGCAAGCCGCGAAAAAAGTTAAGTAGAAGTACCACATTAAAAACAGGTACAGCTGCCGGCAATACAAGCGCCCATAACGTATCAATCAAACCTGTCTCTTTGACAAATATATATTGTGGAATGAGCCCGCCGCTGAATAACATCGTAAAGACAAAAAACCATACATATACAGTACGCATACGGAACTGCTTACTTTCCTTGGATAACGGATAAGCAAGCAGTATGACCAATAGCATGTTAATAGTTACTCCCAGAAGCACCCTCTGAATCGACACAATAAAAGCAGCTAAAAATTCTTTTTTTCCGAATACATGCTGGTACGAGGCCATTGTAAAATCTACCGGCCAGAGCTTTACTTGCCCAGCAGCTACAGCTGAAGCCGAACTGAAGGATAATGACAGCACGTGGATAATCGGAAAAATACAACTAAGAGCAATTACACTCAGAAAAATATAGTTGAAAATCGTGAACACCTGATATCCGGTACTTTTCCGAGAAGTCTGCAATCGTTTGTCCCTCCCTCTTCAAAAAATACGATAGTTTGCAAAACGATATGCCATCGTATACGAAACCGAGATCAATATAAGGGCAATCACGGATTTAAACAGGCCAACCGCTGTTGCTACACTGTATTGAAATTGCTGTAATCCTAGCCTATACACAAAGGTATCGATGATATCTCCTGTTTCATATACCTGAGGACTATATAAGTTGAAGACTTGATCGAAGCCCGCATTTAATACATTACCAAGGCTGAGTGTCGCCATTAATATAATAATCGGTATCATACCTGGCAGAGTCACATTCCATGTTTGTTGCCATCGATTTGCTCCATCAATCTCAGCAGCTTCATATAACATCGGATTAATGCTTGTTAACGCGGCTAAATAGACGATCGTACTGAAGCCAAACTCTTTCCATACATCAGACAGGACGATTGTAAAGCGGAACCAGCGATTATCGCCAAGGAAATAAATGGGGTCGACGCCAAACCAACCTAGTGCTTGATTGATGATACCGGATGTAGGAGATAATAAATCGATTAGAATTCCGCCCAGAATGACCCAAGACAGAAAATGAGGCAAATAGACCAACGTTTGAAATGTTCTTCGGAATATATTCTTTCGCACTTCATTTAGCAATAATGCCGCAATGACTGGAACTACAAGCCCTATCGCTATTTTCATAACAGCAATACTAATCGTATTAATTATGATGCGTGATGTGTCTTCCATTAAAAACAGGTACTTGAAATTGTCCCATCCTACCCAAGGCGAACCAAAAATCCCTTTAGCAGGCATAAATTTTTTGAATGCAATAATCGCACCAACCATAGGGCCATAACAATATACAAGTACAACAACAAGACTTGGCAGAACCATCAAATGCAGTATTCCATTATGTTTCCATTCCTTGATCAACTGCTACCACCCCCAGAGAAAAGAAGAGGGAATCGAATGATTCGCCTCTTGCCGCTGCAAACGGTTTCCTTTTACTTTATTGTTTGATACCATTCATTTACTTCGGTTGTTATCTGATCACCGCCGAGACGTTTCCATTCCGCAACAAACTTATCATATTCATCCACATTTACAGATCCCATAATAATCTTAGTCATCATTTCTATCTGTTTGGCTTCCAATATGCCCCACTTTTCCCCTATAGTTTGGGTTGGCGCTCCATAAAATTCGTTATAGTGGAATAAATCTATCTTATATGCGTCATACATCATTGACATCGTTCCACCTTCGCCAGCAATCATATGCTGCAGCCAGTTGGGACCCGTTATAATACCTTCCTTATACTGCTTAGCATTTTCATACCTAGCCAGTCTGTCAACATCTTCTCCGAGTATGGAAGGATCGTTAGTACGCAGTGCTCTTGGAATTAAATCTCCAGACATCACTATATTATCCTGGGAGAATACGACAATCGGGTTTAATTCGTAGAAGAACTGCCCTTTATCTACTTTGTCTTTTCCGAATATCAATGTTTTGTTATCTGGGGTTGGATTTACTTGCGATTCAATCCATTCATTCAACAATTTAAAAACTGCCTCTGGATGCTTAGCTTTTTTATTAATGACATAGAATTCAGGTACTGAAGCGGTAGTAGGGCTGAGAGCAGGTTGACCATCGAGACCAGGGATTGGATAGGCTGCCCATTCCTGAACGAGCTTGCCGTCCTTCACAGCACCGCTATGAAGCACTGCACTATGCCAGAAATCGCCATAAAATAAACCTACCTGTCCGTTAACTGCAAGCTCTAATGCTTTGCTATTATCCTTAACGCCAAATTCCGGATCGATTTGTCCTGATTGGAACATGTCCTGCAGCTGCTGCAGTGATTTCTTCATGCCGGAATCTAGACCACCATATACTAAATTTCCTGCATCATTCTTCACCCATTGGTTTGGATATAGACCATAGCCGCTAAAGTAACTTGATAAATAAAGCTCTTTAGACAGCATCAACCCATATGATTTGCCTTTCCCCTGAGAGTCGCGTGACGCAAACGCCTTCGAAATCGTTACCATATCCTCAATCGATTTAGGCTCTGGCAGGTTCATTTCTTTCAGCCAATCCTGACGTACCCATAGGAAACCCATTCTGTTATACGGACTATTCGTTACAGGAATAGCCATCAGCTTATCTTTGAACGTTGCTGTATTTAACTGCCTGCCACTATCTTTGGTAAACTCTTTTTTCGTACTCTCAGAAGCATACTGATCCCATAACGTAGTAAGGTCCATAATCATATCATTGTCAATTAGTTGCTGAAGATCGGAAACAGAAACCCTAAAGAAATCCGGTAGATCATTGGAAGCGATAGCAATTTTCAATTTGGCTGCATATTCATTCGTAACGGTCCATTTATTTTTTAATTTAATTCCAAACTTATTCTCGTAGTAATCATAAATGGCGTTTTTATCAATACTCTCGCCCTCATCAAAGAACTGCTCAGCTGAAATCGAACGAATTGTGGTCAGTTCAATTGGCGGATCATACTTGCCAAACGTATCAATATCCTCTGGTATGCCCTTATTGTCATCCTGACCCTGCTCTTGCGAAGAAGTGCTGCCCGTTTCCTTGTTCTTATCGTTAGCACTGCTACAAGCTGCTAGCATCAAACACATCAAAACAGTAATAATTAAAAGCAGGATTCTGGCACGTTTCATGATTTCGATCTCCCTCTCCATATCTCATATTTAAAGTTGATATAAGAACGTTCTCATTTATAATGATACGTGCTGTGCTGCTATAGAACTAGATTCACCTTCTTACTCTGCGTTACAATTTATGACTTTCTTATGAATCGCGGTATTCCTGAGGGGTCATATGCGTTATATTTTTAAATAATCGAATAAAAGATAATCGGGATTCATAGCCGACCTCACCCGCAATTTCGTATATTTTCATAGTAGAATGTTTAAGTAATTGCTTTGCTTTCGCAATACGACAACGCTGAATATAATCAGACAACCCGATTTCGGTAGAGCCTTTATAAAGACGAGACAAATAAGAAGGATTAAGCTGCACAAGTTCAGCAATCCGATTGACGGTTAAATCCTCACTCAGATGGTTTTCGATATATTGATTAATCCAACTGACGACCTCGTTGTCATATTGGACCTGCGGAGCTGTTCGATGAACGAATATTTCAGCTGACAAGGAGCAGAAATAGTGCTGGATCTCTTCCAAGGACGTATCAGGATCAATGCGAAACAATTTATCTAGATTTACTTTAGTAAACCATTCCTCTTGCATAGGATGAATGTTAAGAAAGGATAAGAACAAAGAGGCTAGCATATGGTACAATTCCAGTTTATAAAAGCCGCTAACAGGCTCCTTAATTTCCATCGATACAACCTTTTGGAACAACTCATCGAATGAGCTCTGTTGCCCAACCTCCAAATAATGCCGCAGTAAGCTGAAATTGTGCGTTTGCTCCTTATGCAATGTCTTCGCCTGCTCCATCTCTGTATGCGTCGCCGATACATTCCTATCTGCATTTGCTTCAACTCGCACCATAAGGCAAAGGCCACTGCCTACCCCTCTTGCACCTAACAGCAATGATCGAATGGCATCAAACCCATATGCTAACTGCTTCCATGGAATAGCACGATCTAGATAGGCTAATGTTAGGGAAACTCTTAATAAGGTCCGGCAGTTGTCTTGAATTTTATCTAATACGGTTTGTACAGCTTCTGAACTAGCCAAATGTTCTACAGGCTGCATAATCCATATAATTTTTGACTCGTCATAGGGTAATGAAATAAATGCAGAGGATCTCCCTATACATTCGTCTCCTACATTCTGGACGGCATAAGAAAGCAGCTTGCGCTCCTCCTCACGCCACCTGTCCCAAGCATCTATCCGGCCAATAAGCAGCTGGATAGGTTGATGAGCATCCATTTGAACATTCCACTCTTTAAATAAATTCGCTCGGCGCTCGACTGAATCTAGTTCCCTACCTTGTAGCTGTTCCTTGATGTAGCTTTGAATAACAACAGGCACGAGTCTAGTATGCTGCATATCTGCCTCGTACAGCTTACGCTTTGTCTCATACTCCTTATCAAGAGCCTCGGAGGCATTTTTTACTGTTTGTACAATGACTTCATTAGGCTCAGTTTTGAGCAGATATTCAAATCCTCCACCCGACAAAGCACGTTTCGCATAATGGAATTCATCATAGCTAGTTAGAAATATAACTTTGCAGAGCGGCTGCAGCAGCCGGATTTCATGGAGCAGCGCAATTCCCTCCATTCCTGGCATACGAATATCTGTAAGTACAATATCTATGTGATGCTGACGCATAATATCTAATGCATCCATCGCAGAATATGCTTCATGCAACTCTAGCTCTACTTGCTGTTGGTTAGTAAACAGCTTCATCAGACTCTCGACAATAATAGGCAAATCATCGACTATAATCATTCGATACATGGTCTGCTACCTCCGATTGTTGTAAAATAATACGAATCTCCACACACATTCCGCCTAGTGCAGAACGAGTGACGTAAATTCCGGAAGTTCCACCGTACATGAGCTGAATTCTCCGATGAATGTTCATTAATGCAGTTGTCTCACCCGCTTCATTGGCTGATTCAGCCAGCAACCTAAACTGCAGCTCACGCAATTTTTGATCGGTTAACTGCTGCCCATTGTCGTCTACCATAATAGATATTCCATTACTGTGATCCTCACAATGAATCCACAATTCTCCTCTAGCATCCGTTTGCTCTTCAATCGCATATTTAAAGGCATTTTCAAGCAGGGGCTGCACAACGAATCGAGCAATTGTCAGTTGCAAGTGCTTCTCCTCCAACTCCTCAAACTCTATATCAATCTTTTCTCCGTAACAGATTTTTTGAATTTCAATATAAGCCTGAGCATGCTGCATTTCTAACTCCAGAGGTATCTCCATCGCATCATTGCGTGTAATAAATCGAAAATAGTTTCCAAGATGCCCAGAAAACCTCACTGCTCTTTCCTTATTTTCCGCCTGTATGAGATGATTCAAAATAAAAAAGCAATTATATAGAAAATGTGGACTGATCTGTGATTGAAGAGATTTCAATTCCGATAATTGATTGCGAACATCCCGTTCAAACACTTCATGTATCAAAACCTCCAGGCGAGACACCATA
This sequence comes from Paenibacillus sp. J31R122, assembly GCF_056269185.1. Lineage (NCBI taxonomy): Bacteria > Bacillati > Bacillota > Bacilli > Caryophanales > Paenibacillaceae > Paenibacillus > Paenibacillus sp. J31R122. Next base: position 102,590 of record NZ_JBWDNM010000014.1, read on the forward strand.
TTATTGAACCGCAAAAACAAATAACTAAATTCATCGCGCCTTGTTTCCACTTCAATCGTAACAAGATTACCTTCCTCGACCTGTCGAAAGGCTCTAACCAGCTTTCTTAACGGAAAGTGAATGACTCGATATAAGGATACAGAGAAAATAGCTATTACCATTACCGACACAAGTAAAATTATTTTTGTCCAATTTTTATATAGGTTCAAAGGGCCTAGCAAGCTCTCTTCCTTTACATAAGCAATTAACGCCATGTCTATTGATTTCATTTTTCGATAAGAAATGAGATGCTGCTTTCCTTCAATATTCATCGTTTCCACATGTGATTCTTCCAGAAGATCAGGCGAGGAGTCACGTACTACTTCCAGTACCTGCTGTGCCGCCGCACTTGTATCATTGGTTACCATCCAATCTTTCGATAAGTGAATTAACATTGAATTTCCATGCTCAGACGTTACAACATCTCTCATATCTCTTGCTAGATTAGTCCTGTCAATTTCAACAGCTATTAAAAATACAGGCTCGCGAACATTCATTACTCTCGCAGGATAGCGCATACTGATAAATAATCTTTCGCCGATTGGCGTAACCGCAGATTCATTGGCAATAAGGGATAACACCTCATACTCCTGTAGAGAGACAGACGTTAGAAAGTCATTGGTTTCTAACGTACGGCTGATTTGCGGCATAACGACGTTTATATCCTTAATCAAACTTGAAGAAGCTTGCAATAGCTTCAATTTATTTTGAATAGCTAATATTTTTCCTGTCCAGCTGAAACGATCTGTTGTTGTATCTGTAATCGATAATTCAATCAACTCTTTATCAGCGACAAACTCAAACAAGCTTTGTGTAATTCGATTCATTTCCGTCTCTAGAGAGTGCATATAAAATGCATCTCTGCTTTGTACCGATTTTGTAATTTCCTGATAAATACTCCTAGTTGCCAACGTATTAGTCCATAGTGTGACTAGATAAAATGAGAGAAGTATAGCAAGCAAAAATAATAAAATCTTCTGAGTTATTGTAATATTTAATCGCTTCACCACACTCAAGCCCCCCCATATGTATTTTTCTCCATAAGCAGCAAAAGAAGAGGCCGCGTTAGCGCCTCTTTTTGAAATATAGGAAAGTATAAGTTTCCACTTACACCCATGCCTATATTTTTACGAGAAACCGATCGTCCTTAGACAAGGACGATCGGTTTCTTCATAAATTTAGCTTTCATCGTATTTCTTTATTAAAAGCTGGTTATAATGGTTCATCAGTAAATCTCAGTATCACTGGATGTAAAGTTGTACGAGCACATGAAAAGCTCATGTTATATTTATTCGTTTCTCTTTCAATCCACTCCATATCTTCTAGCAACATCCTTTTTCCGTCATCATTTAATGTATACACGTATTTCTTCTTCCACGAAGAATCGATCACAAGACTCAGCTGCTCCATTGGATCCAAGCTCATATTAAAGATTACAGCCAGCTTGTCACCTGTGTCTTTGTTCTCCTGAGCACTGACAAATACATTCGGATTTTTATCTGCATATACAGGAAGATTTCGTCCAGCCAACCACTCAATGATACCTCTGAACTGTTCTTTCCGTTTATAATTATATATAGAAGCGGAGTGGTTAAGATGCAGATTGTAGGCGTTTATCGCTATACGACCGCCTAGACGGTTAGTAAAAATAACCGTTGCTGGTGCAACCACATGTTCATTTTCATCAACAAACTCTGATAGCACCTTCGCCGATTCATCCAGCCCCCCTAGTTGGAATAAAACAGATTCCTGATGAACAGTCGCGGCCAAATTTGTAAAATACATTCGTTCTCCAGAAGTATTTTCCCGCCAAACCGTATGCTCTGTCAGCCTTTCATGGGTAATGTTATCCGTATGGGAGCCTTCCAGCTTCGTAACCTCAGCTCCTATTAAATCCCCAAAGCCTTTCTTGCAAAGATAAAAAGCTGCTAGACCATCAAGAAAAGCACCACCTGATAGAAGCTCCATTAGTTCGTCATTGGACAGATCAAGAACTTCTTCTCCACAAATCATTACTGGTCCCGTCTCCGATTTAATCGAATAAGGAATTCCAAACCTGCCGAGTACAGAAGCCCAAGCGGGATTTACCTGAATAGGAGCTTGATTGCCCATTATTGGACGATATGCATGTGCAAAAGGTCGATATAAAATCCTTGGCCCTACTAATTGGGCACCTCTTACAGAACGCTTCAGTTCAGTAAAAAATGACCTGCTTCTGCCTACCATCTTGAAATAGCCTTCCTCTTCAAGAGGTCCATCCGTATACTGCGTCACATAGGTTTGCGACCCATCAAGCCCGTAGAATAAAGCAAGGGTTATTAATGAACGCAGCTTAGCCGTAGAGAAGAAAAAGCGAGAATGCGGATAGGGGTCCGATTCATGAATAAGCTCTATACCATCGCCTATAGTCTCCTTGGAATGCAACAAGTGAAAGGTCAACGCTGGAAAGTTATCGGCCACATCACTATGATAATCACTTCCAAATAAACGTACTAAAGGTTTTGTATCGCCAGCAAAGGCTCTTGCAACTGCTTCCGTAAAATCTCCATCAAAGTCGCAGGTATAAGGCTGGCACAGTGCCATCCTGGTTGTTGGAGCCACCTCATCTACAGCTGTTCGTACGCTGCCGGCAAGTTCAGCTAAGGAGTCCCTCATCAGCCTTGCCCATGCTTTGCGATAGTCTACGGATTGCTCATCGCCATGACGAAATACCGCTTCTAATTCTTCCCGGGATAAAATATGGTTTAGCCCCATCTGCTCAGAAAAACGCTTCAGGTGCAAAGGGCAAAAGCAACCGTATCTCACTACATCATGATTACTAACTTCATAATCATCTTCAAAAAAGATAAAAGGAGGGCTGCCTCTTCTTGCAACCGTTTGAACATAACCGCTTAGAAGCTCTATATATCGCTTATCCAAAGGACAATTGGCTCTTCTCGAAGCAGCACCATCAATGCCAATTATTTTTTGATAGGTATTCTCCTCTGGTCCAACAGATAATGTTGGGGAGCACCACCATCCCACTTCAATTGCTTCATTAGCCAGCCGCTGCCGTACGTCTAATATGAGATCGCCAAATTTTTCAAAGGCAGTCTGTGCTGACGACTGTTTGGACTCTCCATTCCACTGCGGAAAGACAATAATAAATTGATTCAATCCCGCTTCTTTCTTTAGCTTGCGCATGGTATCGAGCATTTCTTCCTTCTTTTTTTCAATAAATAAAAAAGGAACGAATGAATTAAATTCAGCAGCTGACATCTTAAATCCTCCCTTTTCATCACCAAATAAAGCTTAAAGCTCCAATCGCTGCAACATCGAATGCAATATGCTATCAGTATATAAATTTAAAGGCGAGGTTACTAGATTCATCTCCTTACATTAGGTTACATTTCATGACATCCTTGACTGCATAAGTTCTATGGACTTAACTACTGTAAAACAAAAAGACACTGGAGTGTCTATATCCCCAGTGCCTAGTCCTGTTGTTCTCTCTGAGTAACACTCTAAACTGGCTTACTTAATATTTGCATCATCCAAATACTTTACCCACTGCTTAGCGTATTCCTCTTGAATTTTATCAAGACCAGCTTGTTTCGCCTTTTCCATAAATAACTTCAAGCCTGCTTCAACATCATCTACTAGACCAACATTCAATGGATATAGATATTGTTTTTCAACTTGTTCAACGGCTGCCTTCTCTGCTTGATAAGGCGTCCAATCCTCGCCGAAACCTTGGAAAATATTCGGCTTTGCTATCTTATCCATTTCTTCGAACATGACTAGCACTTGGTCAAAGCTCTTATCATACAACATTAAATCTGGATTTCTCCATGCCCATCCATTCATGCCTTCTCTTGCAAAGCCATTTGATTGAGCATCACCAAGCATTTGGTATTTTCCATCTACAACTTCAAAGTTCGTTCCTTCGACACCGTATTGCGTCAGCCAATTGTAGCGTTTATCAGTAACCATTTTCTCATAAAATGCAAGTGCTCTTTCTGGATTTTTACTGCTACGTGGAATTGCAAAACCATTATGAATCGGGTGAGCCGGTGAAGAGAACCCTTTGATATTTGGATATGGAGTATAACCAAGCTCCCAATCCGGGTGCAGTGATTTCACTTTGGCAACAGAATCAGCAAAGCGGTTTGGATTCTCACTTCCTAAAATTACTGCTGCTTTACCAGCGGCGAATATATCATGACCACTGTCTTTCATGTTCAACATATTTTTCGGTAAGAACCCTTTTTCTGACCATCTCTTGTACATTTTCAAAGTTTCCAAATGCGCCGGGGAGCCCCAATAGGAGGTTACGTCTCTCAGTTTGTTATACTCGATGTTAAGTCCATATGGAACTTTATCGTTCGTATTCACTGCTTGAGTTGTCATTTGACGGACGGGCTCTACATGACTGATTTCAGTATCCGCCAGAGGTCTCATATCCGGTTCATTCGCGCGAATACCATCTAAATACTGCTCTAGTGTTTCAAGGGATACAGGTACTGGCAAATTATACTTTTTGCGCAAATCTTCACGATAGGCAATACCATCATTTACATACTCTTTCCAAGTCGCTGGAACTGTGTAAATTTTCTTGTCTACCTTAACTGCTTCCCACATATCCTGCGGTACAAATGCTTGTAGTGTAGGCGCAGCCTTCGGTAGAAGTTCGTCTAGCGCAAGGAAAGCACCTTTCTTCGCATAGGACTGGTAATTCACCCACTCTGCCGTAAAGATTAGGTCAGCTTGCTGCCCTGAGGACAATAGGAGCTTATACTTCGCATCATAATCTGTCCATGTTGTGAAATTGAATTTGACGGTAGCATTCAAATCTTCTATTGCCATTTTGTTGATTTTATCCTCAATGATCTTCAAATCCTTTGGTGCATCGCCAAGCATATAGAACTGAAGTTCCACTCTCTTCGATGTATCGATGCCTGTTGACCCCTGCGGTGTAGGAGATGACTTGCTTCCAGCATTGTTTGTATCTTTTTCTTGTGGTTTTTCCCCCGTTTCCTTCGCATTATTACTGCACCCCGTCATGACCATAGAGATTAAAAATACCAAGGTTAAAACTGATAAGACGATCCTTTTCCCTTTTTTCATGTAAATCCTCCTTTTAATTGCTATATGTCAGCCGATCGCATACGAGTTTTATACGTTTGCTTTCGGTACTAACCTTTCACCGCGCCAATCGTTAATCCCTTCACGAAATATCGCTGTACGAACGGATATAAGAAAATAATTGGTCCTGTAACAACGATCGACATCGCCATCTTGGTCGACTCTGTCGGAATTTCTCGCCCTAGTGTTACTCCAGCTCCAGAGGCCATTGAAGAAACGAACATCATCGTATTGATCGTGTTGTATAAGTAGTATTGAAGCTGATACATGCTAGTGTCATTAATGAACAAGGAAGACATGAACCAGTCGTTCCAGTATGTCAGAGCAAGGAACAGACCGACAGTTGCTATTCCAGGCATAGCAAGCTTCAGCACAACACTGTAGTAGATTGTAAAGTCGTTCGCACCATCTATTTTGGCTGATTCGAATAATTCTTCTGGAATCGCAGATTTGATAAAGTTCTTCATTAAAATAATGAGAAAAGGTGTCATAAGACCAGGCAATATGAGTACTTTATATGTATCTGTCAGCCCAAAATATGTGGTCAGCATGATGTACCAGGGCACGAGCCCCCCTCCAAACAACGTTGTGAAGTAAATGAAGAAGGACAAATGATTGCGATACTTGAAATCTTTCCGCTGCAGAACATAACCTGCCATCGTAATAAGAAACAATCCCAGCAGCGTTCCAATCACAGTTACAATAACCGTAACACTATAAGCCTTGATTAGCTGAGTCGGAAAAGTAAATACCATTTCATAACCTTCCAGCGAGAACACTTTAGGAATCAAGTGAAAGCCGTCACGAATAATGGATTCATTGGCTGTTAATGAACCTGAAATAATCAGGAGGAAAGGAAATAGACAGAGCACAGCAAAAATCGTAATGGTCAGGTAAGCCATTAAGCGGAAAACTCTAGAACTTAAAATGTTGTCATCCAATGTAATCCCTCCTTCCTAAACGCCTTATTTTAGAACAATGCATAATCTTCATTAATTTTCTTGATGATATAATTCACAGTCATAATCATTACAAATCCGAAGATGGACTGATACAAGCCAGCAGCAGTTGCCATACCAATATCAAAATTAACTTTCAACGATCGATAAACATAAGTATCAACGATATCCGTAACGTTAAAGAGTGTTCCGTTGTTCCCGACAAGCTGATAGAATAGATCGAATTGGCCTTTCATAATGCTTCCGAGTGCAAATAAGAGCAGAATAATAAATGTTGGCTTCAGCATAGGTACCGTAATATGCCAGATTCGCTGAAAAATATTTGCACCATCAATTTTGGCAGCTTCGTAATAGTCATCGCTAATTCCCATGATGGATGCAAGATAAATGACCATCGAATACCCCAGGTTCTTCCATATATAAAATACGGTAATCAAAATTGGCCAGAGCCAAGGTGTATTGTATATATCTACTTTTTCGAATCCTAACGATTTCAGTACTTGATTAACGAAACCGGATTCAAAGTTAAACATGTTAAATGCTAAAACACTAATTAGAACAAACGAAACAAAGTAGGGTAGAAACATAATGGATTGTGAAAGTTTTTTGAATAACTTACCTCGGACTTCACTTAATAGGATTGCCGCCATTATTGATATCACGTTTCCTAATATAATGAAGACCAAATTGTATCCAAGCGTATTTACCGTCAACTTCCACAGAATGCCAGATTGCGTTAAAAATTTGAAATTGTCTAATCCTACAAATGGACTATTAAATAAACCACCTACAAAATCAAAGCTTGTGAATGCATAATAGACGCCGACCATTGGAAAATAAGAATTAATTAAGAAAAAAAGCAGTGTCGGTGCTATCATCAAAAACATGATTTTATTCTTATTTAATTCATATAGAAATCCTTTCTTCTTAATCAAATCTGACCACCTCCTGAGTAGAATCATTGTTAATCCTTACATCCAAATCATAGAGGAAGCTAATTCGATAATATACTGAACCTTGTCGCATATTACTGTAAATTCAGCACTTTTAGAGTGTGAACTTTAAGTACTTTCGTGAATCTTTTCTACATTTCACCCTATTCTGGATATTTCAAGCATGAATTCAATTGAAAGCACACAACTGATCAGGTATACTCAAACCATCGCTGAAAGGGGTTTCACAAAATGATGAAAAAGTGGTCCAGAGAACATAAAAAAGTTTATAGCCGAATACTCTTTGGCTCAATTGGATGTGTTGTTATTACACTTTTGATAACTTCAACTATTCTATATATGAACTTCGAAAACATCGCACTTAAACAAGTTTATCGTTCCGATTCGAATAGTCTGAATCAAATTAAAGCAGAATTATCCAATTTGACAGAAACGGTTACCTCACTGTCCACCCAGATTTACCATGATCCAGCGGTAGCCAAAATAAGGTATTATGCGAACTTGAATATCTATGACCGCATTTTTGCACAACAACAACTTGATAACTATCGTGCTTCCTTACCATTCATTGAATCAATTTATGTATATAATGCGAAATCCAATCAGTTCTATATTAGCTCCAATAATGCACGAAACGGAATTCAATTGAAGTCTGAACTTGATGATAAGGGAATTCTAGACCTTTTTAAGAACTATAAAGATCATCGTCCCTTCCAACCGATCCCCAGAACCTATAACATCGGTTCGCTTGAGAGCACTCCCGTATCAAGCTACACTTACTTGTGTTATAGCGTCATTGATGATACTAACGATTTAAATACAGCAGTCGTAGTCAATATCTCGGCATCATGGTTAGGCGTGCCATTAGATCAATCGGAGAAAGAGCTAAATAAAGAGAATACGTTTATCATTAATCAGGACGGAATATTGTACTCCAGTAATGACATGCAGCCGATGCTAACCGATATGTCGGATAAAAACTATATACAAAAAATTATTCAGGATACTTCACAATCTACTTATTTTGTAGACACAGTAGATGAAGTTAAATCGTTAATAACATTCACTTCACCCGATCAATTAGGCTGGAGATATGTTCGTATTACCCCTTATAGCAATATTAATCATGAACTAAGTCAAATGCGGTATCGAACACTCTTTATCTGCCTTGGCATTCTTCTCTTAGGATTGTTGATTTCGTTAACTTTATCCCACGGTATATATCGCCCGATTGATAAAGTCATCCGTAAGTTCAAAACCATGGAAATAGAAAGACGTGATCATCACCATATTCTCAAGCAGGATTTTCTGAGAAATACGATTTTAGGTAGAGAAACGAATAATGCTGAGGTCCTGCGACAAAAATTACAATACTTTAATTCAGGCCTTATGGTTGATAGTAAATCGTTGATTGTTTTGATAAGAATCGATCAGTTTCCCGTAGTCCTCGACCAATACAAAGATGATATTAAATTGATCAGATACGCCATAATGAACGTTTGTACGGAAATCGCCTCAACTAGCTTTCAAGTCGAAGCCATTGATATGTGGGATGACAGTCTTTTACTTGTACTCAACATCCAAGAACCGCTTATTAAAATGGAACGGGATTCGCTGATTGAAATGGCAGAGCATATGCAAATGTCGATCACTAAACATTTAAAATTATCTATCTCGATTACTTTTAGTCAAGTGAAAGAATCAATCGAACAATGTATTTCAGTTTACAATCAAGTACATGAGGCTTCTTTCCATCGCTTATTCAAAGGTCACGGTAGCGTTCTCTTTTCGGATGACATTATGAACTTAAAATCCAAAGAATATATGTTTCCCGTGCAAAAAGAAAAACAGTTCATTGAATACCTGATGTCCGGAAATGTGGATAAAGCCCGAAGCTATTATATGGATATCGTAGGAGAAATTCCAGAATATTCCTTTACGGTTGTTCAACTTGTAATATCGCATTTAGCACTCACCGTTAATAACGTATTGAAAGCATTAAAAAAGAACAATGCGATCTTAACGATTCCCGAATTCGATACAACGTTCTTACTACCCAATCATGTTGAGACCATTGAAGAGATCCACACTTCGTATTTCAAGATATTTGAAGAAATAAGTCAAAAACTCGAAGAGAAACGAAGTACAAAGCAAGAAGATCTCATTAGAAAAGTACATCAAATTATTGAGCGAGACTATGGCAATTCTAACCTATGCTTGAATTCAATTGCAGACGAGTTCTCGATGTCTCCAATTTATTTGAGCCGGTTATATAAACAATTAACCACAAATGCACTAACTGATATAATTAGCGAAATGCGGTTGAATAAAGCTAAAGAGCTGCTGAAGACTTCCGAATACACCATTGTTGATATCGCTGAAAAAACAGGTTTTACTAGTAGTTCGTATTTTTATCGTTTATTTAAAAGTAGTACGGGTATAACCCCGAGCGATTATAGGAAAATAAAAAATGTTTGAGAATCCGGACCTAATAGCCAATACCAGAAATTCTCTAAGTTTTGAATGGATGTTTCATTTCTCCGTTAGTCCATTCGTGTATACGTAATCCCTTGGACGATTCTCGTACTCTTTTTATTTGCGCTTTTTGCTCATACACTTTCACTCCCTATTTCTTCTCTTCGCTTGGTTCCCATTCCTCATTGTAATAAAAATATTCGCCCATAAACGTGTATACTCCCTAGAGATTAATCTCTAGGGAGTATACACATTCTCTTCTTCTAACCTATTATCGGATTGTCTTGAAATCTCAATTCCAATCGATTTGTACCATGAAGTTCAAATACAATAATCTCATTTTCACCTTGCTGTAGTAGTGGCGCAGGTATATACATTGTCTTCTGTGGTCCTTTGTTCCAATAACGTCCTAAGTTAAATCCATTAATGTGAACGACTCCCTTAGTCCATCCTTCTAAATTAATAAATGTATCAGCTGGCTCTTCATTAATTGATAATGTAGCGCGATAAAATGTCGGTTCAGATAGAATTTCACTAGTTGAGTTGACAATTAACTTCTCTAAATTATTTAACGGTAACGGGTAAACCTTCCAGCCAAATAAAAATTGGTTGCCATGGCGAACTCCCTCAGTAATCCCCTTACGATCCGCTAAATAAGCTCCATAATTAATACGTCCCATATTCTCAACCAAAATCCGTATACGCGCTCCACTCTCTGGTACAGTAAAGCTAACTTTTTTACTCTTATCCCATCGCTCTACAACACCTACAAATTCGTCATCCAAATAAACTAATGCTCGGTCATGACATTCTTGTAAAATAAGTTCACGTTCTTCACGAGGACCTGAGATGAACGTTTCGTAAAGAATAAATCCATAATTCTGACCGTAAAACTCCATTGATTCTGGGCTAGTCGTCCACTCTGGGACAGATAAATTATCTAATTGGTTAAATAATGTAACTGCTTCGTACACATTTACAATCCCATAATCTCGCTTTGGAATTGGTTCTGGTAATATTAACTCTGGCAACTCTACATACTTAGAGAGTACATTCCTTACAGCATAATATTTGTCTGTTGGCTCTCCTGATTCATTCAAAGGAGCATCATAGTCATAACTCGTAATCGTCGGATCGTATTGATGACGTTCTATACCATTGGCTCCACTTGTGAATCCAAAATTGGTACCCCCATGAAACATATAGAAGTTTACTGAACCATCCGCTTTCAACATTTTATCTAATGTTTCAGCGACATCATTCGCTTCTCGAGTATGGTGCTCCTTATCCCAAATATCGAACCAGCCGTTCCAAAACTCCATACACATAACAGGTCCATCAGGTTGGTACTGGCGAAGTATTTCAAATGACTCAGCTGCTTTCGATCCAAAGTTAACCGTTTCAAGTATATCCGGCACCATTCCTCCTTGGAGCATATGATGTTCAGGACCATCCGAAGTAAACAGCAATACATCCATCCCACGCTCGATCATGGCATCCTTCAAATATACTAAGTAGTTCGTATCATTACCATAACTGCCATATTCATTTTCAATTTGCATAGCAATGATTGGACCACCATTCGTACAAAGTAGTGGCTTCAGTTTGGGTAATAATACGTCGTAGTAGTTATTCACCTTATCTAGAAAAGGCTGATGCATGCAACGATATCGCATCGTTCTATCCGCCAGTAGCCACGCCGGCAATCCGCCAAACTCCCATTCTGCACAAATATATGGACTTGGACGTACAATGACATATAGCCCAATCTCTCCCGCTAGTCGTACAAAGCTTTCTATATCTGCCATACCTTCAAAATTAAACTTACCTTCTTCCGCTTCATGAAAATTCCAAGGTATATACGTCTCTACTGTATTAAATCCACATGCCTTGAGCTTCGCCAAACGATCATGCCAATATTGAGGGACAACTCTGAAATAATGAATCGCCCCAGATATTAGACGCATTGGTTGCTCATCCATATAAAATTGATTATTTTTCACTTGAAATATTGACATTGTTCATCCCATCCTTATGCTTAATCTCATCTTCTTATGATTTCACTGCACCCGCTACAATGCCTTTGAAAATGTACTTTGAAAATATAAGGTAAATTATAAGTGTCGGCAACATAACCAGTATTATCGCAGCACTTAGATAATCCCAGCTTCCAAACTTTGAACTACTGAAATACATCAAGGTCGTAGTCAGCGTTCTCAGTGTGCTTGACGGCATATACAGATAAGGAACATACATATCATTCATCACATCAACCGCTTTAATAATTGCTAATGTTGCAGTTGCCGGCAGCAAAAGTGGAAAGATCATTTTAGTGAAAACTTTAAAGTAAGAACTACCATCCAGCATCGCACTCTCATCCAATTCTTTGGGAATACCATTTATGAACTGCGTATAAATATAGAGCTGTATCAAATTCGTTGCTGCATAAATTACGATCGGAGCCCAAATGGTATTATAAAGTCCGAGTTTACTCATAATGGTAAATCGCGAAATTTCAGTAATCATACCTGGCATGATCATACCTACTAAAAAGAGAGCGAGTATGATCTTCTTCAAGCGAAAATCAAATCTATTAATCGCATAGGCAGTCATTGTTCCCAGTAGAGAATTAATGATGACACTGACTGCAACAAGGAATAGAGAATTACCCATCCCCTGTAAAAACTTACCCTTTTCCAGTACAACTTTGTAGTTATTGAAATTAAAGCTTTCAGGTAGCTTTAGAGAAAATTCTGAGCCGATCTGCATCGCAGTTTTGAATGAAGCAAATAAAGTTATAAGTAAAGGTATGAAAATAACCATACATATCATAAGTAAAATGAAATACAAGGCAAGCTTCTTCAGGATTGGGTTAGCTAAAAGAGTCTTCGTCATTCTTCACCAACCCCCTTCAAATTGAACAGTCTGTTTTGTATACTATTCAGGATTATAATGAGAATTAACATCGTGATACCCATCGCAGAAGCCATGCCGAAGCTGCTAAATTTAAAGGCCGTCTCTAATGTATACAATGTGAATGTACTACTCGCATGACCTGGACCACCCTGCGTCATAATAAATGGAATATCGAACACTTGTAGTGCCCCAACAACATTTAAGAACAAAATAACCTCTAATACCGTTTTCACACCAGGGACGATAATATACCAGAAACTCTGAAGGCTGTTGGCACCATCAATTTTTGCCGCCTCGAATTGATCCTGAGGAATAGATTGTATGCCAGCTAGGAATAAGATGACATGGAAGCCTGAGAATCGCCAAATCGATACGAACACTAAGCTTAGGTTAACGATAGCCTCATCTGTCAACCACCTCTGTATGAACGCCTCTAGTCCAAACGCTTCCAAAATACCATTTAACCCACCATTAATGGGACTATAAAAGAAAGCGAATATATACGAAATAGCAACCCCATTGATAATGTAAGGCATGAATACGATGCTCTTAAAAAACTTACTGGCACGTATCTTACTATCCAATAAAACCGCAATTGCTAGTTCAAACGGAATCATAATCAAATGAAAAATGAAGTAAATGCCGTTATTGCGAAGTGATAGCCATACATCTGATGAATCCGTAAACATCTTAATGTAATTGTCGAAGCCTATATAAACTTGCTTAGTATCTACTCCATTCCAATCGGTAAAACTTATTCTGATCAGTTCTATAAGCGGATAAAGCACAAACATCAATAGCAGCAATATAGGAATAAATAAAAAGCCGAATAACAGTATGTTTTTCTGCATAGAAATTGTTTTCATTTCTACCCCTCCACTATTTTCCATATAAGGAAGGTGGCTCATCTACACTGAGCCACCTTCCTCATTACTCATCTTTCGAATTGAGATTTATTTTAATTTGGAACGGGCATTTTTCCAGCTGTTATTCATATCCTGCATCATCTTATCGAAATCCTTGCCTGTCATCATGTCCTGCCCCATTTTCTTCACATCGAACTTAATCGCTGATTCGATTTTCTTATAATCCTCATTGCCGCCTTTATTAAGCACATAATTCAGATTGGATACATCAAAAGCACCATCAAACATTGTACCTAGATCAATCTTTATATCCTTCATCGTCGATTGAAGTTGAGCCTCGGACAAATATTTAGAATACCAAGCATCACTGAAGAACCAGTTAATGAATTCTTTCGCTTCGTCTGGATGCTTCGAAGTTTTCGGAATTGTAAAGAACGTATCTACCATGGAAATCGTATTGAATGGCTCATCTACTGAATTTCGAACCGGCAACAAGAAGGCACCTATATCATTGATATCTACATCCGTCATCGATTTCAAATCACTGCCGAACCATTGACCGAGAGCAATCATCGCCGCTTGATTTGAACCAAACATCAGCTTGGATTGATCAAAACCAACACCAAGTGGATCAGGACCCATCACTTGAGCATCGTAAAGTTCCTGAATTTTCACATAAACATCATAGAAAGCTTGGCCTTTCGTAAAAGGTTCATCTATCGTCGCCATAGTTGACCAGTAATCCCCATCTCCTGCTTCAAGAGAAGGCATAAATTCGTTAAAAGGATAATCCGGCCATGCATCTTTACCGCCCATGGCAATCGGAATATATTTACCACCATCTTTAATCTTTCTGGCAGCGGTTACAAATTCTCCCCAGGTCTTTGGAATCTCAAGTCCATATTCCTTAAAAATACTCTTACGATACCAGACAAACTCATTGAATTGGCTTTCTGGTACACCATAAATATGATCATCCACCTTGAATTCAGCTGCGAATAAATTGTTCTTGGCTGCTTCTAAGTCATCAAGAGGCAAAATTTTATCCTTGAAATTAATTAGCCATGCTGATTTTAGAGGCAAAATATCTGGCAATTCGTTTGCAGCATTTCGGATCTTCATCGTATTTTCATATTCCGTATCTTTTAACAGCTCCAATTCAATGGTGACATTGGGATGTTCCTTTTTGTATTCGTTTACAAGATCTAGCTTCGTAAATAAGTCCTCCGTAATCGTTGACCATATTGGGAATTTTAATGTAATAGGATCCTTCTTTTCTTCTTTCTGCTCCTGCTGCTTTTCCGGTTCTACAGATAGCGCCTGATTAGCAACCGGAGCCTCCTTAGAACAACCTGCAAACAATGAAATCACTAAAGCCAAAATCATGATCATACCTAGCATACGTGTAATACGTGGTCTAGCATTATACATTTAACATTCCCCCTATACTTATTTGTTGCAGACTATTACTTATCTGCTGCTTATATCATAGCGCTTCCAATAAGATGTCTGAATGATACAATATTCGAAATCATGATATAGTTTTAGGTTTTCGATAGAAGTAAGAAGATCACCTGCACTATTGAGCAGATGATCTTCTTCAAGTTCACTCCTATTATTTTGTGTTAAGCATATCTAGAATCAAAGTGACAGTTTCAGCTAAGCTATTTTGAGACCGTTTTCATAAATTGATTTGGACTCACTCCAGTCTCCTTCTTAAAAACCCGACTAAAGTGCTCCGTACTAGCATATCCTGTACGCTCTGCAATCTCATATATCTTTAGATAAGGCTCCTTCTTCATGCTTTCCATTGCCTTTTCAATACGTACTTTTGTAACAAATTCCTTAAAAGTCTCTCCTACTGTCTTTGAGAACAATGTGCTGAAATGACTTTCACTTAAATGCACGATTTCACTTACTTTCCTAAGTGTAATATCTTCATCATAATGCTCCATAATAAATGCTTGTGCTATTGCCACAACTCGATTCATCTGACCCGCCTTCTTATCTATCTCTTGGAGAAGCTGTTGAACCAAATTTGAAATACTGGCTTGCAAACGATCGGCGGAGTCACTCTGCCAAGCCATTTGATATAAGCCCTCTATCTTATAAATTTCTTGGTTATTTACAAAACCGTTATCATTCATGAACTTCACTAATATCATTAAGAGTTCCATATATCGGGTACGCAGTACCTCATTTCCCATGGAGGCAGAACGCTTTATCAGTGTAAACATTTTGTCAAGTTCTTGCAGCACCGATTGCTCTTCCCCCTTCTTCAATGCCTCCAGTAAGGTTTGCTCTTTCCCGATCAAGGTCTCTCCCGAATGCTTCATGAATTGTCTAGCATCCTCTGGGTAAATGATCCTATGCTTATTAATAACAAAGCGCAAATCAGCATTTTTTCGAGCTTGAAGATAAAACTCTGGGATTTGTTTTAAATCTTCACACAGCTCACTTACTCCTATCGTGACTTGAATATTGATGTATTCCTTCAGTACAAATATGATTTGATCCATAATCTGCGAAATACTTTGTCTGATATACATTAAACTACTCGTTTGAAACGATAAGAGCACCACGTACTCATACGGATTACTGCTGATCACTTCACCTGTACCTACCTCTGTCAGCACCTGATCAATAGACTTTAAAACGGAACTTACAAACTCCCCAATAGACGAACCATACCGCTCCTGCACCTCAGCAAAGCCCTCTAATCGAATCATTGAAACTGTAATATTGGTCCATTCCAACCTCATATTCATATCCTCCAGAATAGGAGGCTCCAACTGAGGATTCACACCAATTTCAAGCCATTCTCGAATGGTTTGTTGTTTTAACCGTATCCGTTCGCCATTAAAGTTTTCTCTCGACTGTCTTGACGTCGTCTGTTCAACTTCACAATCATGCTTGATCCTACTCAAGAGATCCAGTACAACATTCGGATCCATCTCCGATTTAAGAATATAGTCAATTATCCCCTTCTTAAATGCCATCCTGACAAATTCAAAATCATCGTACGCACTTAAAATGACAACATGTGGAGAAGTTCCATTCAACTGATTAAGCTCATTAATAAGTTCTAAACCATCCATCACAGGCATCTTCAAATCCGTAATCACAATGTCAATCTCTCGATTTTCCTTTATATACTGAAGTGCTTGATAACCATTACTTGCTTCAAAAACAATCCGAAATCCGTTCGATTCCCAGTCAATCAGAGTAGATAATGCCAATCTCATAATCGTCTCATCTTCTACTATCATTATATTCATCATTCGGCTCGTCCTTTCAATGAAAAATAATGTTCGTTCATATCAATGGAAGCAGAATAATAACGGTGGTGCCTCTACCTAAACTGCTATCAATTTCCAAGCCGTACGGATAACCATAATTAAGCTCAATTCGTTTCAACACATTATGTACACCTAACCTACTAAAATTCCCACGCTGATCTTTTCCACCCTGCTGTAGCAATCCCCTAATTTGTTCGTCTGTCATTCCTTTACCATAATCAGTGACGGTAAAGCAAACTCCAAGTTCACGCCGAACCGCCTTCACCTCAATAAGTTCGTTCATTTTTTGTTGATCAAGTCCATGAAAAATGGCATTCTCAAGAATCGGTTGAAGCAACATTTTGGGCATGCTGTAATTCAAAAGCGTATCATCAATATTAAACTGGATATTAAGCTTGCCACCATATCGAACCTGCATAATATGTACGTATGATTCTAGTACTTTGATCTCCTGACCGATCGGGGCTAGCGAGTTTGGTTCACGAAATACATGAGTCAGAAGGGCAGATAGGCTCTCAATAATTTTACGAATATTGTCTGTCTTTGCGATCATGGCCATAATTCGAACAGAATTCAATGTATTCGATAAAAAGTGTGGATTAATTTGTGACTGCAAAGCTTCGATCTCAGCCTGACTGCGCGCTCGTTCCTTCAAATCACGTTCTTGAATAAGATCTCTGATCTGAGACACCATGCGATTAAAGGAATGACCCAGCCGCCTAATCTCACCTCTTCCGTCTGTCTTTACCTCAGTCAAAAAATCACCTATTTCCACCTTTCTCATAGCTCGAATGAGATTCTGTATCGGCCTAAGTAGGTCTTGGAAAAACCAAAGTAGAAAAACTATAAAAAAAGCGAAACTTCCAAACATGTAAATTATGGATATCTTTAAGAATTGGTCTGCGTCCCCCGTAACAATGCTTTCATCTAAAATATTGACAATACTCCAATCTGTCTTCTCAAACGAATACAGCATAAGAAGCTTATGCTTTCCGTTTATCTTAACAAAGGAGTAATCATCAACATTATCATGAGATTTTTTCTTCTGTAACATCTTAGTAAGTTCCATCATGATTCCAGGGTCTACCTTATCATGATTGTTCTGATTCACAATTCGATTACCGTTTCGATCAATAATGAATTGTTCAATCTCAGGATTAGAACGAATGAAATCCGGAAGAGATGCTCGGGTACTCAAATAAATCATCTCAACCTCTGTTTCCAAAGATCGATCCGGTTGAAGTAAAAAGGTAAACATGTCCTGTTTATCTGAAGTAATACCGTTAAGGCTATCAACAATGACTGTTGCTCCATTGCTACTCCTTAACGCTTCTTGATACCATGGCAGATCGCGAATTGAAGAATCGGAAATCGTTGGAAGGTGCTTGAAATAATAATAGCCTCCATCTTTAAAAGTAAAAATAACACTGACGATCTCATTACTATAATTCGAGATTATATTCAAGGATGCATCGATCTCACGCGCAAGTTGGATTTTTTCTTCTGATGTCGAGCTTCTGCTCCACTCTGAGACTGCATCTAATATCGCATTGTCATTCACATTAGCAATTGTAGCAATGGTAAGTGAAGCTCGTTTCAGCTCAGCGTTCATACTGTTAGATGCTATATCCAGTTGCTGAACAACTTGATCAATTGACCTTTGAATTAAAGATGTTGAATAATATTTATAAAATATTGTGATAAATAAGATGAATGGAACGATGATGATCAATACAAAAGTTCCAATAAAATGCTTAATAATCCCTTTATCTCTACGTCTGAACATGGATACCCTCCACACAGTTATAAGCGGGTCGAACACTTATTACTTAAGCAAAATGAGAGATATGCTATCGAGCTCACTCAAACCTTCATTATCAACCACTTGACATAACTATAATATAGTTTACGGATTGAAAAAATTATTTTGAATGATATTTATTATTATAACATGATATTTTTCTGTATTTACCTAAACCCCCATCCCAAGGAAAATAGGCTGTAGTTCCGTGTGTCAACAGTATTCAGACAACTTTTTTTAATGGCGATTCCAGTTTGAATTATCGAGGGTTCTGTGTAGTATTGGGCTTTTAGATAATCTCCAGTAGCTCTTTTACGTATAAAACCCCGGATAGTCCAATGAGTTTTCTCTCTTTGTGAAATGATTTCATCACATCATGCCGCCCATAACAGGTAGGCGGTTTTATTACTTTTCTACTTCGCTTATCGGGATCATCGACGTCGACTTGCACTGACTCCCCTTTGAGCGTCTGCAGAATCGTCAGCTTCAGCCACGCCAAATCACAGCTTGTCCATTGCCGGTTCCACGTGCATCAAACGAAAATAAATGATACTATTTATGATGGTTAAAGGGCTTTGCTATAGCTAAAATCGTTTTTATATGTTGCAAAAGGAGAAGATAAAATGAGTAACGAACATAATTTTTGGCTTGATTTGCCGAAGCCGTTTTTTATATTAGCACCAATGGAAGATGTCACAGATGTTGTATTTCGTCACGTCATTAGTGAAGCTGCAAAACCCGACGTATTTTTCACCGAATTCACAAATACAGAAAGTTATTGTCACCCTGAAGGAAGAGACAGTGTACGTGGTCGGTTAACGTTCACAGAAGATGAGCAACCGATTGTCGCTCATATTTGGGGCGATAAACCTGCATTTTTTGAACAGATGAGTATTGATATGAAAAAACTTGGTTTTCGTGGTATCGATTTAAACATGGGATGTCCCGTACAAAACGTAGCATCCAATGGAAAAGGCGCTGGATTAATACAACGTCCCGAAGTTGCAGCAGAAATTATTCAAGCAGCAAAAGCAGGTGGATTACCAGTTAGTGTTAAAACAAGATTGGGTTACATTGATATTAACGAGTGGCACGATTGGTTAGGACATTTATTGAAACAAGATATTGCGAATCTTTCCATTCACCTTCGTACAAAAGAAGAGATGAGTAAAGTAGATGCACACTGGGAACTAATCCCTGAAATAAAAAAATTACGAGATGAAATTGCTCCAAATACGTTGTTAACCATTAATGGAGATATTCCTGACCGCGCAACAGGATTAAAATTAGTAGAACAATACGGCGTTGATGGTGTCATGATTGGCCGCGGCATTTTCACCAATCCATTTGCTTTTGAAAAAGAACCTAAAGAACATAACGTGAAGGATTTTCTCAATTTACTACTTTTACAATTGGATCTTCACGATAAATATTCAAAAGAAACCGAACCACGTCCATTTAAATCACTTCTTCGCTTTTTCAAAATCTATATTCGTGGATTTAGAGGCGCAAGCGAACTAAGAAACCAATTAATGGATACCACGTCAACAGATGACGTACGTCGTTTAGTTAATCGTGTTTTAGATCAAGAATTAGATTGAGGCGTACCCACCTGTGCATGATTAAAAAAGACTTGCTGTTAAAACAAGTCTTTTAAAATGTACTCTTTGTAAGGACAATTACAAAAAAAGCTAGGCAACGTGTTGAAGCTGCTGTCATCGAGAAAATCCTGAAACGCAAATTTTAACAACATAAAAAAGACTACCTCCTGTTTTTAGGAAGTAGTCTATACTTTATAAAAAAGTTTTTTAGCGTGACCAGTTCTCGAACTGGGCTGAAATAGCCTAGACTACTTCACAAATGTAAGGGTCGAAACCCTACATCATGCCGCCCATGATAATAGGTGAGTTTTAGGTCTTATCATAGGTTTTCTATCCGAATCCCCTTAAAAATCAGTCCTATATTTCCAAGTCAATATGATGTGTTTGCAGTGTTCGTGGTCAAAATGTGGTCATGCAATTATCCAATCATATGTTTGGTATGCGGGAACATATTAACCTAGGATGTGCCTTGATTGACGTGTTTTTCACATGGAGGCGGTAGATCTACATTTCCAGCTCCAACCAAGCGACACACTCCACATGTGTTGAGTGTTCAGTGTGAACAAATCTTATACGATGTGCCCCCATCATATGAACATCTGACTACCGAACTTTTACAGCTTTATAGTGAAAATTAACTAAACGTTTTATCTTAATGTTATAAAGCCGACACTCTGTATAGAATAGGGGCGACGGTTTAAGTATTACAACTTCTTTACTACTTAAGAGTGCATTCTTAATCATCACTGCATCACTGCCCTGTCTATTGACATGGTGACACCTTGCTTGTACTGATTCAACCGAAACTAAGGATTACCCTTGACGATTTGCTCTTTCCGCCCATAAGTGGGCAGAGAAATTCGGATCAACAAAGTAGCTGTGAGCTGGGGCAGCATGAGTTAAAGCACCCACTTACCCTTCTTCAAAATAACACTTTTCTTTAAGATTGTTATTTTTGCGATTTTCCTGTACTAAAGAAGCCATTGACCCCATTTAAAATGGAATCAATGGCTTCTTTAAACTGATTATTGCAAAATCGCTTTAGCTACGATTGCAAGGTCTTCAATATCTACTTTTCCATCATGATTGACATCGGCTTTCGCATTCCAGCCTGGCTGACCTTCTTGCTTACCGTAAGCTGCTGCAACGATCGCCAAGTCTCCGATTGTGATACCGCTTTGTCCATTAATATCTGCGTTAATTCTCATGGATTCGAACACTTGAATTGCCGCATCCAACGCAGCTTTAGTATCATCTACCTGCTGCTGAGTGACATTCGCATCGTTCGCTATCGCACTAGCTGCATCGATTGCCGTTTGCAATTGCGCTTTAGATCCAACCGCATACAAGCCGTCCTCATTTCCTTCCACAGCTGCATTGTGCTTAGCCTGAGCGCTTGCGATCAACGCATTCAATTGCGATTTATCTATCGCTATACTGATTTTAATCTCGCGAGAAGATCCGTTAATCGACAGTTCATTCCCCTGTCCGTTGGCAATAACGACCTGGTCTACAGAAACTGTCGTATTGGCCGCCTGAGTTGCAGATTTAGCCTTAAATTTGAATGAGAGTAAATCGCCTTGTACAGGTACGCCAACCACTTCTTGATTCGCTTTCACGCTTGCAGCCACAATCCGGATTTGTCCAGGCACAGACTCCTTTTTATCAATAACTTGGAATCCGTCTTTTAGTGATTCAACCGATTCGAACTGTAATTTCGCCGGATCATAATGAAGCGTCAAATCTTGAGCGTACATTTGCTGGTGTTCGCTCTGCGTAACGTTGCTTATCCCCATCGTTGTATCGAATGTTTGACCAGGAGTTACCTCCTGTGAACCTGTCAATGTAGACTCAGGATTTGGATTTATTGGATTCCATAGTTTGAACCAGTTGATATTAAATCCGTCCGTAGTTGCCTGAAGCCTTATTGTATGCTTCCCGGCCGCTAGTGTAACCTTATCGGACACTGTTGACCAACTATTCCACCCTCCTGTATACGGCAATGTCGTTGTCTTCAGTGGAACTCCGTCTACGATAAATGTGATGCCGGATCCTGCCGCCTTATTGACAGCCACCCTGTATTGCAGGGTATAAGTTCCAGACGTCGGAATATCAATGTTATTGTATTCCATCCAAGAACCCGCACCAATATATCCAAGATGCTGTCCCCCACCAATGTCACCCGTATTCTCTTTCTGTACATTGTTCATGGAGGTATAGTTTTCTGCCTGAATAAAAGCTGGTGTATCAACAGTTACTCTAATGCTTGTTGTCAAAGGCACGTTATTGGGATTTGCCACCCCAGTTGGCAAAGTTACAGTTCCCTTTATAGTGAAGGTCTGTGCAGTCTTTACAGTGGGATCATAGATTGAAGCATCTACATTCCATGTCACATCGGCATCCATCCTGCCTGAATCGGATACCAAAGATAATGTCTTTGGCAATCCAAGGGCTTCCGCTGTCTTCGCCGTTCCGATTACCACCTCTGTTATGTCAGCTGGCGCTGTTATGCTCATGAGATACGGTGGTGGCAATTCAGATAACGTGTACGTTTCGCCAGCTTGAGTTGGAAATTCGATCAAGTCTTGGCCAGTTGCGGTATAGGACACTTCTTGGCCTCCGGATGTGAGTACCTTTACACCGTTTATTTTTTTATAGTGCAGCTTTGCCGTTTTCCCCGACTCCGATTTCAACTTGATTTCGGTTGCGCGGCGATCGGACCATTCCACGTCCAACTCAAAGTTACCGCGGGTGCGCAGCCCTTTGAAACTGCCTTCAGGCCAAGCAGTAGGCAAGGCAGGTAAAATATCGAGTATACGGTCATCCACTTGGCCGTCGTGGCTCTGAATGAGCATTTCGGCGATTCCGGCCGTTCCGCCAAAGTTCCCGTCAATTTGAAACGGAGGATGCAAATCGAACAAATTGGAAGCCGTACTTTGTTTGATCATCGCCGTGACATTCTTATAGGCCTCTTGACCATCTTTAAATCGTGCAAAAAAGTTGATCGTCCACGCACGGCTCCAGCCCGTTCCTGCTCCTCCTGCCGAAAGCCGTCTATCGATCGTTTTCCTCGCCGCCTCGAATAGCTCAGGGGTCGCTTTTGTAATCTGATCGCCGGGATGTAGTGCATAGAGATGCGAGACGTGCCGATGGCCGACCTCTGTTTCATCATAATCCTCGATCCACTCTTGAATCGTTCCGTTTTTACCTATTTGCAGCGGCGGCAGACGATCGAGAGCATGCTGCACTTCCTCAAGGAAAACGCTATCGCCGCCTACGATCTCTCCGGCTTTCAATGTTTTGGTAAACAGATCGTGAATAATCTCAATGTCCATCGTCGGGGCATAAGTTAACGAAAACGATTTACCTGTGACCGGATGCCTGTATCTGTTTTCGGGCGAAGTCGACGGTGCTGTCACGAGCCTGCCCTTGCTGTCTTCAATTAAAAAATCCAGCACAAATTCGGCAGCACCTTTCATGACCGGATAGGCTTCCGTTTCCAAGAAGTTGACATCCTGCGTGGATTCGTAATGCTCCCACAGCGGCATAGAGATCCAAGCGCCTCCCATTGGGAAAACGCCATACTGAGCCCCGTCATGCATTCCCGTACGGCCGAATGCATCCGTCAAATGATGGACGACCCAGCCATCGGCGCCATACATTTTTTTAGCGGCATTCGCTCCGGGCACTTGCAAACGTTTTACAAAATTGATCAGCGGCTGTGTCGTTTCCCTTAGATTCGTAATTTCCGCAGGCCAGTAGTTCATTTGCAAATTAATATTGGTATGAAAATCCGCATCCCATGGATTTTGCAAACCCTCGGCCCATATTCCTTGCAAGTTAGCAGGCAAATCGCCGGGCGCCCTGGAGCTGCCCATCAGCAAATATCTACCAAATTGAAAGTATTGAGCAATGAGGAGTGGATCATCGGTTCCGGCTTTCATGGCATTCAGACGCGCATCCGTTGCCATCGACGCATATCGACTAGGACCCAGATTCAGCTCGACACGATTAAACAATTCCTTGTGATCGTCCGTATGGAAGCTTTTCAATTGCTCGTAAGATTTGACCGCTGCCTGATTCAGAATGGCTTCGCTAAGCAGACCGGGATCTTTGCTGCGATCGAAATCCATATTCACGTAATCATAATCGGTAGCCGATGTATAGAGCAGCGTGAGCGAATCCGCACCTTCAACTCGCAATTGGCCGTTTGAACTCGTAACATTACCACCTGTTGGAACCGCTCTTAAGCGGCTTTCAAATTTCATATGGTTCCCAGCTGGTCCCTCGCTCGGATTATTCACGTCAACGACTTGCCCCCGGAGCGCGATCTCATTGTTTGCTAGAGTCAACGATGTGGCGTCTTTCGAACGGGTCAACGATGCGTTTGCGTTAATTTTTCCTGACGCATCACTAGTCAGACGAATAACCATGACATTGTCAATCGCCGACACGAATACCTCTCTCTGATAAGTTACTCCATTCAAGGTGAACTTGGTTCTTGCGATGCCATTTTCCATATCCAATTCCCGGCGGTAGTTTTGTGCGCTCCCTTGAAGCCCCATATCCAAATACAAATCGCCAAAAGTCTGATAAGAACGGACACTCAGTGGCGTGGCCAACATATTACTGGAAACCATCGAAGACGCTTTCTCAATATTTTCCGATTTTCCGCTTAACAACAGCTGCTGGATTTCGGATAAGTTGGCGAGAGCATTCGGATTGTTATCGTCCAGCTTATTCCCCGCCCAGAGGCTTTCATCATTCAATTGAATCCGCTCTTTGGCAACCTCACCGAAAACCATACCGCCGATCCGGCCGTTTCCAACCGGAATAGCCTTCATCCAATCGTTATTTGCAGGTGCGCCGAACCAAAGCGTCTTCTGACTATCCGGCTGGGGAGAACTCGGCGAGACCACCTCGACCGATGCTGCCGATATTGTCGATGCTACCGTCGGAATACTCGATACGAGCAAGACAGCAGACAAAAGGATTGATGCCCATGTCGCTGCTTTTCTTTTTAATACCATACTGGGAAATACCTCCTTGTTTTTTCTCGAAATATGCAGATGAAACGGCCTAAAAGTTTGCACTCCTGCTAAATTGATTCAGTTCCATCTCATTAGATAAATATGTTTGCATGGATAACGTCATGGGGAAATTGAAGCAAAAGCAACGCCAAACTAAGAACAAATCGTTTTCTTATCCTCATAGAAATTCACCCTTATGTTGCCAACATACCGCTTGCCAATATTACATTTAAACACTTCTGTTTCAAATTTCAAATCTGCAAAACTCTCATAAAAACTCAAGAAATACACATCACTCCCTTCATTTGTGTTTGATCCACCGCTTCCATCCAGAACCAGCCATAAATTTCATAGTGTAGTGAGTTTCAAGCATGAAATGAACGAATGTGTCCCTAAGGCCACTAATTTGTTTTATATGTGCACACATTCGGTTACGGTAACACTCTCCTAGCTTTGAAGGTGTGGGAGATCACTCCAAGCGATACTACTTCCATATTTGACCAAGTATGTAGCATATGCGGCGATAAGTGAAATTGGTAGTCTTCGAATTTAAAGAAGAAATTGAATAGTTGGAATTTTACTATATGTAAGCAATTACAATTGATGAGGTGGATGTCGTGGATGTCGTGGATGTCGTGGATGATCTTGATGATTTTCGGTAAGTGCTTAGCATTGACTCTAATCAGTCAAAGTTAAGCACCTAAAACGAAGTTCATTAAAGTTTAATCTCGCAAATAAAAATTAAGATTCTATTAAATAATGGAACAAACTTGGGTTCTGTCTTTTTAAACCGCATATATAACGTGTTGAAAAAGTATACACACGGTCATAAGAAGTGTCAGACAGAGTGCAACTAATCTTTTTAACATCGAGTAAACCACCTTTTTAGAATCATTCTATCGATATAAAAAACAAACAACTCATGAAAGTACCAACCTTCCATGAGCTGTTCCCAACCTGCAATGAACCTGTTCATACCACTGTTGGAATGGTTTTTTTTATTTCAAGATCGCCGAAGCTACAATTGCAAGGTCTTCAATACCAACCTTACCGTCTTTATTCACATCTGCTCTCGCATTCCAGCCAGGCTGACCTTGCTCGGTGCCATAAGCTGCCGCAACAATTGCCAGGTCTCCGACCGAGACGCCATTTCCATTAATATCTGCGGTTATTTTCTTGCTTACAAACACTTGAATTGCCGCTGCTAATGCAGTTTTCGCATCATCTACCTGCTGCTGAGTCGCATTCGAATTATTCGCTATTGCAGTAGCCGTATTAATAGCCGACTGCAATTGCGTTTTGGAGCCAGTCACATACAGTCCGTCCTCATTGCCTTCCACAGCTGCATCGTACTTCGCCTGAGCGTTCGCGATCGTTGCATTCAAGAGAGACTTATCTACAGGTATAGTTATTTGGATCTCGCGGGAAGCTCCGCCAACCTGCAGTTCATTCCCCTCTGCATTGGCAATCACGACATGGTCTACAGAAATTGTTGTATTGGCTGCTACAGATTTAGCCTTAAATTGGATTGCGAGCAAATCGCCTTGGGCAGGCACGTTCACGCCCACGCTGGCAACCACAATTCGGATTTCTCCTGGAGCTGTTTCCTTTTTATCGATGACTTGGAACCCGTCTTTCAGGGAAGTCACTGATTCAAACTGCAATTTCTGCGGATCAAAGTGAACCGTCAAATCTTGACCATACACCGACTGGTACATACTTTGCGTAACGTTCAATCCCATCGTTACATCAAATGTCTGGCCCGAGGTCGCCTGCTGCACGCTATTCAGAGTAGCTTGACTTGCCTCCGGCTCAACCCCAACTACTCTGTAAGTCGCTTTTGCCTTTAACGTTGTTCCTTCTACTGTTCCATGAACGGTAAAGACTCCTTCCACAGCAACCATTTCCTCAGTAATTTCATCCCATGCAACGTCAACTAATCCAGTTGTTCCATCATTGTATACAGCCTCGATCTGTGCTGGCAGTGATGGTATTACGCCTAAGTTCGTATCCACAGCAACCGACTTGTAATCTACAATCGTCTTTACCAATTCTTCATTCGGTACATTCAACTCGGCAGCTGAAGCAAAGCCTCCATGTCCACTGGTAACAGTCAATTTTACATATCTTGCAGATACTGCTGTAAAAGTTGCCGTCTTTTCTGTTTTATCGTTTGCCCACGTTCCGGAGGTTGCATCCGTAAATGTAACGCCATCTGTGCTTGTAGAAATGGTATAGCCCGTAATATTGCCGTTGGAAAGACTATCTTGTCTTGGTAGATACTTTAATTTCGCAATGCTGTAAGTACCTCCAAGATTAATCGTTATGGACTGAGGAAGATTGGCCATTGGATCCCACTCGGAATGCCAGAACGTCGAACTGTCATGGTCTAGCGCATTGCTTGCCTCATTACCGCTACGCTGGCTGGTTGCAGTGGCTGTCATTTGTGATTGCGGGATGTAGCTAGGATTAGGAGGGTCAATATTGTTGTCTCTAGTCACCGTAAAACCTTGAGACGTGTCAATTGTGTCGGTATTCGTATACATATAGGACAAAGTTATATCTTTGGTTACCCCACTCTGTGCAAACGCATTTCCTGTTATAGTTACATTTTTTGAACCTTCGGCATTGATTTTAAATCCGCCTTCCTGAGCAGTGTTATTGGTAAAGCTGAATCCGTTGACGCTTCTAGCATTGATCGAGGTAGTGCCACCCGTCATATAAAATGTATTGTCGCTAATATTGATGTTGCTATGCACGGTCTTATCAGGATGCTTGGAAGACGAACTTGGCGTAATATTAATGACAGGATTCCCAGTGTTATTAAATGTATTATTGCTTATGGTCACGTCCCTGACCATACCTGATTCATACCAACTGTTAGCATCGTCAGCTATCTTAATAGCGCTATCTCTTATATAATTAAATGTATTATTATCGATCACCACTTTCCCACGAGTTGTCACCAAAATGCCTCTCTGCCCAGTGGATGCAAACGTAGAACCTGTAATCGTGACATTCGGGGTCCAGGTTGCGTTTTCAATAACAAATTTATTTGAAGTTACGGAAGTGGGAACATCTTTATCCAATGTCAGAAGGATATTATAGTTGTCAATGCGTGTAACCGCTGTCACTACAGCACTATCAACCGGAAGCAAGGTGGAAGCGTTAATATAATCAATTGTGTCGTTAACATCAAAAGCGTCGAAGCCCCAACTCTCATTATGCATAAACTTTACTTTAATCTGATTGGGAGCCGGTTTGTCTACGATCTTAAGATGTGTTCCGTGCACATTAATCGGATCATCATGCGCTCCGAAGAAGTTGGAGTTGTTGACCTTAATCTCACCTTTACAACCGGAAATCTGCATGAAATCAGCCATAGATGCGATTGTACGACCGCTTCCCGCTTTAGGCGCAAAATTAAATTGCTCAAAGGTTAGATCTTCACTATATTGCGCGACAATGCCAAGTCCTGGGGCATCATGGAAATTTACCCTTGTCCATGTGATATCCTTGCTTCTGTAAATAAAAGCGCCTTGTTCTTTACGAATGTCATTTCGCAGTTGAAAGGTATGTCCAATTGTAAGGGCAGGAGCACTTTTATAATTAAACCGAACTCTTCTGTTTCCTAAATCTTGAACGCTCGTCATGCCAGAGAATGGGCTTCTTCTCCACTCAGCCCTTGTGGTATCCGGGTCATACTCCTGAGCCCATGTGATGTTTGCATAACCTTGAGCAGTCCAGTTATCTAGTGGATTGCCGTTGCTGTCTACCTCTCCTGTCCATTTAAACTGACCGTTCGATATGCTGTACAAAGAATCTGGATGTATATCCGCTTCGATATACGTGCTGCCCACAGCGCGAACAGTAAGTTCGGAATTAACTGGCCGCTTGAAATCAAAACTAAGATCTTGCATATTTACATTCGTAGCGTGGTCAAATACGATAGGCGTCATGACACCATGGAACATCATCGTTGAGTTATTGCCCCGGATAGTGACGTCGTTAATATCTTTTAACAGGATTCCTATCTTTCTGTTCAATGCCCCAGAATTACTTCCTTTTAGGGTGTTGGAGATAAAGTAATCAGCTCTGATAGCAGATGCATCTTTAAAGTTATAAGTACCAGAAGGGAAATCCAGAATAACCGGTTTGGGAGCATTTTTAGCGGCCTCAATAGCTTCAGCCACTGCTGGACCTGCGTCATCTCCGGTGTAATTAACCGTAATTACAGAGTAATTAGAGCCACTTATTATTTCATTGCTTTGGGTATAATTATTTGCAGCATGCGTAATATGAGCTTGAGACGCAAACGTAATAGCAGCAATGAAGATAGATAATGGCAAAAGTTTTAAGGCTAATTGTCTACTTAAGAGAATTTTTTTCAGCAAGAGAAATTCCACCTTTCAATTTTTGAATTGTGATGCTGTTTTAAACTAAGTGTTTTTGTGTACGCTTTCATTTGAAGCCTTGAACAAGATTGAAAACATTCATATCCCCCCCCATAAATTACCAGTATATCAATATGATAGATATTAAATCTATCGAGGTAAATAGAATATCCTCACCATTTCTAGCAAATTCCTCCTGTCTTACTTCAATTGCAGTTAATTTATACCGTGTCCTCAAATGGCTTGAAATGACGCGTTTTCTTGTATATGGTCATGACGTCTTTCAAAACGCAGGAGATGTTCTTCACGGATCCGTTCTCCCTATTTACATCTATTCGATTTGACAACTATTTGCTTGCGTTTAAGATGGGCCTCACGGGCTATTTTATGAACAGCGTTTATATTTCGGCATTGTCCGTGTTATTGATCGTGCTGTTAGCCGCCTGGGCGAGCTATCCAATAAACCGTATGCGTTTCGGATTAAGCAAGCCGCTTTTCATGCTGTTTGTGGCCGGGATGATGCTGCCGATTCACTCCACATTAATTCCGATCTTTAAATTGACGAAAGATATGGGCATTTACGATTCCTTAATGGCACTCGTGGGGCCGTATGTCGGTTTTGGGCTGCCAATATCGATATTCATTTTAACGCAGTTTATGTCTGAGCTGCCCCGAGAGGTGGAGGAAGCGGCAGAAATCGACGGCTGTTCGCATGGCCGTATTTTCTGGAGCATCATTCTTCCCATGCTGACTCCCGCTATAGCTACGATCATCATTTACAATTTTATTCATATCTGGACGGAGTTTGGTTTTGCCCTGATATTACTTAATAGTCCTGAACACATGACGCTTCCTCTCGGGATGCAAAAGTTTTACGACGAGCTGACCGTGAACGTTCCAGCCTTAATGGCGGCTTTGACGATGGCAAGCCTGCCGATCCTGCTCGTATATTTCCTTGTACAGGAAAAAATCGTAACCGGATTGACTGGAGGAGACGTGAAATAAGCCTGGAGCTTAATTTATAGGATAGGAGTTCGATAAGGGATGGAAATGGGAATCAATTTATTTTCTGTGAATCAAGCCTTAAATGAGGATTATTTTAAAACTCTGGAACGGGTAGCTGAGTGTGGTTACAGAAACGTCGAGTTGATAGCTACCAATAAGTACGGCGCCCGATTTAGCGATTCAATCCCATTTCCCGATTTGAAGAAGAAGCTTGCCGAGCTAGGTTTGAACCCAATTGCTGCGCATGAAGGTATAAAGCCGGGAGTTCATTTGAATGAGATGAATTGGGAGTGGATCATAAAGTACAATTATGAACTTGGCATAAACCGGATTGTCATTCCGATTCTTCGGATAGACACGATTCATGATAGCTTAACAACAGCGGAGCAGCTCCGTGTCCAGTTGGCTTTGGAACTACTGGGGGTTGAAGCAAATTAATCTGAACAGGTGATATATTCTCAATTTATTATCCCGCCAGATTGTTAAGCAAATCTGCCCGTTACTTCAATGGTCAAAGGAGCTTTCCTCGCGGCAGCCTACACACTAACGTTCCCAGTTAGTTTAACCCTTTACTAGTGTTCTTTCTCATCGGAATCCCGGTAAAAAGATAACAAAGAGAGGTAACTAAAAACAACTTAAAGATACTGGGCGTCATCGCTAAGTATAGGCTTAAAGGGAGCGACCAGAAAAATGCGATGAGCATAATGACACGCTTCCTAACAATCGCACCTATTACTGCTACAAATGCTGGGGCTAAAAGAAATAACCCTGCTCTTATCAAAACGACATTACTTGCTGGTTCAGAATTGTATGGGTTATAGAAGTTTAGGATTAGCCATAGTGCTATAGTTCCTAATGATGAAAGGATACCAAAATATGTCCAATACTTCACTTTATTCCTCCTAATCAATAGTACCATATATTGGAACTATCCTGCCCGTTCGTATTATGAGGTCACCAGATCTTTCAGGTGGACCTCATTTTTGCGTGGTCGTAAGATAGCGGTAGCCGGGGATCGAACGTTTCTGCCCGTGGGACTTGGATCCCGAGAGCTATACCGTTCATCCCCCCTACTTGTTAAACCATGATTAGGCTGGTTGGGACATGATCCCGAATCACATGCGATAATGTGGACGACAAGAAGGTTAGGGGTTGCCGGCGAATATAATATCGGGAGTGATTGAATGAACCCTGTCATTGGATTAGATGTATCTAAAGGGGAAAGTCATGCACAAGCTTTTTCAGATCGAGGATCGCCCTACGGAAAGACCTTTCGATTTGAGCACAATCTTGAGGGATTAGCGTCCTTCCTCCGCTTTGCTCAAAACGTGGAGTCCTTTGCTGGGCAGCGTCCGGCCATTGTGTTAGAAGCAACGGGCCATTATCATAGTCCGGTTATTCAGTTTCTAGATGAGCATCAATATCTGTATATCGTTATCAATCCGTTAATTTCTCACCAAGCGAAAAAGATGAATTTACGTAAGGTGAAAACGGATGTTGCTGACGCATACCAGTTGGGTGATATGTTCTACAAAGAAGAACTGGAGCCTTTATCACCTGGAAAATATTTATTAGACCAGCGTTTGAAGATATCTAAAAAATTGCTGATCGATACCGACCTATCAGTAAAGGAAATTGCCGAAAAGGTTGGATTCACCGATCCATTCCACTTCAGTAAAAGCTTTAAAAGCGTAACTGGTCTCAGCCCTGCTCAGTTCAGGGTGCATATGAACTGATATTCTGAGCCAATCCAATCACTTATATAGAATATTCGTTGGACACATTCACTAAGCGCCAAGAGATCAAATTGGGATTCTGCAGATAAGCTTAGCATTACTTCTCGAGTATTCTGATGGACACCACTCAGCAAGGATTTGTGACTCTAACACAAAAACGGGACCCCGAAAGGTCCCGTTTTCAATGTTATTACAGGCTTTTGATGTATGAATTACATCATGCCGCCCATTCCGCCCATGCCGCCCATATCAGGCATGCCAGCGCCGCCAGCGCCTTTTGGTTCTGGCTTGTCAGCAATAACTGCTTCAGTTGTCAAGAACATAGCCGCTACGGAAGCTGCATTTTGAAGAGCAGAACGAGTAACTTTAGCAGGGTCAACGATACCTGCTTCGAACATGTTCACCCATGTACCAGTTGCAGCATTGTAACCAATACCTACTTTTTCGTTTTTCAGACGCTCAACGATTACGGAGCCTTCTTGGCCTGCGTTCGCTGCAATCGTACGAAGTGGCTCTTCTAGGGAGCGAAGTACGATGTTAACGCCAGTTTGCTCGTCGCCATCTGCTTTAACAGCAGCAACTGCATTGTATACGTTAATTAGAGCTGTACCACCACCGGATACGATACCTTCTTCAACCGCTGCGCGAGTTGAGTTCAGAGCATCTTCGATGCGAAGCTTGCGCTCTTTCAATTCTGTTTCAGTAGCTGCGCCGACTTTGATTACAGCAACGCCGCCGGACAATTTAGCAAGACGCTCTTGCAGTTTTTCACGGTCGAAGTCAGAAGTTGTATCTTCCAGTTGAGCGCGGATTTGGTTAACACGAGCAACGATATCAGCAGAGTTGCCAGCGCCATCAACGATGATCGTGTTTTCTTTTGTAACGCGTACTTGGCGAGCAGAACCTAGCTGTTCAACCGTAGTTGATTTCAGGTCTAGTCCTAGCTCTTCTGTAATTACTTGGCCGCCAGTCAAAGCAGCGATATCTTGCAGCATTGCTTTGCGACGGTCACCAAAACCTGGAGCTTTAACAGCTACGCAAGTGAAAGTACCGCGCAATTTGTTAACGATCAGTGTAGCTTGCGCTTCACCTTCAACGTCTTCAGCAATGATTAGAAGCTGTTTGCCGGATTGTACGACTTTCTCAAGAACCGGAAGGATCTCTTGAATGTTCGTAATTTTTTTGTCAGTGATAAGGATGTAAGGAGTGTCAAGCACTGCTTCCATTTTGTCCGTATCCGTGATCATGTATGGGGAAAGGTAGCCGCGGTCGAATTGCATACCTTCAACTACTTCAAGCTCAGTAATAAAGCCTCTCGACTCTTCAACTGTGATAACGCCGTCGTTGCCGACTTTTTCCATAGCTTCTGCAATCAATTGACCCACTTCATCGTCAGCGGATGAGATCGATGCTACTTGTGCGATCGACTCTTTGCCTTCGATTGGTCTCGAAATCGCTTTAAGCTCTTCAACAGCAGCTTTAACCGCTTTTTCGATACCTTTGCGGATAACCATAGGGTTAGCGCCTGCAGTTACGTTTTTCAAGCCTTCGCGAATCATCGCTTGTGCAAGAACTGTAGCTGTAGTCGTACCATCGCCTGCTACGTCGTTTGTTTTTGTTGCTACTTCTTTAACAAGCTGAGCGCCCATGTTTTCGAAAGCATCTTCAAGCTCGATTTCCTTTGCAATGGATACACCGTCATTTGTGATGAGCGGGCTGCCAAATTTTTTCTCCAAAACAACGTTACGGCCTTTTGGACCCAATGTTACTTTAACCGCATTTGCAAGAGCATCAACTCCGCGCAGCATTGCGCGACGAGCGTCTTCACTAAATTTAATTTCTTTAGCCATTATCGGTAAACCTCCCAAAATAATTTTAAGTATTAATTAGCAAGCGTAAACGGCTGTCGCCGTTCTTGCGGCATAGGCCCGTTTCGCGGTGGTTATATAGAATTGTATGAGTGTGAAACTTATAAATTCTATATAACGTGTAGTATATTGCCCTCTATGTGTCTCAAAATTGAGCTGCTTATTCAAAGATCGCGTGAATGTCGCTTTCTTTCATGATCAAATACTCTTTGCCTTCGAATTTAATTTCTGTGCCCGCATATTTGGAGAAAAGAACGCGGTCGCCTTCTTTAACTTCCAATGCAACACGAACGCCATCCTTCAGCGTACCGCTGCCAACTGCTATCACTTTGCCTTCTTGTGGCTTTTCTTTCGCCGTGTCCGGCAATACGATACCGCTAGCTGTTGTTTCATCTTTCGCTATCGCTTCGATTAATACGCGTTCACCTAAAGGTTTGATCATTGAAAATAGCCTCCTTCAAAATTTATCGCTTATTTTATTCCGTTAGCACTCGATTACCTCAAGTGCTAACAACTAGTTTTATCATACTCATTTTCGATCTTAATTTCAAGTGCTTAGATTCATTTTCACAGTAATTTTACAGTTAATGCCGAATCACTTCAATAAACCTCTCCTTCTGGTATTGCCAAACAGCATTTAATTGAAACGCTATGTAAATGAATCTACTTCTGATCTCACCTTTGAAAGAATATGTTTCATTTCCCTCTAATATGAGACAAGTAAGAGAAGCTTAATTAAAGAGAAATCCTTCAGTTATTTCAATGCTGTATCTATTCCAAAAGAAACCCCAGACCAAGCCTTGCGGGCAGTCCAATCCTCGGGCGCACTGCTCCAAAATGGATGTGTTTCTGACAGTCCAAGCGGAAGGAATACCGCCGCACACAAATACAAGCTGCCGGTAGATATATAAGACTCCCCAACAGCAGGCTGATGTCCACAAAATCCGATCGTCAACCACCCGCCGTCAGTTGTAAAATTTCCAGGCATCTCAAGCGTTCGCCTTATGACCGCGGTAAGTGCGCAGCGAACCTGCCCTGCTGACAAGCTGTCTGGCAGATCATCCCGCAAAGAGCTCTGCGCTAAGCTTTGGAATGCTCCGAAACGGTAGGCTAGCGAACGACCAATCGGCGGATAAGTACCGTCGCTTGCAATAAATCGCTCCTGCACCTCTGCGTAGCGGCGAGCACGTTTGAATACGTCATCGCACATCAAGCGCCAGCCTTCATCCCTATCGCCCACAGCAGTCAGAATATCTACCAACATGGGTTGTATAACATAGCTATTATAATAATCAAAGTGAAAATCCTTACCGTCTCCATATGCGCCATCACCAAGGTACCACTGCTCATGCTGCTTTAATGCAAAATCGATTCGCATAGGATCCCAATCACTTTCCCCCACAGCATATAATGCCGCTTCAATCATCGCTGAGAACAGGAGCCAATTGTTGAATCCAGGCTTCCTCGTTCGCGTTTGCTTCAATGCTGCAATGACATTGTTCTTCACTTCTTGGTCAAGCCTAAACCATAGCTCTTGAGGTGCGCGCAGTATTGCTTGAGCTAGAAAAGCTGTATCAACAATGGGCTGCATGCCATCCTTAAAGTTCATATAATCAGGCGAGGCTGGATCTGTTCCTGCAGCGATTGCTTCACGTGCGAGCTCAGAATAATGTCTTCGCAGCTTCTCCTCCTCTGAGCCGCCTGCTTCAGCATTCTCAAGCCATGGCGCGATTCCACACAATAATCGTCCTAATGCCTCTAAGTGCGTATATTTTGATCTTTCTATAGCTGCTAATGACGCCTGTTCATATGCAGCAGCTGAATTCGTTCCAGCCCCCGCATCATTCGTCAACCCACCACATTCAACCGGCATGCTTTGCTTCAGACGACGCTGAGACAACGCCTTCAATACAGGATCACTAATAGTTATCAATTGCTCGATCCAATAGGAACGATCGGATACACCATTTTGATTGAATAGTTCACTGCTCATATCCATCATTCTCCTCGACTATGTAATATTGACTATTAAGTTCTCTAACCAAAAAAGCGGAACATCGATATTCCTTCACTCCTGGATATGGCTTGTACCATTTAATATTAAACCTTCTTCATTAATATCCTCCTAGGCGCCATAGTTTTCGTATAGCGACTTTAATATTTTGTCACCCGCATATCAAAAAACCGCATCACGATTACTCGCATGCGGTTTCCTTTACTATCGCTATTCGCCTGTATAATGCAGCCCACTCAGTATAAAATCGGTAAAATCCTCGATCATTATTTCAACCGACGGCAGCTCCTCTTCAAGAAGAGGGATCCAATAATCGGCCTGGCGGTAAAATAACAAGGTGCCTACAATAGACATTAATGTTCGATCCAATGAACGAAAATGGAAAAGATTTTGCTCTCGCCCTTGCTCCAGCCAATGACGCAGTAATTTCCACAACGGCATAACATGCTTGCTTATTATTTGAGTTCGAGGCGTATTCGTTACGATCTCTTGCTGTATAATTTGAATAAGCTCATAGTCACGGTAACGAAACATGGTCACCTGCTGAATGATTAATTCGACACCCTTTACCGGCTCTAATGCAGCATCCACACCAGCAAGCTCCTCATTGGGAAAAAAGTTCTCAAACAATGCGCCAAACATGTTTTCCTTACCGCCAAAATAGTATGATACTAACGCAATATTAGCGCCAGCCTCTTCGCATATTTGGCGAACGGTCGTTTTTTCGAAACCATATTTAGCGAACATTTTTTTAGCAGCTAATAAAATTCTTATTTTAATATCCGCCTCAGCTAATGTCATGCCGTACCTCTTACTGCTGAAGGCTGCTTAACCGTTTGTCGTTTTAACGTAACAGCTAGTGCGCTTACCGCTATTGCGACTATAGCAATTGCAGATAATGCCAGCACATCGCTGCCAACTCCCGGTCCTCCGAACAGTACATTCATGCTGCCCTCGACCGCATAGGTTGCCGGAAGCATGTCACCCAGCTTAATGTAGAAATCTGACAGCAGCTCGCGCGGTACTATGGCCCCTGAAGAAACGAGCTGTGCCGAGAGCACCATAATGTTAAACAGCATACCTGCCATGCCGAACAGATATAGAAACATTTGCGATACGAACATGAACGTAAGCAAGAACAGCAACTGGAACAGCCATAGCTTCATGAATCCTTGCTCCATTTGCCCTCCAAACGCCGCTAGCATCGAAGATCCCGTTAAAGATACGAAGACAGCTGCAACTACGTTAAGGATACTTCTAGTTGCAAAACGTTCCCATCTACCGACACTATTACTTACCGCCAACGAAGATTGTTCAAAATTCATACCCATAATCATTGCGCCCACATAAGCAGCAAGAACCATCATCATAGGCACCATTTGATTATTCATGCCTTGCACCACATTTGTGGTTTGAATATCAGACGTTACACGCTGTGATAACCCCTGAGCCATTGGAGCAGCCTGCTCAGCAGCTAGGTTCATACCGCTAAGGACCGTTTGAATACCGCCAGCAACGGCTTGCTTATTAACCTCAGTCGTAATTTGAGCAGCTGCGCCACTCATGATGCTTTTGATCATCGCAGGATTAGACTCATTTATAAAATATTGAATCAAAGCTTGCCCGTCAGCAACGGTTGCCTTCTGGGAGAAATCAGCCGGTATATAAACGACCATTTGCAGCTCCCGCTCATTTAGCTGCTGCTTTGCTGCTTCAATCTGATCTATTTGCGTCATATCAAACGGCAAATTGTTTACAAGATTGCCCGCAATCTTTTGTCCCATTTGCTGATCTTCATTAACTACAGCTATCCTCAAATGATCTACGTGATCTGTAACTCCGTTATAGCCAGTCATCCATATAACTGAGAATATAACTTGGAACATCAACGCTGTAATAATTCCGACCCAAGTAGTTGGGCGCTTCATAAAAGCTTGTAAGGCATTTCTCATCATTACCACTCCGCTCTCTCTAATTAAACAACCGTTTTAAACAACTGTTTAAATGATAAAAGATTACAGTTTGGTTTGTCAATAACAAAAAAAGAAGAAGAGAATTTCTCCTCTTCTTCGTCTTCTTCATCTTCTTATTATTCTTATTCTTCTACGCATTCTCTGCTGATTCACCGAATTCTTCTTCCCATTTGGCATCAGCCGCAAGCTGCTTTTTATACACTGTCCCGGATAAAAACACACTAACCTCATACAAACAAATTAAAGGTATCGCCACTAAAATATCAGATATAAAATCCGGCGGCGTAATCATTACCCCTATGACTACCATGATGAAATAAGATAGTCTTCTCATTTTACGAAGCCGCTTTGGATTCAACAGACGAATTGCCGTTAGAAACATAATGACAAGCGGCAGCTCGAACAATAGTGAGATAGGTATTAATAAGTTGAACATAAACGAAAAATATTGCGCAATGCCATACGTTTCTTCCAGGTTTAAATGTGCGGAAACCGATCTTGTAAAGCCAAAAGCAAGCGGAAAAACGACAAAATAGGAAAACGATAATCCGATTAAAAACATAATCAGCGCAAAGGGTACATATTTCAAAGTCGAACGCTGTTCATTTTTACGTAATGCCGGTTTGACGAATGCCCATAGCTGATATGCTATAACAGGCAGCGCCACTAGCAACGCGATTACAAAAGCAAACTTCATATACATGCCGATACCGTCCCATAGCGAGAACGTATGTAACGAAACTGTGTTTGCTGGCTTCTGACTCATTAGAAAGTTATACACCGGTTCTGCAAATATGATACCAACAACTAGGCCGACCGTAACAACGATTAAAATATAGATGAGTCTCTTACGCAGCTCACCGAGGTGCTCCAGAAGCGGCATAAGCCCTTCTTCGCTAAGCAACCCTATTCTTGACGGCTGCTCGGACTTATTGCTTGACTCCGAACCCAATTGCATTTACCTCCCTCGCCTAACGCTCACGACCTTTTCTTCAAGAAAAAAGCGGGCCCGGTCAGTCCGGAAGCCGCTTATTGTCAGTATCATTTTTTTCTAAACGACTCACTTCTACACGGTTGGAGTCCTTATCCTTGCGATCGACATCGTCCATCATTTCTCTAGCCCCGGATTTAAACTCACGAAGCGTCCGACCGAAAGCACGTCCCAGCTCCGGCAGTTTATTCGGTCCGAATAGCAGCAAAGCGACGAGTACGAGCAGTATAATCCCCGTTGTACCTATACCTGACATTTGACCAGCCTCCTTCATTTTTTACGAAGTAAATCTCACTTCGTCCATCTAATCTAACAACTATTTAATCCGCCATACCCCATACTTACAATATCTTCACGAGCAATTCTATCTCCCGCTAAAATACGAGGAAGAAGCACATCAAAAGACGTGTAGGGGTCATGCATGACGCAGCCCGGCAAACCTAAAATAGGAATTCCATTCAAATACGCCATCATAAGCATGGAGCCTGGCAGCATGGGTGTCCCATAACTTATAATTTCCGCCCCTGAAGCTTTTATTGCTCCCGGTGTACGATCATCTGGATCAACTGACATTCCGCCAGTTACTAGTATCATATCATACCTTTGCGCCTGTAAATAGTGTATTTCCTTAACAATTATTTGTCTATCATCAGGAGCGAATCGATGTTCAGCAACCTCGGAGCCTAACGCTTCGAGCTTGCTTCGAACAGCGGGTCCGAACTTATCTTCGATTCTACCATTGAAAACTTCCCCGCCGGTTGTGAGCAATCCAACTCGCAGCTTCTTAAACGCTCGAACGCGAACGGGCGCAGCCCCGCCATTTGCAAGCCGATATTCGGCGGCGAGCCGTTCTACCTCTTCTACCTTTTTTCTCGCTACAACAAGCGGAATAGCTCTCGTTGCTGCAATCGGTTGATTCGGCTTGACTACGGTATTCGTCTTCACAGTGGCAAGTGCGATTTCTCCTAGCTCGTTAATAGCAGATACGATATTCGGATCTATCTCCGCCAATCCAAGCAACGAGGATTTAATGCTAACCTTACCCTCATGCGTCTCAGAAAGAATCAATTGATCACCATAAAGCGCTTCGGCCATCCGAATAGCCGCATCGTCCTCATGCAGCTCGTCTGCGCCAAGCTCCATAATGTAAATATGCTCTTTTCCGATATCAAGAAGGGCTGGAACATCGGCTTCCGTAACAATATGACCCCTTTTGAACAAACGGCCCTTGAATTGTCCAGGAATAATCCGCGTCAAATCATGTGCAAGCCGCATCCCAATCGCATCATAAACAGAAACTTCCTTTAACAAAGTCGTGCCATGCTGTATGATTCTCTCATCTGAATGATTATTCGTAACACTCATGCGTTATGTTCTCCCAGTTGTCCCGATAAAATGCCAAGTGCATGCGGCAGCTGGTCCATAATGGCCATTAGACTCTCATGTACACCCTTTGGACTTCCTGGCAGGTTCACAATTAATGAACTTCCTCTTATGCCGCATACCCCGCGCGAGAGCATTGCTCTTCTCGTCTTCAGTAGCGCACCCATCCGCATAGCTTCTGCCAGCCCTGGCACGGAACGGTCAATGACCTTAATCGTCGCCTCTGGTGTAATATCGCGCGCAGCAAGGCCTGTTCCACCTGTAGTAAGTACAAGATCCGCATGAAAATAATCGGTCATTTCGATAAGCGCGGCCATAATCTCATCCTGCTCATCCGGCACTATTCGATAGTCTACAATTTCACCGCCAAGCTCTTCCTCAATTAATTCCCGAATTACCTGCGCGCTAGTATCCTCGCGTTCCCCACGTGACCCTTTATCGCTTGCAGTAAGTATAGCTACCTTCCACCTCATGTTCCATTCCTCCCATCCCAAGTCCGATCATGGGTTTGCCGAAATTTGATAATCGCCGCTTTTCCCGCCACTTTTGGATACAAGCTGGGTCGGTCCGATGATCATATCTTTTTGTAACGCTTTACACATGTCATAAACTGTTAGTGCCGCGGCTGACACAGCAGTCAGCGCTTCCATCTCAACGCCTGTTTTACCTGTTGTCTTCACGGTTCCTTCTATATAAAGCTCATCTGTTCCATTATCACTGAATATCACATTGATGCCTGTGAGCGGAAGTGGATGACACATTGGAATCCACTCTGATGTTTTCTTGGCAGCCATAATTGCTGCAATCTGAGCTACCGCAAGCACATCACCCTTGCCAATCTTGCCAGCTTTTATTTGAGTTAATGTTTCAGGGTTCATCTTCACCATCGTTTGAGCGATTGCCATACGCGCAGTGTCTACCTTATCAGAGACGTCTACCATACGCGCTCGACCCTGCTCGTTAAAATGTGTCAGTTCCAATTTTATCGCCCCAAGCTTCGTATATATTCCTTACTTTCTTATATCATATAAACGCCTTGCTCTGTTAATATTCCGTCTAGCGGTAAATCATGTTCCTCCATCGGCACTTTGTCAATGATCTGTTCTTCAAAAGCCGTGCCGATCCATAAGATCTTTAGAGCAGCATCTGACTGTTTAAGAAGAGACGTCGCAAAGCGATCATAATAACCAGCGCCATAACCAAGCCTTCCGCCATTACGATCAAAGGCCAATCCAGGAACAAATACAATTTTCGGTATAAGTTCTATGTTAATTGCTGGTGTCAAAAGAGGATTTGGTTCCATGATTCCATACGCGCCCGGGATAAGCTCATCCCAGCTTCGCAATAAATGGAGTGTCATCGAACGATCATCAGCGAGGCAACGAGGAACAATCACGTCCCTCCCTGTTCGCCAACCCCATTCAATAAGCGCCGACAAATCGAGTTCACTTCGAAATGGTATATATACCATGAAAGTCTGTATGGACAAATTGTCCAAAAAAGCTTCTGTTTTTTTGCAAGCAGCTTCTG
The DNA here is from genome assembly GCF_056269185.1 of Paenibacillus sp. J31R122. NCBI lineage: Bacteria > Bacillati > Bacillota > Bacilli > Caryophanales > Paenibacillaceae > Paenibacillus > Paenibacillus sp. J31R122. Next base: position 144,547 of record NZ_JBWDNM010000014.1, read on the forward strand.
ACCAAAGCTTACGCTCTTCAATAGAAAAGCTGTTCCTTTTCTGAGCCATCTGTCTTCTCATATCCGCTTTATCTATCGAGTGATTTCGTTCAGTCAAGGGCAGTCACCTTCTCTACTTCCCCTCATTTTCTTTCATTAATTGTAGTTTACCACTCTTATGCAACTTTCGCCAATGCTGACCCTCGTTTATGGTACACTAGAGTGGTATGGAAGCGACGAAAAGTTGCAATTATTTGGTGGAGGTTTCTAAATGCTGCTGCAGGTTTCGAACATTACAAAAAGCTACGGCGTAAATGTCGTATTATCCCATATCTCAATTCAAGTTCAAGAACGGGAACGAATTGGTCTCGTCGGTGTCAACGGTGCAGGCAAATCAACCTTGTTAAAAATTATTGCCGGTGAGATGTCCGCAGATTCCGGAGATATCCATAAAGCAAAGGAAACAAAAATTGGCTATTTAGCTCAAAATAGCGGCTTAAACTCCGAAAGAACGATTCATGCGGAAATGCTTGCCGTGTTTTCACATTTACTTGATGCGGAGCAAGAGCTGCGCGAGCTGGAAGTGAAAATTGCCGATCCAAAGCTTTATGAGGATGCCAAAAAATATGCCGATACACTGGAGCGTTATTCCAAAAGATCCGATTGGTTTAAAGAGCAGGGCGGCTTTGAGATTAATACCCGCATAAATAGCGTGCTTCACGGAATGGGCTTCGGACAGTTTCCTGCCGATACACTTATTTCGACACTAAGCGGCGGTCAGAAAACACGGCTCGCTTTAGCTCGCATTCTACTGCAGGCTCCAGACCTGCTTATGCTGGATGAGCCAACCAACTACTTGGATATCGAAACACTTACTTGGCTTGAATCCTATTTGCGCGGATATTCCGGTGCTATTCTCGTAGTATCCCATGACCGCTATTTTCTAGATGCTCTAGCCCAAACGATAATCGAAATTGAAAGGCATACCTCCAAGCGCTATACCGGGAATTATAGCCGCTATATGGAGCTTAAAGCCGCGGAATACGAAATAAATATGAACAAATTCGAGAAGCAGCAGGATGAGATTTCTCGTATGGAGCAATTTGTACAGCGTAATCTCGTACGTGCCTCCACGACCAAGCGGGCTCAAAGCCGACGTAAAGCTTTGGACAAAATGGATCGCTTGGACAAGCCTATGGGTGACCTGAAGAAAGCTCATTTCACCTTTGAGATAGAGCGTCCCACAGGCAAGGATGTATTAGCAGTCAGCGATGTATCCGTTACTTTTCCTAACCATGATCAGCCGATATTCCGCAATGTTTCCTTCCAGCTTACGCGTGGTGAGACCGTTGCTTTAATTGGCCCTAACGGAATAGGAAAATCAACCTTGCTCAAAGCAATTGTCGGACAGAATGAACCAACAACCGGGACGATTCGTTTCGGGACCCATGTGAATGTCGGTTATTATGATCAAGAACAAACCCGTCTTAATGGTCAAAATACCGTACTTGAGGAAGTATGGGGCAGCTATTCCCATATGGAAGAAGCCCGAATCCGTACCGTTCTTGGCAATTTCTTGTTTAGCGGTGAAGATGTTTTAAAGCGTGTCTCCTCTCTTAGCGGCGGCGAGAAGGCTCGCGTATCACTAGCAAAGCTGATGCTAGCCCAAGCGAATGTTTTGATTTTGGATGAGCCTACCAACCATCTCGACTTATTCAGTAAGGAAGTATTGGAATCTGCTTTGCTTGATTATGAAGGCACACTTCTCTTTATTTCACATGACCGCTACTTCTTAAATAAGATGGCTGAGCGAATTGTCGAACTTAAACCGCAGGGCGTCGATCATTTCCTAGGAAATTATGACGAAATGATGGAGAAAAAAAGTGAAATCGAAGAGACTCGACTAGAATCACTGTCTAAACAAACAGCAGGGAATTCGAAATCATCCGCTATCTCTGACAAAACACCGGTTAGCTCTTATGAGGCAGATAAGCAAGCAAAACGTGATGAACGGACTCGTCAGCGGAAGCTGGAGCAATTAGAGCAAGAAATTGCAAGTCTAGAGGACGATATCAGCAAGCTTGAGGAACAGCTCACTGATCCTTCTATTTTCAACGACTATATACGGATTCAAGAAATTCAGGCCGATATTGAACAACGCAAAGCATCCCTTGCAGCTGCCTATGAGGATTGGGAGCAGTATATGTAGTTGTCTATTATATAACGGTAGGTCCATTAGAAAGGAATACAAGCCTATGCATTCAGTTTTAGGGAACCAACTATCGGATCGCATGGTGAGGTGGATCATAGACTCTACAGATGCTTCTGCATCTATTCAATCCATTAAGCGATTGCAAGGCGGTATGTCATCCATCGTTCATAGCATCACCCTAAAAATCAATGAGACAGAGCGGCAATTAGTCTTAAGACAGTTTGACAATGCAGAGTGGCTTAGCAATGAGCCTGATTTACCGCTGCATGAAGCAGCAAGTCTCAAATGGGCTTCCAAGGCCTACGTTAAGACACCTCAAATTATAGCCTATGATAAAACTGGCAGTGAGTGCGGCATTCCAGCTGTGCTTATGACACAACTTAATGGCTCAGTTGTCCTTAAGCCACAGCATATGGACCATTGGCTAAGTGGTCTTGCTCAAGCTCTCGTTCGGGTCCATCAAGTCGATGCAGGACAATTCCCTTGGACATACTTTACTTACAACAACATTGCCGCTTTAGAGGTCCCGTTTTGGTCGAAATATCCGGACATGTGGATGCAAGTCATTCGCTTAGTTAATAGTCCACCACCTAAAGTAAAACCTTGCTTTATCCATCGCGACTATCATCCTACGAATGTACTATGGGTCGACAGTAACGTGAGCGGTGTTGTCGATTGGGTAAATGCTTGTCAGGGTCCAGCTGGAATTGATATTGGCCATTGTCGATTAAATCTTGCCTTGTTATACGATGTCTACACCGCTGATGCCTTTTTGGCCTCTTATCAAAAGTTTGCAGGTTCTGATTTCATCTATGAGCCATACTGGGACCTTATAAGCTTAATTGAGATTCTAGGTGGCCCGCCTCAGGTGTATCCCGGTTGGGAAGCTTTCGGAATGACAGGGTTGACCAATGAGTTAATGGAAGAACGACTAGACAACTATATGATAAGTCTATACAAAAAGGCAGTTCAAGAATCAACTTGAGCTGCCTTCTCTATTATTCACCTAAAAAGTTAGTATTGCTCTAAACTGATTAGTCCCAAACGTTGCGCTTCTTTAATCGCTTCAGAACGTGATCTTACATTTAACTTATCAAATATTCGCGACAATTGATACTCCACGTTGCGTTGACTAACATGCAGCATTACAGCAAGATCCTTATTGCTAATGCCTGATGCCACTTCATGTAAAATCGTCTGCTCTTTTTCATTTATCGATACATCCTCAATCGATAGCTCCGAGCGTCCAATGGTAACCTCATGCCTTCTAAGCTGCTTTAGTAGAGAAATTGGAATGACTGCATCCCCTCGCATAGCACTGCGTATAGCGTTATGCAGCTGTTCTCTCGATACCGTCTTAGAAATAAATCCAGATACACCAGATTCAATAAGCAAATTAAAATGCGATCCTATTTCATAACCAGAATAAATGATAACCTTGCGCTCAGGCTCTTGGTGAATTAAACGTTTAGTCAACTCTAATCCACTGATCCCAGGCATATTTAAATCGCATAAAATGAGATCAAACTGCTTATGCTGTACAATCTCAAGCGCTTCAACCGCGGATAAAACAACTGAAACCTCCATTTCAGAATCCTGTTCAATCATGATCTTAGTCCCTTCTCCAATAGAAGGATGATCATCAACTAATAAGATACGAATCACGCGATAAACCCCTTTCAGATCGGCCCGTTGTCATCGCTTCTGGCAACAAAATAACAATCTCAAGACCGCTACCGCGTTGAGAATAAAATGAAATGTCTCCTTCTAGACCCGTTACCCGCTCTTTTACACCTGATAGGCCCATATGATCAAACGACTCATTCATTTCGTTAACATCCATACCAATACCATCGTCTTGATAGCGGAAATAGATCGTTCCTTTGCGAAGCTCTAGCTCAAGCGTTATTAGTTTAGCCTGCGAATGCTTATCCGCATTTCTTAGAAGTTCTTGCACGATTCTATATATAGCCGTAATTTGCTCTTCATTAAGCGGTCGATGAAATGTTTTAGCGCGAAAATCAACTGCAAAATTTACACGCATTTGCGTATGTTCAATTATAGATTCGACAGCTTCTACCACGCCCATCTCTTTCAATAGCGGTGGACGAAGCTCATTACATGTTTCTCGTATTTGGTGGATTACATCAAGCAAGCCTTCTTTGATTTCTTTCAGCTCGACTCCGAGCTTATCGGTCATTGGATGATCCATCGTTATAGCTTCCAGCTTACGATACCATAGAAGCTGATCTTGAAGTGCAGAATCATGCAAATCTGCCGCAAGGTTTCTTCTCTCATTTTCTGATAAGCAGAAGAGTAGACGAAGAACCCATGGTGAGGTGCTGTGCTCTTTACGAACCTCAGACTCAAAGTCCTCGATCAATCCTTCAATTAAATATAAATTCTCAAAAACGATGCTGGAATAATTGGACATCGTCTTAAGCCAACGCAGCTCGTCCGAGTTAAAACGCGTATGATTCGTCTTCATACCAATCCATAAAACATGATACCTCGAACGCTGCCTGCCGATAACAAGCCCCAATCCGTAAGGCAGATCAATCATTTCTCCTAGTTGCAGTGAACTCACAGTTCCTAGCAGAAATTCTCCAGTAATAAGCTCCTCCGAGCCCTCGCCTATTGGGAATACGACATTCTCAGCTTGATCCACAAGCAAAAAGCTAATTCGATTAACAGGGAGAAGCTCACTAATTTCTTGCTTAAGCACAGCTTCTAAATCAGCTTGCTTCATAACTCGAGCTATTTTACGAGAAAATCGATCCAAGCTATCCTGATAGCTGTACATCGCTTTGAATAGCCTTGGCCGAAACTTATGATCAATTTGTTCCTTGGCATACAAAAACAGAGTCAATCCAACGTAAACTACAATAAACATAACTAGCCATCTGTTCCATGAAGGCATATAATTCGCATTGCTTAATATAAACACCAAACAAGTTGCCAATGCTAGTGATGGAAGAAGGGTAAGCAACGTGTAATATTTAAACCTTGTTAGGATAAAGTCAATGTCAAATAGTTGATTGGAAGTCAATAAATAAATATAAACGATTGGAAGGATCAATAGAAAGAGCGCTGTAAATGCAGCGGGTAATAATTGACCTCCTCCTACTAACAACGGCAGCAGGTTCATAGTAGTAAATGGCGTAAAGGCTACAAGATGTGCTACGAGTGTAATCGTAAATAATGATCTAAGCTTTGTGTTCCTATGATTTATGAACTTTTTAATTAATTGATAAATAACAATAAAATTGCCTAATATTAAAGACCCAAAATAGAAAAATTTAATATCCGAAAATATTGTATGTGAGATTAAGTCTGTCCATACGTACACAAGACAGCTTATTCCAACAATTCCAACAATAATAGACAGCATAATAAGACCTTTTTTACTGATAAAGGTCACTTGGTATCTCTCCAAATATTTATTCATAAACTGAATAAATATTACTGGTATGCATGGTAAGACTGAGTAAATGATCGATAAACCAACAGGATCACTGCGATAAGATGCTGCTGAAGAATAATAACTGAGACCAATAACAATAAAAAACAACACTAGCATTATTGCTGCGGGTTCATCTTTACTTTTAAAGTACAAGAAAAAGGATAACGCTGAAAATAATACAAATGACGCAAGAGGTATGTATAGCTGTATTAATAATTCCAAACCCGTGTGATCTCCAGACCAGCCTCCAGTAAACGTAATCAGCTGTTCTGTTCCATTAGTATGTCTAACTAACACCGAGTTTGCCATTTCAATTGAATTAAATTTATCAGTATTCTCGTATTGACCTGCCGGTTCACCGTTTACCATTAACAGTTCATCACCAGCACGAATGCCTTTGATCACAGCTTGTCCGGCAGGCTCAACTCTTTTCACAACGTACTCTCCGCTATCCGCTTGAATAATATCTGCACCGATAAAAGGTTCATCTACAATTGTAATTGTCAGATACGCGAAGACCGTTATTAAAATGATTAAGAATACAGGAAGAAACATCCGGCTGACTAGACTTCTTTTCATAATTCTCCTCCTGATACCAATACGAGTATAACTTGATGTTATCCCCAGAACGATAGACGGTAGTTTTCTTTTTTGTCGTTTTTATCCTTCAGTTCACCAAGAAGAGCCTTGTGTTCCGCTACAGAAACTCCCGCTAACTGCATTTGACCACCCATTACCATTGACATCTTTTCCTTGCTGCTAGCTAATTGACGAATCGCTTCTTTTAACATTCTAACTCCTCCGCTTCTCTACCAAATTTTAGTTGCTACTAATACTTTTCTACTATAACAGGAAATGATATGACATAAAACGCAAAAGTGATTCGTATTTACCGAAAGACTGTTTGCGTGGTTTGTTTTTAGTTATTTTCTTGTGTGATTACCTGCAAAAACACTTCTTTCCAAGGACTTGCTTCCTGCATTGTATCCAGTAATTCGATAAAACGATTGTAGTGCATGCGACTCATGACAGATCCATATAAAAGTACTCCTGATCGCTCGCAGGCTTCCTCAAATCGCTCGCGATAAGACGTAATACCTTCGACCGATAAGCGTCCCTCGAAGTAATCAACAATCCATCTATCCTCATCAGCAGCAGCAGCACCTTCAACTAGGAAAAGTGTAAGTAACGTACGCTTGCGTTGCAAGAAGTCGCTCTTATCATCCCAACGCAACAAATCACGCAAATCATTTCGGATTTGCGCGGCTATCCCAATTTCCATTGCATAATCCGCAACGATGGGATGCTTCGAATGACCAGCAAGAATAACGCCAGTCATACATGAAAGAAGCATCAAAGCTGCCGACTTTTGTTTTACCATATCTATGTAAGACTGTTCGTCATTAATTTCATTCATTATGTCAATCATTTGACCATTTGCTGCTAGAAGAAGCTGTTCATTCATCATTGCAGCCAATGCTAACCGCGTCATACTGTCTTTAGTGCAATCAAGCATAGCTTGCTGTGACAAGGTCAAAAGTGAAGATGCTACATGTATAGCTTTGGGCAAAGGGACTTGCATCCACACTTTTGACGGAGAGTCTTGATCCTGCAGATCATCCAATATATCAGAGGCCAAAATAAACAGCTCTACCGCTGCAGCCGCTTGATAGACGTTACCTTCTGTACCGCCAAACATTCGATAATGAATAACCGTCAATTGACTAAACTTTATCGATTCCTTAAGCTTTTCCTCAATAAATAATTGTGCAAATCTCGCGAGAGGCTCCGCAGTAAACCAGCGTTTAACCTGCTCTCGCATTTGCTCCGCGATAAGTGGTACACTATCAATCACAATAATCCTCCGTAAGTTTAACATAATTCTATTATACTATTAATTTAATTATGGAAACATACGTTGAACCATATTTACGAATCTTCCAAACCATTTGAATGTTAGTATGCCGTTACAGTCGTTAATCCATTTGCGCTTTTCCTCTTTTTCACTTGTTTCCTCACTACTACCCCCTTCATGCATTTGATTGATCAGAAGTGCAATCATCTCCATTCTTTTCTCCAGTACTTTTCTGCGCTCGACTGACGGACTTTTGATGTGATCGCTGTGATCCATTTTCAAAAAAGCCCTCCTTGAGGTTCACATAAACAGAGTGTCTTTATCTGTATAAACGACTTGCTTATACGACGCTAACACTCCCCTTCATATCAACCGCATAGTACATATAGACAGCTTCCATCGTCAATCCGCCTCCTGGCAACTGTTTGATTAGAGAGGATGGATTGTTGCATGCCATCAGTTCACCATTCCGCATGACACATACACGATCACAATTACGTTGAATTTCTTCCATATCATGTGAAGCAATAACAATTGTTTTGCCTTGTCGCTTCAACTCAAGCAACAACGCCCAATAATCCTTTTTGGCTTGCGGGTCTAAACCGGTTGTCGGCTCGTCCAAAAAAATAATTTGCGGGTCATTCACAGTCGAAATGGCAAGCGCAGTACGCTGTCTCCAACCGCCTGATAACCTTTTCACCATTTTATTCGCATAAGGGAGAAGCCCAAATTGTTCGATAATATGATCCAAATTATTTTTACGTTTATAAAAGGCTTGGAACAACTCCAATGCTTCACGAACATTCATTTTGTCGAATAAGGATGTGCTTTGCAGATAAATTCCGATTTCTTCCTTCAGGAGCTCTGCTTCAAATACAACATCCATTCCAAGTATTCGAGTATAACCTCGATCCGGCATACGAAGTCCCATCAGAATTTCCAGTAGCGTTGTTTTGCCTGCACCATTTGTTCCGATAATGCCAAAAATCTCTCCTTGCTTCACCTGGAACGATACTTCCGCTACTGCCTTATTGGCACCATAATACTTGCTGATCGAGCTTACCTGAATGACCGTTTGTTTATCCATTCCTCGGTTAACCTCCATTCACGCTTAAGCGTTGTTTGAGTTTGATGTTGTAAGGTGATTCTTGTGATATAGGGAATACGATATAGTACTAACATAACGCATCCCTAATTTTTTTTCACCGAAAACATCACTCGTAATTCACGCAAACATTTTGCGTGCCCGCAAAACAAGCGCAAATGGAGTATTTCTGAAGATATAGGTCTATTTTCGCTATTTACACTTATACACAGACATATCCACAACTCTGTATAAATTGTTAGTTAATTCTGTCGATAATAAACGAGGAAATACGTACTATTTTCACAAAAATCGTTTATACAAATATAAACATTCGTATCTGCATAGATTTTATCCACGTTATACACATTATCCACAGCTTTCTTATGAAAAAAATATCCCCGATTCGCACACAATGTTTTATTTGTGTAAACCCAGTGTTTTCAGGCATTTCTTATCTTTATCCACAAAACCGAAATTTTTGTGGATAACTTTGTGCACAACACAAAATTTTGCAGGAATACAATTCATAGTTTATTGCCGACAAATAATAAGTGTGCGGACTTTCCTAGGACAAACTGCTTAGATGGCGTTGATTAGGCTCTATCCATTTGCAGCCTGATCTGAGATCATATCCGCTGCTCTGACTCCTGTAGTCATTACCGCTTGATTGCAAGCAGAAACGTAGGCTTGTGCCGCCGCTAGAATAATATCTTTGTGAACAGACGTTCCGCGGAATCGCTTATTGTTGTGTACAATACTCACAACAGCTTCACCATGCGCATCTTCGCCTGTTGATAGCGAGTGCAGCTCCAGATCCTCGAACTCGGCTGCGACCGGAATAGCTTGCTGGATCGCATGGATGACTGCCTCTATCGGGCCAGCCCCCATTGCAATGAATGATTGCTCTGAGTTGTTCTCATTCTCGCGAATCGTTACGGATGCTGTACGGGAACGCTGCGTACCAGCATGCACATGTAGATCAACAAGCACGTATGGGTCTGGCTGCGTTTGTGTTAGCTCACCCGCGATTCGGATTAGCTCATCGTCTGTGACGATTTTTTGCTCATCCGCTTTTTCCTTAAATCGGTTATACACATCCTGCAGCTGATCCTCGGTCGTAGCAATTCCATACTCAGTCAGGCGATGCTTAATCGCATGTCTACCTGAATGCTTGCCAAGAATAATCATGTTTCTTGATATGCCCATCGCTTCAGGGTCCATAATCTCATACGTACTTCGATTTTTCAGCAGTCCGTCCTGATGGATGCCTGATTCGTGCTGGAATGCATTACGTCCGACGATCGGCTTATTGTAGGCAATTGGGAAGTTCATCGAACGACTAACCAAGCGGGACGTTTCGTAAATTTCATTTATTTGAATATTCGTTTCCGCATGCAGAGCATCCTTACGCGTTTCGATTGCCATCACAAGCTCCTCTAGAGAACAATTTCCTGCCCGCTCGCCGATGCCATTGACCGTTACTTCTATTTGCGTCGCTCCAGCATTGATAGCTGCTAGGCTGTTAGCTACCGCTAAGCCCAGATCATTATGACAATGCGCACTATACCTAACACGATCTCCGCCTCGCGCTTCCTTACGTACCGTGCGGAACAGGTCACTCATCTCTTCGGGCATTGCATAGCCAAGCGTATCCGGCAAATTAATGATAGTAGCCCCTTCAGCAATAACTGCCTCCACCAGCTGAATGACGAAATCACGACCAGAGCGAGACGCATCCATTGCGGAAAATTCGATCTCGTCAACAAATTGCTTGCCATACGCCACCATCTCGCGAGCGATTTGTACGACTTGCTCGCGTGATTTGCGAAGCTGATGATTTAAATGAATATCCGAGGATGAAATGAACAGATGCAGCCTTCTTTTTGCAGCATCCTGAGTCGCCTTCACCGCTGCGTCTATATCCACTTTTACCGCTCTAGCGAAGCCCGCGATTTCTACATTTTGCAGCTCTCGGGATATTTGCTGAATGGCGCTGAATTCACCAGGACTTGAAATGGCAAAGCCCGGCTCTATGACATCAATGCCTAGCTTAGCCAGTTGCCTAGCAATAACGATCTTACGCTCAGGGTCAATGGATGCTCCCGGTGATTGCTCACCATCTCTTAAAGTAGTATCAAATATTTGGATTTTTTTCATTTCGATTGTCATTTTTGTAACCTCCCAAAGTTTTGTGAAGCTGAGTTTTGTGAAGCAAAATCGCTTGAATCCTTAATTTTAGGTACAAAAAAAAGCTCGCCGTCTCCTAGTAAGAGACGACAAGCTTTTACGCTGCCGTGGTACCACTCTAATTGGTTGGATCCTTTGTGCAGAAGCCTTGGCAAAGCTGTCATCATTACGACAGTCTAAGCTGCTTGCTGCGGATTCAAACCCGCTTAAATGCCCGATTACGGCGGCTACCGTAACGATGTACACGCATATGTCCGAGGACAATCTGCTTCCAACGTTCCGCTCCCAGGCGAGATTCAAACCTCAGCTTCGACTGCGTCGCACCACCCCGCAGCTCTCTGCACGATTCCGATTATCTTACCTACCATAAAATTGGTAAGCAAGCTTCGTTATTCGCTTTGCCAGCTTCTTGTTCTACTGCTCCTGTTCATAGCGTTTCAGCTTTATGTTAGTTCTTGCCTTACTGTAATCATTCATATACTTCGCTTAGAGGACAACAAGAAAAGCCTGTCGTCTCTATATTCAAGAGACGACAGGCTATTAAGACCCGCGCGGTACCACCCTTGTTGACACCCTAATCGTTCATTGCCGAACGGGGATGCCCACCTTAAACATATGGCCAGCTCCGGATGCTGACTCACATGTACCTGATTACGGAGGTTAACCGTAACAATGTACCCGCATTAGCTTTGACCATTCTCTTGGTCTCCCGCTGCTTCCATTGCTCCGCTCCCAGGCGAGTTTCAAGTATCCTTTGACTGCGTTGCACCAACCCGCAGCTCTCTGTATCTCAGCACTTCATAAATAATGAAGGCAATCGATAGTCCCGGACTAACTTTACTATTCCTGTTCTTTGCGTTTGTTTAGTATGAGATTTGAAGTATTGTTGCTTATTATATGCGTTAGCAAATAGTCTGTCAATTCCAATCCAACTTTTTTTTCTGATACCTATTTTTTAGAATGTTAATTACTTACCGACCATGCCTCAAGTGACAAGCCAGGATCAGCTTTCAAATCAAGGTCCGAGAACTGCTTCCGCTTAAGCTTTAGTTGCGCGGCCGCGCCAATCATGGCCGCGTTGTCCGTGCAGAGCGTATTCGGCGGAATGAGCAGTGGAATGCCAGCCTTCTCACAGCTCTCTGTTAGAGAGGAGCGTAAGCCGCGGTTAGCGGCAACTCCGCCGCATAGCAGCAGTTGCTTCGCACCGAATTGCTTAACAGCACGCAGCGCTTTCGTGACAAGCACCTCAGTAACTGATTCCTGAAACCCCCGCGCAAGCGCGGCTTCATCCAGCTGTAAACCCTTCATACGCGTCTGATTAATAACAGCCAGTACGGCTGACTTCAATCCGCTGAAGCTAAAATCATAGCTTCCCGCTTCGAGCCATGCTCGAGGCAATACAATCGTTTCCTTCGCTTCGATTGCCATGCGATCAATATGTGGACCGCCTGGATATGGCAAATGAAGCGCGCGCGCCACCTTATCATAAGCCTCTCCAACAGCGTCATCCTTTGTCCGGCCTATGATTTGGAATTCTCCTTCACGCTCCATCAGGACGAGCTCCGTATGTCCTCCCGATACGACTAGCGCCATACATGGGTATTCAATATTATGAATAAGCTCGTTCGCGTAAATATGTCCCGCGATATGGTGCGTACCGATTAATGGAATATCGAGCGCCATCGCTAAGCTTTTTGCAGCTACTATACCAACGAGCAGCGCGCCTACAAGACCAGGGCCTTGCGTCACTGCTACAGCGGACATATCCTTCAAAGTCAGGCCAGACTCCTTAATCGCTTGTTCGATAATGAGTGTGATCATCTCAACATGCTTCCGTGAAGCAATTTCGGGTACAACGCCGCCATAGCGCTCATGAATTTCAATTTGACTCGAAATAACATTGGACAGTATTTGTTTTCCACCGCGAATAACAGCTACAGACGTTTCGTCACAGCTCGTTTCCACCGCCAAAATAATGTCATTTAATGCATCGTTGCTTATGTCGTTGATTATGCCATTGCTTTTTTTATGCTCCGAATGACTCACGTTCACTGCTCCCCTGTCTTCAACCGTTCATGGTTAAGCTCCGCCCACATTATAAGTGCATCCTCATTATTGTCCGAGTAATAACGCGGTCGAATACCTGCTGGCTCAAAGCCATGCTTTCTGTATAGCTGCTGTGCAATTTCATTAGAGGGACGAACCTCAAGCGTCATTTTTACAGCACCAAAAAACACTGCCGTTCGCTGCAGTTCCGCTAATAAACTATGCCCCAAGCCTTGTCCGCGAAAATCCGCTTGTATGGCGATATTAGTCACATGCGCTTCATCCATAATGACCCACATCCCGCCATAACCAGCGACTTCTCCGTCATATTCCATCACCATGTATCTTGCAAATAAATTATTCATCAGCTCGTTCGTGAAAGCTTCAACCGACCATGGACTGGAGAACGCCTCCAACTCAATGGCGACGATATCAGGTATGTCAGCCATCGTCATCGATCGGTAAATGAGTTTAGTTTTATCCAACTTCATACCTTAGCTTCACCTGCTTGCTTCGCCTTTAAATTTACTTCTGCTTCAGTCAACTGCGTGTAGTTTGGAATTAATGTATGATGGTCATCGGTCAAGCCAGCTTGAAGACGTATACGTCCTAAATGCGCAATCCACTGTCCCTCTTGAACAAACGGATATAGAAATACCTCAACGCCAGCTGCTTGTCCAAGCTGCTGCAAACGCTCCGCTTCCGCTTCATGTATCGACAAATCGCCTACAAGCCAAATACAGCTTACTTTGCTTTTAGCCGGATCAGCCAATTGCTCTGCTATATAGTCAACCCAATCCTTCATCAGACGAACACCATCATTTGCCCAGCGGAACCAACCCTGTTCACACGATATTCCAAAAGCTGATGTATATACTTGTCCGCGTCTAGCATCCATAATCGGAAATACCCATTGCTCACCTGCGACTTTGGCTGATGCGTCCAAGCCCAACTGTGTACCAGTTCCGCGATGCCAAGCACCGTAACCAAGCGCTTCCAAGCTCGAGACACCCACAAGCGGTTTGTTCCATACCCAAGCAAGTGTTTTGGCTGCTGCAACAGCAATTCGCATTCCTGTATAAGAGCCCGGGCCGTTGCCAACCGCAATAGCATCCAGATTATTATCTACGATACCGCTGTCCTCCAGGAGCTGCTTGATATGCGTTATGATATGAACGGAATGATTTCTTTCCGCTAACGATTGGATCTCTACTAGTACCTCGCTACCTTGTACAATTGCAGCTGCCATTGATGCTGTTGAAGTATCAAATGCCAATATTGGGCCGGATTGGTGCTTCTGCTCTAAACTCATCTGTCTTCTCCCCTCTCCTTTAACGCTTCGCACCAGTCGGCATACTGCTCACCAATACCAGTTAATTGTATGCGCCGAGAATCATCACCCAAGTGCTCGATATACAGCTCCAGCCGCTCTACTGGCAACAGCTCTTTAATCAAGCTAGCCCATTCTACTATCGTCACACCATTTCCATAAAAATAATCATCCAAGCCAAGCTCGTCCGCTTCTTCTAGCGAAAGCCGGTACACATCCATATGATAAAAGGGGACTATTTCCCCTTCATATTCTTTTATAATCGTAAAGGTAGGACTATTCACGATCCCTTTTACGCCAATCGCTGCCGCAAATGCTTGTGAAAATCTTGTTTTTCCCGCGCCTAAATCACCGTCCAACGCTAGTATGGCGCCCGGCTTAGACCAAGCAGCAAGCTGCTCCGCCAAGACAACTGTATCCTGCTCCGTATGCGCTATCCAAGTGGCCACGCTTTTCCGTTGATGCATTTCATCCACCCGTTCATGACTTAAAATGATTATATCCTCGTTTCTCAACCTTCACTCGCTTTTCCAGATGCATGCCATTATGAAGCTTCGCATCAAGATGACGAATTAATTCCACTCCCGGTTTGCCTGACTCCGTTTCTCCAATGATGAAGAAAGGAAGGCCTTCCTGCTGAAAAACAAGACGCATGGCTTCCGCATCTTCTGCAGCCATCGTCCCAAGCAGTACATAATCCTCGCCCCCGCCCAGCATCCACTCCAGCGGATCAATGCCTGCTGTTGAAGCGTAGGAAGCCATGCTTCCGCTCTTTGGCAGCAAACGCTCATTTAGCACAATTTTCAAGCCTGACGCTTCGGCAATTTCCCAAGCCTCGCTTGCCAGTCCATCACTTACATCATTCAAAGCGTGACAGGTTCCCCGCTTCAAGAGCAGCCGCCCGGCTCGAACGGATGGTGTCGGTCGTTGATGCGCCTGAATCAGCGCAGCTAACCTAACACCTTCTTCACCGCCCCGAGCTTCGCGCAGTTCAGCTGCTTGCCCCGCCTCCGCCCCTTGCGCGAGCAAGGCATGCAGCCCCGCCGCCGACATGCCGACCGCGCCGGTCACAAACACCGCATCACCCGGCATTGCGCCCGTGCGAAGCAGCTCAAGACCCGCTTCAACGGTTCCAATCACCGTTACCGCAACAACTAAGTGCATCGGCGACGACGTCGTATCGCCGCCGACAATTGCAACCCCGTAGCGCTCGGCGCACGCGTACAACCCCTCATACAGCCGTCGCATACGCTCCGTATCGTATGACGGAGGTACGCTGACTGACACGAGAGCATGCAGCGGTACGCCGCCCATTGCAGCAATATCGCTAATATTGGCGGCTAGTGCTTTATACCCGACATCTTCGTCCCGCATCGTCGTATCATTGAAATGGACGGTCTCCACCATCGTGTCGACCGCCAGCAGCAGCCGCTTCGGCTCAGCAACGTCATCCTTCGCCGCGGCTGGATCAACAACCGCGGCATCATCTCCTATGCCGGCCACAACACCGCGCTGCCGCTGCCACTCCGCTGATTGCCCAGCCGCTGTCCAATGCTGAATGCGTTCAAACTCATCCAAAGCAATATCTCCCTCATTCATACTACAGAATTAATGAATATCCCGCTTCTTAAACCGTCCGCCCTTTACATCATGAATGTTGCCGACAGCGAGAAAAGCCACAGGGTCCAGCTCATGAACAATTGACTTCATCTTCGCTTCCTCAAGCCGTGTAATTACGCAAAAGATAACCTTTTTGCTGCCGCCTGAGAAACCGCCCTCCCCGTGTAAAAACGTGACGCCTCTACCAAGCCTATTCATAATGGCTGCGCCTATTTCATTCGCTTCGTCGCTGATGATCCATACTGCCTTCGATTCATCGAAGCCCTCGATCGTAATATCAATCATCTTATACGCTATGTAATAAGCTATTAGCGAGTACATCGCCCGATCCCAACCAAATACAAAGCCGGCGCTGCCGAGTATGAACAAGTTGAAAAACATAACGGTTTCGCCTACCGATAATGGCAGTCGCTTGTTAAACAAAATAGCGATAATTTCCGTCCCATCCAGCGACCCTCCAAAACGGATAACCATCCCAACGCCTATACCCAGTATAACTCCTCCGAAAACGGATGCTAAAAAGGGCTCTACTGTAAGCGGTGGTACGGGATGCAGCAGAAATGTGCCAATCGACATAATTGTGACGCCATAGAGCGTAGACAACGCGAACGTTTTGCCGATTTGCTTATAGCCAAGAAACAAAAACGGAAGATTTAAAAGAAATAGAAAAATACCGAGTGCAAGTCCAGTTAAATGTGAAGCAATGATGGATATACCAACAATACCACCGTCAATAATATGATTTGGAACTAGAAATATTTCTAATCCAACCGAGACAAGAACTGCACCTAACGTAATAAAAAGCCACCTGCGCAGCACCTCGAGCCTAGATAGCCTATGGTGAACAGTTCCCATATAAGCATACACATCTCCTATTAGGTCTATTTCTAATTATTTTACATGAATCGCCTTCATATTCAAAGTAAAACTACTCAGTCTCAAAAAAAAGAAACCTCCCGGAACAACGGTGCAATAACCGTTATAGGAAAGGTTTATTAATTCGCTTAGCCATGCTATCACTCCTTATCGCATCTACAACAAGGTAGGCGTAAGAAGAGTTACCGGTATGGACATTTTCTGTTATGTATTTAACTATGAACCGCTGCCCTGTTAAAGCTCCTTCACAATCGTAATATGAAGCTCATTTTTCAGATCCAGCTCATAAGGAGAATTTGGCACGCTGCCGTCCGCCTCTTTAATAATACGCAAACGCGGTCGATGCAAAGCGAGCTCGGTATTCTCGGAAACAACTCCAACTTGTCCTGTACTAAGCTGAAGTGTTGAGGCGACCGGATAAATCGATATATGTTTGCAAAACAGCTTAATTAGATCCAAATCAAAATAGGTGCCTCCTGCAGCAAATAAAAACTCGATCGCTTCGCTTGTCGTGTGCCGCTTGCGATAGGGTCTTGGTGAAGTAAGCGCATCAAACATATCCGCTAACCCTACGATTTGACCATACATGTGTATTTCATCCTGTTTCAAGCCTCTTGGATATCCAGATCCATTAAACCGTTCATGATGCTGCAGGGCGCAATGCGCTGATACGATCGATATGTCATGGTTTTTACGAATGATTTCAAATCCATCCTTGGCATGACTTTGGACTACTGAAAACTCATCCTTTGTAAGCGCACCCTGCTTATCTAATATTTTGGCAGGAACTTTAGTCATACCAATATCGAACAGCAGTGCACCAATTCCAAGCTCCTCTAGCTGTATGCGATTGAAGCCCTTTGCAATCCCCATAATACCCGCGAGCACAGCCACGTTGAATGAATGCTGAAACAAATAAGCACCCATGGAATGAATACTCGTTAAATTGACAAGCATATTAGGCCTCGTAGCAAGATCCTGCATAATCTCGCCGAAGACCGCTCTGAAATTTCGTCCCATGTCGGGAGCTATGGTTCTTCCTTTGGTTATGGTTTGGTCTTTGAAAGAGTTCATCGTCTTGTATATAGTATCGACAGCATGTTTACGCGTTTCTTCTCGAATGGTGTCCTCTGGAATTAGATCCTCGGTCATTCCATCCTCTATAAACAAAAAATCGATGCCTAAGCTTTGTAAACGATCGATGTAACGAGCATTAAGCTCTACTCCCTCTCCAAGAAGCACATTGCCGTTTTCTTGAAAAACGGTTTTTGCAATCATATCTCCCGGCTTTACCATTCCAATTTGCACTTTTCTCATTAGATTAGTTCCCGCCTTCGATAGTTATAGCACTTGTAACTGGAATATTTATATATTATCAGAACTCTCACATGCTGACCATGTCAGCAGCCGCAAGTAGATAAAAAAATGTTTAGAAATTGTCGAGAAATTGTAAAAAAACGGTCAAAACACTGTTTCTATTCAACCAAAAAAGCCTGAACGCTGCCGCTCAGACTTTTAAGCCAGTTTACGTTTTACGATGCGATTTCTGCCATTGTGTTTAGCCTCATACAAAGCCGCATCCGCTTGAGCCATTAGATTGCGTATAAAGGCCTTCGGATCTTCTATTGTTGTTGCCGTAAAATGCTCAATAGAAAGAACCCCCATACTGATCGTAACGGATACCGTTTGTTCGCCAATTCCTGTCTTAACTTTGTTCTGCTCCACTGATTCCATAACCCTATTAGCAATTATATCCGCTTGCTCGCGATTGGTATGAGGCAAATAGACAGTAAACTCTTCTCCGCCATAACGTGCCAGCACGTCGGTCAACCGCAACGATCTGCGAACAGCATCAACTGTGCTGCATAATACTTCGTCTCCTACTAAATGACCATATCTATCATTAATCATTTTGAAATGATCGAGATCAAACAGAAAGATCGAAAACGAGTTGCCGTAACGAATGTTCTTTAGCACTTCCTGCTCCAGCTGATTAAGTAAATAGCGACGATTATAACAACCGGTCAATCCGTCCGTTATCGCCATATACTCAAGTTTCTTATTCGCTTGATAAAGCTCATCCTGCATAATTAGCAGATCACGGTTTCGGTCCTGCAGCTGCTCATTTTGATTATTTGTTTCCTCTACAAGAAGTCTGAGCTCAGTGACATCTTGAAAGGTTAGCAGACGGCCGACTGGAGCTTTCTTATGATTCAAGATCGGAGTGGACTGCACAATGAAATGGCGGTATCTGTCCGCATCAATGGCAAGCTCTAGCTCTAGCTCCAAACGCTCGAGCGGACGTTCCCAATGAGCTTCAATAAATAACTCGAATTCACGCGCAGTTTCTTCTTTAAAATACGATGCTAGTAAATCAAGATTAATCTTCTCACCGATTCGAAGTCGCATTAACGGCTTCACTACTTTATTCACTTCTATAATTACATCTTTCTCATCAAGCACGATAATTCCCATCGACATCGTATTCATTACATCTCGCTGAACGGTTTGAATGATATTAAACACCTTGTTGCGCCCTATTGCATGAACCAAATATATTGCCGCGAATGCTAAGCCGACAGAGGTTAGCGGAATGTACGATGTATAAGGATCAACAAGTACCACATTTATAACTAAATCACAAATCGTGAACAAAAGTAAGAAAAACATACCGTTCATTGCTGTTTTAATCAAAATCCGTTGTCTGTCAGAGTCCGCAACTCTAAGCTTGTACACCATAATAATAACAGACACTGACATATAGAGCAGCAATTGCACAATCATGAGCCAATACAAAGGACCCGCCTGAATATTTTTTATAGGCCCTGCTTGATCAACAATGCTTAGAAACATACCATTTGGATTAACAACAACTGCAGCAACAGATAGCAGAGCAGGTATAGACACCATAAACAAACGATTCTTTCGTACGACATAGGACTGACCCGTTAGAAAGATAATAAATATAAACCAACCTACTCCTAGCAAGGAAAGTCCTATATATGAACCTGTTAAATAAAATAACTTAAAGAAGGGGGAAGAAACGGTCTGTGAAACAAACTGAAAGAGTGGCCATACCATGAATATGATATGCAATAACAAGTAAATCCGGTGCAATAATGTAACCGAACTAGAGGCAAACACGAAAAAAAATAAGCCTAAAAGCAACAGAAACATTACAAAATCCAGCCATAACATCAAATCCAATACGGTTCACCCATTCGTTTTGTAGCCATCTTCTTCCATTGTAGCAAATGTCGAATAGAACGACAATTGTCTGATCCAAATAATAACAGGTTTTACACGCATTATCTCACACCATTTTTATGGTCATTTCGGCCAACGATCAGACAACATATGCTCCAAAGAGGGAGAAATACTCAAAAACTGACGGAACTGCTCGTATTGCTCCCACTTCTTCAATGACAGCTCTTGCTGTTCGGTTCGTACAGCACGGATAAGCAAGTTTTTTGGCGTATGCTCAGGATCAACGAACTCAAGCATCTGCACCTTATAGCCAAGCACTTCTAACAATGTTCCTCGCGCAGCATCGGTTGTAAGCGCGGCAAATCGCTCCTTCAGCAAGCCTTGAGATAGAAGCGGTGACAATGTATCGTTGCTAATTTGCCGAAACAGCTCATGCTGACAGCAGGGTACCGACATAATTACCGATGCCCCCCAATTTACAGCCTTGGCAAGAGCAGCATCTGTCGCTGTATCACATGCGTGCAAGGTGACAACCATATCAGCTGCCTGCAGCTCCTCATATTCGGCAATATCGCCCACCAGGAATCGAAGCCGATCATAGCCTAGCTTCTCAGCAAGCTGGGAGCAAAACGCGATTACGTCCGCTTTCAAATCGAGACCAATAACATTGATTTTCCGCTGCTGCTCCACAGCCAGCAGGTGATAGAGCGCAAACGTTAAATAAGATTTGCCACAGCCAAAATCAACAATCGTTATCTCCCGATCACTTGGCAAATAAGCAAGCACATCTGTAACCATCTCTAGAAAACGATTAATTTGACGGTACTTGTCCTGCTTCTTAGCATGCACAAGACCCTCCGGCGTCATAATGCCCAGTTCAACAAGGAAAGGAGCTGCCTTGCCTTCCTGAAGAACCCGCTGCTTTTGCCGATTATGCTGTAGGCTTGCTTGACGCTCTCCGCCTGTAGGGGGCTTTGAGAGTACAGCCGCCTTGCCTTTTTTGTTGAACAACAGCTGCACATCAGCTGCTGGTGTTTTCACAAGCGCTTGACGGTAGTTTTGCTGCAGCAGTTCAATTAAACGCTCAGCTGCCTGACCTTCTGCAACATTTTCATGCGTAACCTTGTTTGCAAAATGATATTCAAATTGATAATGAAGTCCGTTTTTTAGTTGAATCGGACGAACGATCGTCTTCGGTGATGCAGCGCCATCCTTCCGACGCAATTGACTCATCGTTGCTTGGAGCATCTCTCCATTACTCATCCAGTCATTAATATCCTGCTGCCATTGCTCCATCATAACTTATCCCTCATTCCTTCTCTGCTGCAAAAAGCGCGGTAAGCCCTTGCTCAATTTCATCACGCGGCAAGCCGCCGACCAACAGCCGCTCATCACTTTGAAGCAGCATACGCTTATATACATCAGCTGCGTCCGATGGGGACAGCATTTCATCATCAAGCAGCTCATGAATAACATTTTCCACTAAATCATACCTTCCCTCAGCTTCGTACCACTCTACAAGCAAACGCTTCGTAGGTGCTGACAGCTCATAAGGACGCAATTGTTCAAGCAATTCATCCACTTGCTCGCGTGGCTCAACCAACGTTGGCTCGGCGCCGACTAACGATAATCTCATGAACAAATGCAACGATTTAACATATGCGACAAAGCTTTCGTCCTCACGGCCTAATTCATCATAAAGCTCAGCCTCTTGCTTCATCAAAATTGCGATTGCTTGCAAATGATCCGTTTCAACCAATCCGTTTGTCGTCATAACCTTCATTAAATCCTCATCTGTTAAAGAGCGGATAAGCTTGCTGCTTATCCGAAACCTCTTATCCAGTAAGTCGTCGATAACGAGAAGCGCCTCTTCCTGCTTATGCTGTCGCTTCAAATTCATGATTTGACCGACAGCCTCGGTCATCTGCTCAATCATTCTCATGAAAAAATCGCGTTGAAACATCCGCTTGTCCCCCCTCATCCAACTGTTCAAGCGTCATGCTTTTTTTAACAACTTTAATTATCCGCGCACAGATTTTACAAAACTTAAAATCGCTTCGGTCATTTCCATTGGCTGCTCGATCATTCCCATATGTCCTGCTGTATCAAGTACAACCTTCTTCGTTGCTCCATTAACCGCTGCAAACGTACTTTGAGTTGGAATTACTTGATCATTCGCTCCGGAAACAATCAGTACCGGCAGTGAGGATTGCTCGATAATGTGAGCCCTGTTTGGTCTATCCTTCATTCCTTTTGCGGTGCTAATTGCTCCATTCAACGCTGTACCATATCCGATTTGTTTGACATGCTCCACATTCGTCGTCATGTCTTCTAAATGAGCAGGCGCAAACAGCTTAGGAATTAAGCCATTAACAAATACCTCAATCCCATTTTGTTCAAGTGCCGCCACAGCTTTATCACGATTTTCTTTGGCCGCCTCACTATCCTCTAGCGCAGTAGAGTGGATCAGACCAAAGCCAGACAGCTTCTTGGAATACTTCTCCGCTACAGCGAGCGTAATATAGCCGCCTAAAGAGTGCCCCAGCAATATCGCGTTATTAATTTGCAGCTTGATTAGCATTTGAGCTATATCTTCCGCATATAATTCCATCGTATATTTATCATCAGAAGGAGCGCTGCTTAGTCCATGCCCGCGCAAATCAGGAGCTATAACACGTACATATTGCTCCAAATCCTCCACGATATACTCCCAGTAAGCAGAACTGCCGCAATAGCCATGCAATAGTACAACCACCTCTGTGATTCCGGCTTCCGCACCTCCATCATCCGGATGTGAATCGTAATAAGCTAGCTTATTGCCATTATTCAATAACAGCCTGCGCTGTGCGATCGATTCAATACTATCGTCCATTGTTCTGGTCATATGCCGCACACTCCTCAATTTGTTTATTGACTATCTTTAATTGTACCGAATTTTAAAGTGCTGTTCAATTTATGGTTATTTCCGTTTGAATCATGGTACAATTATTTAGAAAGCAAACGTTAAGCAATACCCGTTGTTTACGATATCTTTTATTCACTAAGCAAAACCATTAGGAGGCATTCCATGACTAATTTACAATTGCAAACACAAGAAAATGTTGAATTTATGATCGATACAATTAAAACTAAGCTGAAAATGGCTTCCGCAGCTGCCATGCAAGCTTCTCAATTCAACATTGAACGCTACGACGATATCAAAGAGCTGTACGACATTGTTTCATCCAAAGATAAATTCAGCATCAGCGAAGTAGAAGCAATCGTTTCTGAGCTTGGTAGTCTTCGTTTATAATAATTATTAATATTAACAAACATTTTATACCAAAAACAGACATTAATTTTCATTAATCGTCAAAAAATAAAGAACCGAGTGCGACGCTATCGTCAATCTCGGTTCTTTATTTTGGATCGCGATTATTCCTGCTCTTCCACTTGCTCTTCTGCCGTTTCAATGGACAGCTTAATGACGACATTTTTCTGTTCGCCCTTCAAAAAATTAGCAATTCGCTCCAGCTTATCAGCCAGCTCCGGACCGCTTAGTATTGTATTCAAATGATAATCGAAGCTGTCAGATGGCGGATTCTGTTGCATATATGAGTTTTGACTTCTCCAATTACGCTCTCCGTTATTAGCTGATTGTGAAATGACTTGATCTTGAACAGGGTAGAACTTATCGGATTTGTTAACAACTCTCTCGTAGATACGCAGCTTCTTTAGCAGCATATAATATTGTGCAGAGTGCTTAAAATTCCATGCTTCACGAATATCCTTCAGCGTATAATCCATCTTCCATCGCTTAAGCTTCTCAACTTGATCATCCGTGCTTAGCTGCAGAAACTCATCTAACGGCAACATTTTTTCGGGCATTTTGACCCCTCCGATGAATAGTGTATAACTTATAATTTTTTTAGATGAATGATTTTTTTATCCTATAAAAAATACCATAAAAATCGACCATTTACAAATTAATATAATTTCACAATACATGATTATTCATTGTATTATCTTCTAACGAAAAAAAAGCCTCCAGCCATACACCAGCAAGTGGTATAAACGGAGGCTTTCACTCATTATTCTTGCTGCAGACCAATCATAGTTAGGAAACGTTCAAAAGCGGCTAGGCCTGCTTCCGTACGTTTGTATACGCCGGCATCCTTCAGTACATCAAGGAATATATCTCCAGTTTCGGATTCTACAATTGTCTTTGCCTGCTCCGCAGAGCATTCTGAACCAAATCGCTTGACGAGTGACAAGAGCCAATCTGCATGTTTATGCAAAGGATGAGACGCATCCTTAAGCTGCTCGGCATTTACTGACGTTTCGCCAGTTAAATAAGCTGCAATTTGCTCAAGCTCATCCTTCAAACGGCCGGGAAGCACAGCTAGTCCCATCACTTCAATCAATCCGATGTTTTCTTTCTTAATATGGTGCAAGTTTTGGTGTGGATGGAATATGCCATCCGGATGCTCCTTACTTGTGCGGTTGTTGCGAAGCACAAGATCTAGCTCATATTCACCGCTGTCACGAAGCCGTGCAATTGGAGTAATCGTATTATGAGGCGTACGAGATCCGTCCGCTTGCTTCGTGAAGGCTAGCACATCCGCTGACTCATCACTATAGCCCCGCCATTCATCAAGCAAGCGACAAGCTGCGAGCTGAACATCTGCTTTTGAAGTACCGTTGATTCTGACAACAGACATCGGCCAATTTACGATGCCAAATCGAACGCCTGAAAGCTGAGGATCGATAAACCATTTATCTATAGATGCCATTTCCATCGGAAACACATGTCTACCGCCTTGAAAATGATCATGACTTAAGATTGATCCCCCTACGATCGGCAAATCAGCATTGGACCCGATAAAATAATGCGGCATTTGCTCCACAAAATCGAGAAGTCTCGCAAACGAGGAATGTGAAATAACCATCGGCTCGTGAGCGCCCTTAAAGATAATGCTGTGCTCGTTGTAGTACACATAAGGAGAATATTGAAAAAACCATTGCTCCGATTGCAGCGTGAGCGGCAGCACGCGCAAGTTTTGTCGCGCGGGATGATCAGCGCGACCCGCATAGCCTACATTTTCGACACAGAGCAAGCATTTTGGATAATGGGCCTGAGGCATCGTTTTGAGTAAAGCAATTTCTTTAGGATCTTTCTCCGGCTTCGACAAATTGATTGTAATTTCCAGTTTGCCGAAGTCTGTATCATGCTGCCAATATTTGTTCTTGCGAATGCGATCCATTCGAATATAGTTGGAATCTACATTTAGACTATAGAAGGCGTCTGTCGCCGCCATAAGACCCTTATCTCGCACAGTCCGCTCGAATGCAGCCGCAATTTCAGACGGTCGCGGCATCAATAGCCCCATGATACGGGCATCAAGCAAATCACGATACGTAATCGTATTATCTGGAATAAGTCCAATTAACGCACCATAATCGAGCAGCGGCTCAAGAATTTGAACAGGGCTTTCCACGTTTTCCGCTGGTAAGCTCCCTTCGAGAGGCTCGGTAAACCCGAACAAGTCAAGCAGCGAGTTGCGCGTCTCATTCACATCAAGCGTGTGTATGAGGCTGCGCTGCAACGCGAATTGCAGCAGTCGTTCTATTTGAAGCAAGGCGTCGGCTGACGCCTGCATTTGTCGTTCATTGGCCACGAGATGCAGCTCCTTTCACATATGCAGCGAGCCTAATCGTTATATCCGTTTGGATTCGCTTCTTGCCAGTTCCAAGCGCTTTGGATAATATCCTCCAGCTTATTTCTTTTCGGTTTCCAACCAAGTTCAGTTCGAGCACGCTCCGATGATGCAACGAGAATAGCCGGGTCTCCGGAACGGCGGGCTTCCATAACTGCAGGAATTTCTTTGCCTGTTACTTTGCGAGCGATATCTATCACTTCTTTTACAGAGAAACCCGTACCATTACCAAGGTTGTAGACGGCGCTATCCGCACCGCTGCGGAGACGGTCTACTGCTAGAACATGCGCGTCGGCAAGATCACTGACGTGAATGTAATCGCGGATACAAGTACCGTCCGGCGTTTCGTAGTCTTCGCCAAAAACGGAGATGTGTGGACGCTGACCGAGTGCCGCTTCCAATACGATTGGAATAAGATGCGTTTCCGGGTTGTGATCCTCGCCAATTTTGCCGCTTTCATGTGCGCCTGCAGCATTGAAATAACGGAGCGAGATGAATTTGATGTTATGGGCTATGTCGAACCATTTCATCATTTTTTCCATCGCAAGCTTGGTTTCACCATATGCATTTGTCGGAAGCGTACGATCGAATTCGTCAATCGGCACATTTTCCGGTTCACCATAGGTTGCCGCTGTAGATGAGAAAACAATTTTACGAACATTATATTCATTCATTTTCTCCAACAAGCAAAGCGTACCGAAGACATTATTGTGATAATACTTGCCTGGGTCCTTCATGCTTTCACCAACGAGTGAGTTCGCCGCGAAATGAATGATGGCATCTATTTCATTCTCTTTAAATACAGTATCCAAAAATGCCGCGTCACGTAGATCTCCTTCATATAGCTTCCCGCCTAACAACGCTTTACGATGCCCCTGCTGCAAATTGTCGATTACGATAATTTCCTCGCCACGCTCCTGTAAGGCTGCCACTGCATGCGATCCGATATAGCCAGCTCCGCCGGTTACGAGTACTGCCATTGTAAATTTCCCCTCTCCTATGAACAAATAATTTAAAACAAACTTTCACTTATACCGATAGACGTTCAACGCCATTGCCGATCGTACAAACATAGAAATCAGCCGTTAAGCCGGTTGCTTCGAAATAGCTGCGTCCAACTTCAGCTTTGAATGCCTCTATGTTATCCTCATGAACAAGGGATACAGTACAGCCGCCAAATCCCGCTCCAGTCATACGTGAGCCCAGTACGCCTGGTACTTGACGTGCTGCTGCAACCATAGCATCCAGCTCGTCTCCGGTTACTTCATACAAGTCGCGCAACGAATCATGCGAGCCGTTCATCAATTGTCCGAACTTCTCCAAATCGTTAGCTTTAAGCGCTTTGATTGATCGAAGGACGCGATCGATTTCTTCCACAACATGCTGCGCGCGTTTCTGTACGATGTCATCCTTGATTAGATG
This sequence comes from Paenibacillus sp. J31R122, assembly GCF_056269185.1. Classification (NCBI taxonomy): domain Bacteria; kingdom Bacillati; phylum Bacillota; class Bacilli; order Caryophanales; family Paenibacillaceae; genus Paenibacillus; species Paenibacillus sp. J31R122. The sequence continues at coordinate 171,527 of NZ_JBWDNM010000014.1, forward strand.
TTTAGCGGAGTTGAATTGCTCTAAGTTAATTTGACCAAGCAGCGTTAGATCAGGAAATGCGGCTTGCAGATCCTTCACAGCTTGTTCGCACTGGCTGCGGCGTTCATTGTAGGCTGAATCAACCAGACCGCGGCGCTTGTTCGTATTGCCGATAACAAGCTTATAATTGCCGGATTCAAATGGGATCAAATCGTATTCCAGCGTATCGCACATAAGCAAAATAGCCTGATCCTTCTTGCCGTTCGCGACAGCGAATTGGTCCATAATGCCGCAATTAACTCCATTGAATTCGTTTTCCGACTTTTGTGATAGAAGTGCGATTTTCACAGTATCCGTCGGCAATCCTTCTAAGGAGAGCAGCGCGTACGCGGTTACGACCTCAATGGAAGCTGATGATGACAAGCCTGCGCCGTTCGGAATTTCACCATGGTATAGCAAATCGAAGCCGTTCGAGAATGTCACACCGCTTCGCTGTAATTCATTCACGATTCCCTTTGGATAGTTCATCCAATCATCCGAAGCGTCGAATACAATAGTATCAAGTGAAAACTGCTTCGTTGCTGAAAAGTTAGTCGACGCCAGGCCAAGCAGGTTGTCCTCGCGTTTGCGAATCAACAGTGTCGTTCCAAACGTCAATGCGGCAGGAAATACGTAGCCGCCATTATAATCGGTATGCTCGCCAATCAAGTTCACACGTCCAGGAGCATGAAATACTGCGATGTCACTCGCGTCTCCGCTGTATTGCTGTATAAATTGCTGTGTTAGCGCCTCAATGTTTGCCATTTGCTATCACGTTCCTTTTTTTTGATAGAGTCATTTTCTTATTCAGTATAAAGTAACAAACTCAAAAACGATATGGCGCCAAGTGCTTATTATATGGATTAATGTGACTTTCAAACTATTGTTCTTACATGCTATGATATTGAAAATGCTGTATTTACGTTCGAAATCAATCACATATGAAGGAGGTGTAAAGATCAATGCGTCCGGACATGTATACGGTTGCCTCTAACCCCATTATTGCGCATGGCGAGAATCGACATTTGAACGTCATATTTGCTGGTGAGAGCCAGACTAAACCTTTACATCGGCTAGGACCAAAGGTGTATGATTTCTATTTAATGCATATCGTCCTCGAAGGCTGCGGTGTATTTACCTGTGACGGAAAGAGTCATTCCTTGCATGCCGGACACACCTTTCTGATTGAACCAGAACAATTAATCAGCTACGAATCGGATGGCGAATCGCCATGGCGTTACCGCTGGGTCGCATTTAATGGCACACAAGCGGCCGAGCTCGTTGAAACGGCGGGCTTTACCGCAGAGCAGCAAATCGTATATTGCTCAGACGGTGAGCAAGCAGCACAATATTATCAACAGATCTATGAGACATTCCGCAGCGGTAGTGCAGCAGCGCATTTGATGGCTGCTGGATACTTGCATCTGCTGATGGCTGAATATAAATCCGTGCTGTTTGCGCTAAGCGGCGAATCTCTGCGTACAGCTCAGGGTGAGGGCGACCATCTGCTGCAGCAGGTTGTACATTATTTGTCCAATCAGTATGCCCATCCCGTATCAATCGAGCAAATGGCCGAATCGCTCGGCTATAATCGCGCTTATTTGTCTCGTCTATTCAAGCAGCGCACTGGTGTATCCCCCGTAACATTTCTGCTCAAGCTGCGCATCGACAAGGCGCGTCATATGCTTCGTGAACGTCCCGAGCTCACAATTGAGCAGGTTGCCGCATCAGTAGGGCTGCAAGACGCACTCTACTTCTCCAAACAATTTCGTAGGCTGCACGGGCAATCACCGACTGCATATCGAGACTCAATGCGCACCCGCTAGCGTCTCATCCCCCCCTGATTTATGCGTCATTTTCACAAAATCGGGTATATTAATTGTGGGAGTGATGACCTATGAAGGAATTGCATACCGGGAAGCTATACTGGCCAGAAACATTATGTCATACCAAACAATACCCGCCCTTGCAGCAAAATAAAAAGGTTCAAGTCGCGATTATCGGCAGCGGCATGTCTGGAACAATTTGCAGCTCACAGTTTGTTCGCAGCGGACTAACTACAATTATGATTGAACGCAATCAAGTGGCTTGCGGCAGCACCTTAGCCAACACGGGTTTAATCCAATATTGCAATGACATCATGCTATGCGATTTAATCAATCAAATTGGTCAGCAGGATGCGCAGGCCTTCTATATAGCATGCAAAGAGGCCATTGAAATGCTGGGCTCGATTACAAAAGGATTATCGACTAACGTAGGCTTCAAAAATAGAACCAGCTTGTACTATGCCTCCACTGAGCAGCAGCTGCCTAAGCTCAAACAAGAATATGAAGCACTACGGGCTTGCGGACTCCCAGTCCAATTTTGGTCACCTGACGACATCGCTAAACATTTTCCATTTCGTAAGCCGGGAGCTATCGTTACACATGGAGATGCTGAAATTAATCCTTATCAATTCGTTACTGCTCTCGCCAGCGCAGCTGTTAAAGAAGGATTGGAGTTATATGAGCAAACAGATGTTATTGATCACAAGACATCGGCGAGCGGTATCCACCTTCTGCGCACAGCTTCTGGCTATGAAATAGAAGCAGAGCATGTCGTATATGCGATTGGCTATGAGCCGGAGGAGCTTCGAGGCAGGCTTATTAAGGCAAATCTAAACAGATCATACACAATTGTTACCGGCATCCAAAAAAACTTACAAAAGTGGCATGAGCGTTTCCTCATTTGGGAAACGGCACGCCCTTATTTATACCTTCGAACAACGCCTGACGGCCGGGCTGCCATCGGTGGTTTAGATGAGGATCCCGAAAAGCCTCTGCAAAGTGAAAGCGGTCGGGAAAAACGAACCGAGAAATTATATAAACAGTTTCAAGCTTTATTTCCTGAGATGCAGGCACCCATTGAATATGAATGGAATGGTACGTTTGGCGAATCACTTGACGGCCTGCCCTTCATCGGAGAAGACCCATCCTGGAAAAAGGTTTACTACTGCTTAGGCTATGGCGGAAATGGAACGGTATACAGCATGATAGGCGCAATTTTATTAAGAGATCTCATTTTTGGCGATTATAATCCTTTAGCAAAAATACTTAAGCTTGATCGAAAATCGTTAATAGGCGTATAGACAAAGAAGCCTCACCTTCGCTGCTTGGCATCTCGCTGCAGTATAAAGTGAGGCTATTGTTTGTATTTCTGTCTTTACATTTACACGCCATCCGCAATACTCGAAGCATTGCAGCTGCGGAATACAGCCTCCGCCGCACCTAAACGCGACAAATCGGGACCTCCGTCTGCTTCCTGCATTGATTTGCTGTCATCCGTTTCTACAACAATGAGGGCTGAGCCCCTTTGCAGTGCTTGGCTGCATATTTGAGCTTCATCATCATCCAGCCCAAGTGAATGAAACACGCGGTTATGCTCATCATCATCGAATAAAACGGCTGCTCCAAAGGGATATGCCCCGCCGAACAGACCTCCAGCTCCATAACCGGCTAGACCATAGGCTGTTAGAACGACAGAACCTCCAAAACCTGCGGCTGCAATCATTCCTAAAGCATCTGAGCCATGAACCTGAACGGCCGAAGCATCTTCCAATTCTTGAATCTCATCTACGTGCACATTACTTTCCGCTTCAATACGCCTAGAATGCTCAGAATCCTTAGCCAGCACCAACAGCTCTCCTTGAACGAAACCTGCCTGCTCCAGCTGCTGAATAGCTTGTATGACCTGCTGCTCCGTTTCAAATACACCAATTTTTCTAGCCATCGGTATGCCTCCTTTATATCACATCCATGTACAAGCAGCACATCAAATGACAAGCTCCGCTTGGTATGCCCTATTTCTGACGAATTAAGTCGTCTTATACAGTCTCATAGCTCCGATTACCTATAGTATTAATTCATACAAAGCTCAGGTTGTGCATCCCTGCTGTTCAGGTTATGATGGAGGAATATGAATTGGAAAATCGGACAAGCAGGAGGCTAAGCGATGATCCATAGGATGCTTCGCTATCCCCCAGGATGGGAATGGCATGTGCTGCAGCAGGTTAGACATGAAACAGCACAGGAAGAACCTTTGCCAAGCAGGAAAAACATACTTCTTAAATCCATCAAGCAAACGGAACAGAGCGATGACGATACGATACCTCATGCCCAGCAGCTTAAGCTACTTTTTCCGGAATGCGCCTCATGGATTGATGAATGCGATGGCAGACGAACGAATCAGATTTCTGTCAGGAATACACCTCAAACCGATCAGCTGCTGTACGGCACGCTGATGTTTCAAGTAACCGAGGATGAGTCCGATGTACAGCCTTTTCATTTCTGGCTGACTAAGAATCGGCTCATTACGATGCACGATGATATGCGGCTTCCGCTGCGCCTGCAATCCAGAGATCAATCAATGATGCTGGAAAGCTGCAAAACAGCTCCGGAAGCACTATTCATTATGCTTAGTGTCATTCTTGAGACTTTCCATGAAGGATTAGACGGCTTCGAGACGAGACTGGGTAATCTGGAATCTACGATGCGGCAAGAAAATCGAACAGGCCTTCTTGAGATTATTTTCGAGAGAAGATATGATTTGCTTCACTGGAATCACTTATTCATTCCTGTTAGAGAGCTTCAAGGCGCGGCCAAGGAAGCCTTTATGGAAGAGCTGACTGAGACGGAAGCCTTTAAAAGAATTGAACACAAGCTTGATAGAATTGATGTCCTATTGAATCACTATGCAATGGAGATTGATACGCTAATTTCAATGGATGATGCTATTTCCAGCTTCCGTGGTAATGATATCATGAAGACCTTAACTATATTTACCGTGTTGTTCTTGCCCGCCACAATATTAAGCTCCTTATGGGGCAGCAACTTTAACAAGCTGCCTTGGAAGGATCAAGCTTGGGGTTTTCCCGCCATGATCACGGTCATTGCAGCCATTACAGTCATTATTTATATTTGGCTCTGGAAGAAAGGCTGGACTGGCGACATACTGAACGGCCGGAAGACGCAGGAAATCGTTTCAGATAACGCGGATATGCAAACAAGATCCAGCCGTTATCGCCGAAAGAAGTCTTCTCCCAAGCAGAGCACCGCATCATTTTCTTCAAATGATGCGACGCCTCTCTCACGATCCCGCAAAAACCGTATCTAGCATAATGCTTTGTAATGGCTGCAAACAAAAGGGACTGGCCTTTATGTAGAACAAACTACTTAAAGGCCAATCCCTTTGCTATTGTCTACATCAACGAAAAAAAGTAAGTATTTACAGCTTCACTGGCAGTCCGCTGCGAGCCGACTCATTCGCAGCGATAGTAACCTGATGGGTGAGGCTAGCATCCGCATAGCTTGACCGTATCCGCGAGGCGTCCCCTGTTTTGACTGCATGTAGAAAGGCTTCATTTTCTCGTTCATAGGGATCAGTGCTATTGGCGTATTCCGTCTTCCGTCCCGCTTCAATATCCAATAATCCGCTGTGACTGAGCTCCAGCACACCCTTGTTCGTATAAATATGTAGTCCCGTTCGATCACCTGCCGGAATGGCGCATGTATTGCTAATCGTTGCTACGGTGCCATTTACAAGCTTCAAAGTAACCGTCCCAACATCAGGTACAGAAACACCATCTTCTACTTTACTCATTATAGTATCACCATAAGCCGCATAGACTTCGCTTATTTCACCAACCGTATATCGCAGTAAGTCTACGATATGAGTCGTTTGCTCAACGAACTGGCCGCCAGAGCCATCCATTTTACGCCACCAGCTTACCCCAGGCATTCCACCCATCCAATATCCTAGCGACATACCCACGCTGCGATCTCTCAGCAGCTCTTTCGCATGATCTGTCCCGTCCATATACCTAAAATGATAGCCAACTGATGTAATCAGCTGTTTACTTTCAATTTCCTTCAAAATAGCAGAAGGTGCTTGATTATCTAATCCGATCGGCTTTTCTACCAAAAAAGGAATATTCCGTTCAATTAAAGCGATTTCAATTTCACCATGCGCAAATGGCGGTACACAAACATACACAGCATCGAGCTTACGATCATCCAGCATCTGATGAACTGTAGCATATCCGCGAGCTCCTTCATGCAGCTTTGCTGCGCGGTCTGCCTTCTCTTGGTTTGTAGCCGTGAAAGCGGCAACCTTTACTCCTGCTATTTTGGAAAGCTTCTCCGCGTGCATCATGCCAAACCAACCAGTCCCGATAATCCCAACTTGAAGCGTCATTGATTCCTCCCCCTTCACAATAGACCAACTCTTACAATCCCGATTATACTTGCTCATCTCGAAGGAAGTCCATTTATAATCCGCTGGTACCCATTTATCCCCACTTTCATATAATACAAAATAATGCCAAGGTCGACGGATGAGCGGAGGGATGACATGGGGACAATGACGCAAAGAGCAGTAAGAACACAGGAGCTCGATATTCGCAGCGCCCTATTTTTGGCTGCGGTTTGTGGACAAACATATATGCAATTCAATAACAAGGATGGATTGTTTCTTGTGCCTAAGGACTATAAAATGGCAGGAGAATTTACCGCTAAAGCTTATGACAACAGCGAGGAACGATTCGGCTTTGTACTGACCTCGGAACGCGCATCTGTCCTCGCTTTTCGGGGCAGCGGTTCAGTTGTTGATTGGGTGTCCGATTTCATTGCCGAGCAAACTCCTTACCGACCAGTGAAAAATGTAGGTTTAACACATAAAGGCTTTACCGATATCTATATGTCCACACGCACTCAAATCTTTGATATTATAAAGCAGCTGCCGACACATATTCCATTATTTATTACCGGACATAGTCTGGGCGGCGCACTTGCTACACTCGCCGCAATGGACCTGGCCAACAACTCAGCATTCACTTCACCGATCATTTATACGTTTGGGACGCCAAGGGTCGGTGATCCCAAATTCGCGCGAAGCTATAACGCTTTAATAAACACGCATTGGCGTTTTCAAAATGAATTTGATATCGTTCCGCATCTGCCTACTCTCATATACCAATCCCCTAAAACAAAGCAAACGTATTACTATATGCATGTAAAAGGAGAGGTTAAGCGCTCGTTCCGGATGGGCTCCGTCTCCAGCAATCATATTTTATCAAGCTATTTCGCCGACCTCGTTCGTGAGGACCCTGCTTTTGCGATTACTGTCTGCTCCGAACCTCCCGGCTGGTGTCCAGAAATCGAGGTATAAATAAACGGAAGCCCATTAAGAAGACAAAAAAAAGTGAGGGAAACCTCACCACTTACATATATTAGGAAACCTATTAAGCTGGCAATATATACAGCAAAATAGCGAAGAAGTGTACAATGGAGCCGCCTAGTACGAACAAGTGCCAGACCGCATGATGATAAGGAAAGCTGCGCCACATATAAAATATCGTACCGAATGTATAGAGCAATCCACCAGTTATAAGCAGTTGAACTCCGCCTGGAGCGAGATGTGTCGTAAGCGGCTTCCATGCAAAAACAATGATCCAGCCCATCGCAATATATACAATCGTAGAGGTAAACAGAAACTTGGAAGCAAAAAAAGATTTAAATATGACGCCGATTAATGCGGCTCCCCAGACGATGCCAAACAGCACCCAGCCCAATTTCCCCTGCACAATATGAAACAAAATTGGTGTATAGGTACCTGCAATAAATACATATATGAATGAATGATCGAGCTTTTCGAACAATCGCTTCGCTTTGCCCGCAGGGAAGCTGTGAACAAGCGTTGAGGCTGTGTATAGCAGCAGCATAGCAACCCCATATATAGTAAAGCTAACGACATGCCAAGCCGTTCCTTTCGTCGATGCAAATAAGATAAGCAGCACAAGAGCTGCTATGCTAAGTCCCGTTCCAATTCCATGCGTGACAGCATTTGCGACTTCTTCTCGCTTAGTATAAGTATGGGTATCCGCCATATTTATCGGTTCACTTCCTCTCTTCCCTCCATTTTAAAGGTTCACACCCAGCCTTTCAACCATCCGCGCATGTGATCGAGTGTTTTGTCGAGATTGCATACCTCTTCCTGATCCAAAAACGGACTTGTATGACGGAAGTAATCCGCATGCCTGCCTATAATCTTAATGCCTTCCACATAGCCTGGAGCATACTTCAAGCGGTTCCACTGCGGCATCGAGAATCCTTTTCTGCTCCATCCGCCCCAGCTCCCGATACGGCTTATAGGATCATTGAGCTTGCCTAAGCTGTCTACCGAATGAAAGTAGCTGACCTTGTCCTGCAGCTTTGGATCAATTGGCGTGCGAGGTGAACCGACCTGTACGATTCGAAAGTCTTTGGCTTCACCTTCATCATGCAGTAATTTCGCCGCCTGGTAAGCAGCTGCGCCGCCGCCGCTATGCCCGATTAGAAGCATCCGTTCACTTTTTAACGTCTGTTTTATTTGTCGTAGCGCGTTCTGGCCGCCAATACGCCCAGCCCTCATGCGATTGGATAAATCACTCTTTACCTCCAGCACTTGTCTTACCAAGCTTCGGGAAGCATCTCCATAAGGAAATATTACATGTACGTCCGGCATTACGCCTCGGGATTGAAATAGCTGTTCCAGCTTTAATTTGCATTCGGTAAATATGCTGTTGGATGTTGCCACACCGGCAAGTAGGTAAATACTCATGGTTGACTCTTTGGTCGCCGTCATAACGAATCCCTCCGCCATAAAATAAATATTTTATATTTATTATGTAGGCATTGAGCGGATTTCATCCTTGGTTATAAATTCCGCAGTTCATTTAAAGACAGGGCACCAAGCTGTTGCCAGCCGGCGCCCTGTCTTCTTCCTATTACTGCGTGGAAAATCCGCTTCAACTACTATACACCCATTTTTTTGCGCTGATTGTTTACTTTCTTCGTGTTCTGGCTCTTCATCGCCTGCGTCCCTGTGGATAGGTGCGTCTGGCCTGGCGCTCCGCCAGCTTTGGCTTGTTTCTTCTGAGCGAGCATCTGCTTCGCTTTCTCAGCTTGAGTCAGCGGTTTCGGCTGCTGGGCTGATTCATTGTTATCAATTGTAGACATAGGTTCACCTCGCTTCATGCACTACATAGTTCTTATTCTACTACAGATATATATCTGGTAAAAGAGGCTTTGCTCAGGGCTGCATATTCAATAATGCGAAATGCCGCCATTTCCAGCTGCTTCTCGACTTTTTCTGTCGTAACAACGACCGATCGTTTAGCTAGCCTTCTCACACTCTTCAGCATAGCAAGCTGTTCGTCCTCTGGCAATACCGAACATAAATTGTAGGGCATATCGATAATTGCCGCATCATAATACTTTTCCAGCTTCTGCATATCGGTTAGCTTTACCCGATTAGGATAGCCAAAATGAGCTAAGTTCGCTCGTGCTCCTCGTACCGCTAGCGGATTAATATCTACTCCTTCAATATCAATACCCATCGACATTGCTTCAATCAAAACCGTTCCCATCCCACAGCATGGGTCGATAAGCTTTGTATGCTCTGTATTCAACCCCGCGGCTAGATTAACTATTGCCCTCGCCGCCCTTGTAGGCAGCGCAGTCGAATAATTTTGTGGTTTATTCTGATGCTTCAGCCATAAAGCTTGATTATCCTCGCATGGCCCGAAGTGCCAACGTCCATTCCACTTGGTCAGACCGAACCGCAGCTCTGGTGTTCGCATATCCGCTCTCCCGCGAATTTCCGCACCGACTAAACGCTCTAGCTGCCTCTGTTCTTCAAAGGTAAATGGTTCATCACCCATCGTGAACAATACCTTGAAGCTGCGTCCCTCCAATTCAATTGTGGCAAGCTGCTCCGTAATTCCTTCCAAACGATCGGATTCAAAATAAACCTCGATTCGCCTTTTTACAAAAGGACTCCGATCAACTGACAAGCCCAGAGAGCTCGCAATGACTCCATTATGAACGGATTGACCGAACAGGGAACTCAGCTCAAGCTCACATAATGATGCTTCATCTTCATGACTCGCATAGTTGTAGATATACATAACATCCTCGCAATCTATGTTGTGCTATTCGCTAACCGGCAATTCAGCTGGCTCTACACGATCAGCACGACTAATAGTCTGTACTGAAGATATCTCGCTATTTTCAGCCATAAGCTCAGCCACATGCTTCTCTAAAAGCTTCACCGTGCGCTGCAGGCGGAACTGTCGAATCATTCCAAGAAGACCAACCGTAAGTCCACCAAGCAAGGTGGATGACAATATAACGAGAATAAGCGGTATTGTTGCTTCCGTAAACAAGAAGTTTACTTTTACAGAATCGACATTGATGACAGCAAAAACAGCGATAACAAAAGCAAAAACTAAAGCCGATATTAATACGCTTTGTCCCTTCATATTCATTGCCTCCCTTTTCCAAAAATAATACCACAAACGTTGTCGTTTCGCTTAAATGGATTTGATCTCCTCAATAACTAGCTCTACAAACAATGAAAAAAGCTGTTTCGCAAGCAGCAAACGCCACACGTGAAACAGCTCTCATCTATTAAAATTAAAATACTTTTGGAGTCTGTTACTTCGCATTCAAAGCATTAATCCCCGGCGTATTTTTCCGCCACTGTGTCCAGCTTACTTTTCCAATAATATACGCTAGTACAATAAGCTGTGGAATCGTTGTCTCCAAAGTTGGGTAGATGCCTAGAGCGCCGACTGTAGGTAAGCTAGACATCGTATGCGCGGGGACCCACCCCGACACTTGCAAAGAGTGTACACTTTCACCAAGAAAGCGAAAAACTAAGTAGTAGATAAGCGCTGATGCAATGAGAAAGAACGGACGAACTGGCAGCTTTGCACTGAACTTGATAATCCCAAATCCGAGTGCTATTAAAAATATGAACGTTACACCAAATCCAAGGATAAGCTGCAACGGTTCAATAGAAGGTGCCATCCCGATATAAAATATCGTTGTTTCTGCTCCCTCACGAAAAATAGCTAAGCCTGATACCGCGAATAAAGACCATAAACTGCCACGTGCAAGCGCGCTGCCCATACGTTGATCAATGTATTGGTTCCAGTTCTTCATATTGGATTTGCTGTGGAGCCAATTGCCCACCGTAAGCATCAGCACAACCGATAAAAGGCCGGCAATACCTTCAATTGATTCACGAGCACCGCCTGCTGCTACTTGAGCAATTGCATAAGTAAGCACTAACGCCATTACGCCGCTTAGTAGAAGCCCTACCCATACACCAGACCAAACCCACTTTCGTTTATCTGCATTACCGGTTCGTTGCAAGTAGGCAAGAAGCGCAGCCAATACTAATATCGCCTCAAGTCCTTCACGCAGCAAAATCATTCCTGCATCCCAAGCTGTATACTTCGTCTCCTGCATCATCGGCTCGAGCTGTCCTCGCATCTCTTCGATGAGCTTCGCTGCTTTGTCCGCAGCAGGAGGCTCTGAAAGTAAATAGCCTGCAGCTTCTGCCATCCGAATTTCGATATTGCTGTAGACGGCGGCCGAACGAAGCTGAACCTCTCCTTCGATCGCAGGCCATTGCACGATGAATGATTCCATCTGATCTGCTGCTTCAGCATGATGACTCGATTTAATGTCGATCAGCGCTTGATCAAGAATACCAACCGCTGCTGACACCGTTAGTGTATCAGCCTCTGCCTTTGATGAAGCTGTGATTTTGCCATCTTTATAGTCGTTAATAAGTTGAATGAGCGCCTTAGCCTCTTTCACAGCCTGCTCTGCACGCGGTGGATCGGCTTGAATTGAAATCCGCAGCATGCTCATTTTTGTTTCCAGACTGCCATATACGCTGAAATTATCAACTCGCACTGCTTTCTCAACGATCGGCCATTCGCTATTGATTTTACGATAAGCAGCATTTGCTTTCGTCCAATCACCAGCTTCTATATCTTTCAGCAGCTGCTCCACAAACGGCAGTATACGAACAGCAGCTTCTTTGCCCGACATAACAGCAGTATCCGTCTGCTCACTCTTCACGTATCGGTTTAACGCCTTAGCTAGTGTAGACAATGAAGCTTTCGCCGCCTCTGGGTTTTTCTCCGATTCAGCGAGCGAATTGAGTGCCCCAGCCATAGCAGAATCTACATCTGCAGACTCTTTGGTAGACGCGGGATTAAGCTGCTCCCACTTCACAGCAGCTTCTTCAATATGCAAGACTGCGTCTGCCCAGTCATCTTGTCCCGCTTCGACTAACGCGCCTCCTACGAGAGGCAGCAAACGGCTCAGCTCATCCGCCTGTTCACCATCCGCATGTACATAATTGCCGCCGCCGACTATCATTAGCATTAGAAAAACAACGGAACAGAATCGTATACCAATACGTTTCAATCCGTTGCTATGTTGTGCGAACATCAGTAGTCCGCCCCTTTCCTCATAGAAAGCTTTTATTTCTTTAAAAGAGTGTTTCACCAATGTAGCCGCCTTCCCTCACACCTGGAAAGCAAGCAAACACCGCGCTGCCGGTATGCACGATATATTCATTCAATAAGTCGCTTTGTCCAAGCTTTTGCTGCATAGGTATAAACTGCTTGCGCGTATCACGATTGAAGCATATAAACAACAGCCCTGCATCAAGCTGTCCTGTTTTATTGTCGATACCGCTTGAGTATGAGTAAGAGCGACGCAAAATTTTGATCGAGCCGTCACCGCGTGTCAGACGAACATGTGAATTTATCGGGATAACGGACTTGCCGCTCTCATCCTTCTTCTCCAAATCCACCTTATCCATTTCCAGCTTACTGCCGATTGGAGCTCCGCTCTCGCGATGACGACCAAATGTATTTTCTTGATCACCAAGGGTCGAACGATCCCATACCTCGATACGCATCCGAATTCGCCTAACAACCATATAGCTGCCCTGCGCCATCCATGCGGCTCCGTCAGCAGCCTCTGCCCAAACAACCTGCTTCATCTCTGTTTCATTATGAACGTCAGGATTGCCTGTACCGTCCTTAAAACCCATTAAATTACGAGGTGTCGCACCAGATGGATCAGCACCACCCGTTCGTTGGAAACCTTCCTGTGTCCAGCGAAGCACAGCCTTGCCTCTAGCGATACGCGCTAAATTCCGAATCGCATGAAAAGCAATCTGCATGTCATTCGCATTCACTTGCACGCCAATATCACCACCTGACCATTCAGCTCGCAGCTCATCTCCCCCAAAAGCGGGCAAGTCTGTGAGAACAGCAGGCTTTTTGCTTGTAAGCCCATATCGTGAGTCGAAGAAAGAAGGCCCTACACCAAACGTTATGGTCGTACGCGATGGAGACAACCCTGCCGCTTCTCCTGTATCGGAAGGCGGCAAATTATTATTGTTGTTGTCGCTGCCAAGCATATGGCCACTTGTCATTGATGCAGCAGCAGCCGTCCAAGCTTGAAACAGTTTGCGCACATCAGCAATGTTTTCTGTCGTCAAATCAAATGTTGCAAACAAAACAAAATCCTGTGGAGGCGTTACGATGCCCGCTTGGTGAGTGCCATAAAAATCTACAATCTGTGCAGGATCACTTGTTTGCCCTGCACTTGAAGCTTCCTTAGCTCCGTTTCTATCCTGTGCGGTTAATACACCGCCGACTCCTGCAGCTCCTAGCAATAAACCCGCTCCGCCGATGCCCGCCATTCGCAGCAAATCGCGTCGGCTAATCGATTTTTCCAGAACACCGCCTGCTTTGCCATCATCTTGCTTAGAGTCTGAGTCAGTTGGCCGAGTCATCTTATTGTACCTCCAAAATAGTACCCATTTGGGAAAGCGGCTCTGCAAGCGCATCAATGAGTTGGCTTAGCTTCTTCGTATCTTCTTCCTTCAGGTCCAAATACGACACATAACCATCACCTGATTTGTAGGTGGTCAAAGCTTGCTCAAGATCCGTAAATCCTTTTTCGATTTGCTCATTTAGCTCTGTATTTTTCTTAATCAGCACAGGCTGCAGCAGCTCATAGATTTTGTTCGCGCCTTCCACATTTGCTACAAAATCGTACAGATCCGTATGGGAGTAACGTTCTTCCTCTCCGACTACTTTCGAGGAAGATACCTCATTCAGCAGTTCTACCGCTCCCGTAACGAGCAAGCCTGGATCAACTTCTACGGTTTCCATTAGAGCACGCAGCAGCTTTACATCCTCAAGCAGCCTATCGGCGTATTCATCCATTCCTTCTGTAGAGTTGTTCACCCAAAGAGCCTGCTCAATACGGTGAAATCCGCGCCAGTCTTTGTCCTCTACGTCATTTTCACGAGCATCTATGTTTGGATCCAAATCTCCTAGCGCTTCGGCAATTGGCTCAATGCGCTCGAAATACATCCGTGTTGGTGCATACAACAGCTTCGCAGTTTCTACATCGCCGCCTTTAACAGCTGCAACGAATTTTTCGGTTTCAATAATAAACTTGTCTGCCTGCTCAACGGTAAACTGACGATAGTCTTCCAAAATTGCGGTCCAGTTACCATCTGGTGCCTCTGATTTATTCCCGCTCTCTGCAGCAGTCTTGTTAGTAGATTGTTCAACTGTTCCTGCATTTTCAGAATTATTAGCTCCACAACCAGTAAAAATAAGTGCGCATGCCAATACAAATGTAGTTAATTTAATCTTCATTATGAATGACTCCTCTTTACTTATCTATTTGGGATTCGTTACAAAGTATACGGGCTAATGATAATCATTGTCAATTGCGTTTTTCAGGAAATTATCTTCATAAAAAAAAGACCTCCACAAGTGAGGCCTTCTTCATGCTGTTCGAAAAGCTCCAGTTGCTTTCATTTCCTTGCACCCAGTATAGGAATGTAACTTCCCATGATATACTAGCTCTAGTAGAGCCGTATTCTCCAAATCACCAGGTGTTACGAAAAATGATGGTTTATTAACTAAGCTAACTCCACTTTCCTCAAACACCGAGGCTACAAATTGAGAACAAAAGTAAGCATATTCTCGCTTCATTTCAATATTGAACACGATTCCAAGCATGCCTAGTAAATTATATTTGTATTGATCACTATTTTGCTCCATATAGTGTATCTGTGAACGAATGTTCATATAGGCGCTATAACTGATTGTACAACGATAAAGCGAGCACATCGAATGTTCAAAAAACTGTCCTCTCACATCTTCTTTCACAAAACCTGCGAAAAATGGGTTGCTTGGATTTTTCCTGCCAAAGCTATAAACCTCACTCAAATCGCTGTCAAATGCTATAGAAGCATGATTCAGCGGGTCTTTCGTAAACCATTTGATTGTTTTCGTAAATAAAGTTCTAGTATCTGTCAAAAGCACGTAAATTTCCACATCTCTATTCATGTCTTACTACCTCCACATTAAAGAACTCTCATCTTGGTATTAACTTTAATGCAGGAGAACAAAATTCTAAACCTGCTCAGGTAATAGGAGTATCCTCGACCTTGGTCCAGTTTTGCAAATATGGTAGCGCTTGGTCTATTACAGTAACTAATTGTAAACCTTTTACTCATTTTACTGGATATTCTCTTTTTACTCAATAAGAAGTTCGTCTGCTTTTACCTCTTATTAATAAAAATGTTAACTTTTACTTGGTATAGAAGTGGTATAGTAGGAAAAGATTTGGAGCGTTCATGACTATTGATATGCTCCAAAATTAAGTTCTAGTCTAAATAAATCCAACAATTACGAAGTTGCGGAGGACATTATGATGGAATGGTATGACCGTTACGAGAAGCAGCTTGAGCTCATCTTTGCAGAAGCTGCACAGCGCATTGCTGCATTCCCAGTACCCCTGAACACAATTGGTCTATTATATGCGGACAAGTTCAACCCGGTTAAGCGTGACAGCGGCAAGGATTACATTTGCAGCCTGCTTCCCTTCTGGGTGCAAGAGACCGCGGCAATAAATGATGAGCAATGCAAGAAGCTCGCATTAGCTAATGTCTATGGCATGCTCTATTTTTTTATTCAGGATGATGTAATGGACAGTACGCCTTCATCTAATTGGAAGGAACAGCTCGCTCTTGGCAATCTGTTGATGCTTGAGATGTTTGGTGTATTTCGTGAGCTGTTTCCATCAGATTCTTCATTTTGGCAATACTACGATAGATATGTATCGACATGGGCTGACTGCGTGATGAATGAACAGAACGATAATTACTTTATTACCGAGCCACTTAAAATTGCCGGGAAAGCTGGACCTGTCAAAATCGCGTGTACTGGCGCCCTATTGCTCACATCACGAACCGATCTGATTCCTATCATGGAGGAAGCGATTGATATTACACTCACTACGCTGCAAATGGCGGATGATTGGGTCGATTGGCAGGAGGATTTGACAGAAGGCTGCTACAATAGTTTACTTGCCATGATTGCCTCTGCTCGGCAATTAGATAGACAGCCTACCATAGAAGAGGCGGAAGCATCTATTTATGTAAGAGGCTGCATGAAGTCCTATGTCCAGGTTGCCTGGGACAATCATAATAGACTTCTCGCTATGAAGTTGAAAGCTACAGAGCTGGTACAATTCCATGCTTACCTCTTAAACCATTTGAATCAGACATCTGAGACGATAGATTCAAATCGCAATATGCTTCAGCAAGGCGGATTCGACTACTTTTTATCTCATAATTCAATGAAATCGGGACTATAGAATCTATTTTCAATGATAAATTTGTATAATATTTGCATTTTAAAGTAGATAATGTCGAAAATCCATGATAGACTTGGTATGGTAAACTTATACATATCAGGAGGGGTGATTTATCGTGTCTACAGAGCAATCCTTAAAGATTCAAATTATTCAAAAAGCATGGGAAGATGACGATTTCAAGGAACAACTTCTTGCTAATCCGAAAGCCGCAATTAAAGAAGCTTTTGGATTGGAAATTCCAGATTCATACGAAGTTGAGGCTGGTGAAGAAACATACAAAAAGTTTTACGTAGTAATTCCTCCGAACCCAACTAAATTAAAAGCAGATTCAAGCCCTAAAGAAGCTCCGATGTGGGTATAATTTATTGAATAAAAACGCCGAATGTGTGTAACTCACATTCGGCGTTTTTTCACTTTAAGAATTGTGTAACCTCGATTACAACCCCACTTTGCTGTTAGAACTTAATATCAAAGGATTAATTCATTTGATATAGATAGTTAAGACGATAGTCACTATTTCACACTAACCTCTATCTGGTCGTTTAAAACTACTTCCCTATGGAAATCTCATATAAATAAGTCTAATGGATCATAAAATATCGCAAAAACTGTAGAATATTTGCATTTTAAAGTAGATATTGTCGAAAATCCATGATAGACTTGGTATGGTAAACTTATACATATCGAGAAGGGTGATTATTGTGTCCTCAGAACAAAATTTAAGAGAACAGATTATTCAAAAAGCATGGGAAGATGCTGAATTCAAAGCACAACTTCTTGCTAATCCTAAAGCAGCTATTAAAGAAGCATTTGGAGTCGAAATTCCTGACACATTCGAAATTGAAGCTTTAGAAGAAACATCCCACAAGTTCTATCTGGTTATTCCTACGAATCCAGCTGACTTGGAAGAAGATCCAACTCTTAGATATCCAATGTGGGTTTAGCTTCCTATTACTAAACAATAAAAAGCGCCGAAAGCTCAGTAATAAGCTATCGGCGCTATTTATTTGCTAACGGGAAATGCATTACTGCCTCAGTTCCAACCCCCCTCGTACTATTGAAAGTAATTTTACCTTGCATAGCTTCTACTATTCGAAACGTAACCATCAGACCTAATCCTGTGCCCTTCGTTTTCTTCGAATAATACGGCTCACCCAATTTCTTTAGATCAGCATCATCCATTCCTTCTCCGTTATCCTTTATCCGAATATACACTAGTTTTGATTCCAAATCTTCATAGGCTTGGATCTGAATATAACCCTCTTTACCGAAAGCTTCTATCCCATTTTTGATAAGATTAATTAAAGCTTGCTTGAATTTAGATGAATTGCCGCAAATAAAAAGGTTCGGTGCCAGTTCTAATTTTATTATTCCTCCTTGCATCGTAGCCAATGGCACAAGTATACCTTCTATTTGTTGCAGCTCTTCTGCAATATTTAGCAGTGTTGTTTGCTCTAATTGAGGTTTTGCAAAGGTTAAAAAATCGGTTATTATTTCAGATGCACGATCTAATTCAGTAATTGCTAGCAGCATAAAACTTTTATCTTTCTCATTAGCTGATTTCTCCTCTAACAGCTGAAGAAAACCTCGTGTTACTTGCAAAGGATTACGCACCTCATGAGCGACCGACGCAGCAAGCTGACTAATAACCTCCATCTTCTCAGATCGTTGCAGTTCATTATTGAAAATTTCAAGTTGCTTTGAATACTCTACAACTTGATCGTAATTTTTCATTATTCTTCTGGATAATATAATAACGAGAGACACAATAAAACAAAGAACACCCCATTTCCACAAAAATAGATCATAACCTTTATTTTTTATAAAGAACCATGAAATCTCTGCTACTCCTATCGCAGCAAACATACCAAATCCAATAGTCAAAATAATAGCTTCCTTGTTTTTTTGCACGCAGTACAAAATCAAACAACTTATTAATAAAATGTTTCCGATAACAACGGAAACCCCGAAGCATATTATCCCAACTATAATATACAACTCTCGTAAAGCATCGATTGCTATTCCTGATACCAATAAAATAATGCAAATAGCTATGCTTACGACTATTACTTTCCTCATGAAAGTAATCAGACCGTACGGTCCCCTGCCAAATATATTTTCGAAAAAAATGAATAAAGAAGGTGTTAATAAGTATGATGAAATATCAAATATATAATAAGATACTAATCCGAATTCACTATAGGTTGTGTGAAAAAACGGAGAGCTCGTTAGTATCATCAAGCCTACAGATAGTATGATGACACATAAGGAGCTCCAGCTATTCATATACAACTTACTCATAAAAATAATACATAGTAGCATGGAAAGTGAGATGAAAACAAGTGCCGCTCCCAAAATAACATCCAGTATATCCCTAGTCATATACACTTTAACAAGATCTTGGTATTCTCCTACTATCGGTTGTTCTTTAATACCAATTTTTTTCTCAGCTGTTTCTAACCTCAAATAAATCGTTTTATTTGAATCATTAGCTGTCAGAGGCAGTAATATTTTATTGTAATCGTTAGCATAGTTACGCTTGGTCTCATAGACAATTAGATTATCCATATAAATCGTTACATTTTTAGCATTAAGTTCGCTAATAAGTAAAGTAGGTCTCGCCCATTTAAGGTCAGGCAGCTTAAATTTCACCCAAGCATAATGCGTATTTTCCGGTATTAGCAACGTGTCAGCCGTATAGTTAACCGGAAACCATCCGACCGCTTGCTGAATAAGTGCAGCAGATCGAATACTATCCTCTTGATTTGTTTCCCATTTCATTTCCCACTCTCTAATAGCGACACTCGGTTCATCCGAAAGCGCATAGGCCTCGGTAACTAGAAACGGAACTGCTATGAATAGCGAAAGCAAGAATACGATCGCAGATTTATATCTACCTTTCATTTAAGCACCTCAGAATATTGAAAATGTAAATGTATCTTTGCTACTATAATTCGACATTCTTCGCAGATCTACCTTCTAACATTTTCCTATTTTATAAATATATAATGATAAATTAGCATATCATAAACTCAATTACTATGTTTATAAAAAAAACTGTTTTCCTTAGGTCTATAGGACCTCAGAAAACAGCTTTTTCTTCTTTGATATCTTATGAATTTAGTTTACCTATCCATTTAAGCAGCTCTGTGCTTACTACATCGAGCTGCTGCTCAGGTGATATCGTAGCTACTCTATCTATTCGTTGCTGACCATACGACCCGAATTGTGTATGGTTGCCGCCTTCAATGGTGACATAGCTCGTTGCAACTGGCATATAGCGGTTCGCCTTGCCCCAGATTTTCCAGTTCAGTACACCGTCTCTCGATGCAATTATTTGCAGCACAGGCAAGCCAGAATTAACGAGGCTTCCTTTCTTGTCCGCATAGGAAGCAAGTAGAAATACTCCTGCAAGTTGTTCTCTATGTTCGGCAGCAAATCGAGTAGCGAATACGCCGCCTAGTGAATGCCCTCCCATGACATAGCTTTCATTGGGATGTTCTGCAATAAAAGCTTCAGCACGGTCTTGGTCCGTGAGTGCTAAATGAAACGGCATGCTGGCAATATAGACGCGATAACCGGCCGCGGCCAACTTACGTGCAAACAGTGAATAGCTCTCTGGTTCCACCATTGCACCTGGATAAAAAATAAGATTAGGCTGCTTGATAGCCACCGCCCCTCTTGATGCAGGTTCAAAGCGATACCCCTCATCAAGCTTGCTGATGGTTACTTGATTATCACTTTGCATCGCTGCACTCGCTTCGGCAGTGGGGGAAAGCAGCATTACTTTATATACAATAGTAAGTATGGCGGCTATCGATAGAATGAACACCGCTAGCCAGATAATAACCCTTCGTACACGATTACTCTTTGGCTTCGGATGTGGACGCGCAAATCCTTCTGTACTGCCATCGTGTGATTTTCGCATCCTTTACACCCTCCATCCAGACCTTTTTCGTCCTATTCCCTTCCTTTAAGCAACTTCCTTACGTCTCATTGTGTAAAATAACAACCAAACACTAGCCATGGATAAAACGATCGTAACAACAATAGCCACTATAGGATAAAGAATCGGCTGACCAAAAAGATTAATGGTTTTGAATTCCATAAATAGTTCTTCTACCCTCATCACATCTGTATAGCTAAATTCAAGTATTTTATTTAACCATGGCATCGGCAGATCAAATATACTACGAACAGCAATAGGCAACCCGAAGATAAACCCTGATATAAGGAATGACATTATCGTATGCCTACAAAAGGCAGAGATTAGCATTACGATTAATGCAAATCCAAGCGCTCCCAGTAAATGCATGCCGATTTGAACCAATATATAGGTTCCTAAGTCATAACCATAAGTTGAACTTCGGTATTTAAATACTTCCTGTAGAGGGGTCTTAAATCCATCTACACCTCCACCGTAAGTGATAAACCGAAAAATCAAATTGTAAAGCACCCATACGATAACGATAGAAACCACGTAAATCATCGAAGAAATTATTTTTGCGGTAACGACCTGCTTCCGTCCATATCTAGAGCTGAATTGATACTGATCCATCCCAGTCGCATATTCATTCGAAAATATAGAGGCTAGACCAACAAGAATCAAAGAACCGCTTATAAGAATGGAGTAAACATTAACGAAGTCAATCATCTCGCTTGGAGCGCGGTTATAATATATCTGATCGACCTTGTAGCTATCGAGCATCTTGAGGAGTAATTCATTCTGACGCTGTACATAGCCGCCTCCCCCTTTTTCCTCCAAGGAATGAAGATACCCACTTACACCTTCCACTCCGGACAACCTCTGCATTTCTAGATTATGCAAATTGCTTATTTTCTCATATACACCGGACATTGCTCTTTCTTGATCTGTTAGTGTTTCCTTTTCTGATTCCCATTTATCCATTATTAGTGCATTTTCTGCCTGTGCACGATCAACCTTTT
Source organism: Paenibacillus sp. J31R122 (assembly GCF_056269185.1). Lineage (NCBI taxonomy): Bacteria > Bacillati > Bacillota > Bacilli > Caryophanales > Paenibacillaceae > Paenibacillus > Paenibacillus sp. J31R122. The sequence goes on from NZ_JBWDNM010000014.1 coordinate 193,066, forward strand.
CCTGAGTGAGTTCACCCTCCCACTCCTTATAGTAGGATGATTGATCACTTGTCACTTGACCGTTCAAACTTAATGTAATAAAAGCTAACAGAATAAGTAGAGCAATATAAATGCTTTTTTGACGATAAATTTTGTAAAGCTCAAATGATAATAAGGATTTCACTTCACAGCCTCCTCATCAAAATAATACAAGTAAAGGTCCTCAAGATTTGGCATAGCTGCTTCTGCGCGCGGATCAGGCTTATAATCGGATAAAATACGTGCGATAATGGCATCTTCACTGTTGATTAAACTGCTAACCTTATGCCGAGCTTGAAGAGCACCTATCTCTGCCTGCTGCACTCGCAGTGTCCATACTTTATCCTTCAAGCCTTCAAGCAGTTGCTGAGGCTGAGCCTTCTGAATAAGCATACCCCGCTTCATTATAAGAAGCTCCTTAGCGAGATACTCAATGTCCGATACGATATGTGTAGACAGCAGGACGATACGTTCATTTGCAATGGATGACAGTAAATTACGGAATCGAATACGCTCCTTCGGATCAAGCCCCGCAGTCGGCTCATCCACAATAATGATTTTCGGATCATTCAGCAAAGCCTGTGCAATGCCGACTCGCTGCTTCATCCCTCCAGAGAGCTTGCCTACCTTTGTACGCTTCTCATCCGTTAAGTGAACGACCTGCAACAGCTCTTCGACTTTAGCCTCGGCTTTATTCTTCTCAATTCCTTTCAGCGAAGCGATATACAGAAGAAATTTGGTGACAGTGAAGTTTTTATATAGTCCCATCTGCTGCGGCAAATAACCAAGCAAATCGCGATAGCGTTCATTCATTATTTGTATATCTTCTCCGTTGCAAAGTACTCTGCCCGAGCTCGGTTTAGAGACAGCTGCGAGTATTCGCATCAGCGTTGTTTTTCCTGAGCCATTTGCGCCTAGAAAACCGTAAACCCCTTCTGTCAGTTCACAGGTTACACTCTCCAACGCCCTTTTATGTCCAAATTGCTTACTAACTCTCTCAATGGATAATATCAACAAACTCACCTCTTCTTAAACGTTTGATCTGTAAGACGAACAATAAAACTGCCAATATGGAAACTATTGCACCTAGGCTTGAGTAAAGACCGTTTATTGCTTCTATCTTTGTGCTTTCAATGACTATAGGTACGATAAATATCCATATCGTCAGTGTAAGTGGTATCGAAATCATGCTGCGCACTCTATTCGCTACAGCTAATCCGATACTGGAAGCAACCGTAAACGGTGTCACCCAGAAAATAATGACTTTTGATAAAAGGAGCGGCTCACCGAACAAGCTGAATACGACGAGCAGAATGAGACTAAGCAGCATATTGTAGCTGCCGGCAACTAGCATTTTAGAAAGCATGATCTGCTGTGCAGAATACTTGCATGACATCTCCAGCTCCATCAGACCCTCATCACGCCCTCTGAATACCTCCAGCAGGCCTAGCAAAAAAGGTACGGGAGAGAGCAGCAGCATAATGGAGTAAGGATCTCCTTCCCAAAATCCCCATGCTAGTAACCCTCCGCCAAAGAAGAGCGCGTTCAGCAGCCAAAAGCTGATGCGGATATGAAGCATTCTGAGCATAGTCAAGCTTAAAGGAAAAACGGTCTTCCGACTTGCCTCAGACGGCTTTACGTAGGGTCTCAGCGTATCTATCGTTTGCATAATCGCTTCTTCGCCTGGATATTCAACCGTATATTCGTTCATAAATTCGCGAAACTCTTGATCGAACGAATCAAGCTCATCGTACTCATTTAGTTTCGGTGCATGCTTATGAGTTTCTTTTTTGTTCATAATCATCCCTCCCAAGCCTCTTCTTCAGCTTCTCCAGCCCTTGTCGCAATCGAGCCTTCACCGTATTCTCATTCGTGCTCGTTATTGCTGCGATTTCCTTAATTTTCAGATCATGATAATACTTAAGTAAAATGGCCTCGCTTTGTATGTCCGGCAGCTCCTGCACCGCTTTCTTAAGAAGCGTTCTCGATTCATTTTTCTCAAAAATATAGGAGACCGACTCCTCTTGTTTCGATTCTATGCGCTCCTCATACTCCATAGCAGTTGATGCTTGTCTGTATGCGGCAGACCTGTAATAATCTCTGCTGCAATTCACGGCGATTGTGAACAACCAGCTGCTGAAGGATCCAGAGCTTTTAAAGGAGGAGAGGTTCTGGACCATTTTGATAAATACATCCTGTGTCAGATCGTATGCCGTATGACTATTCGTTGTTCTACGATACAAATATGCATAGATTCGCTTGTAATAACGCTTAACGAGCACCTCCATGGCAGCTTGGCTCCCGCCTTGTATTTCTTGAATTAACTGTTCATCAGTCGGCAATTTCTTCACCTCGGCATGTAAAACGATTGTGGGATAAAAAAAGTTGTAAAAAAAGTATTCTTATTAGGCGGAGGTTTTATCCAGTTCATGCAAGCTCCATATATCTTATATCAAGCCTAATATTTATCCCATATAAGGAATCTATAAAAATGATTGATTGCCGGGTCACAAGGAAAAACGACTAGTCTCGACTATCCTTCTATTGGTCGATAGGATATATCGCTGTGACAGGAACTATTCGTCTACTGGTCGATAGGATATATCGCTGTGAAAGTACCTATCCCTTGGGTAGCTTAGAGGTAACGTTTAATTAGTTTCAAATTGTGAAATTAATGAGAGTTACTATGGAAATAGAGACGATTTAGTTTCAGAAAATGTAGTTAAAGCAACTGAATGAGGTCACGGATCGAGCAAATCCAGCAATTAAGTTCATTCCATGACACTAAATCAGAGCTGAGCCTTTTCCACGCTCATTTAAGTGCAAATATTGAAACTAATGAGGCATGCCAAATCAGGCATTGCCAATCAGGTATGGCAAATCAGGTATGGCCAATCAGGCAACGGACAAAGAATTGGAACCAGAGTTCACAACCTAACTTTAAATGACGAACAAAAACCATATTTGAGCAGGGAGGTTATGTAGGAGACTTCAGGCCATTCTGCAAGCCTAATCTTATATATCAACAGGCTGCCGTTACATAACGGCAGCCTCTCTTATGGACTGTGATCTACATCACTTTAATAGTAGCACATAATTAATATAATTAATGAAGCGTAGTATGTAAGCAATGTAACTATAGGGAGGATTTAACATGGCATTCGGTTTAGTACGAAAGCTTGTGCTAGGCATCTTGATCGTATCTACAGCTACCTACAGCACGAGCGCTTTCTTTATATTTCAATTAAAGCCATTATTGGCACCGAACATGACAGAGTGGATTTATATTACAGGGGTAATGGGACTTGGGGTGTTGTGGACATGCGTTCTCGGGTGGCTGGCTGCAAAGTTCATTATAAGACCCCTGCTGCGACTGACAGATGTTGTCGATAGCGTGGCAGCTGGCAATCTGAATATATCTATTCCGAAGTATCAGTCCCGTGATGAAATCGGAAAATTAAATCATTCCTTCCAAGTGATGCTGGGTAATCTGCGGCAAATGATCACCGATGTTTCAGACAGCGTTACAGTTACAGACCGAGGCGTCAATACGCTTGGTTCAGCAATTGGACAAGCAACCAATCAAATCGAAATGATTACTTTAACGATCGAACGAATGGCTGATGGCGCAGCAATGCAAGCATCTTCAGCACAGAAGATGCTGCACACCGCTGAACAAACGGCAGAGAGTGCACATGGAATAAACAACGAAGCTGAGCGTGCCATCGTTTTAGCCGATACAATGGTTCATACTATTTCCGATAATGCGACCCAGATGCGTTCATTAGTAGATGGCATGCTTCACATATCCGAAACAAGCCAGAAAACACTTCGTATCGTTCGCGGCCTTGAGCTGCAAGCGAGCGAAATCAGTCAGATCTCGCAGCTTGTCAGCCAAATTGCCGACCAGACTCATTTACTAGCCCTCAACGCATCTATAGAAGCTGCGCATGCTGGCGATCAGGGTCATGGCTTCGCAGTCGTCGCCCAACATATTCGTAAGCTGGCAACGGACAGCGCAGCCGCTGGTGATCAGATCAATCAGCTTATCGGACAAATGCAGGAGCAAACCTTGACTGTCGTTAATGAGACAGACAAGCAGATGCAGCTGATTCACCACGAAACGATAACAGGCGAAAACGCCAAGCTTGCGCTTGACGAGGTTATAACTTCAGTTAACGAAACAGCTCGTGCTTTGCAAAGCATTGTAACGCATATTGCTGTCCAAACCGAACAAATTAACAGTACCTTTGAGAAAGCCAAAAATATTGCAAGCACAGCCGCCACCATTTCTGATGACGGCTCTCGTATTGCAAATGCTGCTCAGGAGCAAACAGCAGTGATGCAAGAAATATCTGCTTCCTCCGAATTACTTCTTGACGAAGCCCAGGGTCTAAAACAGAAGACTGTTGTATTCAGCCTATAATAAAACCGACTTCGCCATGGCATGGCTGCTCTAACGGATCTCTCTTCAATTATTGGTTCGATCGACCAGCAATTCTTTCATAAAGAAAATCAACGACATGCTTAACTTCCATCTGAGAACCCGCTCCATGCTTCTCCACACCTAGCTTCATCTGCAGCAGGCAGCCCGGATTGCTCGTGAGCAAGTAGCGAGCACCGGTATTGTTGACATGCTCCATTTTACGATCAAGGATTTGCCCCGCCATCTCTGGCTGAGTAACATTGTAGATGCCCGCCGAACCGCAGCAGGTGTCTGCATCCTTCATCTCAGTGAAGCTCACATTGGCGACCTGACTCATGAGCTTCCTCGGTGCATTCGAGCTTTTCATTACATTTCGCAAGTGGCAGGAGTCTTGATAGGTAATCGTAACCGGCTCGGTTGCGCTTGCCTCTGACTCAGCAAATGAAGGAATTCGGCCATGCTCGACTAACAACTGACTCACGTCAATTACTCGTGAAGCAAACCACTCCGCAAGTTCATTGTATTTGGAATCATCCTTCAACAAATGATCATATTCTACGAGAAGAGCTCCACATCCGCCCGCGTTGGAGACAATATACTCGATTCCAGCTTCTTTGAACACTTCTAGATTGGTACGTGCCAGCCCTCTGGCCAAATCCATCTCACCACTGTGTGCGTGGAGTGCTCCGCAGCACACTTGTTCATTCGGAATGACAACTTCGAAGCCAGCTTCAGCAAGCAGCTTGACTGTGTTAACATTCGTCTCAGCAAACATCACATCCATAATGCAGCCCCGGAACAAAGCGACACGAGCCACCTTTTCACCCTTAGCAGGATATACAGTTCCTAGTCTTTCGACCACACCTTTTCCAGTCGCCTCAGGTAAAATTTGCTCCATTTCACGCAAATGCTTAGGAAACAGACGCATCATACCGCTTCCTCTGGCAATGGTTTGCAAGCCGGATTTTTGATAGAGAGATAGTGATCTGCCCAGCAGCTTCAAGCTTTTGCGGTGAGGGAAAACTCCTTTGAAAAATAGTTTGCGCATTCCTGATACAGGAGCGCTATGGTCAGCGTGATCTTCAATAGCGTCACGAGCTTGCTCAATTAATTGTCCATATTTCACATCAGCCGGGCATGCCGGTTCACATGCTCTGCAGCCTAGACAGTGATTCATTTGGTCTTCAAATGCTTGATCCGGATCCATAATGCCATCCGCAACGGCTTTCATGAGCGCAATTCGACCCCGAGGAGATTCTGGTTCAAGCCCTGTTTCCCGGAATGTGGGACAAGCAGGGAGACAAAATCCACAGCGCATGCAATTTGTGAGCTGATCGTAATCGAGTTTAGCAAGCAATGTTCTTGCAAGCGGGTTGCTATGTTCAATAGCTGGTTTACTCGGAATTTCATTATGAATATGAGTTTGAACACTTGTATTAGCCACGCTCAATCACCACCCTTTTTCTTGTTTCCTTGGCAAATATTTTGCCAGGGTTCAAAAGGTGCAGAGGATCGAATGCCTGCTTGATCCCGCTCATTACCTCCATACCCGCTTTTCCGACTTTCCATTCCAAGAACGGCGCTTTCACAAGGCCAACGCCATGCTCACCGGTAATGGTGCCGCCAAGCTCGATAGCTGCTTCGAAAATTTCCTCAAACGCCTGCTCCACGCGATGAATTTCTTCATGATCCCTTGCGTCCGTTGTCGCGGTAGGATGTAGATTTCCGTCTCCCGCATGACCAAATGTTGCAATGGAGACATTATATTTCCGAGCAATTTCATTAATACGAAGCACCATATCGGCAATTTTTGAACGAGGAACCGTTGCATCCTCGAGTATCGTAGTCGGTCTTAGCCGCGCCAATGCCGTAAAAGCACTGCGGCGCGCCGTCAACAGCTTCTCTGCCTGCTCCCTAGTCTCCGCAACATCTATGCGGTCAGCTTTTTCCATTTCGCATATTTCTCTAATACGCGCAATATCACGTTCGACCGTTTCTGGTTCGCCGTCCTGTTCAATCAATAGGATCGCCTCCATATCCAGCGGAAGACCCAGCTTGGCAAAATCATTGACAACACGAATAGTCGGGTTATCCATAAATTCCAACGTAGCCGGTATGATCTTCATTTCGATAATCCGGGATACCGCTCTAGCAGCCCCATAAAGATCCTTAAACATCGCAAGCATCGTCTTTTTAGTAGCCGGCGGTGGCACCAGCTTTAAAGTTGCTTCGGTGATGATAGCGAGTGTTCCTTCCGAGCCTACCAATAGCTTTGTCAGGTCATAACCCGCGACATCCTTCATGAGCTTGCCGCCAGTTCGGATAATTTCTCCATTTGCTAGAACTGCTTCTAACCCAATTACATAATCCTTCGTTGTACCGTACTTGAGTCCGCGCAAGCCTCCTGAGCATTCCGCGATATTGCCGCCAATCGTTGATATCTTCATACTGCTGGGATCAGGCGGATAGAAAAGTCCTAACGACTCAACGTGAGCAATAAACTGTGCAGTTATGATTCCAGGCTGTACGATAGCCGTCAAATTTTCTTGGTCAATCTCCAATATGCGATTCATACGATGCATAACTAGTACAACTCCGCCTTGAACAGGTACCGTCCCTCCACACAAATTGGATCCGGAGCCTCGTGGGACTATAGGTACTCGGTGAGCGGCAAGAGCTTTCATAATTTCAGATATTTGTTGTGTATTTTCTGGATAGATTACACCGTCTGGCAAGCTTTGAAGCATCGGTGTTCCGTCGTACGAATGGCTGACCAACGCTTCTTTATCATCTCGATAGTATTTATCTCCTACAATTCTCCGAAGCTCTTGAGTAAGTGTTGTATCCAACATAAAAATTCCTCCCACATAAACATCAGGTCATCTGATGACTTTTACTTCATTATATTTCAAACTTGTAGTATTGTATAGATATCGAATCAAATTGAATTTATCGACGCTTTGGAGGTTCATAATGCGCAATATGAAAATAGAAAACCCGAAAGGCCACGAATTGGTAGCTGATCACATTCTTCGTCAGATCCAATCAGGAGAGCTGCAGCCAGGGCAAAGACTGCCGTCAGTAGTCGAGCTCGCTGAAGCTTATGGCGTCGGCCGTTCTACAATCAGGGAAGGCGTCAGCGCATTGAAAGCTATGGGATGGTTAGACGTTCGCCAAGGAGGAGGAACGTTCGTCAAAGCGGTTCTTCCAAGCGAGACAAAAAGCGGGGCTGATCAATTATTTCAAGGGGCGGATTCCCTAATTGAGCTTCTCGAGGTCCGCGGGGTGCTTGAGATCGGAGCGGCGTCCCTTGCTGCTGAAAAACGTACCGAGGATGATTTATCCCGTCTTCGCGGACTCTTATCTGTCATGGAGCATAGCTTAGGCCGCAATGATACGTCAGAGGGTGAACGCGCTGACACTGAGTTCCATATGGCCATAGCTGCTGCATCCGGAAATTCCCTACTCATTCAACTCATGGAATCGATATCTGATCGATTTGCCGGATCTATTCGGCAGACTCGAGAATTATGGTTTTATCGGGAGAAAGCAACCGCAGCCAGGCTTCTCAGTGAACATCAAACCATCTATGAGGCTATTGAGCTTCAAGACAAGCAGCGTGCTGCTAAACTGATTATGGATCATCTCAGCAAGGTCGAACAGGTCCTCCGAGACGCATTATCATCAAAGTCAGAGTGAAAGTCTATATGACAATAAAATCAACATGCGCATAAAACAGAAGCACGCGGCGATTAATCTGCCGCGTGCTTCTGTTTTTCACCTAACTTAATTGGTTCAATGCGATAAGTACAGCACCGCTTGACGCCTCATTTTTCGCAGCAATACATCGCAAGTTCGGATAGACTCGTTCTAAATTTTCTACGAGAGCTGCCGTCACAAACGTATTCTTCAGCAGAACACTTCCCGCCATTGCAACCGCACCATTGTGCAAGTTCAGCTTTTCTACTACTGGCGACACCAATTCGGCCAACGATTGCGCGCTTTTTCTCGCAATGGTCAGTGCCGTTTCATCACCTAGCGCACAGGCGGCTGACAAGATAGGAGCAAGTGCCGCTATATCCTTTTTATTTGTCCTTTTGTCATATACAAATCCGATAATCTCCTGAACCGACTTCACCTGAAGCTGCTCATACACCATATTAGTGATCGCGGTTTGCTGTATACGCCCGTCATTCACTCGCACAACTGCTGTAAGCAAATCACGCCCGATGCTGTAACCGCTGCCTTCATCATCGATCAGGTGGCCGCAACCGCCAGTACGATGGGATAGACCAAGTTCATTTTTGCCATAACAGATCGACCCGGTGCCCGCAATTAGAATAATGCCATATTCCTGGTTATGCGCACCCCATAAAGCTGTCTCATGGTCGCCTGTAATAATTAATCCTCCCTGATATCCGCATTCTCTGATATGAGTAGTCAGCCGAGTGATGACCGTCGGATTACTGATGCCTGCCGCGCCGATGCACATCTGTACACAGTGATCTACTCCGCCGCACAGCTTGCCAATCGTATCCACAATTTCTTGGAGACTATTGCGGATGCTGTCCTCGTCTTGTCCATTATAGTTAATCGCTCCGGATGCAAAGGTATGCATCACTCGACCATTCACATCAGCAACAGTTACCGCTGTTTTGGTGCCGCCGCCATCTAATCCAGCTACATATTTCATCCCAAGATCACGTCCTTATTAACCTTTAATACTAATCATACCAGTAGGCGCATAGTCACCGCTCATAATTTTTATCAAAGACTTTATAGCTAAAGGCGTATACTCAAAGGCAGCTACTCCACAAACGTCCCCCTCCAGAACGTCCAAGTCGTATGGCTTGCCAAGCGCGACAGCCGTTACCTGATGTCCTTTCGCGGATAGGCGATTTACAAGCTCCAATTGGCCTGCATTATCAATCGCATTATACAGTCCAATCACAACTCTGGCATAACCATCTACATGGCTTAAGATCTGATTAATTTCATCCTGATCAGGATCAATACTGGTCATCAAATGCTCCGTAGATAAAGCCGCGGATAGTGCTGCAGGAAAAGATACATCTGTTCTCGCATGACTAGAGGCCATATCGGTTCGATAAGGATAGCTCCCTATAAAGATTGTAGCTTTGTCGTGCTTCTCGACAGCCATTAGGTTCCCGCGCACATGACAGATGCTTTCCAAACTTATAGCTTCGGCTGCATGACGGTGAGTGCTGCTGCCCACGACAGATAGCTCTAGGTTCGTCGTTGCGCCGTATTTTTTCTTATAAAAAAGTACTTTTTCCACAGCTTCGTCGATGATCGTCATAGACAGTTCTCCCGACTGAACAGCTTGTTCAATCATTTCCACTGTTTCAATGACAAGCGCTGGCGTATGGCTTACATAAACCATATGCACCCCAGCTTTGATGGCGCCTACTGCCCCCTGCGCTGTTCCGTAATAATTTTTGATGGCATTCATCTCCAAACAATCGGAGATAATTAATCCATCATAGCCCAATTGCTTCTTCAACAAATCGGTAATTATGGTTTTGGACATCGTAGCAGGAACCCGTTCTTTCTCAATGGACGGAAAGAGATTATGAGCGCTTGTAATACATTCCGCTCCACTTTCAATCGCGGTACGGAATGGCTTTAGCTCTAATTCCATAAGCTCTTCTATGGTTTTATCGATAATAGGAAGACCCAAATGAGAGTCTACTGCGGTATCGCCATGACCTGGAAAATGCTTGAGAGCTGCCAGCACCCCTCCGTCCTTCAAGCCTTTCATCATTTGCATGCCATATTCTTCAACGGTCTCAACTGTATCTCCGTAAGAACGTACATTAATTACTGGATTTTGTTTGTTATTATTGATGTCCAAAACAGGAGCTAGATTGAAATTTACTCCTAGCGCACGCATCTCACGCGCAGTTATACGACCTGCGGAATAAGCATTTTCCGAACGGCCGGTAGACGCAATAGCCATTGCGCCTGGAATATTGGTTGCATCCCCTGGCAGACGTGTAACTCTGCCTCCCTCTTGGTCGATAGAGATCAAGGCCGGAAATCCGGTATTGTTCGTTATTGACTGCTGCAGCTCCGTACATAGCGTACGGAGCTGCAGCTTATTTTCAATATTATAAGTGAACAATATGATATTCCCGATTTTATAATCCGTTATCAAACTCCTAAGATCATCGGTTATGCTCGGTTCAGGAAATCCTGTAACGATTAACTGACCAATCTTCTCTCTCAGCGATAGTTTATTCATATTGCACCTTCTTCACTTATAGAGATGATACTGCTGTTTAAGACTTACGAATTCCCGACTTTCCTCACGGAATTGCTCCAACAAAACGGATACCTGCACCGAATCGTCGCGATACAGCTTATCTCCGCACAATAAATCAATAAACGGTCTCGCGTTTTCCTTCAGCGGAGGCAGGAAAGAAAACGATTCATAGAGATGCTTAATGGTATACAACAAAGTAACACCCGTTTCCACAGATTTAATAGCATGGGTATCGGTTATATAAAGCTGTACTCCGCTGCATAACTCTCCTTGAAACTTTGATGTGGTAGGCTTAAAGTATACCGGTCGAAACAGTACGCCCGGCAGCCTCTTCTTATTCATTTCATTCGCAAGCTGCTCCGCATCAATAAATGGCGCTCCTATCATTTCAAAAGGAAAGGTCGTTCCTCTGCCTTCTGAAATATTTGTCCCCTCGAATAAACAGGTTCCCGAGTAAAGCAAAGCAGTCTCATATCTCGGAATATTCATCGAAGGATGTACCCATACTTGCCCGGTATCAGGGAAGTGCATACTCCTCTCCCAACCGCTGCAGCGTACCACATGCAGCGCGCAATTCCAGCTCATCTGCTCGTTTGCCATAGTAGCTACTTCACCAGCAGTCAGACCATAACGCACAGGAAGTGGATAATTGCCAACAAAGGATTGATAGCCCGCCTTTAAAATATTCCCTTCAACAGTCAAGCCGTCGAGCGGATTTATTCTATCAAGGACGATAAATTCCTTGCCCGCTTTAGCACAATCCTCCATTGCATTCAGCATCGTAGAGATAAAGGTATAATACCGCACTCCCACATCCTGAATATCGTATACAACCAGATCAACCTCGTCCAACATATCCGAAGTCAGTCGCTTGGAATCCTTACGATACAAGCTATATACCGGAACTCCCGTAATAGGGTCCTCATAATTTTCAACCAGCGCTCCTGCCTCTTGATCACCACGCACACCATGCTCAGGCGAGAACAAGGCAACAAGGTTGAAATGCTCATGCAGAATCTGAATCGTAGTTACAAAATCGCTGTTCAATCCGGTAGGCGCCGTAATTAGTCCCAGTCGTTTCCCTTTGAACAAATGGGCATATTCCAAGATGCAATCAATACCGTTTCGGATCATAGCTCACCTTGAAGAACGCGCTTCGTTTCTTCTGGAACCATGAAGGTTTCCGCATATTGTTTGCGCGCTTCAATACCGCGAACTCTCGATAAATGCTTATAGTATTCTAAGTAAGGAAATGATTTGCTTCCAGTTACGAACCAATGTTGGGAAACTGCCTTAATCCACAGATCATATGCTTCTTGGTCGAAATCCACATATACATACGGTTTATAGTCGACTGCATCCTCCCAGTTTTCTGCATAATACAATTTTGAGGCAAAGAAAGCAGGCAATTCTCGTTTAAACGAACCCAATCCTGCAAAAAAGCGTGCGTCATTAACAATAAGGTGAGTTGTCATATGATCCTTGTGCATGCTGTTCTTGAAATGAGTAATGATAATGTTAGGCTTAACTTCACGAATTACGTCACAAACACGCATCCGCATTTCTTCACTATCCTGCAGTTCACCATCTGGAGTCTCAAATACGATCGATTCGCCACCTAGCATTTCAGCGAAAAGCTTGCCCTCATTCACCTTCTGCTCGCGATATTCTGCCATATCTCTACCTGCCGGAACACCACGTTCACCTGCAGTCAATGCTAGGGTTACAATTCGATCACCTTTAAGAGAATGGCTTGACAACACGCCGCCAGCAGTTAATTCCATATCCCCTACATGGCCACCGATAGCCAAAATGGTTAGTTTTTGATCACTCATTATAATATCCTCCTCATGACAGCAAATTGTTTGACCTTATTAAAACCTGCCTTCTCGTAAATACGGATTGCCGGGTTTTCGTGTCCCGTAAATAAAGACATGTATTCGGTTTGGATCGTTTGAAAGGCTTCGCATAGTTTAAAGAACAGGATACTGCCTAAGCCGTGTCCCTCGTAATCAGGATGCACCCCGATTCCAGCGAAAAAAGCTCGCCCATTATCCTGACGAATGACTGGTCCTGCAAATCCGACTACCTTGCCTTCAAGCGCAGCTATTACGATAGGTACGTTGTTGTTAGCGTATTGAGGAATTTGGCTCTTCCATAAGGGATTATCAAATCCATTCAGCATCTCTTCTAAGCCGCTGTGCTTTTCTGAATCGAATAGCTGGACCGTATAGCCTTTGAGTGCTGCTTTTGCTTCTTTGGCTTTTATATCTTCGGGTATCGAGAAATTTGCTAGATTCAAGTACATGGCAACTTCAATTGCTCGCTCGATATATCCTTGATTGAGCAGAAATGAGTATAATAAGCTATTCACCGGCACTCCAGGTGCGTTGTTATGCTCATGCTTCGGAGTATCCGGTATATACCACGGCAGCAGCATAGGATTAAAAAACAGAATATCCGCTTGCGTTTTATCTAAATTACGAAAGTGATTTTCTAATGCATCCAGCATTAAGCTAAAGTTTTCATTGGTGTTAAAATCGCTGGAAAGAACGATACAAGTGATATATCCTGCCTCTTTTCCAAGAGGCAGATCGTCACCCGTGCATCCACAAGCAAAGCCTATAACCTGATCGGATTCCAATAAAACAAATGTTGCTTCTTTATCAAAGTACGCATTTGACAAGAATAGGTCTGAAAAGCTAGCTTCAGTATGCTCCTTATAACTATCCTTTACAGCTTCCATATTCCACAAAGCAATAACATCGTGGATATACTGGCTATCCCAAGTCACAATCATGATTTGATGCCTCCATTGAGATTGAACGCTAGTATGATATTTTCCCCATGATTACAGCTCGTTGTGCTCCTGTAACGATAGGAAGATTGTTGGGTTGTCTAGCCAACGCATAATCAGCAAGCAAGGCGAAAGCAATGGCCTCCTTAGCATCACTGTTATGACCAACCTCTTCCTGCGTAAGCAGCTGCACACCCATAGATTCCATTTCATGCTGAAGGAATTTCATCAATACAGGGTTATAGCTGCCGCCTCCGCCCACAATCATTGCATCAGCCGGATTGCGTTGCCGTATATATCGCCGATAGGCATCCCCTATCGACCACGCTGTAAGCATGGTGACGGTTGCAATGATATCTTCAGAAGATAAATGATGCTCTTGTTGATAACGTAACAACTCATCTATATAAGAAGAGCCAAAGAGTTCTCTACCCGTTGATTTGGGCAAAGGAAGGCTGTAATATGCCTCTTGTTGAAGTAGAAGAAGAAGCTCTGCATTTACATTTCCTTTATCAGCAATGGCCCCTCCAGTATCCATCGTTTTCTCTCCGGGATATAAGGCAGATATCATCCCGTCGATCAGCATATTTCCTGGACCTGTATCAAAGGCATAGACCTGTTCTGGTGTACCGCCAGCGGGAATTACGGTAACGTTGCCAATACCGCCGATGTTTTGTAACAGCAAGGTACGATTGTCCTCTCTGTACAACAGATATTCCGTGAACGGAACGAGCGGCGCACCTTGACCACCCACTGCCATATCAGCCACTCGGAAATCAGATACACAGGTGATCCCTGTACGGGCAGAAATAACTGCGCCTTCCCCAATTTGCACGGTGTAATGCAGATCGTAACCATCCACAATTTGCTCCTCCGGAGCATGGTAAATGGTTTGACCATGGGAACCGATAACCATAATATCTTTGGGCTCCAGATTGGCTTTTGCTATAACGGAGAGAGCTGCCTTCGCATATAATTCACCTAGCCATATGTTCATGCGTCCTACACGGTCTACCGTTGCCTGATTAGGATCGAACAAACGAAAGATCTCTTCCCTGGCTTTAATCGGATAAGACAAATTCTCGAATGCAATTAGTTCAACTTGAGGCTGAGCGCCTAGCATACCGCTAATCTCTATTACAGCCGCATCAATACCATCTACTGAAGTACCGGACATCAATCCAACAACATAGCGACGATCACGCACTGGTAATATAGCTGTAGGAGTCATTTAGCCTTTCACCGCTCCCACTGTTACGCCTTCCAAGAAATACTTCTGAAGGCTGAAGAAGAGAATAAACATAGGCAGTGCAGAAATGGTAGCGCCCGCCATCATCGGTGCGAAATACGTTGTATTTGCAAAACGGAAGTTTTTTAAGCCAACTTGAATCGTCTGCATATCCATCGTATTCGTAACGAGGAATGGCCAGAAAAAAGTGTTCCAGTTTTCCATGAAAGTGAGAATTGCCATTACAGCCATTACGGTTTTCGATAACGGCAAAATAACTTTGAGATAAATTTGAAACTGATTAGCGCCTTCCATCTTCGCGCTTTCAATAATCTCTTTAGGAATCGTACTCATAAATTGTTTGGCTAAGAAAATGTTATACACAGTAACTAAACCTGGCATGATCAAAGCACTATACGTATTCTGGATTTGGAATACATTCACAATTAGAATATACAGAGGCACCTGAGTTACTTGATAAGGAATCATCATTGCACATAGCAACAAAGTAAACAGGGCTGCTCTGCCTTTAAATTGTATTTTCGAGAAAGCATAACCTGCCATACTGGCAAAAAACACATTGGATACCGTAACTGCTCCAGCTACTATTAGAGAGTTAGTAAGCCAACGAAAGGAATATTCACTGTAATCAAAGAAAAACTTGTAGGAATCAAGTGATATCTTTGTAGGGAACAAGGAGTAACTCATCGCTCCTGCTTCAACTGGATCCCCTAAGGATGAAATAATCATGAAATAGATAGGAAACAAGGTTGCTAGAGCAAACAGTAAAAGCAGAATGATAATAATTGTATTTCTAAAAAACTTCATTTTATTATTAGCTAAATGGTTGTTGAACAAAGCCATACTTGATCCACCCTTTCCTTAATATTCAACTTCTTTGCCAAGGAATTTGAATTGGACCAATGCTATCCCAGCGATAAGAAGTGCTAAAATCAAGGATTGTGCAGCTGCTTCGCCGAATTCAAAGTACTTAAATGCGTTATTGAATATGAGTAAGCCTACCATCGTGGTCGAATTATCCGGACCGCCGCCTGTCATCAAGTAAGCGTTTTGGAACACTTGGAACGAACCAATAACTCCGGTAACCAAAAGAAATAAAGTCGTTGGCTTCAAACATGGAATGACGATATACCATAGCTTTTGCAAGAAGTTTGCTCCGTCTAGCTCAGCAGCTTCGTAGTAGCTCGTATCTATACCGAGTAATGCAGCCAAATAAATGATAATGCTTGTTCCATGGCTTGATAACCAAGACATGAATACTAGAGAGAACATAGAAGTAGAACTGGAACCTAGCCAATTCTGACTGTCGATTCCTACTGTACCAAGTAATTGATTCAGAATACCGGATGACATTGGATCAAAAATCCACAGCCATACAACCGATAGAGCGACACCGGACGCAACTGCAGGAAGATAAAAAACCGCCTTAAACGTCGTCTGCATCCATTTCTTCAACGGCAAAATCATGATCGCCACAGTAAAAGATAAGAATAGCGCTACCGGGACCGTTAGAATCGTGTAGACTATCGTATTTTTTACAGATTTCCAAAATAAAGAATCATTAAATGTATTGATATAATTATCAAATCCAACATAAGTAGAACCGAGCGGCTTGTATTCCTGAAAACTGATAATGAAGGCGCTAGCAACTGGGTACGCCGTAAATAGCGCAAATACTACTAACGCTACTGCGATAAACGTATATCCCCAAGCGCCGTCTCCTCTAATTTTCCGCTTTTTTGCAGGTTTCATCGTTTGAATCATTTTGCCACACCTCATTTCAACTATCAGTTTCAATAAAGCATATTCGGATAGTCGCATGTAAATCCACGCACACGACTATCCGAATATAATCAATTAGTCTTGAACAACTTTGTCTTCACCAAACGCTTTGATTGCAGCAGCTTTTACCGCTTCATACATTGCTTCAGGAGTAATTTCACCTGCGAGCAGGCCTTGTAATTTAGGAATAATTACTTCATCTTCCAGTTTGATTGCTTTCGCGCCTAATTCAACTGGGATATCAGGACGTGCAGGCGTTGCATGCTCAAGCATCGTTTCAACAGCTGCAATATTGTCAGCATCTCTGTTAATTGTCATACTTTCGGCTGCTTCTCTGCCGCTTTTCGTAATATGTGCCGCGAATAGATCGTTGTTAGTGGTCGCCGCAACCTTGCCGCTTGCTAGGAAGTAAGCTGCCTTTACAACATTCGCTTTATGCTCAGCTGTTGGTTCTTTCTTGCCGCGGAAAGTTACATATCCGTCAACAACAGTGCTTGACTTGCGTTCTTGTCCTAAGAAAGTAGGTACAGGCAACACAATGTAATTCGCTTCGATGCTTCCTTGAACAGCACTGCCATCATTAGCTTTAAGTTTCTCGTTGTTCTTATTAGCAGAATTCTCAAAAGTTGCAAGGCCTTTTCCGGTAATCATCGTTTGGCCGGTTAGGAACATATTCCAACGTTTACCTGCATCAACGGAGCTGAGCTCTTTCGGCATTGAACCGTCGTCAATTAGCTGTCTAACCGCTTTCAATACTTCCAAGTAATTTTTACTTGTGTATGCATATTTCAAATCCGTTGTAAACGCAGCAGGCATACCTGCATTTTTGATTAAGATATTCAGATAGTCTTTAGCAGCAACACCAGCTGTCGCGAACACAAACCCATAACGACTTGTATTGTTTCCTTCTTTTACGACGCCTTTTTTGATTGCTTCACGGAATTCCTCATAAGTCCAACCGTTTTTTTGTACGTTTTTCCAGTCAATTCCCGCTTCTTCAAGGAACTGCTTGTTCCCGCCTAATGCGTGAACCTCCATGTAACCCGGGAAGCCATAAAGTCCACTGCCATTTTTCATGTATTCTAGTGGTGCCGCATCATAATCAGATATCATCTCTGGCGTTGCGGTATCCGTAATATCCATCAGCATTCCCTGCTGAACATACTTGGAAATACCATCAGAGCCTATGAATGCGATGTCTGGAGGACTGCCTGCGTTAACCTGTGTATCTAGCTTTTGTGTCATATCTTCCCAACTTGCAGGTTCTACTTTCAAAGTTAGATTAGGATATAGTGCATTAAAATCCTTCTCCATTTGTGCGAAGTTGTCTTGAAAACCAGAAGAAACTGGCGGCAGCAGCGCTGTAATTGTATCTTTCGCCCCTGTATTGCCTGTGTTTGTTGTATTGCTTGGACCTGCAGCATTACCATTGTTGTTATTGGATGAACAAGCGACCACTGTTGTTAAAGACAAGCTTACAGCCAATACTGAAGCCATAACACGCAATTTTTTTTTCATAGAAGTATGCCCCCTTAAGGATGTCGTATGATTTGAATATCATGTACAAATACAGGTTAAACAACTTTAATACAGGAACGTATTGCCGCTTTCAAGTTGCCATCGCAGTGATTGAGTGCCTGCTGAGCATCGTCTGCATTTAAGCTGGTTTTGATCATCATAATGGCGAGCTTACAGCTCATTGAAGCTTTTTCTAAATATTGAGCTGCAATACTCCAGTCAACACCAGTGGCCGTCTGAATAATTCGTATAGAACGGTCATTCAACTTGTTATTACTAGCCTTTAAGTCAACCATTAGATTATTATAAGTCTTTCCTAGTTTCACCATCGTACACGTTGTAAGCATGTTTAGAACAAGCTTCTGTGCTGTTCCTGCTTTCAACCGTGTAGAGCCAGTAATTGCTTCCGGCCCAACGACTGGTGCGATACACACTTTGCAAACCTCTTCTAATTTGGAATTTTTGTTGTTCACTACCCCTATTGTTGCGGCACCGAGCTCAGCGGCTCTCCTTAAACCGGCAATGACGAAATTTGCACTTCCACTTGCAGAAATTCCAATAACTGCATCTTTATCCGTCACACCACACCGCTCGATTAATGCGATCCCCTCCTCTGCATTGTCTTCAAACCCCTCCACAGCAAATCTCAAAGCATGGTCTCCTCCAGCAATATGTCCTTGCACAAGCAAAGGATCAACACCGAAAGTAGGTGGACATTCCGATGCGTCAAGCACACCCAATCTTCCTGAAGTACCAGCCCCTATATAAAACATCCTGCCGCCATTTTTAAGCAGATGATGTAAAATATCAACCGCTTTCATAATTTGCGGAATTTCCTCAGCTACCGCAGCCGGCACCTTGGCATCCTCTTGATTGAGTAGTCTCAAAATTTGCTCTGTTGTACCTTCATCAATCCTCTCTGTATCTCGGTTGATCTCCTCCGTCGTCAGTCCAGCAAGATATTCGTTCATAGCATTTCATTCTCCTACCCTGATTTTTGTTATGTCATATTCTATGACACACATTCAGTTTCTTAGGTTAATATTAATCCTCTGTATTAATTTCGTCAATAGATTCTGAAATAAAATTTTATAATAAATTTAATTGTTGTTTTTTTAATTCTTTTTCATCAATAAAAAAAGACACCGGCTGATATTGGCCAATGTCTGCTTTTGTCACTTCTTATGCTTGCTCGCTAAGATATTATGAGTTTTGGATAAATACTTTTTAACATTTTGATATTCAGCGCTAGCCACACCTGCAAATAAAATATCGATAACAGTCAGCATGGCAATTCTAGATCCCATAGCGCCGCTTCTTATCGTTATCTCTGGTGTTGAAATGCTTAGAAGGATGTCCGACTTTTCCGCCAGCTCGCTTTTGTTATATTTCGTAATGGCAATAATGCTTGCTCCATTCTTCTTAGCAATTTCCAGCGAATCAAGAATCTCTAACGTATCACCAGAATTAGAGACAAAGATAGCCACGTCGCCTTTTCCCAAGAGAGTTGCAGCAGTAAGTTGACTATGCCCGTCGGTATACGCGTTGCACATTTTATTAATCCGGGTGAATTTTTGTTCCCCATCTTTACATGCCAAACCCGAAGCACCGATACCAAAAAAAACAATACGATTACTGGTTCGAAGAACTTTCACAGCACGTGCTACTTCATTCCGATCAATTACACTAAGCGTATCCTCAATTGACTTGACATTGTTGTGTGAAATATTAGAAATGATAACGGATAATTCGTCTCCTGGCTGTATATCAGTATACTGATCCTTCTGCTCCTCATCCATTGAGCCTAGTGAGGCAGAAATACTTACGATAAAACTGCGGTAGCCGCTATAGCCCATGGTTTTACAGAAACGAAGAACAGATGCGTCACTAGTTTTACTCAGCCCAGCAAGACCTTTAATCGAAAGATGGGGGATTTCTTCCATGTTAGCCAATATACATTCTGCTACCATTTTCTCGACAGGCGTCAGGCTCATCTTCATATCCCGAATCTTGATCAAAATATTATCATTAATCGCCATTTCTGTTCCCTACTCACCATTAAATTTCTACTGCCTAAACTTAATAAAATTCAACTTTATATTAAGCGTATTCATACTAAAATTCAAGATTATTTTAATTTCAGTATAATTATACTGAATTTTAATTTCAAAATAAAGATGTCATTTTAAATTTTTCATTCTATTTTTAATTACGAAAAATGAAATCCTCATGCTATAATAACATGAAAACGCCTCCATCTGATTTATCGTCATACGCCTCTTCGCAGGTTTAAAAGAACAATAAATCGGGTAGGTTAAAGGATAATGGATCGGTATTTGTTTTACCATTACACCTTTCCTACACAGGAGGAATACACCATGAATAAGAGGCTGCTATATCTCGTTTTGACGATAACTGCTTTGACATTGGTACTAGCTCTAAGCGCATGCGGGAAAAACAATGTCAACAACGGAACTAACGTCGCACCAAGCCCTACTGCTGGAGGCGGCACTAGTCAAACGAAAGAGATCACTATTTCAGCTACAAATTTCGAATTCGATCAGAAGGATATTAAACTGAATGTCGGAGACACGGTCAAGCTTACACTTAAAAATGTAAACGGCAATCACGGTCTGCAAATCCCAGGTTTGAATGTCAACGTCACTAATGGCGAAACTGCTACTTTCACAGTAAAAGAAGCCGGTGTTTTTGATTACCATTGCTCGATTCAATGCGGTTCTGGTCACACTAATATGGTCGGCAAAATCACCGTTTCCTAAAGTATTGTTATATACAAATAGGGGCTCCAGCCTAAGGAGCCCCTATTTGTTGAGCAGGACAACGAGTACAAATTACATATGATACTGCTTGATTAAGTCCATCTTCAGCTTCCATGTCTCTTCACTTAAATTGACACGGTATTCTGCGGGATTCAGCTTGCGTAAATATTGCGGCCAAAAGAACTCAAGCTGCTTCTGATGATGAACTCGAATTTGCTCAAGTGATGGTATTTCATAAACAAGCTCACCATCCGAAAAAATGGGTTTTAATAAAGGAACAGCAGAGTAGTTGTCTATATATTTATGAATATACGGATGGACAGGATCAAAGAGCTTGACTCGTTCACCTCTCTGAAGATGCTCCTCATCCTTGAGCGTAATATAATCTGCTTCCGCTTTACCAGTCTCCTTATTTATAATGCGGTATACCTCCTTAAAGCCGGGGGTTGATACCTTCTCTGGATTGGCTGATATTTTAATAACAGGAACATACGTCCCTTCCTTCTCCCGCGCAACCAGCTTATATACGCCGCCGAGTGAGGGCTGATCTGCTGCAGTTATGAGATTGGTTCCAACTCCCCAGCTATCAATTTTTGCCCCTTGCCCTTTTAGATTAAAAATCAGATTTTCATCTAAATCGTTAGATGCAACAATTTTTACATAAGGAAGGCCCGCTTCATCAAGCTGCATACGAGCCATCTGTGAGAGATAAGCCAGATCGCCGCTGTCAAGACGAATGCCTTTCAATTTTTTACCTTGCTCCTCAAGAAGCTTTCCGATCTTTATCGCATTCGGCACACCGCTTTTTAATGTATCATACGTATCGACCAGTAAAGTCACATGATCAGGCAGTGCTTCAGCATATTTGCGAAAAGCATCCTCTTCCGTATCTTGACCCTGTACCCATGAATGCGCATGTGTGCCCTTGGCCGGAATACCGAAAATCATCCCCGCTCGCATATTGGAAGTCGCATGGAAGCCGGCTATGTAGGCTGCTCTCGCCCCCCATATCGCAGCATCCGCCTCTTGGGCTCTTCTTGTACCAAACTCAAGCAAAATATCATTAGGCGCAACCTGTTTAATACGCGACGCCTTGGTAGCGATTAACGTCTGGTAATTCAGCATATTTAAAATAGCCGTTTCAATCAGCTGCGCTTCAAACACTCGCGCTTCCACTCGCAGCAACGGTTCATTCGCAAAGACAAGCGTACCTTCTTCTACCGAATGGATATTCCCTTTGAAGCTAAAATGACGCAGCTCCTCCAAAAATTCCTCTTTATAATTTTCTTCCTGCAAACGCAAATATGCAATTTCCTCGGCCCCAAAGCTCAGTGAACGAATATACTGAACAATTCTCTCCAGTCCAGCAAACACAGCATAGCCGTTACCAAAGGGCAGCTTGCGAAAATTAACCTCAAATATCGCTTTCTCGTTCATGCTTCCCTGCATCCAATGCGCATACATCATATTGATTTGATATTTATCTGTATGTAATGTTAAATTAGGACCATCCATCCTATTCACCTCTTTGTCTTACTTTTTCCTACCAAAGAATTTTTATGTCATAAGCGTAAACGACTGTCAGCGTCCTCTAAGGATAAAGTATTCTTATCTATTAAAAAACAAAAAAAGCCAACCCTATTTTGTCAGTTGGCCTTCATCTTTGCCTTTCATTTAAACCAACCCTTTTCCTTAAAGCGAGTAATCGCTTCGATTCGGTTACTTACATTCAGCTTTTCTAGTATAACAGAAATGTAATTACGTACTGTACCCGTTGTAATAAAAAGCTCACTGGCGATTTCCTTCGTATTTTTCCCGTCTGCCACGAGTCCTAAAACTTCCTTTTCTCGCTCGGTTAATGGATTTTCTTGGCCGTATGCCTCATCCACAAGCTCCGACGCATAGATGCGTCGACCTGCCATGACACTGCGTATGGAGCTCGCAAGCTCCTCGCTCGGACTATCCTTCAGCAAATAACCGCTCACGCCTGCCTTAAGCGCGCGTTCGAAGTAGCCTGACCGCGCAAAGGTCGTCAGTATAATGACTTTTATACCTAATCCTTTAATATCCTCAGCTGCTTCTAGTCCGCTTTTTGCAGGCATTTCGATGTCCATAATACAAATATCAGGCTTAAGCTGCCCAGCTAAGCTAATGGCTTCCTCACCATTACTTGCTTTCCCCACTACCTTCATATCTTCTTCTAAATCAAGCAACGAAGAGAGGGCACCAAGCAGCATTCGCTGATCCTCGGCAATTACTATACGTATCATACCCTCGACTCCTTTATTGGTTGTTTGACTACATTAGGCACCCTTATGATGAGTGATACTCCGTCATCCGCTATAATTTCCATACTGCCGTTAACAAACTCAAGTCTTTCCTTCATTCCTTGCAGACCATGGCCGTTATTATTTCTACGCGGTACCGCAATTCCTACACCGTTATCTTTCACATGGACAATAAGCTCGGTTTGCGACGACTCAATAGTGACGAAACATTCCGATGCGCCGCTATGCTTAACGACATTCGTTATTGCTTCCTTTAGGCACATGCTAAGCACATTTTCAGTAAGCAGTGATGTATTGGTAAGCTTAGGATCTCCTTCCAAATGGAACTCGATATCCGCCGCATTCAAAATTTGCCTCACGCGAAACATCTCGTCCTCAAGCCTCGTGCCGCGCATTTGTGTAACCATTTCCCTAACTTCCTTCAAAGCCGTTCTTGCCGTTTGACGAACATCGTTCATTTCCGCTTGCGCCTGTGCTGGGTTTTTAATCATCAATTTCCCGGCCAAATCACTCTTCAAACCGATGAGAGATAGTTTTTGACCAAGGGTATCGTGCAAATCACGCGCAATTCTTTGTCGTTCTTCCATCTTCACAAGCTCTGAGATCCGTTTGTTGGCATCCTCCAGCTGATCCTCCAGCTTACCCTGCATCTTGCTATTATAAGTGTTAAAGGGAAGAAGGATGACGACGATCAGACTGATAAGGATAAACGGAAACTGTGTAAAGAACAAAGAGTTCTGCGTCGCAAATCCATAATTAACCGTAATAAATGTACTTACAATATGAATCGTATAAAGTGTAAAAAAACCTGCCCGGTTTTTAATATTCCCTATAAAAAACGCTAAAAAAATCGAGAAGTACACATAGCTGAACAACAAGGTCATCGCAACGGATATGATGATTTGTACACTAGTCCAGAAATAGACAAGCCATCCTTTGGAAACAAAGGACAGCCAATAACAGATGAAAAATAAAAGGATCATCCCAATACCTGCAGCCGCTTGGTAAGCAGAGGTCGAACTGAATATAAAGTAAAATGGTAGGATGTAGAAAACCAACCATACATAAGGGCTTAGACCAGTGTTTTTGTGAAAGATTTGATACCACTTACTCATTGGCCGTCCGCCCTTTTTTATTGATCTAATCCATTGAAATGTAAGGATCCTATTCATTTTAACATATCCGTTTGTACGGGCAATTATTTTCCTTGCAGACTAGGACGCGCAGCCTTCAAACTCTCAGCAGCTGCTGATGTAGCAGCTGCTGCGGCATCAACAGGACCCTGTTTACGAAGGCGCTGCTTAACGCTCTTAAAGCTGACAAACTTTTTGTTTGTCTCGTCCCATAAACGGAAGCGAAGCGAGTCTAAGCTTTGAAGAATCGTAATCGTCGTAGCTTTATGAAGCGGCGGTGTATTATTATGAGCTTGCTCTAAATAGTAGTTCGGCACCTTTGAACTTAGGTGATGAACGTGATGGAAGCCGATGTTTCCTGTGATCCATTGCAATACTTTAGGCAATTTATAATATGAACTGCCATCTACAGCAGCATTGACATAACTCCACTCTTCATTGTTCTCGAAGTAAGAGTCTTCAAACTGATGCTGTACATAAAACAACCAGATACCGAGCATACCAGAAACGAAAAATACCGGACCCTGTACCAGAAGTATAGCTTTCCAACCAATTGCAAAATACAGCCCTGTATATAATAAGACGAGAAGTAAATTAACCAAATAGGTGTTGTTGCGTTCTTTACTTTTAGCACCTTTAACATTAAAGCGATATTGAATTAAAAATACGCCGATTGGGCCGAGACCGAACATGACGATCGGATGACGGTAAAGACGATACGCGATACGGCGCATTAACGGCGCTGCCGCATATTCCTCTACGGTTAGAACCCACATATCGCCAGTACCTCTTTTATCAAGGTTGCTGCTCGTTGCATGATGAATAGCATGAGAATTTTTCCATTGTTTATATGGAACGTGAGCAACTACGCCAGTAATCGTTCCTACGATGTCATTGGCTAATCTGCTTTTGAAGAACGAGCCGTGCGTGCAGTCATGGAAAATGATGAATGTTCGAATAACAAACCCCGAAGTAACAATCCCCAGAGCAAGTGTAAGCCAGTAAGATATCGAAAGGCTATAATAAGCCGCGTACCATAGCAGCACTAGTGGTACCAACGTGTTAATAAGCTGTCTGACACTCGATTTCAAATCCGTTTTTTCATAAGGAGCGATTGTTTTTTTTAAGTTAGCTTGTTTCGGCTCTGTCATCGAATTATTCCTCCTCAATATGACGCTTGGCATGGATCACGGAACGTCTACCGCTGTATTCTAATCTTATTGTAAAGAAAAGTGCAGGCAAGTTGTAGTCATAAACGTCAACTCGTATATATGACAAATGTCATATAGCCAATTGGGTAAACTCCTTTTATTTGTAAATATATACGCCTTAGACCTATATTGGCGATAAAAAAAGGAGCCGCAGGCCGATTAAATCGACACTGCTGCTCCTTCTCCTGTTTACGATATGTTATATCGCCCAGTTGCCTTTGCGGAATATCGGTATGATTGTACCATCTCTTTTGATTCCATCGATATCCATCTCAGCTGAGCCAATCATGAAATCATTATGTGTAATGCTGGAGTTGACCCCGTTCTCAACGAGCTCTTCTGCCGTCATCGCTTTTCCGCCAACGATATTAAAGGCATAACCGCTGCCGATAGCAAGGTGGTTCGAAGCATTTTCGTCAAATAAAGTGTTGTAGAACAAAATATTGGACTCCGAAATTGGAGATTTGTGAGGTACAAGCGCAACCTCTCCTAGATAATGTGAGCCCTCATCAATTTCAACAAGCTTCTCCAAAAATTCATGGCCTTCCTCAGCCTCTGTCTTCACAATGCGGCCGTTCTCGAAGGTGAGCTTGAAACGATCAATAATATTGCCGCCGTAGCTTAAAGGCTTTGTGCTTGATACATAACCGTTCGCTCCTGTTTTGAGCGGCACCGTAAATACTTCTTCTGTCGGCATATTGGCCATAAATGATACATCATTCTGATTTGTACTGCCAGCCGCTACCCAAATATGTTTATCGGACAGCTCAATTGTCAGATCCGTACCTGGAGCAGTATAGTGCAGCTTCTGAATTTGGTTCTCGTTCAAAGTCGTCGCCTTGCTGTGAAGGGTAGCGTTATGCTCTTCCCACGCCTTAACCGGATCAGCTGCATGCAGACGGACAGAATCGAAAATAGCATTCCAAAGCAATTCTACTGCTTCTAACTCTCCTGCTTCCGGGAAAACTTTAGCCGCCCATTCCTTGCCGGCTGCCGCTACAACCGTCCAGCTTACTTTATCCGATTGAATCGCCCGTCTGAATTCTTTAAGCCCTTCGCCGGATGCCTTCTGATAGTTACCGATCCGTCCCGAGTCTATCCCCTTCAACAGATCAGGACTGGAGGATGTAATCGAGATAAATGCTGCTCCACGCTTTACGAATGAGTTGCGTTTTAGCGTTTCGAATTCAGGAAACTGCGTGAACACATCGTCAGCCGCTTTCTCATACTTCAACCGGGACAACGTATCATCTGTCCAATCCACATGGACATTACCCGCTCCCACAGCATAAGCCTTGCTCGCGATTAACCGTATTAAATCAGCTGCCTCAATCGCTCCCGTTATGAACACTTCCTGACCTTGCTGCACGTTAACGCCAGTCTTTACAATAAGATCCGCATATTTTTCCAAATGGTTTTGTAGTTGATTTGTCATATGTATTCTCCTTTTCCATAAAGTACAATTGGTATGGCTTTAGCTAGAATTGTATCTATGATACAACCTAACAGTCATTATCACAAGCCACACCAATTAAGGCCATCTCACCATTAACCGTTAACTACTTCTCCTCCATTTACATGGAGGAACTGGCCAGTCATATAGCTGGAGTCCTCACATGCGAGATAGACGAAAGCTGCAGCTAGCTCATGCGGCTGTCCCGCTCGCTTCATCGGCGTATCAGAGCCGAAGGTTGATACCGCCTGCTCATCGAATGTTGAAGGGATAAACGGAGTCCAAATGGGACCAGGGGCAACGCCGTTAACGCGAATACCTTTCCCTGCTAAATTAGTAGCAAGCGCACGAGTGAAGGAGACGATGGCACCCTTGGTTGCCGAATAATCGATCAAGGTAGGATTGCCGCGATACGCCGTAATAGACGCTGTATTGATAATCGTACTATTCGCTTTCAAATGCGGCATCGCTGCACTCGTCAAATAAAACATCCCAAAAACATTCGTTCGGAACGTAGCGGTCAACTGCTCCTCCGTAATATCCTCCAGCTTTTGCTGAACATGCTGCTCGCCTGCATTATTAACAACGATATCGAGCTTACCAAGCTCCTTTATCATACTATCAACCACACTCTTACAGAACGTTTCTGAACCGATATCTCCAGCAATAAGCATACTTCTCACACCATGTTTCTCCACTGCCGCTTTCGTCGCCTTGGCATCCTCATGCTCATTTAGATAGACGATACTAATATCGCAGCCTTCCTTCGCAAAAGCTACCGCTACAGCTCGACCGATTCCACTGTCGCCTCCCGTTATTATGGCAGTCTTGCCCTTAAGTTTGCCGGCAGCTTTATATGTGCCCGACTCGTAGATAGGCAAAGGATTCATCTCCGATTCAATGCCTGGCTGCTTGTTCTGAT
Source organism: Paenibacillus sp. J31R122 (assembly GCF_056269185.1). Classification (NCBI taxonomy): domain Bacteria; kingdom Bacillati; phylum Bacillota; class Bacilli; order Caryophanales; family Paenibacillaceae; genus Paenibacillus; species Paenibacillus sp. J31R122. The sequence continues at coordinate 220,929 of NZ_JBWDNM010000014.1, forward strand.
GCTGGGGAGGAAAAACTGGTTTTTTCGTTGTGGAATTAGACATACTTAAATCAACTCCTAATTATTATTATTTTCTATTACACTATGGTTTCCTATTACCCACTGACCGATGCAGACGGAAAGGGACTTCAACATGTCGACGCGAAAATGGAATGTAACTATCTTTATCCTTTCTATTCTGTTTGTGTGCTTGCTCCTGAGTTTCTTGTTTTCAGTTTTGAAAATTCGCGAGCTGACCAAGCCTTTATCCTTGCCTATCAAAGGTGACAATGCCCCCCTGCGTATCGTACTGATCTCTCAAGAGTTGGACAATCCCTATTGGCGCTCCATTGAGCAAGGGGCACGAGACGCTTCACGGCAATTCAAGATGGATTTTGAATATATGGGCCCGTTCCGTATTAATCCAGAGGAGCAGCTCAAACTGTTAGAGAAGAGCATTACCAAAAAAGCAGACGCGATATTAATTCAAGGAATAGATGATCCTCAGTACCGTACGATAATTGCAGAAGCGTCTACCCTAGAAATTCCTATTATTACGCTAGATACAGATGAGCCAAATAGCAACCGACTCTACTACGTAGGCACAGACAATTTTCAGGCGGGAAAAAAAATGGGTGATTTAGTTATACAAGCATCAGGAGGCCAAGGCAGTATAGGGGTCCTGCTCGGTGATGAGCAGGCGCACAATCAGCGGCTTCGGCTCGAAGGCTTTCGCTCATCTATCACTAATTATCCGGAGCTTATAATCGTCGATGTTCGATCATCCCATATCTCTCGTCTTCAAGCAGCCAAACAGGCTGAAGAGATATTATTAAGACACCCGGATACCAAGTATCTAGTAGGATTCAGTGCTCTAGACGGTTTAGGAATATTAGATGCCAAGAAGCGGCTTCAAAGTGAACAGCTGCGTATATTCGCGTTTGACGATTTGGAAGAAACGAAGGATGGCATACGGAAGAACCAGATTACGTCTACCATCGTGCAGCAGCCCTATGAAATGGGGTATGTAGCTATTTCTTTATTGCATGACTATTTCAACGGAATGAAGCCGCCTCAGCAGCATTTTACAAATACATTTGTCATTGACCCGACTACGATCGCCCCTATCGAAGCTAAGGAAAATAGCCAATGACTATTCGAACAAAGCTGCTGCTATTTATTCCGCTGCTTGTCCTCCTTACGAATTCCGTCTCCTTCTTCTTGTTTGAGAGTGGGAAAACGGTACAACGGAGCTATAATTTGATGATGGATCACATCCTGCTGTATAAGCAAACCGCCCAGACTTCAGAAAACCATCTCAGCACTCTCTACAGTTATCTAATCGATCCCACTGACAGCAAGAGGGAGAAGCTGGAGAAAGAACAACAACAATTACAACAGCTGCGTTTGCTGTTAGTAGAGAAAAAGGGATCATCCCCTCAGTCATCTGCTCTGACAAGTTACAACAATATGCTGGAAACATTTCTAGATCAGGAACAAGCCGCAATCCTTGCCACTGCCGAGCAAGAGCCGAGCATTGCACTTGCCTACTACGAAAAAGCGGAGAAAACAACTAGCTTTATTCGTGATGAGGGCCTTCACCTCATTGATTTGGAATTAAGCTTCTATCAACCGATTCACCAGCAAATCCAGTTGCAAAATGAACGTATGAACGTTCTCGGAGCAGCCGTACTTCTCACTAATACATTAATGAGTGTGGTGCTTGCAGTCTGGATTTCACGCAGCATCACTGAACCAGTCAGTCGGCTTGTCAGAAGGGTGAGACAAATCGCCGCTGGCAATCTGAAGACGACGAGCCCCGCACTGATAAGTGAAAATGACGAGCTGGGCATATTGTCTGGCGCGTTTGAGAAAATGTCAAACGATTTGATGCTATTCATTGAGAAAGATAAAGAAAACATAGTCAAGGATCGGCTTGTTAAGGAGCTGGAACTTCAAACGCTGCAAAGCCAAATCAATCCCCATTTTCTATTTAATACGCTTAATGTATTGTCTAAACTGGCACTAATTGAAGGCGCGGAGAAAACAAGTGATCTGATCGTGTCGATGTCTAATTTAATGCGTTATAATCTACGTAAGCTGGATCAGCCAGTCACTTTGGGTGATGAGCTGGAGCATGTTAAACAATATTTTGTCATTCAACAGACACGTTTTCGCGATCGAATTCGGTTTGAGCAAAACATCGATGAATCCGCATTACAAACACTTATACCAGCCCTAACCTTGCAGCCAATTATTGAGAATGCGTTCTTGCATGGAATTGAGCATATGGAACAAGGGGCCGTCATCCAGTTGAACATTACATATGATGATGAATATTTGCGAATAGCTATTTCAGATAACGGTATCGGTATGAGTGAAGATGTTAGACAAGCTTTGCTGCGGCTTGAAGCTGAGCCGGGAACCGCTCGTTCTACAGGGTTTGGCACCAGAAATGTATTTAAGAGACTACAGTTATTTTATGGACATGATGATATCGTAACGATAGATAGCGCGCCTGGACATGGAACGACCGTCACGCTTCTCATACCCCCTACACCCTAGAAAGGAGGATGACTACATTCATGTATCGCCTATTGATTGCCGATGATGAAGCATTAGAACGAGAAGGTCTCGAGTGGATCATTCAACGTATGCTCCCTGACACATTCCATATTATCCATGCCGAAAATGGACGAGAAGCAATCGAGCTGGCTGAAGAGCATCGTCCGCATATCGTAATGATGGATGTTAATATGCCCGGTATCCAAGGACTCGCCGCCATTAAGGAAATAAAAGAACGTCTTCCCGATACGAAGTTTGTCTTGGTAACCGCCTATGATTATTTTGCTTATGCGAAGGAAGCCCTATCGTTAGGCGTGAAAGAATACTTAGTCAAGCCGGCTAAGCGTGATCAGATCATTGACATCCTAAAACAGCTTATCGCAGAGCTGGAACGTGATCTCCACAAACGAAAGGACGAGCTTTCGTTACGGCATAAAGTATCTCAACTGCTGCCTTTAGTGGAGAATGAGCTTGCATTAATGTTCATGTTCGATCAAATATTGGATACGGCTGCAGAACAGCTGTCGGAGTGGCTTGAATTCCCGCTAGATGAGGGCTGTGCCATCGTTATCGCTTTCCCTGAATTAATCGACCTGCACAATAAACTCAAAATTTACGATATGATCCGCGGATTTGCCAAAGCATACGGGATATCCAGTATTGTGAGTTCTTTAATTGACCGCCATATCGCCATCTTCTTGCGAAAATCTACCGGATCTTCCGATGCCATATGGATGGAGGTTGTTACGAAATACGGAGAAAAACTATTAGCCGAAACGGAAAGACAGCTTCAATATATCGTTTCGATCGGAATCGGTGCGACTAGGAACGGAGCAAGTGGACTTCGCAAATCATATTTTGAGGCTGTATTTGCTTCCAGCTATTATGAATATAACGGACATGTCTGCCACTTCGAAATGCTGAAGCATAGCGATGGAACATCTGTCTCAGAAACAGAGAGGCCTGATTTTAATGCAGAGCCCTTGCAGAGAACCTACGTAATTACTGCTCTTGAGCACATTCGTGAGGAACGTGAACGGCAAACATTAACAGTCTTAGACCGAGCGCAAAACTATATTTTAGAAAGGTTCACTGATGAGCTTTCACTTGAAGAGGTAGCGGATTTCGTTCATCTGAACCCCCACTACTTCAGCAAAATTTTTAAACAGCAGGTTGGAATAACGTTCATTGATTTTATTACCACATTACGGATTGATAAAGCGAAAGAGTTAATGGCCTCTGATCAGGTAAGCTTGAAAGAAGTATGCTTCGAGGTAGGATATAAAGACCCTAATTATTTTAGCCGAGTGTTCAAACGAGTCACAGGAATTACACCTACTGAATATCGGAATCTATTGAAGTGATGAGTGAACCCAAATCCGCGTCACGCTTCACAAGCTTTGAAAGGATCAGAAAGTCAGTCTATGTCCAAATGACATGGACTTTTTTGTGTTATAAACACAACAATATGCTATAACTTCCTAATTACTGCGCTCACAGTGAATAGTCTAAAATAAATGCGGGAAGAACACTCATAAGTGAAGATGATTATCCCCTAGACGGGCATTTTCTCATGCTATACTGAAGGTCGTTTTGATGAGAAGTGACTGGAAGGAGAACTGAGAGTGGCAGTAAACACAAGTACAGACACAGAAAGCAAGCAGGTAAGCATCAAATTTGTAACGTTAGTTTCGATTGTATCCGCATTGGGCGGTTTATTATTCGGATTCGATACAGCAGTCGTGTCGGGCGCGATCGGTTTTATGGAGCATCATTTTCAATTGAATGATCTGGAGATTGGCTGGGCTGTTTCCAGTTTAATTATCGGTTGTATCGTCGGTGCCGGTTTCTCTGGAATTCTAAGTGATAGGTTCGGTCGGAAAAAGGTGCTCCTTGCAGCGGCCATCCTATTTATTATCGGCTCAATCGGTTCTGCTGTACCGGAGACATTCTCAAGTTATATAATCGCCCGAATTATTGGCGGCTTAGGTATTGGTATCACATCTACCCTATGTCCGCTCTATAACGCAGAAATCGCACCTGCCAAATACCGCGGCCGATTAGTCGCTTTAAATCAACTTGCGGTCGTGACCGGTATATTCCTCACTTACTTCGTTAACTTAGGATTTGCTAATTATGGGGATGAAGCTTGGGGTATTTCTACCGCATGGCGCTGGATGTTTGCAGTCGGGGCTATTCCCGGCACTTTGTTCCTTATTTTGCTTTTGTTTGTGCCAGAAAGTCCTCGATGGTTGATTAAACAGGGCAGAGCAGCAGATGCGTTGCCTATACTATTACGGATTCATGGCGAAGAGCTGGCTAAAAAAGAAGTCCTTGATATTAAAGAGTCCTTTATGCACGAAGGCGGGTCCATCCGTCAGTTATTCAAACCAGGACTACGCGTCGCTCTAATTATTGGAGTAGCGCTTGCTGTCCTTCAGCAAGTAACCGGAATAAACGCCGTTATGTACTACGCTCCCGAAATATTCAAGACAACAGGTGCTGGTACGAACGCATCCCTTATTCAAACTATTTTTGTTGGCTTCATTAATTTCGCCTTCACGATTTTGTCTCTTTGGCTTATCGATAGGGTCGGACGTAAAGCACTATTGCTTGTAGGTACGTCTTCGATGACGGTATGCTTACTCGTTATCGGTATTGCTTTTCATTTAGGTTATACTTCCGGACCTGTAATTTTAATTTTTATTTTACTATATGTCGCTGCCTTCGCCATCTCGCTTGGACCAGTCGTGTGGGTAGTTATGTCCGAGATTTTCCCAAATCGCATTCGCGGCAAAGCTACCGCAATTGCTGCTATGGCGCTGTGGGCTGCCGATTATGTAGTCTCTCAGTCATTCCCGCCAATGCTTAGCTTTGCGGGGCCTTCAATTACGTTTTGGATTTTTGGTGTAATGTCACTGTTCACCTTCTTGTTCACTTGGCGCGTAGTGCCAGAGACGAAAGGGAAATCGCTTGAGGAAATTGAGACCATGTGGTCTGCTAAGAAAGCTTAACAGAACCTATATACATGTTAAAAAAAACAGAAGATAAGCACTAGTTTCAAAGTGTTTATCTTCTGGTTCATCGTTAAAATAAAAGGTTGCCTATAAATGACTTAATAAGTTCGCGCGAATGTCCGAAAGTGCTTCATCTCTGATTAGCTTTCCATCCTCGAATACGATCTCCAGCAGATCCTCCGCTTTACGCTGATCATATTCCGTTACCGACAAATTATCTGTATAGGTGATTGCGCCATCCTGATTCGTAACAAGAACGAGGCCTGTTTGCGATTTTTTGACACCGTTATCTGTCTTTGGATCCTTGTAAATTTTGCGTTCTTCACCGTTAACAATCGTAAAGGTCGATTTCAAAGCGAATCCGAATGTATCACGTGTGTTGTATTGGTAAGTGTACGAGCCGATTCCATATACCATATTGGTCGAAGCAAAACCTTTGGCAGCTAGACGCTCACAAATTTCCTGGCAGCGCGAGATCGTAATCGCATCGCCATAAATTGCTCCAATATGGCTATCCAGCTGTTTGAAGCCTTTAGCCGTTGTCGTTCCGCCAAAAATATCCCATAGTATTTCAATGACACCTTTACGCTCGAACTCGCTCTCGCCATCTGGATCCCCGCAAATGATTTTGACTGGATCTCCACTATCAGGACGAATAACGACCTTGCCATCCCTGCTCATAATATCTTCCTTCAGACCACGGATAACGACATCGAGCACACTCCACAAATCCCATGTATCCGATACAATCGAGACAAATCCATTTGGATAGACATCCTTGATCAAATAACGGTACGATGCCATTTCATCTCGTCCGTGCGCACACATGACGCTATGCTCCGTCGCCGGTATCGAGGTGCCTACCAATTCATTCTCAATATTTGCGTTATAGTAGTTTTCCAAATATAGAATTGCTGGAATTGTATCCGTACCTGTAAACGAAATCAGATGTCCCGCACTGCTGCCAAGCGCCGATTCAAGCGATCCCATCCCCCGCATAGAGAAGTCATGTCCTTGAAACGGTACACCCGCCGTATCGCCATTCGTTTGAAGCGCGAACCCTTCAAGAATTTTACGATATTCGAATGCGAGTGTGGCGCTAGTAGCAGGCATCCATAATTGGCAAGACATCAGCGTCTCCAAATAATTCGTAAGCCAGAAAAACTCCGGTTTCGTATTTTCAACAGTCAGCATCGGCACCTTTATCGGAACTAGCGTACCTTCTTTGACAGCCTTAATTTTGATAGGCAAATAACCGAGATCATGCAGCTCTTCGATATGCGTCGCATCGGGTTCTGGCGTACCAAGCGCGAATTGAATGACTCTCTTGTACTCTGCCGCTACATCTTCCCTTGTTCTTGCGAAGAAATGCTCATTAAAATAATCGATCATATATTGCTTAATAAACGATTGGAAGCCAAAGGCCACAACCTCATTAATGTCTTCGAGACGGCTCGTACGCGCAGTCCAGGTCGAATAGACAAGCTCAGTCCCTTTCGGATACTGATTTTTATGGCTTACCTTGTAAAAATCACATAGAAGCGTTGCTGGATAAACGAATGGTTGGTTCATGTTAAATCCCTCCGATTTCGAATACGTGAATTTTTTCGTGCTCTGACTTTTCCAATATCGTATTCGTCGTAAACACCTGATCAATTAAAGCCGTTTCCAATATTTCACCTTTATAAATCGAATTTTCACAGTGTCCAACTAGTAAGTACACCTCGGAGGCTCCTATTTCCTTCAGCTTCTCTGCACTGCGCATAAAGGTCCCGCCATAGGAGCAAAGATCATCAATTATAATCGCTTTGAAGCCTCTGCTGTCCACGTTCCCTACTACATCCAGGCTTATAATTTGACCCGTCTGAAAATCCCTAACCTTAAAGCCAACAAGCTGCTTGTAGCCATTTACCTTGCTATAACGCTTCTGCGCGCCAGCATCAGGGTAAAATAAGTAATCCTGTTCTGGATTAAAGCCAACCTCTGCAACAACTCGTTCCAGCAATTGAATAGTTGGATACTTGCCAATACTGCGATCTATAAGCGCTAGAGATACGTCAGAGTGCGGCTCTATGATGGTAACCGTCTCGAAATTCAATCGATTGATAAACGCGGATACATATTTCAATGTAAACGCCGATGTCCCTTCTACTCGATCCATTCTGCTATAGGGCATGTAGTATATCGTTAAAGCACACGCGACTCGTCTGTCATCCAAGTAATTTTTCACAAACATCAGCTTAATAAGATCGCCGTCATTCTCATACTTCCATGTAATCGTATTGAAATCCGCCATATGCACAACAATTTCATCACCGTTCACCATCGTCTCCCCATTGGGAAACTGCTTAACGTTAAGCTCAAATCCATTCAACTTCAACATGTCATCATTCTCCTTGTCTCCGGTCAGCTATAAATAGATAACTGTGGTTCCACATCGGTAAAATGGTACAATTGTGCTGCTCGCTGAGAATATTGATTGGAATGCATTAATTCACCGTTCTCATTCCTCGATTCCTCAATGATACCTTTACGACTCTGTGTTGACGTAATTTTGCGAATAAAGTTTCGTTCCTCGAAAGCAGGCACAACGGTTTGAATAACCTGATAAAGCTCACTGATTGTAAACTCATCGGGAAGAAATTGCTTGGCAATTGTCGTTGTCATCATCTTCTTGCGAATTTCTTTCAAAGCGTCCGTCAATATTTCACGATGGTCAAAAGCCAAGTCCATCTTCAACGCTTCTTCCACCGAGAACAGCCTTACATCCGCAGCATCAACTGCTGCTTGGCGATTCTCCAGCACCCGCTCGTTAACAAGCGCTAGAAATGCGTGTGAGATGATCCATCCGCGCGGATCACGTCCGGGGGCGCTATACACGTTGAAATATTCAATATGAACATCACCGATAGCTGTTTCTTCCTTCAACTCACGCTTCGCACATTCGTACAGCGTTTCCGTCTCCTTCGCAAATCCACCTGGCAGCGCCCATTTTCCTTCATACGGCCATATTTTCCGTTGAATCAACAGCACCTGCAGCTCTCGTGAAGGCAGCGCTTTCTTCGTCGATTGCTTTTCCGTTGAAACTATTGTGAAAATAACGATATCTGCGGGAGCTCCATCAGGTGTACGGTAATGGCTTGCAGAATAAGTAGATTCGTTATCACCCATTGATACATCTCACCTGCTCAATTTCATTTGTTATTGTTTCGATTTGATATTATCATTATGACATTTACAAGAATAAAGTCAAGAGGGTTTTACATAAATAGGCTATAGGTCATGGTTATCATAGAAACCTATACGTATACAAAAAAAGCCCCCCAAGCTCGGGAGGCTTAACCTATCATTGCTTAATTATTCAAATCTGCCGGATAAACGAGTCCGATCTGTTTTCTGCCTTCGTCCACGATTTCTAATGTCGCCAAGGAATTTTCAAAGGTATTCACCGATGACTCCGTCCGTCCTGCCTTAATGAGCTCTATAAACTCCGCCACCTCATAAAACATTGAATTGCTTCGAGTCGGCCGTGATATATCTTCTTTTGTGCCGTCACGATATTGAATCTCGATTTTTACAGAGTCGCTAATTTTATCGATCACGATGCTTCCGTTTTCCCCTTGAATTTCTGAAGGCAGCGAGGAATAGGTTATTTTCGAATACATAAGAACCGCGTCCATATTCGGATACTGGAGCACCATGCTGCCTTCCCCATCGACACCAGATTCCAGCATAACGGCTGTTGCTTTCACAGCTTCTGGTTTTCCGAATAAAGCGACTAGCGGATAAATGCAGTACACGCCAAGATCCATTAATGTTCCATTGGAGAATACAGGATTGAACGCATTAAGTATGTTGCCAGCTTTATAAGCATCATACCTCGAGGAATATTGGCAAAAGCTCGCAAAATAACGACGGACCGTTCCTATTTTATGTAGATTCTCTTGGATCGCTTTAAAGCTAGGAAGAAATGTAGATTTTAACGCTTCCATCAGCAGCACATTATTAGCCTTTGCCGTCGCTATCATCTGATGTAATTCCTTGGCGTTCGATGCTATCGGCTTCTCACAAAGCACGTGAACACCTTGATTCATGCACGTAATAGCATGTGACGAGTGGAAGGAGTTCGGGCTTGCGATATAGACAGCATCGATTTCTCCACTTGCGGCCATAGCTTCAACATCTGTGAAAATATGAGTTATTCCATGCTTGGTTGCAAAGGTACTAGCCGTTTCCTCGTTGCGAGAGTAAACAGCCGTTAAAGCAAAGCCTCCTGCTTCCCTTGCTGCTTCGATAAAATTCTCCGTAATCCAGTTCGTGCCGATAATCCCAAAACGTATCATATAAGTAGCTCCTTGAAGTTGTTAGTTGGATAATACCCGTGTCCATTACTCTTTATTATAATGGTTCAAACGCTCAAATGTCCAAATTTCGCGGAGCACTTTTTTGACAAGTTGGATGATTTGTATTACTGTATGCGTGAACGCGGTGGTCGTCGACGCATTTGAAATTAGCCTAACTCATCCGTATATTATCTGACATTTATACGAGACTAGCACCCGTAATTATTATAATTACAGAATAGGAGCCACACATTTGAACGTGATCTTGCTACTTATCCCTATTTTAATCACCTATGCTGCCATCCTTATGATCTATTGGCGACAAACTAGGCCAAACAACAATATTTTATTTGGTGTCAGCTTGCCCGATCATGCGCTTAAGGACGAACGTATTAATCAATTCAAGCTGGGCTACAAAAAGTCATATATCATCTATAGCGTAATAGCCATGCTTTTTGTATTACCCTTATTTTTTATCGCAAGCTACTTCTCTATGGCACTGATTTATACGTTTTTGTGGATTTTCGGCGTAATTTATACGTCAAAAATTCCGTTCAAAAGGACTCATATGCAGATAGCATTGCTAAAAAGAGAACAGAATTGGTTTGTTGGGGAGAAACGAGTTGTAAATGTCGATACCGAGGTATCTCGTTTAAAGGCAATTCAGATCATCTCGCCCTACTGGTTTATTATCCCGGTCATTATTGCTCTTATTCCGATTTTTATAGGATCGCAGGAATCCAATCCCCTATTAAAAGTCACGGGAATCGCTTCATTAAGCATGATCGTCATTCTGTTTATTATGTATCTGGCTTTCAGCAAAATGAAAACAAAAATGTTCAGCGAAAATAATAATCTAAATGCGGCAATCAACAGCGCAAGCAAACGTTATTGGTCAATCTTATGGCTATGGATCGCCATCTACGAGAGCTGTATCGCTATTGTCGCTTATTCTATTTTGAAAAATTCAAGTTTAATTAGCCCTGTGCTATCGATGCTGAGCTTTATTATTCTTTCTTTAGTCCCACTTATCGGTATTTTATTTATTCATAATAAAGTAAAAACAATTGAGAACAGCTTAGCAAGCGTAGTTGATAAAACCATTTATACCGATGACGACGAATATTGGCAATATGGTTTTACTTATAACAACCCTAATGATAAAAGCGTTCTGGTACCAAAGCGTATCGGGATTGGAAAAACCCTTAATTTAGCTACGAAAACAGGGAAGATCATCCAATACAGCGCTATATTACTTACTGCAATTGTTATCATCCTGGTCAGCGTCTTTGCAGTACAGTCCGATTATACCTCGCCTACGCTTGAAATCGAGGATAATGGCAAAATAACGATTACTTATCCCATGTACACGTACAGCTTTGACATTGAGGATGTTCAAATTTTAACGCTTGCCGATACGATTCCGACAGGTTTTAGAACCAACGGGACAGCTACTGCTGAGTATGCCAGAGGCAACTTCTCACTAGAAAGCTACGGCCCTACAAAGCTGTATATATTCAAAAATTCGCAGCCCTATATTTTGTTTAAGCTTAAGGATAAATATGTCATATACAACGACAAAGAGCCCGCTCAGACAAAGAAGCTTTTTGCCGAGCTAGGCGCGTTAAGATAAGTTCATAGGAGCTTGACTGCTTAATCAGATGGTCCGTAAACAAACCATTCTAACGCTGATATTTTCTCGTCCTTTAATGCTTGCGAATTATCGATGTGATAGATCAATCGTGCAGGAATATTCCATTTCAATTCCCTAGCTGATAGCGACTGACTAAATTCATTCCAATTCGTCAGCTTCCATTCATCTAATTCCGAGCCTCTTTGCTTGATGCGATTAAAATAATGCTGCTCATCTTGGAGAGTTACGACAATGACCTTCACCTCTACATCATGGTGAGTCGCACCAATTAACGCCAGCTCCGTTTCGATCCAATGCGGAGCTGCCATTTCCTTGGTGAAGGGCCCAACAACTAATACGTCCGTTCCAAGGTCTATATTCTCCAACGCAGCATCCATTGTAATACGGTAGCCTAGATCGCGGCATAGAGCTTTGTAGGCAGCTGAATCTCTATCGCTCGGATCAAGCCCTGCTTGCGTCATCAGCGCTACTGCCGCCGGCCTGAGCAAGGTATCCATATCAAGCAAGACGGCTCCGCGCCGCCTAGCTAAAGCCTTGGCAAAGGTCGTCTTTCCCGCACCGGCTCCACCGACAAAAAAAACTAATTTCCGCATCACCTTATACCTCCATACCTTATCTTACAAGTGTAAACGGCCATCGCCGTCTTTGGCAGCATAAGCTCGTTTCACGTAGAAATATGAGCCGAGTAAAAGTTGAAACTTATACCTTCTTATATTTCAACAAAGGGATATCATTATTTTTTAATGATATCCCTTTCGGTTTGTATTAGGTTACCCAACTATATGCAAATAGAAATCGGAAAATAAAAAAACCTTGCATCGCAAGGATTTGTCATTTGAAAATTATGGAGCGGAAGACGGGAATCGAACCCGCGACCCTCGCCTTGGCAAGGCGATGCTCTACCGCTGAGCCACTTCCGCATATAGATGGCTGGGGATTCAGGGATCGAACCTGAGAATGACGGAGTCAAAGTCCGTTGCCTTACCGCTTGGCTAATCCCCAACAAAATTTGTATTTCATTATTTTAAATGGCGGAGCTGACGGGATTCGAACCCGCGGTCTCCTGCGTGACAGGCAGGCATGTTGGGCCACTACACCACAGCTCCATATGTAAGCTTCGGATAAATCCGAGGTTGAAAAGCGAATCTCATAGACTGAGCAATAATCACAAATGTGAGTTAATTGCTTATATAGTCACAAGAAAATTGCGCCTTCAAAACTGGATACGAAAGTAGTCTTCCTGAACCTTAGCTGTTTGTCTGCTGGATGTATGGGTCCATGCAAACTTATTTAGGATAAGCCCTCGACCGATTAGTATTCGTCAGCTCCACGCATTGCTGCGCTTCCACCCCGAACCTATCAACCTCGTCGTCTTCAAGGGGTCTTACATACTGGGAAATCTCATCTTGAGGGGGGCTTCACGCTTAGATGCTTTCAGCGCTTATCCCGTCC
>NZ_JBWDNM010000013.1:0-243893 GCF_056269185.1 Paenibacillus sp. J31R122
GACACCACCTGAAATTAATAATTTAATTATATAGGAAAACAGGATACCCTTCCTCGTAAAAATCGAGGAAGGGTATCCTGTTTATAAGATATAGACTTTTTCAGTGGCCTCCGTTAATTGCCATTGCATCTTTTTTTCATAGCTATACATGCTATTTCCATAAAGGACGGCTACTGCCGATTATGCTTACTCTATCTCTTTAAATTGTACGAGCTGTTTCACAAACTTGTATACGGCTTCTTGTTCCTTCACACTAAGCCCGATTAATTGATGCGCGATTTTATCGGCATAGCTGTTGTCGTGATTTGCTAATTGACTGTCAATTGTCACATTTACGATTTGTTCAATTGGCTTATTAAGCGCTTGCGCGATTTTGCTGAGCACATCTATTGTTGGATTTTTCTCTCCACGTTCGACCTGCCCCATATATGACGCGTTTATTTCCGCGCGTAGAGCCAATTGCTCCTGACTGAGACCTCTTTCTTTTCTCAGCAGCCGAATGTTTTCTCCTATAAGCTCTGAAATCCCACTCATTATGTCACCTCAGCCTAACGATAGAGCTTTACTAGCTCACCAACAACATTCTATAGAGTATATTATTTTTAATGACTATAGTCATTGACTAATAGATGGACTATTTACTATAATTGTGTAAAAAAGTATGATTCTATTATTGTCATTACCTTAAAAGGATCGTTTTACCATTTACCGGATAGGAAGTAATAGGGAAATAGGACGATTTCAACTGATCAAGTCAGAATGCTGTGAGGAGGTAGACTGATGGTTGATGAATTTGAGTTTTTTCGTAAAGTTCGTGAGTATTATTGCAATGTCCCTTTTTTTGTTCAATTGACTTATCAATTATCCCATCGTGTTGGCAAAACAGTGACGGCTCGAGGTTCGTTCAGCTGTCGCGTGAATCCGCATACTCAAATCGTAGAGTATGTAATAGATATTAAATCGGAATACATCTCAAGACCCTTCAGTGAACAAGGCTCATTTTTATTCTCTAACGTATATGAAGAAATTCCCCCGCAAACCATTGAATTTGATAATCTTCTGATCCAATCCTTACGTTATCCAATACCTATTGCATACGATTGGCATGCATTTATTATGGAGGGTGCTGAGATTGCGATAAACGTGCAAACGATTCAGCAGCTATTCAAAAAATGGAAGCTAAAGGGCAAACATGATCAAATTATCGATGGGAAGCTGAAAGTAGAGAAGGTAATTTTGCAGTGGTATAAATGATTTCCCGTACAGTCCTTGCAGGAACATGACTTGTTTCTCGCTTTCTCCTATAATGAGATGAGATGATAGTACGTGGGACGGAGGAATAAAGGTGAATCTAATTGGAACGGGAGTCGAAACGAGTACAAAGCATGAGCGAATCATGCACTATATTCAAAGCTTGAAGATTGGAACAAAAATATCGGTGAGGGCAATCGCAAAAGATCTAGGTGTTAGTGAAGGTACCGCATACAAAGCGATTAAAGAAGCGGAAAGCTCGGGTCTTGTTAGTACGAAGGAGCGTATCGGAACCGTTCGGATCGATCGCAAACGCCGGGAGGCGCTTGATCAGCTTACATTTGGCGAGGTTGCTGAGATTGTTGAAGGGCGACTTTTTGGCGGCGCGGAAGGCTCAGACAAAACCCTTCATAAGTTCGTTATAGGCGCGATGGAGCTGGATGCGATGCTTCGCTACATTGACCAAGGGAGTTTGCTTATTGTCGGTAACCGAATCGATGCGCATCGCTGTGCTCTGGAAGAAGGGGCGGGTGTGCTTATTACCGGTGGCTTCGAACCGAGTCCTGAAGTGATTGAACTAGCCAATGAGCGGGCACTTCCTGTTCTGTCTTCCCGCCATGATACATTTACAGTTGCGTCAATGATTAACCGCGCGATGTATGATCGGCTTATTAAACGGAAGATTATGCTGATTGAGGATATTGTGACGTTTAGTCGACCGGCGGATGTTTTGCATGCAAGCAATACTATACTCGACTTTCATAAGCTCTCTAAAGAAACCGGTTATTCACGATTTCCAGTAGTAGACGAGCGAAGCAAGGTTATAGGTATGATGACAGCTAAGGACGCGGTAGGCTCGCCGGGTGAAGGATCTGTTGATCGACTTATGACAAAGCAGCCCATTACGGCAGCGCCGAATATTACCGTCACCTCAGCCGCGCATACGATGGCCGCGGAAGGGATTGATCTGCTGCCGATTGTCGATAGACATCGTAAGCTGCTCGGCGTTGTTACGAGACAAGAGGTGCTCGACGCGATGCGATTCGCAGGTAAACAGCCCGAATCCGGAGAAACGTTTGAGGACTTGATGTGGTCAGGTTTTATCGTAGATGCAACGCTTCAAGGTCAAGATGAGCTTGGAATTGCCTATAAAGGGACAATTACGCCGCAAATGTCCGGCGCGCTAGGAATGGTTTCGGAAGGACTGCTTGCTACATTAATGACACAAGCGGCTCGCAGAATGATTCGGGATACGGCGAAGCGGGATTATTTGCTCGAGAGTATGACTACTTATTTTGTAAGACCAGTTCAAATTGACAGTGAAATTACGATTATACCTCGGGCGCTCGAGATGAGCCGGAAATTTACGAAGCTTGAAATCGAAGTGAAGGATATGAAAGGTTTGGCCGCCAAAGCGATGTTGACGGCTCAGATGATTGATCCCTACTAATAGCTGAACTAACCCTTCATCACGCGGTAAGCGCTAAGATTGCGCAATCCTGCAAATAGATTGAACACGCCGAGCAGCATGAATATAGCTCCGATTACGATACGGAGAGTGGATTCGCCGGACATAAACAGCTGGACGGCTGCAATGAGCAGCAGCATAATTCCCATGCTCACGTTCATTCTAGCAGTGAAAACACCGCGACTTCTTGCGTCGGCTGAGCGCCGTGACTTGAAACTGAATATAGCCGAAAGAATCAAGGTAATGAATATACCAGGCGCCAATAGCCATTGCATCAGTTGGTCCATTGTCATTGTGAAGCAGCTCCTTAAATGTGATGGCAGCATTAAAATAGTGAGTAGACAGCTTATATTGTATCACGAAACGCTGCCGAGCGCTTTAGATCGGAGGCTTCGCGTAGATTCGAACCTTAACCCACACATGGAGCACGTTTTCGGCAATAAGCACGGTCTTTACTTCGATCATATAATCTTTGTTATACACATCGGTATACACTTTGCGTTCTAGTATTTTGCGGGCGAATAGCGCGTTGGAATCAATTTCGTAAACGCTTTGACCGTAAAAGCTGGATAGATCCTCTTTGATACGTTTAAGAAGCTCGACCTCTGTTGCATTATCGAGGTCTGGTTTGTTTGGATTTTGACCGGCCTCCTCCTCAATACGAGGAAGGATGCTTTTAATAACCGTATGCTGATTTTTGAACTTTTTTAGTTGTTTAATATCCAGCTCATATTGGTCAAGCTGTACCTCAAGCTCACTCTTTAGAGAAACCAGCTTTTCAAACTGAGCGACATAAATGGAATTATAAAGGATTGCCCCGATAACGATGCCCAGCATCAGCACCCCAATCAATTGCAAGCCTCTCACATAACGATCAAATGGCGGAACTCGCATCGCCTATACGACTCCTTTGCATATTAAGCGAACGAGTTCCGTTCCTAAATGAGCCCCAAGAAAAGCAATCAAAATATAACAAATCTGCTGGACAGCTGGGGACAACTGACCGGCCATAATATTGCTCTCAATGACTCTGACCGGATCAATCGACCCGCCGATAGCGGCAACGATAGCCCATATTTTTAATCTTGCAGCAGTATCCAGCATAGTGGTGCCTGGCGGGAGAAGCATAAAGACGGATCCAATACCCGCGAGCATCGAGCCACCCATCACAACTCCGAAAGCAATGAAGAAATCAAGTCCTGCCTTGGACAAAAAATAGCTCATTATTTTCTCCTCCTTAAAGTTTAATAGCCTTGCGGCATTCCCCGAGTAAAATGGAACAAGGACTTCCTTGAGCCATCTAAACAGCTTACTTCCTACTTTAATTATGAATTGATGTTAGACAGGCGAACCACTATGGACGAGTTTCGTAGGTACGTGAGGGAAATCTCAATAAGTAGGAGGTTAGCCTCACTATATTAAAAGCAACTGTTTCTCATTTTTTGTATTAGTGAGGAAAACCTCACTAGCGATGAAGCTACCCTCATGGGGAGTGAGGTTTTCCTCACAATATAGAACACTGCACTCTCCATGCTTGTTTTTAATGAGATTAGCCTCACTAAAAATTGAGTTTCCCTCATTCCCACATGACATTCTTTCTAGATCCAATACGGAGAGGCTATTTTTGCGGAAGCAAAACTCACTGCTACCATTCTATGGGCGTGTCCACCTCTATTATGATAAAATAGAAGTAACTAATTCGGATGAAGCGGAAAGGAACGGTTGCGATGAGAGCTGACAACAAACAATCTTTCGTGCATTTGCACGTTCACAGCGAATTTAGCCTGCTCGATGGCGCCGCGAGAATCCGCGATCTAGCAGCGAGAGCCTCGGAGCTAGGCATGAAGGCGCTTGCCTTAACCGACCATGGCGTTATGTATGGAGCGGTACCGTTTTACCGAGCGTGCACAGCACACGGCATCAAGCCGATTATTGGGTGTGAGCTGTATTTAACGACTGGCTCACGCTTTGAGAAAGGCACACGTAAAGAGAATCCCACCTATCATTTGATCGTATTAGCCAAAAACGAAGCAGGCTATCGAAACCTAATGAAGCTAAGCACGATCGCACACTTAGAAGGTTTCCACTATAAGCCAAGGGTGGACTTGGAGGTTCTTCGCGAATATTCGGAAGGGCTTGTTTGTTTAAGCGCCTGTTTAGGCGGCGAGATTTCACAGCATTTGCTTCATGACCGACATGATGAAGCGCGTAATGCGGCTTTACGCTATAAGGATATATTCGGGGACGATTTCTATTTGGAGCTCCAGGATCACGGAATGATCGACCAGAAGAAAGTCGCGATAGCGATGATCAAGTTGGCGAGTGAGACTGGTATCAAGCTAGCGGCGACAAATGATGTTCATTACTTAAGACAGGAAGACGCTGCTGTACAGGACGTGCTGCTCTGCATCGGAACAGGCAAAAC
Organism: Paenibacillus sp. J31R122; assembly: GCF_056269185.1. NCBI lineage: Bacteria > Bacillati > Bacillota > Bacilli > Caryophanales > Paenibacillaceae > Paenibacillus > Paenibacillus sp. J31R122. Next base: position 5,145 of record NZ_JBWDNM010000013.1, read on the forward strand.
GGTTGATGACGCCGATCGAATGCGAATGCCTACCAATCAGCTTTATATGAAATCAGCGGACGAAATGGAATTGCTGTTCCGCCATGTTCCGGAAGCATTGGCTCATACAGCGGAAATCGCCGATAAATGCAGCTTTGAGCTAACGCTTGGCCGCGCGCCGCTTCCGGTATTCAGTCCAGTTCCGGCAGGTATGAGCTCATCGGAGTATCTAATAACGCTCTGCCGCGATGGGCTGATGGCTCGATATGGAGGATTAACAGAGTGGATCAACGATGCGGAATACCGCAAGCAGGCGGAGAAGCGTCTGGATTATGAGCTTTCCGTAATCGATAAAATGGGCTTTAGCGATTACTTTTTGATCGTATGGGACTTCATTCGATTTGCACATGAGCGGGGAATACGCACCGGTCCCGGAAGGGGCTCATCTGCGGGCAGCTTGGTTGCCTATACTTTGAAAATAACCGATGTCGATCCCCTTAAATATAAGCTGTTGTTTGAACGCTTTCTTAATCCGGAGCGAATTACGATGCCCGATATTGATATCGACTTCAATGATGAACGGCGGGATGAAGTAATTGCCTATGTGGCAGCCAAATACGGGGACGATCATGTAGCACAAATCATCACATTCGGTACTATGGCAGCGAAGGCTGCTGTACGGGACGTCGGCCGCGCGATGAATGTACCTTTTCAAGAGGTAGATCGCGCGGCGAAGCTAATACCAAATCAATTAGGAATTACGCTTGAGGAAGCACTTCGCATGAGTACGGACTTGCGAGAAGCCTGTGAGCGTCAGCCCAAAACGAATGCCATGCTTCAAATGGCCATGAAAGTTGAGGGCATGCCTCGCCATGCTTCAACGCATGCGGCAGGTGTTGTCATTTCGCAGGAGCCGCTCACACATTATGCCCCCTTGCAGATGGGAAGCGAGAAGATACCTCTAACCCAATATTCAATGGAGCATTTAGAAGCAATCGGTCTTCTCAAGATGGACTTTCTCGGACTTCGTACATTATCGATTTTAGAACGCACACTGCACTGGGTGAAGGAGCTTTACCGCAAAGAAATTGATTTTCGTATGATAAGCGATGCAGACCCTGATACGTACGCGATGCTTGGTCGCGGCGATACAACGGGTATCTTTCAGCTGGAGTCGGCGGGAGTGCGGCGTGTTTTACGTGAAATGAAGCCTACGGGATTTGAGGATATCGTCTCGGTACTAGCTTTGTACCGCCCGGGACCGATGGAGTTTATACCCAAATACATTCAAGGCAAGCATGGTCAAATTACAGTCGAGTACCCGCATCCTACGCTTGAGACGGTGCTTGCTGATACTTACGGAATCATTGTGTATCAAGAACAAATTATGCAAATTGCTTCGTTGATGGCTGGCTTTTCGCTTGGAGAAGCAGATCTGCTGCGCCGAGCTGTATCTAAGAAAAAGCGAGAGGTGCTGGATGAGGAACGAGGACATTTTGTAAAGGGCAGCTTGGGACAAGGCTATTCGGAAGCAGAGGCGAATCATGTCTACGATATGATTGTACGTTTTGCGGATTATGGCTTTCCTCGTGCCCATGCAGCGGCTTATGGCGTGCTAGCGTTTCAAACAGCGTGGCTGAAGGCGCACTATCCGGTTCCTTTTATGGCTTCTATGCTCGCTTCTGTAAATGGCAATCAACGGAAGACGGCGGAATACGTGGATGAATGCCGCAGGATGGGGATTGAGGTGCTGCCGCCAGATGTGAATGAAAGCAGCGTTTCATTCACGCCCGTAGGAAAGGCAGTTCGTTTTGGATTGGCAGCTATCAAAAATGTAGGCACACAGGCGATTGAAGCGCTGAAGAAGGAACGCGGAGAACGACCATTTGATAGCTTGCTTGATCTATGCAGGCGTGTTGATTTACGCATAGTAAATAAACGAGTGCTGGAGTCGCTTATTCAAGCAGGAGCTTGCGATTCTCTTCCAAGTCACCGGGCACAGCTTTTAGCCGCGCTTGAGGAGACAGTTGAAGCCGCGCTCAAATGGCGCAAAGAAAGCGAAGAGCTGCAAATCGAGATGTTTGGATTAGAGGAAGTTCAAAACTGGGACGTAGAGCTGCCGGATGTACGGCCGTTCACCATCTCTCAGAAGCTGGAATTCGAGCGTGAACTGCTAGGATTGTATTTGTCGGGCCACCCGCTTGATGACGCGGAGCAGCAGCTCGAATTGCTGGGTCTCGATCGATTGGTTGAGCTTAATGACGCACCGGATGGTTCGATAGCAATTGTCGGAGTCATGATTGTATCACTCAAGCCTTTTACGAATAAAAAAGGCAACGCGATGGGTTTTCTCGAGCTGGAGGACCGCATTATGCGAGTGGAAGCCGTTGTGTTTCCGGCCGTTTGGAAACGGTGCGAGAGCAAGCTTGAGAAGGGCGGTCTAGTAATCGTCCAGGCAACGGTTCAGCAGCAGGATGATGACTTTAAGCTGATTGTCGAAGATATTGTTCCTCTTAATTCTACAGGCATTGACCTGGCTGATCAGGTGAGACGTTTGCAGCGGCAGGCGAAAGCTCGCGCATCGCGTACGAGCTCTGCCGAGAAAGTAATACATAGGACAGTATCGGAGACGCCGCAGAAGCAAGCGGATCAAGCTGCTCCAGAACGTCAGCAGCCAGCAGAAAGAAAACGGCAGCGCGTTTACATTAAGATCGCGGCGGCCCATGAACAGCCGGATATGCTGGATAAGCTCAAGCAATTATTATCGACTCATGCGGGTCAGCTCGATACGGTTTTATTTTATGAGCAGGGACAGAAGTCCATAGCGCTTAGTAATAACTATCGGGTGAAGCCATCTCCACAGCTTGTTAGCGCCGTTGAACAGCTGTTCGGGGAAGGCGCGATTGTTATAAAATAGTTGATCCCTTGCAGCATTGAAGCAAACCTGTCTCTTATAAATTCCGTAGTATACGGTGACAGCCGTTTACGCTTGCCGAAAAATGTTTTTATTTGACAGGCACGTAATAGCTTGTACGCGCATATGTATAGAGATACAAGCGAAAACGGCATACAAAAGTGAGATTACTCACCGCCGGTTCGCCCTGTTTCTGAGATGAACGTACAAGCAGTTACGGGAGGGGATTTGCATGATGACAGGGATCGAGAAATGGCTTCTGAAACGCGGTGTGTCGGTTGCTGATGTGACGGAGATTGTATATACGCTGCAGCGTCCATACAATGGCGACTTAACAATGGAGGAATGCGAGGAAAGCGTGCGAACGGTACTGGAGAAAAGAGAGGTGCAATATGTCATGTATACAGGCATAGCACTTGATGAGCTCGCAGAGCGCCGTTTGTTGCCTGAACCGCTGCAGTCTATTATGGAAAATGACGAGTCACTATATGGCGTTGACGAAACGCTCGCGCTTGGAATTACAAATGTTTATGGAATGATTGGATTGACGAGTTTCGGATATTTAGATAAAGTAAAACCCGGCATTATTCGTCAACTGAACATGAAGGGCGAACGAATTCACGTGTTTTTGGATGACTTGGTAGCGGGATTAGCCGCAGCAGCGTCCGCGAGAATTGCTCATCAGGACCCAAAAGCTGTCCGGTATGATTTGCCGGATTCGCCATGACTATGGTATCATTATGAGATCATATGGCCTGTTACCGGGAAATAGCTATGCTTAGGAAGTGAGCTTTGCTGCTGCAAAGTTTTCAGGAGGTACCATAATGTGGACGGTCATTTATATCGCACCAACAGCAAAAATCGCAGATAACATCAAGAAGCGGCTGTCAGAGGAAGGTTTTCTGGTGAAGGTCCGTTCTGTTAATCTGTCTAAACAGCAATACGAGATACTAGTTCCGTCTGGCGAGCTGGAGGAAGTTCAGGAAGTTTTCAACTCCATTATGCGGTCATGATGGTTAGCTCTATACTATTGCGCCTTGAGAGGTGTCACACGTGCAGATAAAAGATTTATTTACAAAGAAGAAATATGCGACCATACCTTCGGAGCGTAAACGTGATATTCCGGAAGGCATAATGAATAAGTGCTCCAAATGCGGCACCATTCAGTACAGCAAAGAGCTAGAAAAGAATTTAAAGGTCTGCTCATCATGTGGACATCATTACCGATTGAATGCATGGGAACGAATCGGTATGACACTTGATGAAGGCAGCTTGATTGAATATGACGCTTATATGGAATCCGTCGATCCGCTTTCCTTTCCGGGTTATGCAAGCAAGCTTGTGCAGCAGAAGAGTAAATCGAATCTGCGCGACGCGGTTATAACTGGAGAAGGCATGATCGGTGGTTTTCCAGTTGTGGTTGCGGTCATGAGCTTTGATTTTTTCAGTGGCAGTATGGGTTCTGTAGTTGGAGAGAAAATAACTCGAGCAATTGAAGCGGCTCACGAAAAACAGCTGCCGCTTCTTATTTTCTCGACTTCCGGCGGTGCTCGGATGCAGGAAAGCATTTTGAGTTTAATGCAAATGGCCAAAACAAGCGCGGCATTGTCAAAATTTCAAGGTGCCGGTGGTTTGTTTATTTCGATTTTTACCGATCCTACTATGGGCGGTGTTTCGGCTAGCTTTGCGAGCTTGGGCGATTACAATTTGGCCGAGCCTGGCGCACTTATTGGCTTTGCTGGTCGCATTGTCATTGAGCAGACAATCCGTCAGAAGCTGCCTGAAAACTTCCAGACTGCTGAGTTTAATTTACAGCATGGACAGTTGGACAAAGTGGTGCACCGCAAAGATATGAAGCCTACGTTGGCAAAGCTGCTCGATATGCATTGCGTAAGGGAGGGAATATCCCATGGCGGGTGAGTTGCCTTTTGAGAAGCCGTTGGTCGATTTGCGGCAGAAGATTACTGAACTTAAAGGCCTAAGCGAGGAGAAGGGGATAGACTTCTCCGAAGAAATTTTACGTTTGGAGCATAAGTGCAAGCAAATGGAAGACGAGCTGTACAGTGAATTGACTCCTGCTCAAAAAATGCATATGGCGCGGCATCATCAGCGTCCAACATCGCTTGATTTTATCCAAACGGTATTTACCGATTTCATTGAGCTGCATGGAGATCGTCTCTTTGCTGATGATCTAGCTATTGTCGGCGGTCTTGCCAAAATAAATGGTGTGCCTGTTACTGTAATCGGACATCAGCGTGGCAAGGATACTCGTGAGAACATCGCGCGTTTCTTCGGAAGTCCACATCCCGAAGGCTTTCGCAAAGCGCTAAGATTTATGGAGCAAGCAAACAAATTTAAGCGTCCCATCATTACGTTTATCGATACGAAGGGCGCATACCCGGGCAACACTGCAGAGGAGCGAGGCCAATCGGAAGCGATTGCACGTAATCTGCGGGAAATGGCTGGTTTCGGTGTGCCTATCATTTGTATCGTTATTGGAGAAGGCGGCAGCGGCGGCGCTTTAGCTTTAGGTGTCGGCAACCGTGTGCTTATGCTGGAAAATGCGATATATTCCGTTATTTCGCCAAATGGCGCTGCATCCATACTTTGGAAGGATGCTTCAAAGGCTGATTTAGCTGCCGAAGCGATGAAAATAACGGCAAAGGATTTATTGGAATTTGGTGTTATTGAAGACATCGTTCCAGAGCCGCGAGGCGGCGCTCATCGCGACCTTGCTTTTCAAGCCGAACAGCTCAAAGAAAAGCTGTGGGTTCATTTGCAAGAGCTGATGTTGTTAAGCCCTGAGCAGCTGATTGAGGACCGTTACAATAAATTTAGAAAGATAGGTCCTTATCATATTGCTGAGGAGCAAACGATAGAAGTGCAAAGTGATTCAGAGCATGCTGCAGCTGGTGTTCAAGCAACAAAGGAAGCTTCGGTAGAGACTGATCAAGCAGCCGAAGCGACACCAACGGCAAACTAACATTCGTGTACAATCGATTTTTTCACTGTACAAGCAGTGGGAAATCGTGTCATTATAAGTGCAGTTCAGTATATTCAGGCAATAAACGGAGGAAACCTAACATGCGTAAAACTAAAATTGTTTGTACGATTGGACCATCCAGCGAATCGTTGGAAAACACAAAGAAATTAATTAATGCAGGAATGAACGTTGCTCGTCTTAACTTCTCTCATGGTGATTTTGAAGAGCACGGTAACCGCATCAAGAACATTCGCATAGCAAATGCTGAGATGGGTACTTCGGTAGCCGTTCTGCTTGATACGAAAGGACCTGAAATTCGTCTTGGTAAGTTGAAAGAAGAGCCGATCGAATTAACACAAGGCGATGTTGTGACTTTGACAACAGAAGAGATTTTGGGAGATATCAATCGTGTGCCTATTACTTACACTGACCTTCCGAAGGACGTAACCATCGGATCCACGATTCTAATCGATGATGGTTTGATCGGATTGACTGTTGAGGAAGTAAAGGGTACTGAAATCATATGCCGTATCGTAAACAGTGGTCAAATTAAAAGTAAAAAAGGCGTTAACGTTCCAGGTGTGAAAATTTCATTGCCTGGTATTACAGAAAAAGATGCAAACGATATTGTGTTCGGTATCGAGCAAGGCGTAGACTTTATCGCAGCTTCTTTCGTTCGTAAAGCAAGCGATGTGCTGGAAATTCGTGAGCTTCTAGAGCGTCATAACGCAAGCCACATACAAATTATTTCCAAAATCGAAAATCAAGAAGGCGTAGATAATCTTGATGAGATTCTTGAAGTATCTGACGGTTTGATGGTTGCTCGTGGAGATCTGGGTGTTGAAATCCCTGCGGAAGAAGTGCCGCTCGTTCAAAAGAACATGATCAAAAAAGGTAACCGCGTAGGTAAGCCGGTTATTACAGCAACACAAATGCTTGATTCCATGCAACGCAACCCGCGTCCAACTCGCGCAGAAGCAAGTGACGTAGCGAATGCTATTTTCGACGGAACAGATGCTATTATGCTTTCCGGTGAAACAGCTGCGGGAAGATACCCAGTAGAATCGGTACAAACAATGGCTCGTATTGCGGAGCGCGCGGAAGAATCACTTGAGTATCGTGAAATTTTCATGAAACAAGTGAATGCTCAGCAAACGTCTGTTACGGAAGCAATCAGCCAAGCGGTGGCTAACTCAGCACTTGATCTAAATGTGAAAGCAATTATTACATCGACACAAAGTGGCTTTACGGCTCGTATGGTATCGAAGTATAAGCCTAAGTCACCGATCATTGCTGTAACTCCAGATGAGAGAGTTATGCGTCGTCTTTCCCTTATTTGGGGCGTAAAGGCTATTTTAGGACCTGACGCTGACACGACTGACGAAATGTTCGAAAACGCGGTTAAAGGCGGCATGAGCACTGGCCTGCTTAGCCTTGGGGATACTGTTGTTATTACAGCAGGCGTTCCAGTTGGCCGCTCAGGAACTACTAACCTTATCAAAATTCACCATATCGGCGAGCTTTTGGCACAGGGACAAGGTATCGGCAGCCAAACGGCTACAGGTAAAATTGTAGTGGCGACTACACCTCAGGAAGCTATCGCTAAAACAACTAAAGGCTCTATTCTAGTTACTGTATCTACAGACAAAGATTATATGCCTGCATTTGAAAAAGCGGGAGCGGTTATTACCGTGCAAGGCGGAATTACTAGCCATGCTGCAGTTGTAGGTCTAAACCTTGGAATCCCTGTAATTCTTGGAGTACAGAATGCAACTGAATTGCTTCAAGATGGTATGGAAGTAACGATTTACGCTGAAACTGGCGTTATTTATCACGGCCAATCAAAAGTACTATAATAGGGCAGCCTATTTAAACAAATATAACGAAACAAAAAGCGATGGTGATCTCACCGTCGCTTTTTGTTAATCATTGCTCTGCGAAGTATAACGTTATGAAGTTGTTGTAGGAGGGGTCTAATGGAATCAAATTCGAAATGGTTTATGCATCCTATTCGTGTCCGTTATCAGGAAACTGACCAAATGGGTGTCGTATTTCATGGTAATTATGTAACCTGGTTTGAAGTTGGACGTACAGAATGGATAAGGAATGCGGGTTATGATTACAAAACGATTGAGGAGCACGGTTTGCTTCTGCCGGTTGTCGATCTGCAATGCCGTTACTTGATACCAGCTCGTTATGATGATACCGTTCTTGTATGTACGCGGATTTCTGATTACTCGCCTGTACGGCTTTCCTTCGAATCGCAAATAAGAAGGGTGGAGATGTCTGATTTTCACGCCGCTGAGCTACAAGAAGGACAGCAGCTGCCTGGAGAGCTGCTTGTGGAGGGTGGAACGAAGCATGTATGGGTAAATGCTGAGTGGCAGCCTTCGCGTTTAAACAAAGTACTTCCTGACTTATATGAGTTGTTAACGAAGTAAGTTTTGCTACGCAAAACCAAGTCTATGCTTACGAAGTAAGTTTTGCTTCGCAAAACCAAGTCTATGCTTACGAAGTAAGTTTTGCTTCGCAAAACCAAGCCTATGCTTACGAAGTAAGTTTTGCTTCGCAAAACTTTTTAGGAGGATAAAACAATGAACAGATGGTTGCTTGCTGTATTAATTTTGATACCTTTTGTGGAGCTTTGGGGAATACTGCAGGTCGGCGCTTGGTTAGGCGGCTGGACAACCTTTTTTATATTGATCATTACCGGGTTTGTAGGTGCGTTTTTAGCCCAAGCGGAAGGACGCAAGGTATGGATGGAAGCACAGCGTCAAATGCAGCTTGGACAAATACCTGGTCGAATGCTGTTGGATGGCTTATGTGTACTTGCAGGCGGTATTCTGCTCCTAATACCTGGTTTCTTATCTGATATTGTAGGGATTACGCTGTTGATTCCGGTGACTCGACTGTTTTATCGTCAAATTTTACTGCAATGGCTCGAGAAACGAATGAAAAGCGGTAATTTTAAAATCGGAAGATTCTAATCTTTACGTCATGTTTACAAAAGGTTAACATTGCTATAATAGTCATGCTTCATAATAGGAACGTATAGGGGCGTATTTAACGAGCATAATTGCTAGGAAACCAAAGCAAATGCTCATTTCGTCGTAAACCTTTCAGGAGGCGTGTAAATGAACAAGCATTTGTCTCACTATGTAAATAGGGATTTAAGCTGGATTGAGTTTAATCGCAGAGTGCTTCAAGAAGCGCAGGATATCAATAATCCGCTGCTTGAGCGCGCCAAGTTTTTGGCGATTGTAACAAGCAATCTGGATGAGTTTATGAGTGTAAGGGTAGCCGGTATGCAAATTCAAATGAGAGCCGGATTTACCAAAACTGATTTTACTGGATATACCCCGTCCGGTCTTTGGAAAAGGCTTATCAAACGCGCGACACAAATGGTAAATGATCAATATCGTACATATAGGGAAGTATTTCGTAGCTTAAGCCGTGAAGGCATTTTCATTCGTTCTATTGATGAGCTGAACGCAACGCAAACGAAAGCGGTATCCGAATATTTTCACGAAATCGTATTTCCTGTCCTGACTCCTATGGCCGTCGATCAGAGCAGACCCTTCCCGCTCGTACATACGAAGGAGCTGTATTTGGCGGTACTGTTAAGGCGTGAAGGCGATCTCGAGGAGGAAGAGCCGTTTTTTGCAATTGTACAAGTTCCTTCGATACTATCGCGTTTTGTTCCTGTACAAGGTAGGACGAATAGTAAAAAAACGGAGTTTGTACTGCTGGAGGATTTGATTGAAAAGTTTATTGACACGCTGTTCAACGGATATATTCCGTTTTCAGTTAACCCCTTCCGACTGACGCGCGATGCGGATTTGATGTTGAATGAAGAGGATGCGGAGGATCTGCTCGAGGAAATTGAAAAGGAACTTCGACGTCGCCGCTGGGGCATTCCTGTTCGTCTCGAGGTTGCTAAGGGTATTCATCCTTATGCGCTCGAAATGCTCAGGGAAGAGCTCGAGATTGAAGACAATTTGTTTGAAATTGACGGTCCACTCGATTTGAGCTTTTTAATGAAGTTTGTAAATTCATTGCCGGGCTACGATAATCTCCGTTATGAGAAGATGGACCCGGTCTACCCGCGTGAGTTTGATGATACAGACGATATGTTTGAGGTCATCCGTCAGCGTGATGTATTGATGTACCATCCGTATGAATCATTTGATGCGGTCAATGATTTTGTGATGCAAGCCGCATATGATCCGGATGTGTTGGCAATAAAAATGACACTGTATCGCGTCAGTGGGCAATCTGCGCTCGTTCAAGCACTTGCTAAGGCGGCAGAGGCAGGGAAGCAAGTCACTGTCGTAGTCGAGCTGAAGGCGAGGTTTGACGAGGAACGGAATATTGCGTGGGCGCGACAGCTTGAGAAAGCTGGCTGTCATGTTGTCTATGGCTTAGTAGGGTTGAAAACACATGCCAAAATATTGCTGGTCGTACGTCGTGAGCAGCGGACACTGCGTCGTTACGTACACGTAGGCACTGGCAATTATAATGACAGCACAGCCACATTATACACGGATATTGGATTATTTACGTCTCATCCGATTATCGGGGCAGATGCCTCTGCATTATTTAATGAAGTGACAGGTTATTCCTCGCCTTATGAATGGAAAGCGTTTGGTGTTGCGCCATCGGATCTAAAAGAAAAGCTGCATCGTCTCATTGATCGCGAGCGAGTGAACGCATTGGCCGGCAAGCCTGCTAGTATTATCGCGAAGATGAACTCATTATCGAATCAAGACATGATTGACAAGCTTTATGAAGCATCGCAAGCGGGTGTGAAAATTGTTTTAATTGTACGCGGAGTATGCTGCCTAAGACCAGGTGTAGCAGGACTAAGCGATAATATACAAGTGATTAGCATCGTTGACCGTTTCTTGGAGCATTCGAGAATTATGTATTTCTGTAATGGCGGGGAAGAGGAAGTTTATTTGTCCAGCGCGGATTGGATGACACGTAATTTAACAAGGCGCATTGAGCTAATTTGTCCAGTATTTGACGTTAATTTACGCCAAATACTGATCAAAATGCTTAAGCTTAATATTAAAGACAATGTAAAAGCTAGAGAGCTAAAATCGAGCGGTATATATGAGCATGTGGTCAGTGATAGTAAATCATTCCGAAGTCAATTTGAAGCGAGAGCTATTGAATCATGGAAGGGTCTGGGTTAGCAGGAAGATCTAGCGTTGGAACGGTTCCCCAGAGCTTTTTAAATTCCGAACTAAGCTCCTCGACTTCCCGGCGTTCAACAGCAAGCGAGCTTTTAGGATGTAGTGGGCACAGCAGCAGCTGTGTCCCTAATGCTTGAATGTTAATCTGGCCAATGGCTTGCGTTTCGGTACGATCTAGAGCAGCAGACAACTGCAGTAAGATGCCAAGCTTGTAAATGGTGTCAAGATCGAAATCGTTCAGCAGCTCTCTGTATGGTGAAACTTGATTGCGTACACGGCTTTTACTTTTGAAGGAAGCAATTGCAGCTGTCATAATGATTTCTCGATGCGTCAATCCGTTCAATTGTGAGTTAATGATTAGATAAAAGGAATGTCTGGCGTATTCGTAATAGTCAATGGATGCTCCGATTCGGAAAAGCTGCGAAGCAGTATCCAATAATGTTCGGGAATGAGAATCTAATGTGTAAACGTAATTTAATGCATCATAGAGCTCAAGCGCCAATCGATTCACTTGCATGACATGCGCTCTCGGCGATTCCGGATGCAACGCAATCAAGTTGTTCAAGCTGTAGGTAAGAGCATTGTCGAGCTTCGGATGATTAGCGAATCTAGTTGCATGGAATAGACCATCGCGCAAACCAGCTCCGCAAATACGGTAATGCGTAGCTTTGGTCGCGCGGAACAATACACGGAGTATCGCTACACCGGGAACCACGACATCGGCACGATCTTTGGACAAGCCCGGAAGCTTACGCCTTTTGTCAATTGGAAGCTTGCGTATTTGCTCGAAGAGCTCATCAGCTTGTTCGCCGGTGATCGGATAATTATGGGTTTGCGGGAAAGGATATTTGTGTATAGCTTGATGCATTTTTCCGAGGCCTCTGACCGTACCTCCGACGCCGACAAGCGGAAGACCAGGCGTAGTGCCAATCCAAGCTTCATGACGAATAGCATCCAATACCAGCGCTTCTAACGTCCTAAGCTCCTCGTCACTAAGCATTCCTTTCGTCCCGAAGCGTTTGTTAAAGCTTACGCACCCGAAAGGGAGTGAAATTGTGTGGATAAGCGAACGATTGCGGAACAACGAGAGCTCGGTGCTGCCGCCACCAATATCGATGAGGTAGCCGTCGCGAATGTTAAGAGAGTTAATCATGCCGAGAAAGCCGTAAGAAGCTTCTTCTTCTCCGGACAATAGTTCTATGACAAGCCCGGTAGCTGCTTCTATTCGATTCAATATCTCAGTTCGATTGTTAGCATTGCGAATGGCTGCAGTTGCAACCGCACGAATTTGTTCTGTATAATTATGAGCGCAGATTAGTGTGAAGTGTAGCAACGTCTCTATAAGTTCATCAATCGCTTCGTTAGATAGTTTACCTTCATCGTCAACTCGCTCGCTTAGCCTAGCAGAACTTTTGCTGCTGTCTGCAACGCGGTGAGCGCCATTTGACGTCCGTTCGTAAACAACGAGTCTGACGGAGTTGGAGCCAATGTCTATTATTCCGATGCGTTGTCCAGTCATGTAGCGCCTCCGATCCGGCAAATTTAGAGTTAATGTATCTTCTTTGGACATTTTACCACTATATTCACTCCAATAAAAATAGTTTTCAGAAGTGGTCTAAAATGGGCGTGAATAGGGAAAAATGCTGCTGGAGCAAGCATTGCGGTAAGGAGATAAATCAAAGAGAAAAATAATTAATGATGCCGATAAAGCAATTTTATGTCCGATTTTGTACACATTTCTGTCAAAATCATTTATGATTAGAAAGCATGGCACAAAACGAATCTTTTTTATTGTAAAATTCACCAGCTTAAAGGAGAGAAAACGATGACAGCAACTAAAGGCCTTGAAGGAATTGTCGCAGCGGCGTCCTCCATCAGCTCGATTATTGATGGCGTATTGACGTATCGCGGTATCGATATTGATGTACTTGCCGAAAATGCTACTTTTGAAGAGGTTGCCTACCTGCTTTGGTATGGTAAACTACCTAATCGTTCTGAACTTGATGGTCTGCAAAAGCAACTGGATCAGTATGCGGCAGTACCAACGGGAGTTCTTGATCAAATAAAGCTTTATCCTCAAGGTACAAACTCGATGGCTGCACTTCGCACGGCTGTTTCCAGTCTTGCTTTGTATGACAGCTCTGCAAACGATATGTCTCCAGAATCGAATCAATTGAAAGCAATCAAATTGCAAGCGCAATTGCCGACAATCATTGCCGCTTTCGCGCGTATTCGTGAAGGCAAGGAGCCTGTAGCTCCTAAACAAGGCGTGTCGATTGCTTACAACTTCTTATACATGCTTACTGGAAATGAACCTGCTGAAGTTGCAGTTAAGGCGCTTGATCAAGCTCTAGTTCTGCATGCGGATCATGAGTTGAACGCTTCGACGTTCGCAGCTCGTGTTACGGTTGCTACTTTGTCAGACATTTATTCTGGTGTAACCTCTGCGATTGGCGCTTTGAAGGGTCCATTGCACGGCGGTGCGAACGAAGCCGTTATGGTTATGCTTGAAGAAATCGGTTCAACAGCTAATGTTGAAAGCTTTATCAACAACGCGCTTGCGAACAAGGAAAAAATTATGGGCTTTGGACACCGCGTTTACAAAAACGGTGATCCGCGCGCAAAGCATTTGCAAAAAATGTCCCGTGAGCTTGGTAAGCTGACTGGAAACATGGAGCTTTATGAAATGTCAATTAAAATCGAAGAAATGGTTACGGGTCAAAAGGGCTTGAAGCCAAACGTTGACTTCTATTCCGCATCTGTATACACGACGCTTGAAATTCCACGCGATTTGTTTACGCCTATCTTCGCTATTAGCCGTCTATCCGGTTGGAGCGCGCATATTCTTGAGCAATATCAAAACAATCGCTTGATCCGCCCGCGTGCTGACTATGTTGGTCCGGTTAATGTGAAATACGTTCCGATCGACCAACGCTAATAATAGCTGGCATATTTTAAAAATAAATAGTTACTGACACTTATAATGTAAGTTTTGCTTACGAAAAGTATAGGTGTATACTTATAAAGTATTATAAAGTACATTTTGCACATAAAATTTTTAGGAGGAATTATATAATGGCTCAGTTTGAAAAATTTGCACTTCCAACAGAAGGCGAAAAAATTACTATCGACAATGGTGTTCTTCAAGTACCTAACAATCCGATCGTACCTTTCATCGAAGGTGACGGCACAGGCCGTGACATTTGGAAAGCTTCCAAACGCGCTCTTGATGCAGCTGTAGAAAAAGCTTACAACGGCGAGAAGAAAATCGCTTGGTACGAAGTATTTGCCGGTGAGAAAGCTTTCAATGAATACGGAGAGTGGCTGCCAGCAGATACGCTTACAGCAATTCGCGAGTATATCGTTGCTATTAAAGGACCATTGACTACACCAATCGGCGGCGGTATTCGTTCTTTGAACGTTGCTCTTCGTCAAGAGCTTGATCTTTATACTTGCCTACGTCCTGTTCGTTATTTCACTGGCGTTCCTTCACCAGTTAAACGTCCTGAACTAGTAGATATGGTCATTTTCCGTGAAAACACAGAAGATATCTATGCAGGCATCGAGTACCAAGAAGGTTCTGCAGAAGTGAAAAAGGTAATCGAATTCCTTCAAAACGAAATGGGCGCTAACAAAATCCGCTTCCCTGAAACTTCAGGTATCGGTATTAAGCCAGTTTCCAAAGAAGGCTCTAAGCGTTTGGTTCGCGCAGCAATTGAATATGCAATCAAACACGGCAAAAAATCAGTTACACTTGTACACAAAGGCAATATCATGAAATATACAGAAGGCGCGTTCAAAAACTGGGGCTACGAAGTGGCTGAGCAAGAATTCGCTAACGAAACCTTTACATGGGGCGAGTACGATCGTATCAAAGAAGCTCAAGGTACAGACGCAGCAAACAAAGCTCAAAAAGACGCTGAAGCAGCTGGCAAGTTGATCGTTAAAGATGCTATTGCGGATATCGCATTGCAACAAGTATTGACTCGTCCTACTGACTTTGATGTTATCGCAACATTGAACCTGAACGGTGACTACCTGTCCGATGCTCTTGCAGCACAAGTTGGCGGTATCGGTATTGCTCCAGGAGCAAACATCAACTACCTAACTGGACATGCTATCTTCGAAGCAACTCACGGAACAGCTCCTAAATATGCTGACCTTGACGTAGTAAATCCAGGTTCCGTAATTCTATCCGGCGTTATGATGCTTGAGCATCTAGGCTGGCAAGAAGCGGCTGACCTTATCTATAAAGGTATGGAAAAATCCATCAATAACAAAACAGTAACATATGACTTTGCACGCCTAATGGAAGGCGCAACAGAAGTAAAATGCTCTGCCTTCGCAGACGAAATCATCAAAAATATGTAGTCTGGCATCTTGATAAATCTTTCAAAAGGGAGCACCTAGCCCGAACCGATTACAAAAAGGTGGTCTAATGTCCCTGAGGAATGGTGTCCCTTTAGGGACAAATTCCATCGCACTGCACAGGAATGTCGTCCCTCCAGGGACCATTCCTCTGCACTACACGGAATAGCGTCCCGCAGGGACCATTCCTCCGCACTACACGGAATGGCGTCCCGCAGGGACAATTCCTCTGCACTACACGGAATGGCGTCCCGCAGGGACAATTCCGTAGCACTGCATGGAATGGTGTCACGCAGGGACAATTCCACCGCCTAACCACCAACGTAAAGCGTGTCCCGAAGGGACGAAAGCGACTCCTACAGGAAAGTTACACAGGCCCGTCTGTGTAACTTCTTCGTTCTTCCAATTGGCGGGTGTCCAGAGGGCGTAGCGCCTCGGAATCCTCCCTTGGAAGGGAGGACTTAGGAGGGTTCGAAACGCCCTTAAGGGGCTACGCTTTAAAGTTACTTAGGCTGTAAATCGGGGGTCAAAGGGGTCTCCCCTTAAAAAATAAGCAAGGCTAAGGAGGATTTATACAAGATGGCTATTAAGCGTAATAAAATCACAGTTGTAGGTGCTGGTTTCACAGGTGCTACTACTGCATTAATGCTTGCACAAAAAGAATTGGGTGATATCGTTCTTGTTGACATCGCGCCTCTGGAAAACCCAACAAAGGGTAAAGCTCTTGACATGCTGGAAGCAACGCCAGTACTTGGCGTAGATGCTAACATCATCGGTACATCTAACTATGATGATACAAAAGATTCTGATGTTGTAATTATCACTGCTGGTATTGCTCGTAAACCAGGCATGAGCCGTGATGACCTTGTTAACACAAACGCGGGAATCGTAAAGTCCGTATGTGAAAACGTAAAAGCGACTAGCCCTAACTCGATCGTTATCATTCTTAGCAACCCAGTTGATGCTATGACTTACGCGGCATTCGAAACTCTAGGTTTCCCTAAAAACCGTGTTATTGGTCAATCCGGCGTACTTGATACAGCTCGTTACTGTACATTTATTGCTCAAGAGCTTAATGTATCGGTTGAAGATGTTCGCGGCTTTGTACTTGGCGGACATGGCGACGATATGGTACCACTCGTTCGATATTCGAATGTTGGCGGTATTCCAATTGAGAAGCTGATCCCAGCAGATCGTATTGAAGCAATTGTTCAACGCGCGCGCGTTGGCGGCGGCGAAATCGTTAACCTGCTTGGAAACGGCAGCGCATATTATGCTCCTGCAGCATCGCTTGTACAAATGACAGAAGCAATTTTGAAGGACAAAAAACGTATCATTCCTGTTATCGCATTGCTTGAAGGCGAATATGGCTATGACAATCTGTTCATGGGCGTACCTACAATCATTGGCGGCAGCGGTATTGAGAAGATTATTGAACTGGATCTTACTGCTGAAGAGAAAGCTGCACTTGATAAATCGGCTCACTCCGTTCGCAATGTTATTAAAATTGTAACAGCGGGTTAAGTAAACTATAGACCTTGCATTATATAAAGAAGATGCGTTTGGGAGGACCCTGACAGAATACTGCCAGGGTCCTCTTGTTTATTTGTTTCGCATGAATTTTTAGGAGGGATGCAGGTTGATAGAACAGGCTAGACAAGCTCTGAAACGAATATATGGCTATGATTCATTTCGCAAGGGGCAAGAGGATATTATATCTGGCATATTAAACGGTCGTGATACGCTGGCTATATTGCCTACGGGCGGCGGAAAATCCGTCTGTTATCAAATTCCGGCAATGCTGCTGCCAGGTACAACACTTGTAATATCCCCATTAATATCGCTAATGAAGGATCAGGTGGATGCGCTGCGACGTGTTGGTGTGTCAGCCGCATACCTGAATAGCTCGCTTGGCGCGGCGGAGTATCGCGAGATCATGCGAAGTGCCATGCAAGGCGAATACAAGCTGCTTTATGTTGCGCCTGAGCGTCTTGATGCGCCTATGTTTCAGTCGTTGTCAGAGCAGTTGACAATACCGCTTATTGCTATTGACGAAGCACACTGTGTTTCCCAGTGGGGTCATGATTTCCGTCCCAGCTATCGACAGCTCGCAGGCTGGATCGGTCGAATGTCGAATCGACCTCTCGTCGCAGGCTTCACTGCTACCGCGACTAATGAGGTAGCTAATGATATTGCTGATATGTTAAAGCTCCGAAATCCAAGTGTATTTGTAACGGGCTTTGCTAGACCTAATCTTTCGCTTTCTGTCGTTACTGGTGTAGATAAGAAGAAATTTCTTGCGCGCTTTATAGGTGAACGCAAAGAGCAATCGGGCATTATTTATGCCGCTACGAGAAAAGAAGTCGAAAATGTATATGAGCAGCTTACGCACAGCGGCATTCAAGCTGGCAAATACCACGGGGGCTTGACGGATATCGAGCGTGCTGAAACGCAAGAAAAATTCCGTTTTGACGATATTCGCGTCATGGTTGCAACGAACGCCTTCGGTATGGGAATTGATAAACCAAACGTTCGTTACGTGCTTCATTGGCAAATGACTAGCGATATTGAATCCTACTACCAAGAAGCTGGCCGTGCTGGTCGAGATGGTGAGGAAAGTGAATGCATCCTGTTGTTCGAGCCAGCGGATATGCAGGTTCAGCGCTTTTTAATTGAACAAGGAACGGGAGATAGCGATCGAAAATCGATCCAGCTTTCCAAGCTTCATACGATGATGAATTTTAGTCGGACTCAGCGCTGCTTGCAGCAGTTTATCGTTGATTATTTCGGAGAGACAGGTGTTGAGGCTTGCGGAAAATGCAGCAGCTGTCTGGATAAGAGTGAGCCGGTTAATCGTACAGATGAAGCTAAGATGGCACTTTCCTGTGTTGGTCGAATGAAAGGGCGCTTCGGCGTTACTATGGCTGCAAAGGTGTTAAAAGGATCCCGTGATAAGCGTCTCCTTGAATTTGGACTTGATCGTTTATCCACGTATGGATTGATGCGCCATCTGCCGGAGAAAGAAATCGCTGATTGGTTATACTGGTTAGTTGCTGAAGGCTATTTAAGACTAAGTGAGGGGCAATATCCAGTCGTATCGCTAACTGCGAGCGCCCTTCCTGTGCTTGAAGGGCGAGAAGCGATTATGCAGCGGGTACGAGCTACAGTGAATCAATCCTCCAGCAAGGATGGAGGAGGAGCTTCCCCGATGTTCGAAGCGCTTAAGCAATGGCGCAAGGAGAAAGCAGCAGCAGAAGGTGTACCGCCATTTATGCTGTTTTTTGACGCGACACTTCGGGAGATCGCAAACGCCCAGCCGCAAACGATTGATCAGCTATTGGGAGTCAAGGGGATTGGCGCGGCGAAAGCAGATAAATACGGTGAAGGACTGATTGATATCATTCGTTCCTTCGGCGGAGATGAACGATCGGCAGAGAAGGGGCTGACTGTTCCGAGGCAGCCGACTGCTTTACCTAAGCGGGTGTCGCCAGGCGATGAGCAGCCGAGTTATTTGATTACGTTGGAGCTTTTTCAAGCAGGCCAAGAGCCTGAGGATATCGCTAAGAATCGTGGATTAAGTAAAGTTACGGTTGAAGGGCACTTGATTCGTAGTAGCGATGAAGGTCATGTGTTAGATTGGAGCCGGGTTATCCCAGCTGAGTATGAGCAGCAGATCGTACAAGTTATTGGCGAGCTTGGGCCAGATAAACTGAGGCCAATTAAAGACGCGTTGCCGGATGAGGTCCCCTATTTTGCTATTCATGGCGTTATGAGCAAATATGGTTTTAAAACAATGTAGATAAACATGTAAAGCAAAGTGTGAATATTTGGGGAACGATTTGGAATTGAGTGTAGAAAAAGAAGGCTGCTGTAACGAATAAAATGCGTAGTCATTTGAAATATATCTCATTTCTGATAAACTAAATATAAGATATGATTTTGGATAAAGTATGAGATTCATAATGCTTTGCCAAACAGGAGGAGTTTGAAAATGTATAATGCAATGGTATTTTTGCACTTGTTAGGTGCAATGGGAATGGGATTTTATGTCGTACTTCCAGTAATGGTCGGACGAGCTTCCAAGCTTGCTGGAGTTGGGCAAGGCGGGCTTGCTGACGGGTTGCTATCCGCAAACCGAATCGCGCAGTATTTCCTCGTTCTACAGCTATTAACAGGTGGATATTTGATGTCTCAAGGTGAATATTCAGTTGCATGGATGATTATTATTACGCTGTTGTTCCTTGGAATTGCGGCACTAGGCGGTATCGTATCGAAGCCGCTCAAGCTTATCGTATCGTCCATTCAAGATGGCAAGAGTGCTACTGCGCATATCAATAAAGCGCGTGTACTGAGCTTAATCGTACTTGTGCTTTATATTGTCATCGTTTACTTTATGAAATTTCCAATCTTAAAAGATATGTAAGAGCTTAGAACGGTATAGGGGGACTGCAGCATGCGTGAATCATCACCGCATATTGTAACGTTTGGAGAATCAATGGCATTGTTTATGCCTCAGGAACATAAATCGATCGAACGGGCAGCGACGCTTGAGCAAGGTTTTGGCGGAGCAGAAAGTAATGTTGCCATAGGACTTGCTCGTTTAGGAGCCTCTGTTGGATGGTTCGGAGCGCTTGGTGACGATCCGTTCGGCAAAATCATTATGAAGACGCTGCGCGGAGAAGGTGTTGATGTTTCGCGAGCTCGTCTTGATTCAAGTGCTCCAACGGGCATGATGTTTCGAGAGCATGTTGCGGGCAGACTAGCTGTACATTATTTCAGAAAGCATTCGGCTGCAAGTCGGATGCAGCCTGATCAGCTTGATGAGCAATATATACAAAATGCGAAGTTGTTACATGTAACCGGTATCACCGCTGCACTAAGTGAAGATTGTCGTAAAACACTGCGCCGTGCTGTTGATATTGCCAAGGATGCAGGTGTTCTTGTCAGCTTTGACCCAAATTTGCGTCTTAAGCTGTGGTCCATCGAGCAAGCGCGTGAAGTGTTGCTGCCGCTAGCTGCCGATGCGGATTATTTCTTGCCGGGCTGGGACGAGCTGAAGCTCCTTTACGATACGAATGATTACGAATATATCAAAGATCAACTAGCGCAGCTTAAAGCTATTAGTATCGTAAAAGGAAAAGGCGATTCTACGATTGTCTTGGAACAAGGCAAGGAAGCGAGCGTACCGTTCTATCCAGCTGAGCAGGTAGTAGATACGGTTGGTGCAGGTGATGGCTTCTGTGCCGGCTTCTTGGCTGGTATTATGAAGGGAATGTCTCCGGTTGAAGCGGTGCGGTTAGCGAGCATTAACGGCTCATTAGTAGTGCAAATGCGCGGTGATTGGGAAGCACTTCCGGAATGGAATATCGTGGAGCAGCGGATGTCTTCCAAAGCATGGGTGGAGCGCTGATAATGGCCGATCTAAACGTGTCCAAGGGACAGCGTCGACGTGATGCCGTTCTGCAGCTGTTGAAGCAGCGAGGACGCGTTACGATTACGGAAATGGTAGAACGATTTGGGTGCTCGGAAGCGACCGCGCGAAGAGACCTTGAGCAGATGGAGGCGGACTTTCCAGTAATTCGAACTATAGGCGGAGCGATGTATGACGGAATGCATACGGTACGCGATTTGCCTTTTGCTGAGAAGGAAGGGCTGTCCATTTTGGAGAAGGAGCATATAGCGGAGCTAGCAGCTTCTTTAATTGCCGAGGGGGATGTAATCGGATTATCAGGCGGTACAACCAACTTTCTAATAGCAAAGACATTGAAGTCTCGTAAAGGCATTACGGTCGTAACGAATGCGGTTAACATTGCAATGGAGTTAGCGGGCAGCCAAATTCAAGTAGTAGTTACTGGCGGAATTATGCGTCATAATAGCTTCGAGCTATGCGGTCCGTTAGGAGAAGGAATGGTTGCGCATTTGCATATCGGTAAAATGTTCATCGGTATCGATGGCATTTCTGCAACAGGTGGCATTACAACCTACTCCGAACAAGAGGCGCAAATTGCTAAAGCACTCATTAAACGATCGCAAGCTACTTATGCTGTATTCGATCATACAAAGACAGACCGCGCTTCTTTATTTTCTATCGCGTCACTATCAGAGCTGAGCGGGGTTATTACTGATGTCCCCCTCTCGACTGAGCTTACTGCTCAAATGGAACAGCATAATATTTCGGTTCATGTCACTGGCTAATAAGCCAGTTAAAACAAAACAGACGATATTCTCTTGGAGAAGAGAGGATATCGTCTGTTTTGTTTGTTGATAGAGATTTAGGAGGTGTGCTCATAAACCGAACGGCCTTGTACCCATGTCTGACAAACGTTAAACTGCGCGTCGGTCCAGACTAGATCGGCTTGCTTGCCTACGGAAATAGATCCGGTAAGCTCGTCTATGCCTAGTTGCTTTGCAGCATTACCGCTAGCAATACGACTTATCTCAGGAACACTCAAATTCGTATGCTTGAGCATGAACTGGAAGGCTTCAATCATCGTCAAGCTGCTGCCTGCAAGTGCGTTTCCTTCACGGAGACGTGCTACGCCTTGCTTAACTACGACAGGCAATCCGCCAAGTGAGTAGTCGCCATCAGGCATTCCAGCTGCGGCTACAGCGTCAGTAATAAGGATGACCTTGTCCAAAGACTTTGCGGCAAGGAGCAAGCGAATCGCAACAGGGTGCACATGCTCTCCATCGGCAATCAGCTCTGCATAAATGCGATCATCCGTTAAAACAGCCCCAAGCGTACCAGGCTCACGGTGATGCAAACCACGCATCGCGTTATACGTATGTACGGCTTGTGAAAGTCCGGCATTTGCCGCTGCTTCCATTTCAGCATATACAGCATCCGTATGGCCGCATGCCGCAATAATATTTTGCTCATTCAACCAAGTAATCAACTCAATTGCACCCTTTTTCTCTGGTGCTAGTGTAAGCTGACGGATTAGTCCAGGATATTCAGAGTTCCATTTCTTCAGCCATTCAAGCTGAGGCTCCGCAATATAGGCTGGATTTTGAGCGCCAGGCCATTTCTCACTAATGAAAGGACCTTCCAAATGTACACCGTAAAGAGCTGTGTAAGGCATATCTGCTGAACGGAATTGTGCTGTTGCTTGAAGAACGGCTTCAATCGCTTCTTTGGAGGCTGTAACTGTTGTTGCCAGCATCCCTGTAGTTCCTTTGGAAGCATGAAATTTAGTAATCGCGCGATAGCTCTCACTGTTTGCATCCATAAAGTCAGCACCAAAGCCACCGTGCACGTGAATATCAATGAAGCCGGGCAACAGCCATCCGCCTTGTCCGTCAATCGATTCAACAATACCCGAGTTTACTACTTCGTCTGGATTGTCGTCCGAAATAATCTGTGCAATCCGACCATTCTGAACAACGACGCTGCCTGTTATCACTCGATCCTCTAGTACTATTTTCAAATTATTAATGAGCCAGTTTGAGGAGCTCGTATTCATTTAACCCAACAACCTTCCTGCCTCGCGATCGAGTAAGACGATTACGCGAGCATGTGTTTGAAGTAATGAGGCTGGCACTTCAGTTGTTATAGGACCTGTTAGCGCTTGTCTGACTATTTCAGCTTTATCTGCCCCGCGAACGACTAATAAGATAGTGTTAGCTTTCAAAATCGAACCTACACCCATCGTAATGGCGGTGTTTGGCACCTCATCCATAGAATCGAAGAAACGAGCATTTGCTTCACGAGTTTCTTCTTTTAATTTTACAGCATGTGTGCCTCCAGATAAATGTTTATCAGGCTCGTTGAAGCCAATATGGCCATTGTGGCCTAGACCAAGCAATTGAATGTCGACTGGCTGAGCTTCAAGCATTGAATCGTAACGCGCGCATTCTGCATCGATGTCCTCAGCCATTCCGTTTGGCAGATGGATTTGATCAGCAGGCAAATCGATATGTGAGAATAAGTGCTGATTCATATAATGCGAGTAGCTCTGATCATTCTGTGCCGGCAGTCCTACATATTCGTCAAGATTATAGGTGGTGACGTCGCTGAAGCTAACTTTATTGTCCTTATACAATGCTACCATTTTGTCATAAATTCCGATTGGTGTCGATCCTGTTGCAAGTCCTAAAACGGCATTAGATTTTTGGTTAACAACATTTACGATAAGCTCGGCAGCATGAGCGTCTAATTCTTGTTGGCTATCAAAAACAATAATATTCATATAATTGCCTCCCTGATGGTTTGTATGCTTCTATTTTAAATGAATGGTCATAAATTGACAATGATTTATGATTGAAAACTTCAAAATTATGAATAAAAAGATCATTAA
This sequence comes from Paenibacillus sp. J31R122, assembly GCF_056269185.1. Lineage (NCBI taxonomy): Bacteria > Bacillati > Bacillota > Bacilli > Caryophanales > Paenibacillaceae > Paenibacillus > Paenibacillus sp. J31R122. The sequence continues at coordinate 28,884 of NZ_JBWDNM010000013.1, forward strand.
TTTATAATTGCTGGTCAATTGGAACTGCGCCTAATTTCATAAGCCAAGAGCCAGAACCGGGAAATTATGATATGCTTAAATGAATGTAAATTGAACGAGAAAAGTAGGCGCATTGCGGTGCGAGGTTCGGGAGGAACAAGCATGACAGTCGAACAACAGGCAGCTACAGCAAGGCGAAAGGGTGAGCATATACGAATTTGCTTACAGGAGCAGGTAAATAGTGTCGGAATCGAAACCGGCTTGGAGAGATATAGGTTTAGACATAATGCACTGCCTGAGCTTTCTTTCGAGGAAATAAAGCTGGATACACAATGGCTTGGAAAACAGCTTCGCGCTCCGCTGCTCGTTAGCTCCATGACTGGTGGCACAGATGAGGCTGGTGCTATAAACCGAAGGTTGGCTGTCGCCGCAGAAGAAAGGGGTTGGGCGATTGGGCTTGGCTCGATGCGCGCCGCGATCGAGAATGAAGAGCTAGCTGCATCATTTTCCATACGTAAAGAAGCGCCGACAGTTCCCGTCATTGCCAATATCGGAGCGGTGCAACTTAACTATGGCTTCGGAATAGAATCCTGTAGAAAAGCGGTCGACATTGCCGAGGCGGACGCGCTCGTCTTGCATTTGAACAGTATGCAGGAAGTATTTCAGCCTGAGGGCAATACTGACTTTGGACAATTGCTGTCACGAATAGAGGCAGTGTGTAAATCACTGCATGTGCCAGTCGGTGTGAAAGAGGTTGGCTGGGGAATCGATGCGGAAACAGCGGCATTGCTTGACCAGGTTGGTGTCTCATTTATAGATGCGGCTGGCGCGGGTGGGACGTCTTGGAGTCAAGTTGAAAAATATCGGATGCAGGAGCCTCTCCGCAAGCAAGCAGCTGAAGCATTTGCGGATTGGGGTATACCAACCGCTGAAAGTATTGTTGAGATCCGAAAGCAGCTGCCAGACTCTACTATTATTGCAAGCGGCGGTCTGCTAAATGGTGTAGATGCAGCTAAAGCGATCGCTTTGGGTGCCAACATGGCAGGATATGGCCGAGTGCTTTTGCCTGGTGCAGCTAATGGCGACAGCGATGTTTCGATTGAACAGCTGCTACAACAATTCAAACGAATTGAATTTGAATTGCGAACTGCGATGTTTGGTATTGGCGCTGGCTCAGTTAGCGAGCTTCGAAATACAAATCGAATAATTCTAAAAATAGTATAGCCGTGCCGTAATGGAGCGCTCTTATTGAAGGACGCTCCATTAATTCCTCTATTTGATAATCCCCGTACCTACGATCTTTATTTTTGCTTGAACAACAAATTTTACATTTGGATAAATGGACTTCCACTCTTCCCATGAGTTGTCGCCAGGGTGTGTTGCTCGGTAGCGTAAACCGAAGCCGAATGGATCAACGTTTGCTTTTTGAATTTTACGTAGCAGCTCTTCGCATGATTTTTCATAGTCCGTGTTTAAATGCTGCTCAATTTTCGACCATTGCTGATTAAATAACCCGGTTGGAGCTTCCTCAAATATGACCTTCATTTTTACATTCATTGTAATTAAATCATCATTGTTTTGTTTGGTTATTTTGTATTTCGTACGAATATCAGTGGCAAAGGCCACTAAAGGAACTTTTTCGAACATAACGTGTACCGATGACCTCACAAATTCTTTGGCCAGCTGATTATAAATTTGTGATTCTGATGCTGTGAGTATGAGTTTAACATTTTTCTTATCTAACAAAGCTATCTGATCGATGACGAAGCTCTCGTTGCTATCCTTCGTAATAACTGGCAGCAGAGGGTCTAAACCTTTTTCCGTAGCTCGCCTTGCAAAATCGAATAGTGTCTCTGAAAAGGTATACGGAGACTCCGTACCATTCGAACTAAAACTGAGATATAGCGCGTTGCCTGGATACTGTTCCGACAACGGCTTTACTTTAAGTATGGATAATGCATCAGGCTTACCAATCGCGACGTCGGATACACTTTGGAAATCTCTTCTTCGAGACATCCAGTTAAGCACTTCTTGATATTGACTGTTTGCAAGCTGTTCTCCAATCAGAAACAATTTACAGTGTCCAAAATCTAGCTCTTTATCGATATGTGCTTTCAACATGCGGACACCTTCAGCTATGCTCACGGAGTCTATCGTTTGAATGATTGTTTTTGCTGCTCCTGGTTCGATTTTCGTTGATGGTGCAGCAAGCTGCAGGGTAATTCGGTATGGTTTTTCCTCGTTTCCCGAAGAATCAATAGCAGCCACAACGACAAAGAAACGTTTGTCAATATCTTTGAAGCCGCACCCGCTTAGCAAGCTGACTAAGACAAGCAGTATAATGAGCGGCGAATTAGCCGTTTTCATGAGGATTTTGACCTCCTTCGACTAAGTATGAACATCCAAAGGACAATAAATATTTCAAGAAATAAACGTAAACTTAACCAATATGAGGTAATAAACATATTCTTCTGTTCATCCGCAACTAAAGCATACAGGATAGTCAGAATAGCAAACGATGTGATGATCACATAATTGGATAGTGGAGTTTCGGGACTATCAGTTAAGGGTTCTTTTTTTGGGAAACAGCTCTTAATAAACTCCATCGCTTGATGCCATATGGACATTGTATAGACTAATGAGAGATTCAAATAGATAACTAAAAATAGAAACAAAACGCGTTCGATGAAACCATACTTCATGAGCATAGAGTCAGCGGTTACAGTCCATATGTAGATGTATTGATTTACTTCCTCTGTTCCATGAAAGCCAATCGGTATAAAAAAAGTGATAAGCAATATGGTGAAGCCTGTAATCGGATAAATCCAACGGTGTTTAAATCGGAAATTAGCTGAAATAAGCCGATTAAATAGCGAGAGATTCAAATAACCAGTGAAGATAAACGATGCTGCGGCAATCGAGGTAAGATTCGGCATCTCCGTTACATAATTGGCAACAACTCGTATGGCATCCCAATTTAAATGTGGGCTGCGCGAAGCTTTGAAGAGAAAGAAAGCAATGAAGGGTACATTGATGAGAACTCCGATTTCTATCATAAATATGACCGTTAACGTGGAGCGAGTAGCTGCATAGCCACAAGCAATAACAAGCATAATTATAATAATAATAGGGTTGATATCAGGGTTTAGGTACCGATTTATTAATAAAGCATAAGCGATAATAACGATAATTGACGCGAATAGCCACATCATAGTAACTAGCAGCATGTTGATCGTGACTACCCACTGGGGGAAGTACATTTTCAATATTTCTGGCATGCCTTTTCCCGGAAACTTCGTAATGGCGCTTGTATATGCATAGATGAGCACACTGCCGATAACGGTACCGATAATGATAGAGGATACCGCACCCGTGTAACGATACTGAATGAGAATATGTGGAACATAGAGCATTAAATTAATCAAACTGACCAATATATAGTTGTACAAAAAATATCGATTCATTATTAATTCACCTGCCCAATATCGCCTTCAACTGGTTTTAATTTACCCAATATACGAAAATACGGCTTGCCAAAGCTCCGAAGGTTGCATAAGTAAGTCAAATAAATGAACATACCGACCGCAACTCCAGAAATACCAAAAAACATGGAAATGATAATAAGCGGATATTTCAGGAAACGAACAGCAGTCGATAGTGAATTGATAGGAATAACAAAATTGGAAATGGCGACGACAGATGTGACGATAATCATTATGCTGCTAACCAAACCCGCTTGCTGTGCGGCTTGTCCTAAAATTAGACCGCCTACAGTCGTTGCTGTAGATCCTATAAAGATTGGAAGCCTGATGCTCGCTTCAATTAGTGCTTCGATCATAAACAGCATTATAAATACTTCGATGAACGAGGGGTAAGGGACGGCAGAACGACTCCCGGCGATCGTAAAGGCCAATTGGACTCGAAATAACTCCGGATTGTACGAGACGATAGAAATATATAATGCAGGCAGCGTAGTCGTCAGGAAGATAGAGGCGTAGCGAAGTAAAATAAGAAATCGTGTTGTCCAATACGCCTCATAATTATCTTCCACAGCATGCATGAAGTCGAAAAAAGTGACAGGTAAAATAAGCGCGAATACGCTGCCTTTAATCAGTAAGACGATTTTCCCGCCTGATATCGCTTTAGTTATACGGTCTGGCCGCTCTGTAATAAGCACAGTTGGAAACAAATGCTTGCGAGTGCCGACAATTAGCTTTTCTACTTCACCTGCAGCATGAACCATTTTAGATTGAATAGTGATCAGCTTCTTGCGGACGTTACCTAATACTGTGGGATCGACGAGTCTTTGATCAAACATAAGCAGGGTGACTGTTTTAGATAAAGAACCAAGAGTGTGTTCTTCAACAAATAAGTTTGGAGAAGGATACATGCTGCGTATAAGGTTCATTGAATCTTCTAAGTCTTCACTAAGTGAAATTTGTGGACCTTGAATAGCATTTTCTACTTTGATTTGGGCAGCTTGTGTAGCAATAACTCGACTTGCAAGAAAGGAATAAACGATATCGTCAACTTTGATAAGCGCATTTCCGCGAAGAAGCAGATCCTGCCACTTCGAAATATCCTCTACCTCTAAATATTCGGGAATAGTATTTATATGATCTCTGAAGGATTGCTCTTCTTTCGTAAAGGGCACCTTTATGAACCGGCTGATCATCTTTTCATCGCATAATGAGCAAATGTATGCCAACTCTATTTTCATCTCACTGTTCTGCAGATCTTCCAATTTAATATCGATGGCTTCCGCAAATAATAACCGCAGCCTTTCTAACATTTCGATTCCTCCTTGATTCGATTATTTAAAACTAAACAAACATCATCTGTAGAGGCTTGTACAGTTTGCTATAGTTTGCGCAAGAAGCCATAAATTATGCCTTTTGTTTCTGTTTTGCGAGCATCTTGTATTTCAAGTACAATTGGATTTATAGATATAGAGCGAATGCGCCGTAATGAAGGAGTATACGATGATCAAACCTTGGTACGAACAAAGCTTTGGCAATGATTATATGATTGTTTATAAACATCGCAATTGGGAAAATGCGATTAAAGAAGTTCGGCAAATGGCAGATTGGTTAAAGCTGCCTAGAGGCTCTAGAGTGCTTGATATAGGCTGTGGCATGGGTCGGCATGCCTTGGCATTATCTGAAATCGGCTATAAAGTAACGGGCGTTGATTTATCGGATATTTTGCTGGAGGAAGCTCGCCAGCATGATAAAGGTCAATCTATAGAGTGGGTTCAAGGGGATATGCGCAGCCTGCCATTCGGGGATGAACGCTTTGATGCGACCGTGAATTTATTCACCTCCTTTGGCTATTTCTCGATTGAAGAAGATAATATTAATGTGATGCGGAATATTAGAAGAGTACTTCGGCCGGGTGGAGCTTTTCTCATTGATTTCCTAAATCCGGTGTTTGTTGAACAAAGTCTAATCCCGCGTTCAGAGCGTATTGAATCGGATCACGGGCTTCGGATTGAAGAGGTCCGATCAATTCAGAACGGTTATGTACAGAAAGAAATTACAATATACGATCTCAGCCAAAGGGAAGTCTCTAGACAATATCTAGAGCGAGTTCACCTGCTTACCCTTGACTGGTTTGTGCGGCATCTGGCTGTATGTGGTCTCGAGCTGGAGCAATTGTATGGCAATTATGACGGATCAGCATTTGATGAATGCGTATCGCCGAGAATGATCATGGTAGGGACAACAATATGACATTACATGAACAAAACCTTATAGTGCAATTGGATAACGGCTGGTTTCAGATAAAGGTTCCGTTGCCTTTCTCTCTGAAATGGGTGAACAGCTATCTTATTCCAGAGGAAGACGGTTATACGGTTATTGATCCTGGTCTTAGAACGGACGAAGCGATACAAGTGTGGAATTTGACGTTGCAAGAGCTTAGCTTGCAGTGGTCTGACATTAAACGCGTTATACTTACACATCAGCATCCGGATCATTATGGACTAGCCGGCTATATACAAGAGAGAAGCCACGCGCCGGTATTGATGTCGAGACCTTCACATGCCTATGCGATAAGGTTATGGGGAGGGGACAACTCATTCACGGAGCAATTGCAGTTACTCTACGCGGAGCATGGTATGCCAATAGAGCTTAATGAAGCTATCGGAGAAAATCTGAAAAGCTTTGTTGCGATGGTGTCGCCTCAGCCCGATGTAACTTACATAGACGCAGACAGTGTGATCGTAATCGGGGGCTTAGAGTGGCTGCTGATTGATGCACCTGGTCATGCGTATGGACAACTTTGCTTCTATGAACAGTCGCATGGCTGGATGTTATGTGGAGATCAGGTGCTGCCGCGTATCACTCCTAATGTTAGCGTAGTTCCAGGTGAATCTGACGATCCTTTGGAAGACTTCCTCCAAAGCCTAGAACAGCTGAAAGGTTTCGAGGTTACGCTTGCTTTTCCAGGCCATCGCGATCCATTTAATGATTTTGCGGATCGCATTTCAGAGCTGCAGCAGCATCATGTACGCAGGCTTGATAGGATGCACGACTTGCTCGAGAAAGAAGCTCTCAATGCTTTTGGCATGTGTGAAGTTTTATTCGGAACACGTATAAGTGGAAATGCTCATAATTTAAGATTTGCGATGTCAGAAACGCTGGCGCATCTGGTCTATTTGGAGCGTAATCTGCGAATTACATCGGTCAAAATTGATGGTGTTTATTATTATTCCGTGCTGTCGCCTTAATGATCATAACGAAGCTGCATATTCTAGTGGCAGTTGGGCTACATTAGAGTGTACTCTTGCAGGTTATTCCTGCCGGGGTATGCTCTTTTTTTGTTTTATATGATGCTTATATCCAGATCGGTGATTATATATGTCTCCTAATGATGATATTTTGATGAAGATTCCAATTATATATTGCGACATATATAAATATATGATACATATTAGAGAGCGGAAATGATTTGATTGTATATACTAATAGAATATTCGACCATAAGAGAGCAGAAGGAGACTGGATAATATGGAGAGAGAATTGGCACTTGAGCTTGTACGCGTTACGGAATTGGCAGCATTGGCATCGGCGCCCTGGATGGGGCGAGGAGATAAGAACAGTGCTGATGGCGCGGCTACTTCGGCGATGCGGTCGATGTTTGATTCTGTATCGATCCGCGGAACGGTCGTAATCGGCGAAGGGGAGATGGACGAAGCGCCGATGCTTTATATCGGGGAGGAAGTTGGCAGCTTGAATGGTCCAGAGGTTGATGTAGCGGTCGATCCATTAGAAGGTACAGAAATTGTAGCAAAGGGGTTAAATAATGCGATGTCAGTACTTGCGGTGGCAGGTAAGGGGCAATTGCTGCATGCACCCGATATGTACATGGAGAAGCTCTCATTTGGTCCTGCTCTCGTAGGGAAATTAAGCATCACTGATCCGATGGAGCTGACACTCCAGAAGGCGGCGGTAGCTTTGAATAAAAAAGTTTCAGATTTAACGGTTATGATTTTAGATCGCGTGAGACATGAGTCGCTTGTAAAAGTGCTGCGGAAGGTAGGAGTGCGAATTAAATTTTTATCTGACGGCGATGTAGCTGGAGCTATGGCGCCGGCATTTGCAGAAGCGGGTATTGATCTATATGTTGGCTCTGGCGGAGCGCCAGAAGGCGTGCTGGCGGCCGCAGCATTGAAGTGTCTGGGCGGTGAATTACAAGCGAGGCTGATGCCGGCTGACGGCAATGAATATAATCGTTGCGTCCAGATGGGGATTGAAGATCCATATCGGGTACTTACGATGGAAGATATGATTGGGACTGGCGATGTTTATTTCGCGGCAACAGGTGTCACGCCTGGCGAGTTTCTCGGGGGAGTGCAATATTTCCCGGACCAGCGAGCTGAGACACATTCGATCGTCATGCGCGCGAAGACAAAAACGATTCGTTTCGTTCGCGCTTTGCACTATTTACCGAATAAGGAATTTTTGAATGATATCTAGACACTTCTGTCCGCTCCCTTATATGCTATGCTCGGATAGTTTCGATTTTTGCAGTTAAATGAGAGTGTGAGAGGTTGAGCTGCGATTTAGTGTCAGGGGATGAACTTAATTGCTAGGTTAGCTTGATTGGCTGTATCTTTTAGGTGATTTAGATTCAATTTCTGAAATTAAATTGTCTCTATTTCTTTAATAAATCACTTTAGTTTCACATTTTGAACTAATTGCACATTGCCTCTGAGCAACCAGATACGAGCAATCAAAGACGAATATATAGTTTCTCTAAAAAGAAAAATGTGAACATATCTTTCAAAAAAAATGACCCGTAGGACAGTCGCTTTCTAGCGTTTCTGTCTTACGGGTCACCACTGTATGAACAATTATTGCTATTGACCGCCTGGAATGAACTTCTTCAGCCAAGTTCCGAAGCTTGCCGGGCTTCGAGTTTGAATCAGAACGACGCCTTCTCCTCGGAATCTGCAAACAAGTCCTTCACCGCTAGTTAAGCTGGAGATCCAGCCCTTCGAAGCTTTTTCAATGCTATAATTCATATACCCCGGCCAAGCAACCAAGTGACCATTATCAATGACGACCTCTTCACCGGCACTTAAATTAATGGCATGTATCGCTCCATAAGAGGATAGGAATACGGTACCTTTCCCGCTGATTTCCACGATAAAGAAGCCTTCGCCCGACAAAAGCCCCTTACCAAGATTTTGCATCTTCGTATTGACTTCAATGCCGCTAGTGCCTGCTAAAAATCCATCCTTCTGAACGTATAGCTTATAGGAGCCATCAAGCTCAATCGCCTCTATATCCCCGAGGGAGGGGGGAGAAAGCATTACCTCGCCTTGTCCCCTAGCTGCCGTCATTTCTTGGAAGAAGAAGGTTTCCCCGCTAAACATTCTTCCTAAACCACGCATTATTCCACCATCGACGGTCCCCTTAAGATCAACGCTTGGCGACATGGAGACCATTGCACCCATTTCAGCCTTGACGCTCTCGCCAGGGTTAATCTTCACCTTCAACATGGCAAATGCGCCTTTATATAAAATCTCATAATTCATCGCTTGTCCTCCTTCAGGTTTGCGTTAGCAAATCCAACATCGAAAGCATGAGCTTAGGTTTGCGTTAGCAAATCCAACATCGAAAGCATGAGCTCAGGTTTGCGTTAGCAAATCCAACATCGAAAGCATGAGCTTCGTTAATCGAGTGGAGGCTGCGTGACGCCTTCACGTTCCGCTTGCATTCGATGAGCAATTCGGCTTGCGGCGGATGCGGCAATCGCCCCTACGATATCATCTAGAAACGTATGGACATCTCCATCGCTTTTGTCATTTAATTTCACTAAAATACCTGGCTTCAGCTTATCGATATAACCAAAGTTAGTAAAGCCGATGCTTCCGTAAACATTTACAATAGACAGCGCCAAAATCTCATCACATCCGTACAAACTTTCGTCATGCTTAATCATATCTTGCAGTGGTGCTATAAGCTTGCCTTCCTCCGCAAGAATATCGAGTTGTATGCCTGTTAATACCGCGTTTTGAACCTCACGCTTTGATAGAACGGCATTGACGTGCACGATACAATCCTCTGGTGTTAATCCGGGGAAATAGTCTTTCTGCAAAAAGTGAACGAGCTCAGCGATCGCCATTTTTGTTACACCCCGCTTGGTAAGCCATTCGTCTGTTGCTTCCGCAACTTTGCGGCTGTTAAGGCTGTAAATTTCAGGATTGGACATGTTTCTGTTCCTCCTTATGAATTTATGGACAAAACTGGTCTAAATTGGGGAAGGGCTCGTATACATAGTACTACAAATAAGGAATTGTACAAAGCCGCCATGCAAAAAATGATTAGGGAGGAAAGGTTAACATGATTCAAAAAAGATGGATTCGCCATACTGCTCTTACTGGTGTACTAGTGCTTCCCATCCTGACGGCAGGATGCGGAATTTTTTCACAGAATACAAACAAGTCAATTGACCCGCCGCAGGTTGAAATTAAAAATGGGGTAGACGGCAGTGTAACCGGACAGGCTGTCAAGGGGAACCAAGGCAATCAATTAACTGTATATTTGCAGGATCACAATGGATATTTGGCGCCTATATCGATACCAACCACGATTGGACCTACTGAAGAACCAGGTCAAAAGGCATTAGAGATGATGGTAGAAAACGGTACTTACGCTGATCAAATTCCAGAGGGTTTCCGCGCACTCATCCCACAGGGAACGCAAATTAAGTCTTATAAATATGATAAAGAGCAGAAGGTTGCCATTGTTGATTTCTCGGAGTCTTTTAACGATTATGTCGTGCAGGATGAGCGTAAGATTGTTGAAGCAATCACTTGGACATTGACTGCAATGACAGGAATTGAAGGTGTTGAAATTTTGCATGAGGGCGCTAAATTGATGGAAATGCCAGTTGACGGCTTCCCGCTTGATGAGAAGCTTACCCGGTCAGTAGGTATTAACATCGAGGCTGCTGAAGGCGTCAATTACTCACAATCTACACCTGTAACTTTATATTTCTCGGCACAAACACTTAAAGACGAGCAGTATTATGTACCAGTTACGCGACTCGTTAACCGATCGGAATCAGCGGCCCAAGCAGCAGTAGAGCAGCTTATCGTGGGTCCGCTTAATAAGAAAGAATTAACGGGTGTTATTTTGCCGGATGTTAAGGTGAAAAGCATCGAGCAGAAGGATGAAATCGTTACGGTTGACCTGCAGGATGAGGCCTACCAAGAAGGACAAAAGCTGCCTGCTGCAATGCTGCAAGCGCTCGTCTTATCCATTACTGAAAATACAGGAGCAGACACCGTTCAAATCCATGTCAATGGGGAAGCGAATGTTGTGGATGACAAAGATAAATCCTACAGTGAACCAGTTGGCAGACCAAGCTATGTCAACGCGATAAAATCATAATAGCAAAGACAATCAGATTAAAAGGGGAGACAATCGTCTCTCCTTTTTTATTTCGGGGGAGCAGATGCATTTCGTATAGTACTTTGGTAAAATAGGAAAGATTGCAGAGTGGATTCAAATCGCTAATCGAATTATTCAGGAGGCATATAAGGCATGCGGAAAGACGGACGGCAAACGAACCAGCTTCGGCCGGTAACAATAACAACAGGCGTGAATAAATATGCGGAGGGCTCTGTCCTTATAGAGGTCGGAGATACAAAGGTGTTATGCACAGCTAGTGTGGAAGAACGCGTACCGCCTTTTATGAAAGGTCAGGGCAAGGGCTGGATCAATGCGGAATATGCTATGCTTCCTCGCGCAACGCATACACGTAATATTCGTGAAGCGGCGAAGGGCAAGCTGACAGGAAGAACGATGGAAATTCAACGTCTAATCGGCCGCGCACTGCGCTCGGTGGTTGATTTACAGGCGTTAGGTGAGCGTACTATTACGCTGGATTGCGATGTAATTCAGGCCGATGGAGGAACACGTACTACTTCTATAACAGGAGCATTTATCGCGCTTACCATAGCGGTTAATAAAATATCCAAGACAGCTAAATTCTCTAAATATCCGATTACTGATTTCCTAGCTTCGGTGAGCGTCGGTGTTATTCAGGAGAAAGCTTTGCTTGATCTTAACTATGATGAGGATTCTAAAGCGAAGGTAGATATGAACGTGGTTATGACTGGCAGCGGCAAGTTTGTCGAAGTGCAGGGTACAGGCGAAGAAGCGCCTTTCTCGCGTGACGAACTTAATCAACTGCTTGCTCTTGGAGAAGAGGGCATCACGGAGCTGATTAACAAGCAGCGTGAAGTGCTTGGACCATTGGCAGATCAAATCGGAGGGTAGTCGTTATGACGAATCATTCTATTTTATCCGAAGATGTAATCGTAATAGCGACGACCAATCCCGGCAAGGTAAAGGAATTTGCTCATGCGCTGCTTAAGCTTGGCAAAACGACTACAAGCTTAATTGACTATCCGCAAATTCCAGAAATTATCGAAGACGGCGTTACATTTGCGGAGAACGCGCGGATCAAAGCAAAGACAACAGGTGACACGCTAGGCATACCGGTATTGGCTGATGATTCCGGCCTTAGAGTAGCTGCCCTAAATGGTGAACCTGGTGTCTATTCCGCTCGTTATGCAGGCGAAGGGGCTACGGATAGCGACAATAATGAGAAGCTTATAAAGGAGCTTCAGCTCCTCAAAGAGAATCAAGTTAATGATGGGAAGTCTCGGCTGCCTGACGGCTCGCAAATACTTAGCAAGGCGCAGTTTGTTTGCGCGCTAGCTCTGTATGATCCGGCAAGTGGAACATTTCTGGAAACAGAAGGGACTGTGGACGGCTTCATTACAGATCGTCCGCATGGATCGGGCGGTTTTGGCTACGACCCATTGTTCTGGCTGCCAAGTCTTGAGCGAGGAATGGCTGAGCTTACTAAGGAAGAGAAGCAGCAAATCAGCCATCGTGGTGAAGCGCTGAAATTACTTATACCTATGCTCACATAAACATAAGCTTCGTGTAGTGAAAATCCCGTATGCGTAATGCCTGATGGCACAATGCATACGGGATTTTTTTGAGTGAGATCATTTACAGGTATGCTTTATTTTTAACCAATAACGACTTTATAATGCTTGAGCCACAAGTTGACCTGATACAAATAAGCGAAAAGCTGAGGGCCGGACATGAGCTGGCCGAACCAAGGGATGTTTGATTTAGCGGAGTCTGATTCCGCCAGCGCTCGGACCTTCTGCACATTAATAAGCGGCAGGAGTGGAGAGGTTTGATCATTCAGAACATCGAGCAGTAACGTTTTGACCGAGGATAAATAGTTTGGGTTATGTGTTTTCGGATAAGGACTTTTCTTGCGAGTCAGAACATCATCAGGCAGAACACCTCGTAATGCTTTACGCAAAATCCCTTTTTCCCGATCACCCGAAGCCTTAATTTCCCAAGGGATGTTCCACACATAATCAACTAACCGGTGGTCGCAAAATGGAACCCTTACTTCCAGACCAGCAGCCATGCTCATGCGGTCTTTGCGATCAAGCAAGGTAGGCATGAAGCGGGTAATGTTCAAATAAGACATCTGGCGCATTTTACGAAGCTGTTCATTCTCTCCATCTAAATGAGGAACCTCCGCTATGGCCTGAGCATATCGATCACCAATGTAATCGAGCGGCTTGATCCATTCGATTACGTCTGGAGCGAGCAGATCGGCGCGCATCGCTGATGCTAATGACCACGGGAAGGTATTAGCATTCAGAGCGTCTTCACGGTGAAACCATGGGTATCCGCCGAAAATTTCATCGGCCGCTTCACCGGAAATAGCAACGGTCGCGTCCCTTTTGATTTCATGGCAGAACAGCAGCAGCGACGCGTCGACGTCGGCCATGCCGGGCAGGTCGCGCGCGTAGGTTGCGGCACTCAATGCGCCAACAAGCTCTGGAGTATCAAATTGGACCGGATGATGAATTGTACCTAAATGTGAGGTCATCCTTTCGATCCATGGGGCATCACTATTTGGTTGAAAAGCGTGTGCTTGAAAATGTTTGTCGTTATCCGTGTAATCGACAGAATACGTATGAACATTTCCTTGCCCATTCTCGTTGTAATAGCTGACAGCGAGTGAAGTTAACGCACTTGAGTCGAGTCCGCCTGACAGCAGCGTGCATACGGGCACATCCGAAACAAGCTGGCGTTCTACGGTGTCCTTGAGGAGCTCGCGTACATGCTCAGCTGTTTCTTCTGTGTTGTGCGCGTGTGGACTGCTCTCCAGCTTCCAATACGTAATGGTTCTGACGCCAGCACGGGTCACAGACATGCATTGTCCAGGGCGAAGCTCGTTGATTTGTTTGTAAACGCCATGACCTGGGGTGCGGGCAGGTCCGAGAATGAATATTTCAGCTAAGCCTTCCGCGCCAACCTCGGGCTTTACAGCCGGATGCGCCAAAATACATTTTTGCTCCGAACCGAAAATAAATAGTCCATCCTGCCTGCTGTAAAATAACGGCTTCACCCCAAGTCGGTCACGCGCCAAAAACAGCTCCTGCTCGGCTACATCCCATATCGCGAAAGCAAATATACCGTTAAAGCGCTCTAAGCATGCTTTTCCCCATTCCATATAAGCAACAAGCAGCACTTCCGTATCACAATTCGTTGTAAACGATCTTCCTCTGCCCTCTAGTTCCTTGCGAAGCTCTAGCGCGTTATATAGTTCACCGTTATACACAACGACATATTTGTCATCGCCGGTATGGCGAATCATCGGTTGTGCTCCATTTTCGGGATCAATAACAGATAAACGCCTATGGCCTAAGGCGCAGTGCGCTGATATCCACGTGCTGGAAGCATCGGGACCGCGCGGTGCTAGGGTGTCGGTCATCTTCTCTAAGCTTTCACTGTGCTTAGTCAGATCACGGGTCCAATCGATCCAGCCGGTAATTCCACACATCGAACTCATTCCTCTCTTTTAATTGCTTTCTCGTAGCGATAATAACAGTTATATGCTGAAAAAAGGGATAAAATGTCTGTCCAAAAGGGGATGCTAGAGACGGCTTGAAAAACGATTCTGTTCAAAAAAGGGGGGGGATGTCCTTTTGGTGCAGTTTCTTTTTGTGTAGATAGAATCTTCAAATATCTGGAATTCTATTGATTTTATATACATAACCAAGTGTAGATTCTATTAAATTAGTTTGTTTAATGATATAATTCTACAAAAAATAGTGGAGGTTTACCGTTTTGCAAAAGTTGGTATTTTTCGTAGGAGTGGCAGGAACGGGTAAGACGACCGTAGCAAGAAAGCTTGCAGATCGCATACCGGCAGCTTTTCTCGATCGTGATACGATAGGCGGGAGATTCGTAGAGGCGATGCTGGAGCTGCAAGGTCTTGATAAAAGAGATCGTGATTCTGACTTTTATAAACAAAATTTACGTGACTTAGAGTACGACACAGCGAAGGATGTTTGTATCGAAAACCTTGCCGCGTGTCAGAACGTTTTTATGGTCTCGCCATTCACAGCCGAGCTGAAAAGCAAGCATTGGATTGAAGATGTAATTAGCGCCGCGGGCTTGACGAAAGAGCTTGTTGACATCAAGGTAGTCGTCGTTACACTTCAGGATATGACTTTGCAGAAGCAACGGATTATTGATCGTCAGACGGATCGCGACCAATGGAAGCTGGATAACTGGGGCGACTTTGAGAAACGAATCGACTTTGTTCCACAAATTAATTGGGATATTCCTTCCTCATCTATCCTTATATTCGACAATTCTGGTGAGCTAACCGACGAGAAGTCGGAGCAGCTTTACCAATTCGTAAATGACAAGCAGCCGACTTTGTCGATGTAGATTAGTTGGTGTAGTTCTTTGTTGACCGTTCCCGTTCGAAGGGAGCGGTTTTTTTTATTTAATAATACAATTTTTTATTGTGAATATTTAGGAGTGTTAGGAGAATGCATGGACTTGGCTTGAGTTTATACGAAAAGAGCGTGTACTTACGAAAAGAAAATGTACTTAAACAGTTAGGTTATAAAAGTTTCACAGCATCAAAGCAAATGAAGCTTACAGACACTGGATCGGTTAATAGAACATTACTTATTGGACAGTTTCCTAATTCCCTCATTTTCCGTAACCATAGCTAATGTGTCAATTATTTCGAAATTTGTAGGTATATAAATTTCAATTTCAATAAATCTAGGGATTTTGATCGGCGGGAAGTGAAGAAAATCTTCAAGATATTTATGATTTTCTCTAATCATTTCAATTTTATTGGCGTGAATATTCTTTGATTTAAGGGTTGCCATGGATTTTCTTCTGAAAAATACAACACTCTTTTTTTCAATGAGTATCGGTATGTATCTGACTATTGGTAGGGGTATCAATTGGTTTGGAATGTTGATTACGACATGCCAGCAGTGACGAACATTTACTGAATACTGAAATACATGGGAGGGTCACAAATCAACAGACAGTCGACAGCTTGCTGGAGGAGGAGCAAGTATTTTGGTTTGCTTAAATAGTATCTCGTAGGATTGCAAAGTCGTCTGCACACATACCTAGGGAAGCAACTTCAATAATTGAAAGGCGCCCCTAGAGCGGTTATCCAACCGCTTTAGAGGAGCAGAAAAAAAGGTTATGTACTTATGGTACTTAATTAGCGCGTGTAATGCCAATTAGAAAAAATTAAGGTAGATTAGAGTTCACTCATTTCTGTTTCATAGTAAAGACTAATATTATATGATTGCCAAAGGTACGAGAGATACTGTTCATCCAAGCTACGGCATCTTTCCCTAGAGCTATACATTCGGCAATCCGCTATTGTAGGGTGAAAATTTACATCCCATAGAATCAAGTGTATTATTCGCTAAAAAGGAATAAGAAAGGTGGAATAATGGGGAAAATAATAAGTGTTTTTCGAAAGTTGAGAGGAATTACTAAATTTGGAGTAAATAATTATAATTATTCTATTAAAACTTGTCCTTCAATAAAAGGAAAAATGTATATTAATAAAATAGGTAAACTTAATATCGGTAAAAACCTCGCAATTGTTTCGCTGCCTTGGTCTACTCAATTAACGGTAGAAAAAGGAGCATCCCTCACAATTGGAGATAATGTTTTTATTAATGCAGGGTGTGGTATTGCAGCGACTAGAGAGATAAGTATTGGAAATAATGTAAAAGTCGGACCAAGATCAAGTATATTAGATAGCGACTACCATCTGCTAGACGAAGATATAGATAAAGATCAATTAAGAAGACCAATAATTATAGAAGATAATGTTTGGATCGGTACAAGGTGTACTATACTTCCAGGAGTAAGGATAGGTAGGAATTCTGTTATAGCAACAGGCAGCGTTGTAAATAAAGACATACCATCAAATGTGTTGGCAGGCGGAACACCTGCAAAAGTAATTAAGGAACTTAGCATGTCTGATGGTTGGATTAGGACCTAGAGCGCTCACTAAGGCGCTTTTTTTGTATTTAAAAATAAGGAAGTGATGTATTTGATTAAGGTCTATAGCCAATCACTACAGCTTGTCGCTTTCCTCGAAAATGTATTTGCAATCAGATACGAGACGCCTCTCAACAGCTTGTGGAGGGCGTCTTTTTCTTTGCCGGCTAATGATGATATAAATGCTGAGTGTCTACCTCTTCGTTACGTTGAAGTGTTTGATGGCGACACAAGGGTTGATTTGTTTCGGATAAAGCCAAGTTCTATTAGGCGGTCATCTGATGGACAGACAATAACATACGAGTGCGAACACGTTCTAGCCACTCTAATTGAAGATGTGTTGTTTCAATTTCACACAGTTGGAAATCTAGGGACGTACACCGATGACTCAATGCGTTATCTTTTAGCAAGGCAGACGATTCCGCGCTGGCGGCTCGGTAACGTTGGCTTCACTCACCTATTTGAATATACTTGGGAAAACGAAAATTTACTTGCTGCATTATTCAGTATGCCGAAACCATTTTTAGAAGAATATATGTTTGAATTAGAAGAGTTGGGTGAACGACTGGTAGAAGCGAAGGAAGAAGGATCGAATCTACTGCTTACGGTTTGGAATTCTGAGCCGGTGCACGGGCAGATCGTAGAGATGAATTCTCGCACAAAGTTGGTTCATGTGTCTTGGAAGGGTAATATAATGAAAGTGCCGTTCATGGATATCATGAAGGTGCAGTCAGCCGGATAATCTTATAACGAGGAAGAATAAAAGCTCCGTAAAAGTTACGGGTTTTTTTGTTGTATTAAAAAACAGATTAGATGCCGATCATAATCAGTGTGTACCAAATGTGTACCGAATTTTTCAAACCTATCGTATCTAATCGTATTCTCATGGTATTAGCTGAATAAAGAAAAACGCTCAAATCCCAGTAAAATCAAGGGTTTTGAGGGTTTATGGTTATCACTAAACGTGATTAAAGTTATTGTTATGGCGTCCTGGGAGGGATTCGAACCCCCGACCGACGCCTTAGAAGGGCGTTGCTCTATCCAGCTGAGCTACCAGGACACAAGAAATAATTTACCACAGATGAGTGTTTTATTGCAAGCTATATTTTAAAAAAAGTTTTTGTAATCGGTAAATGCTGCTAAATATCTGAAGCCAAATACATCATTTGTTTTTTCTTTTGACGGTACATGGTATAATCGTACGCAAGATTGGACGAATGAACAAACAGCGTAACCATAAGGCGGTGTTACCATTACGACTCCCAATGACCATGAAGGCGACAACAAGGATAACGTATATTTGTTCCCAAGTATGCTGGATCAATATCAGATTCAGTTAACTCGTATGCTTGAAGGGGAGCAATATGGGGAGGCCAAGGAGTTACTGCGATTTTTGCTGCAATGCCAAGGTGAGGACGAGCACCACTATGAAGAGTGGGAAAGTCTTTTAACATGGCTCGACATGGCTTTTCCTGAAGAAGGTAGCAATGAAAATGGAACAGGGCTTGTCATTGCAAAGCAGGTTGAGGAAGAGGATGAAGCAACCTTTCGCGAGCAATTATTGAATCCGCCTGAGCAAGACGAGGCTTATGTCAATCAAGTGCTCTACATCATGCAGAACCATCCCATGATTGATCAGCAAATATTGGCGCTTGAGCGGGCATCATACATTCAATCAGCCGATATTAACGCAACCATAATCAATTGGTTAGTAACGCAGCAAGTACATCCGGTCGTTCAATTTAAAGCTTTGCAATGCCTGCGGAAGCGCGGAGCCTCTGGATCGATTACGATAGAGCGGCTCGGAGAGACGGTAGAGCTTGAGCTTGATATTACGCCGCTTTCCATGGATGATTTCCCGCCTGCTGTTAACCGTGTTTTAGAACGGACGGAGCAGGTTGTTGAAGTCGATGACCCAACGCTGCCGCATTTTTCCAGAGAGCTTTGGAAGGAAAGTTTACAATTTTTATATGGTACTGTAGCTTATCATTGGATACTGAGAGAAGACGAAGGCACGGTAGACTGTTTTGCCGCTGCTTTGCACTTAACGTTGTTGCTCACCGTTTACGGCTCGGCAAATGACGATGATATTCGCGATACATATGGTATTACAGAAGGCTTAAGGTTCTGTTATGAACAAGCGTGCAGAGCGCTCAGGCAGGTTGCTGTATTGCAGCAATCTGGGGAAGATGAACCTCAGCCTTGAAAAGCTCGTCCATCTTGTTTATAATAGAATGGTTTATGATACGTGAAAACTAGCGATGCATGCGCATTTTCGGAGGGGAAGGCATAAAATGAAAGCAACTTGGGAAAAAATAGACAAGAACGTCGTGTCGATCAACGTGGAGGTAGAAGCGGAACAGGTCGCACAAGCTCTTGATCAAGCATTTAAGAAAGTAGCACAACAGGTTAACGTACCAGGATTCCGTAAAGGTAAAGTGCCGCGCGGCATTTTCGAATCCCGTTTTGGAATTGAGAGCTTGTACCAGGATGCAATTGACATCTTGTTGCCAGAAGCTTATTCCTCAGCAGTGAAAGAACATAATCTTGAGCCGGTTGACCGTCCTGAGATTGATGTTGAGCAATTCGCAAAAGGCGAAACGTTCAAATTCAAAGCAAAAGTTATCGTTAAGCCTGAAGTAACGCTTGGCGAATACAAAGGCTTGGAGGTTGCGGCTGTTGATTCCGAGGTTTCGGATGAGGAGCTTGCAGCAGAGCTAGAGCGTTTGCAGCAACGTCATGCTGAGCTTGCGGTTGTAGAAGAAGGCGCAGCTCTGAACGGCGATATTACGGTTATCGATTTCGATGGCTATGTAGACGGAGAGCAGTTTGAAGGCGGACAAAGCGAGCGTTATTCACTTGAGCTCGGTTCAAATTCCTTCATCCCAGGCTTCGAAGCACAAGTGGTTGGCATGCAAATCGGCGATTTCAAGGACGTAGAAGTAACGTTCCCTGAGAGCTACCATGCAGAAAACCTTGCGGGCAAACAAGCCGTGTTCAAAGTGAAATTGCATGAAATCAAACGCAAAAACCTTCCAGCATTGGATGATGAGTTTGCTAAAGACGTTAGTGAGTTCGATACTATTGACGAATATAAGCAAGACTTGACTAGCAAATTGAAAGAAAACAAGAACAAAGAAGCTGAGCAAGCTCGTGAAGTAGCGGTTGTCGATAAAGCTACTGCAGCTGCAGAAGTTGAAATTCCAGAGGCAATGGTCGTTACTGAAACAGACTACATGATCAAGGATTTCGAAAACCGTCTTAAAATGCAAGGAATGAACATGGATCTTTACTACCAGTTCTCCGGCCAAAATGAAACGGTACTTCGTGATCAAATGCGCTCAGATGCAGAAAAACGCGTTCGCAATAACCTTGTACTTGATGCTATTGCTAAAGCAGAAGGTATTGCAGCAACTGAAGAGGACTTGTCTGAAGAGCTTGAAAACCTGTCCAAATCTTACAACCGTCCTGCAGAAGAGATTCGTGATATTTTCACGAAAAATGGCAACATCGCAAACTTGAAAGAAGATATTGCAATTCGCAAAACAATCAAGCTATTGCTTGAAAGCAGCAAAATCGTTCAAGCGTAAACGGCTGTCGCCGTCCTCTGGCGGTAATAGCTCGTTTCGCGGTGAAATATAGGCATTGGTATAAGTGTGAAACGTATACGTTCCTATATTTTAAGAAATTATCGATTGAAACTGAATAAACGGGTTATCCAAGATAAGGCACGTCATTGATACGTGCCTTATTTTGACCCTACATAAGAAATTGTGCTTGTTTTGGAGGCAAATCTCCGTACATATCGAACGACAGTCGCCGTATACTGTATTATCCTGGAAAAATGACATCACTACGATGACGTGTTACAATAATTAAGTAAGTACTCTAAGTCTTAAACGAAAAGAGGTTGGTCGCATGAATCTGGTACCGATAGTAGTCGAACAAACAAACCGTGGGGAACGTTCTTACGATATTTACTCTCGTTTGCTGAAGGACCGCATTATCTTCTTAGGGAGCGCAATTGATGATGACGTAGCAAACTCCGTCATTGCACAGCTGCTGTTTCTGGCGGCCGACGATCCTGAGAAAGACATCCATCTGTACATTAACTCACCTGGCGGTTCGGTAACTGCGGGAATGGGTATTTTTGATACGATGCAATATATTAAGCCAGAGGTGTCTACGATTTGTATGGGTATGGCCGCTAGTATGGGCTCACTTCTCTTAACAGCTGGAGCAAAGGGTAAACGTTTTGCGCTGCCTAACGCTGAAGTGATGATTCATCAGCCGCTTGGCGGCGTGCGAGGTCAAGCTTCGGATATCAAAATTCATGCAGATTGGATTTTGAAAACGAAAGCTAAGCTCAACCAAATATACGTAGATCGTACCGGACAGCCTTATGACAAAATCGACCGTGATACCGACCGTGACAATTTCATGAGCGCGGAAGAGGCTCTTGCTTACGGTTTGATAGACAAAGTAATAACAACGCCGGTATCAACGATTTAATCAAAGGGGTGATTACATGTTTAAATTCAACGACGAAAAAGGCCAACTAAAATGTTCGTTCTGCGGGAAATCGCAGGATCAAGTACGTAAATTGGTTGCTGGTCCTGGCGTCTATATATGCGATGAGTGTATTGAGCTGTGTACGGAAATTGTTGAGGAAGAGCTCGGCAACGAGGAAGAGCTTGATCTGAAGGACATTCCGAAACCGAAAGATATAAGAGCAATTCTTGACTCTTATGTTATTGGTCAGGAGTCTGCTAAGAAATCGCTGTCTGTAGCGGTATATAACCATTACAAACGTATCAATTCCGGCAGCAAAATCGAAGACGTCGAACTGCAGAAGAGTAATATTTTGCTATTAGGTCCTACAGGCTCTGGTAAAACATTGCTTGCGCAAACAATGGCGAGAATTTTGAATGTTCCTTTTGCAATTGCGGACGCAACCTCGCTTACGGAAGCGGGTTATGTCGGTGAAGATGTTGAAAACATCCTGCTTAAGCTTATTCAAGCCGCTGACTACGATGTTGAGAAAGCGGAGCGCGGCATTATTTATATCGATGAAATTGATAAAGTAGCCCGCAAATCAGAGAATCCATCCATTACGCGCGACGTTTCGGGTGAAGGCGTTCAACAAGCGCTTCTGAAAATTTTAGAAGGCACGGTTGCATCTGTTCCGCCACAAGGCGGGCGCAAGCATCCGCACCAAGAATTTATTCAAATTGATACGACGAACATATTGTTCATTTGCGGAGGTGCGTTTGATGGTCTTGAGTCATTGATCAAACGTCGTATTGGTAAGAAAGTTATTGGTTTTAACTCCACTGGCGAGATGCAGAAGGATTTGAAGCCAGGCGAGTATTTAACTATGGTATTGCCTGAAGACTTGCTGAAATTCGGGTTGATCCCTGAATTTGTTGGACGTCTGCCGGTCATTTCAACGCTTGAGCCTCTGGATGAGCCAGCATTGGTTCGTATTTTGTCCGAACCTAAAAACGCGCTAGTTAAGCAATACCAGAAGTTGCTTGAAATGGATAATGTAACGCTTGATTTCGAGCCTGCAGCACTTGATGCCATTGCGAAGGAAGCTATTAAGCGCAATACCGGCGCTCGTGGCTTGCGCGCAATTATTGAGGGAATCATGCTCGAAGTTATGTATGAAGTACCTTCGCGTGAAGATATGAGCAGCTGTCTCATTACCGAGCAGTCTGTATTGGACAAAGTAATGCCGGAGATTACCGCTAAAAAAAGCAAGAAAAAGGATGAAAGCGCCTAATCAACGTTCATAAACCGTCATTGTTTCCACCCCTCATGCGATTTTGTCGCTAGTCATGGGGTGGACTTTGACGTTCATGGGAGAGATAACCTTATGTACTTACGTCAAGATACGGTAGCGGTTAAAGTCGGCGATCTTACGATTGGCGGCAGCAATGAAGTTATCATACAAAGCATGTGCACTACCAAAACGGCTGATGTGGAAGCGACTGTTGCGGAAATATTACGTCTGGAGGAAGCAGGCTGCCAGGTTGTTCGGGTTACCGTCAACAACAAGGAAGCTGCTGACGCCATAAAAGAAATTAAGAAGCGCATTCATATTCCACTTGTCGCGGATATTCATTTCGATTATCGTCTAGCGCTTGCCGCCATCGAAAACGGTGTAGATAAGGTCCGGATCAATCCGGGCAATATCGGACGTCGTGAGAAGGTAGAGGCGGTTGTGAAGGCCTGTAAGGAGCGAGGCATTCCTATTCGGATAGGTGTCAACGCAGGCTCGCTTGAAAATCATTTGCTGGAGAAATACGGTTATCCGACTCCTGAGGCAATGGTAGAGAGCGCGCTGTTCCATATCGGTATTTTAGAAGAGCTTGATTTCCACGACATTATTGTGTCACTCAAAGCGTCTGATGTGCCTATGGCTATAGCTGCATATTCGATGGCTGCCGAGAAAATCAAGTATCCCCTTCATTTAGGCATTACGGAGGCTGGCACGCTTCACACAGGCACGATTAAGAGCTCTGCTGGTATCGGCGCGCTTCTTGCGCTAGGTATAGGCAATACAGTTCGAATCAGCTTAAGCGCAGATCCGGTTGAAGAGGTTAAGGTTGCGCGTGAGTTGCTCAAAACGTTTGGACTAATAACTAATGCAGCTACTTTAGTATCCTGTCCGACATGCGGTCGTTTGGATATCGATTTATTTTCTATCGCAAATGAGGTTGAAGAATACATTTCGAAGATAAAAGTGCCGATCAAGGTATCTGTCCTAGGCTGTGCGGTGAACGGTCCAGGTGAAGCTCGCGAGGCTGATATCGGTATCGCTGGCGCAAGGGGCGAAGGCATGCTGTTCCGTTATGGAGAGATGATTCGTAAAGTGCCGGAAGCAGAGCTGCTGAATGAGCTGAAGAAGGAAATCGACGAAATCGTTCGAGTGTTTGAAGCCACTGGTGAAATTCCTGGACGTAAGCATCATACACCGGCTTAAATCGCAGGATGCTTTCAAGTAATCGGGACTGAGCGTAGGGCGCGATCTATGCCAGAAGAAAGGATCAGGCGTTGCTAACGCTTGGTCCTTTCTTTTTTTTAAGAGCAGCAAAACACAAATGAAACAATGAAATTAACAGCTCAAACGATTATTCCCACATCTAAGAGGCAATACTATCCTATAAGGATGCTTACGACGGATAGTTTGCTGAAAACGTAAGCTGCGTTGTCATATGACAGCGTTGGCTATATACGCTTGAGAGGGGCGGAAATAATGAGTTTGAGTTTTGTTTTGATGTTGATTCAAGTGTTTTTTGCTGTGGTAATTGGTTTGTATTTTTGGAATTTATTGCGTAATCAGAAGACTAACCGCTCTGCGGTCGATCGGGAATCACGCAAAGAGATGGATAAGCTTCGGAAGCTGAGAAGCATATCATTGACAAAACCGCTGTCTGAGAAAACAAGACCTCAGGCGATGCAGGACATCGTCGGACAACTCGATGGTCTGCGCGCTTTAAAGGCGGCGCTTTGCAGCGCGAACCCGCAGCATGTGATTATATATGGCCCCCCAGGCGTAGGTAAGACTGCGGCGGCACGGGTCGTGTTGGAGGAAGCCAAAAAGAATCCAACGTCGCCGTTTTTGCCGGAGGCCAAGTTTACGGAAATCGACGCGACGACTGCTCGTTTCGATGAGAGAGGCATCGCCGATCCGCTGATAGGGTCTGTACATGATCCGATCTATCAAGGTGCTGGGGCGATGGGCGTAGCGGGTATTCCGCAGCCTAAGCCAGGTGCCGTTACGAAGGCGCATGGCGGTATTTTGTTTATTGATGAAATTGGTGAATTGCATCCGGTGCAAATGAATAAATTGTTAAAGGTGCTTGAAGATCGCAAAGTATTTCTAGAGAGTGCCTATTACAATTCAGAGGATGCGAATATTCCGCTGTATATTCATGATATTTTCCAAAATGGCTTGCCTGCGGATTTTCGTCTTGTTGGCGCTACAACACGCTCGCCTCAGGAAATACCGCCCGCTATTCGGTCGCGCTGCATGGAGGTTTTTTTCCGCCCGCTGCTTGCTGATGAGATCGGTTTAATAGCGGAGAATGCAGTGAAAAAAATCGGTTTTTCACCGTGTCCTGATGCGATTAATGTGGTCAAAAAATATGCGACGAACGGCCGCGAGGCTGTCAATGTCATTCAGCTAGCAGCTGGCGTGGCGCTATCGGAGAAACGCGATAGCATTACGGCGGGAGATATTGAATGGGTCGTTAACAGCAGTCAAATTCCGCCTCGTCCCGATCGTAAAATACCAGATGCTCCGCAGATCGGCTTCGTCAACGGCTTAGCTGTGTATGGGCCGAATATGGGGACATTGCTTGAGATTGAAGTGAGCGCAATACCTGCTGCCGCAGGAAGCGGTCAGTTTACGATTACCGGCGTTGTTGAGGAGGAAGAGCTAGGCGGCGGCTCGCGGACATTGCGACGCAAAAGTATGGCTAAGGGCTCTGTGGAAAATGTCATTACTGTTTTGCGACGAATTGGACTAAATCCGCAGGATTACGACTTGCATATTAATTTTCCTGGCGGAACACCGATTGACGGGCCTTCTGCCGGCATTGCAATGGCGACAGCGATAACTTCGGCTATTAAGGGCATTCCAATCGATAACAAGCTCGCGATGACTGGCGAGGTTGGTATTCATGGCAATGTCAAGCCTGTTGGCGGTGTGCTCGCAAAGGTTGAGGCTGCATTCCAAGCAGGCGCGACACAGGTTATTATTCCAAGAGAGAATTGGCAAGCGATATTCGCAGACCTAGAAGGACTTCAGGTTATTCCGGTCGAGCGGGTAGAAGAGGTGTTTAAACATGTTTTTCCAGAAGCGGTTGCGGTCCCAAATCGGGTGGAAACTCCGTTTGGAGCAGATCTTTTTATTGCATCGAGCGTTCCCTATTTGCAGGCTGATTCAGTAGAGTGATAAAATGAGTTAGATTTTAACATTTGGAGGTGCTGGTGTGGGTCCTAGTAAATCGAAAGGTCGTCGGCTTCCCTTGCTTCCACTAAGAGGGCTGCTCGTTTATCCCAGCATGGTGCTCCATCTTGATGTGGGTAGGGACAAATCGGTACGCGCACTAGAGCGCTCGATGGTCGAGGATCAAATGATATTGCTTTGTTCACAGTCTGAAGTGAACATTGAGGAGCCGACTGAGGAAGATATATATAAAGTCGGAACGATTGCAAAGGTTCGGCAAATGCTGAAGCTGCCAAACGGAACGATACGCGTATTGGTAGAAGGTGTCATTCGTGCTGAAATTGTGGACTATTTGCCGAATGACCAGTTTTATGAAGTATCGGTCAAGGAGCTGCCTGAGCAGGAAGGTGACGATCCCGAGGTGGATGCGCTCATGCGTTCTGTCTTGAATCAGTTCGAGCATTATATTTCTTTGTCCAAAAAAGTAACGCCCGAAACGTATGCTGCTGTTTCAGATATTGATGAGCCGGGCCGACTTGCCGATGTCATTACGAGTCATCTATCGCTTAAAATCAAGGATAAGCAAGATATTCTTGAAACGATCGATGTTTCGGAGCGCCTTGAGAAGCTGCTTGATATTTTGAACAACGAACGTGAAGTGCTTGAGCTGGAACGCAAAATAAACCAACGCGTGAAGAAGCAGATGGAGAAGACGCAAAAGGAATATTATTTGCGCGAGCAAATGAAGGCCATTCAGAAGGAGCTCGGCGAGAAGGAAGGCCGCGCCGGCGAAGTTGAGGAGCTGCGCAATCAGCTTGCTGAAATCGTCGTGCCGGATGTAGTTAAGGAGAAGATTGAGAAGGAGATTGACCGTCTTGAGAAGATGCCGTCTACATCAGCAGAAGGCGGCGTCATTCGCAACTACATCGACTGGCTTCTAACACTGCCTTGGAACAAGCTTACGGATGATGATCTTAGCTTGAGCAACGCCGAAGCAATTCTGAATGACGATCACTATGGTCTAGAAAAACCGAAGGAACGTGTCCTCGAATATTTAGCGGTGCAGAAGCTCGTCAAACAGCTGAAAGGACCGATCCTTTGCTTAGTTGGCCCCCCAGGCGTTGGGAAAACTTCGCTTGCTCGTTCCATTGCAAAATCGCTTGGACGCAAGTTTGTACGCATCTCTCTTGGCGGGGTGCGCGACGAAGCGGAAATTCGTGGTCATCGCCGTACGTATGTAGGCGCTATGCCTGGCCGGATCATTCAAGGCATGAAAACGGCCGGATCATCAAACCCAGTCTTCCTGCTTGATGAAATTGATAAAATGGCAATGGACTTCCGTGGAGATCCGGCATCGGCACTGTTAGAGGTGCTTGACCCTGAACAGAACAATACGTTCAGCGATCATTTCGTAGAAATACCTTTTGATTTATCGAAGGTTATGTTTGTAACGACAGCGAATGCTATGCATAATATTCCCCGCCCTCTGCTAGATCGGATGGAGGTTCTGTATATCCCAGGCTATACAGAGCTCGAGAAGCTGCAAATCGGCACTCGTTATTTGCTGCCGAAGCAGAAGAAGGAGCATGGCATAAAGGAAGAGCAGCTGATTATATCAGATGAAATTTTGCTGCAGCTTATTCGTGATTATACGCGCGAATCAGGCGTGCGCAACCTTGAGCAGCAAATTGCAGCCGTATGTCGGAAAGCGGCAAAGCATTTTGTTGCTAGTGAGCAAGAAGAAGCTCTTGAGCCGCTTGTCCTTACGGGTGAACAGCTCATAGAATGGCTTGGACCCGCTAAGTTCCGCCATGGGCTTGCCGAGAGTGAGGATCAGATTGGAGCAGTTACCGGTCTCGCATGGACAGAGGTAGGCGGCGATACCCTTGTAATAGAGGTTACAGTTATGCCGGGAAGTGGTAAACTATCGTTAACAGGAAAACTGGGTGATGTCATGAAGGAGTCAGCGCAAGCTGCTTTCAGCTATACACGCTCGAAAGCGACCGCGCTTGGCATAGATCCCGTGTTCCATGAGAAAAACGATATTCATATTCATATACCGGAAGGAGCCATTCCAAAGGATGGGCCATCCGCAGGCATTACAATTGCAACAGCACTTATTTCGGCTCTGACAAATCGGTACGTATCGAAGGAAGTTGCGATGACAGGTGAAATAACTTTGAGAGGCCGTGTACTGCCGATTGGCGGTCTAAAAGAAAAATCACTTGCAGCTCATCGAGCGGGGATTCGAAAGGTATTGCTGCCGAAAGACAATGAACGTGATTTGCGGGACATTCCCGACAGCGTACGCAATGATATGGAATTTATTCCGGTCAGTCATATGGATGAAGTGCTGCAGCATGCGCTGCTTCCGGTTTAAACGGATTAGAGAGCAGGTACATCGATTTTATGAAAATTACACAAGCACAATTCATTATTAGCGCAGTAAAGCCTCACCAATACCCGGAGGACGCTTTGCCAGAGGTAGCTCTGGCAGGGCGTTCGAATGTGGGAAAATCATCATTGATTAATAAATTAATTTTACGCAAAAACCTGGCAAGAACGAGCTCGCAGCCAGGCAAGACGCAGCAGCTCAACTATTATCTTGTCAATGAAATGGTCTATTTAGTCGATTTTCCGGGTTATGGATATGCTAAGGTGTCGAAGACGCAGCGCGAGCAATTTGGTGAAATGATCGAACGTTATATAAGAGATCGTGAGCCGCTCAAGCTGCAGTTGTTGGTTATTGATATTCGGCATGAGCCGTCCGCGCAGGATAAGCTTATGTACAAATGGCTGAAGCACTACGAGATTCCAACTTGCATCGTAGCGACGAAAGCGGATAAAATCCCTAAGTCGAAATGGGACAAGCATATTAAAATGATCAAAACAACAATAGAGGCGGATCCGCGAGATTCACTCGTTTTATTTTCTTCAGAAACTGGGCTTGGCCGTGAGGAACTTTGGGACGTCATTTCGAAAGCGATTGCCACATAAGGTAGCAAGAGCAGTAAGTTGTTATATAAAGCAGAGGATACAGTGAATAAGTCGGCATTCCTCGTGGAATCCACCGTTTTTTTCTGGAATATGCGAGAATTTCGGGAATGGACGACAGGAATAAAATTCGCTGATCACGTATAATATACTTAGCAAAACGTAAACACAACGCAATAACCAAGCGCAAGTCCAAAGAATTGGGGAGATTTTTATGGCTAAGCGGCTAGCCACGGAGTATGTCAATGCCAAACTGCAGTTAACGAATGAAGAGATGGTCCAATTTATCCGTTTGTTTGAAGAGCAGCAAGTTCACCTTCAGGTGTTGGTGCTCGATAACGGAAGTCAGGAGCTTGTTCTCGAAGACGTAGCAGGGAGGGAAGAAGTCCGACTGACCTTTGAACGTCAACAAGACTTTTACGTATGTGTACTTTCTTGCCGCCTTGTAGGTCCAAGGCTGACAAATGCAATGCGCAAAGCGGTATCTGCTTTCCGCGGCAACGCGATCGTCAACCGAATTTACAGTCATTATACGATGGTCTATCACTATATGAACGGCTCCGTTATCAAAATTGTTGAACTCTCAGCAACTGGAGATCGTGTCGTGTTCGAATTTAAGGATACGCTCGGACAGCTAGAACGAGTATTCATCAGTCGCCTGATTGAGCGGGAAATCGGTATGATTAATAACGCGGTCAATGAATTGCTTGATTTACGCAATCAAACGAAGGATGCAGCTGAGATTCGCAGTATTGACGAGAAATTGTCTGATCTGACTCACAAGCTGTTTGTTTTAGAAGCTTAACCTATACGGATAACGAGAAGAGAACCGCAACTGCGGTTCTTTTTTTATTATTTATGCCTCAACCCCAAAATCAGTTAGGTAGGAAATTTGAATGGATTTTGTCCATTCAAACAGCTGATAATTCCATGTCCTGATCTGTTTGAATGGAAATGATACAATCTAATAGGTATTTAGAAGCTTATTATTTGCTAAACCGACGATTAGCTTGGATGAAATACAGTTTGGAACAAATACATCGTATTTGTTGTGGAATTAATTGTATGAAATACAGTCAAATACGACAAATGAAGAGCAGGCTCTTATTACTTTCTGTCAACCGCTGATTTTGAGTTTGAGCCTCGTTTATTAGCTCCAAGTGCAACATATTTTACTTTTAAGTAGTTAAGTACCAATAGTGACGTTAATACGACTCAAACGCCGCCTGTAGTCACTACACCGCCTACAGACCAATCTATTGGGACTGGCAACGAAGGTGACGGTGAAGCGCCTGTAGGGGCTGTAGAGACCCCAAGTACGGATACAAACAAGTTTAACACGCCAACAGCGAAGCCAAGCAATACGGATAAAGGCGAAAGTCTGGGAACAGAAACTGTTGATAATGCGGCAGTTGTGACGGAAGGATCTATTTCTGTTAACGGTTCTGACAAAATCTACACGTACGATGTGAATGACCAATTTCAGTTAAAGTTTGTAATCGCAAAATCAACGGGCAGGGTTGATCATATATCGGTTTAAAGCTCGCAGGACGCGAAAAACAATATGGCGGGATGATTATGAATAAAGCTTTGTTGCAGGATAAGCTTGCTTCACATACATTGAGATCAGGGTGTTTTCGTGTATGCAGTTGTAATTATTGAAAAAATAATAGTTGCAATTATCCCGAATAGATGTTATTTTTATTCTCGTTGAAAACACAATAATAGGAACCAGGATTCACTCAGGACATAGTTATGTTGCGAGAGATTTATCCCTCGAGAAGTGAATGACGTAGGTCCTAGCGGATGAAATTTTTCAAACATTTTATTCCTAGGAAGGGGGAACCGAAGGATGGAGTACTCAACTTTCGGAAGACACGTTGCTGTTGATACTTGGGGTGTAGATTTTGATCTACTAAACAGCGCTGAATTTTTGCAATCTCATATGGTAGAAGCTGCTGAGGCTTGCGGAGCTACTGTAATGTCGGTTCAAGCGAAACAATTCGATCCTCAAGGCGCAACTGTGCTCGTGCTGCTGTCGGAGAGTCACCTCTCGATTCATACGTATCCTGAGAGAGGCTTTGCCGCGCTTGACTGTTATACCTGCGGTGAAACTGTTGATCCTCAGCTTGCGATCGACTACATGCTAGCTGTACTGAAGCCAAAAGCTACTTATGCGAAGAAGCTTGTACGCGGTATGGGTGAACTGCAAGTGGAAGAGCCAAAAATGAAACAAACTGAGCTCGTATAAGAGCTTTTAATTAAACAGACATATTGAAATGGCCATGGATCTTATCCATGGTTATTTCTTTGTAAGAATAGGGTATAATGAGTCTGTATTTTTCAAATATTATTCATAAATGAACATTATCTGAATATCGAACTATGGTATACTTAGCGTTAATATGATTGCTCTAAACGCAATAGAGAAGGAGGCAGGCGACCGCGCATGCACATTATCGCAGTAGGATTGAATTATAGAACAGCTCCCGTAGAAGTCAGAGAACAGTTTGCGTTCGCGGAACGGGACTTACCAGAAGCGCTCAGACAGCTCATTCAAACGAAAAGCATAATGGAATGTGTCATTGTAGCGACCTGCAATCGTACAGAGATTTATGCAGTGGTAGACAGACATCATTTGTGCGGGCATTATATACGCAGCTTTATGGAAAAATGGTTTAAATTGCCTAGAAGTCAATTTACAAACCATTTATATATGTATGAGGATGAAAAAGCAATCGATCATCTATTTCGGGTCACCAGTGGACTTGATTCTATGATTATCGGAGAGACACAAATTTTAGGTCAAGTGAAGAGTGCTTTTCTGTTAGCACAGCAGCAAAAAACGACGGGTACGTTGTTTAATATGCTGTTCAAGCAGTCGCTCACAATGGCAAAGCGCGCGCATACTGACACTACGATCGGTGAATCAGCTGTATCGGTTAGTTACGCTGCGGTTGAGCTCGGAAAAAGGATATTCGGACAATTTAACAAAAAGACGGTAATGGTCATTGGCGCAGGCGAAACAAGTGAATTGACTGCTAAGCATTTGTACGCGAATGGTGCGGATAAGGTTATCGTAGTGAACCGGACATATGATCGCGCGGCGCAGCTGGCAGATAAATTTAACGGAGTAGCTTGGTCGATGGAGGATGCCGCTCAAAAGCTTCACGAAGCGGACATAATCATTAGCTCCACAGGGGCGGACGGCTACGTTTTAACCCGTCAACAAGTAGCTCTAGCAATGCAGCGCCGTAAAGCGAAGCCATTGTTCATGATTGATATAGCAGTGCCCCGGGATTTAGATCCATCGATTGCTGCGGTTGATAATGTATTCTTGTACGATATCGATGACCTGGAGGGTATTGTGGAAAGTAATCTGGAGCATCGTCGTCAAGAGGCTGCCAAAATCGAAGCTATGATTAGTGAAGAAATAGAACTGTTTGAGCAATGGTACAAGACTCTGGGTGTAGTACCGCTAATAAGAGCATTACAGACGAAAGCGGCAGACGTTCATGAGGAGACGATGAATAGTCTGACTAATAAATTGCCTGATCTTGGTGAGCATGAGCTTAAAGTGATTCGTAAGCTGACGAAGAGCATTGTGAACCAAATGATGCAGGATCCTATTTTGAGAATTAAAGAAATGGCCGGTGAAAAGCGGGCGGACGAAGCGATGGATATGTTCGTTAAGCTTTTTGCGCTGGAGGATGAGCTGAAGAAGACCAAACAAGCAGAGCTAGTCGCTGAAGCGGAGACTGCGGCTTCCACGAAGAAGAAAAACGTTCAAACTCATACAGCTGCTGTTGCATTTGCGCCCATTGTCAGATAGAGGGCAGCTATATGAGCCGCAGTGTGGAGGAACAATGGTGATACCTAACTTGTTATATGACGCTATACTTTATATTTACGCCCTGAGCCTGCTGTTTTATTTCTCCGACTTCATGAATGCGAGTCGAAGAGCGAAACGGATGGGTACAGGGCTGCTTATTTTTGTTTGGGTATTGCAGACTGGTTACTTGATTATGAGAATTATGTCCCATCTGCAAATGACGGTAATAACCCCGTTTGAATATTGGTTAGGATTTTCATGGCTCATGGTTACGGTATCATTAGTCAGCAATCGATTTTTTAAAATTGATTTTATCGTTTTTTTCGTGAATGTGGTCGGTTTTGCCGTATTAGCACTTAATTTATACAGCAGCTTAGGTAATGGGCAATCATTAGGACTATGGGAAACGACCAGAGAGTTATTATATGTGCATATCAGCCTTGTGTTGTGCGCGTACGCTGCTTTGACAATAGGGGCATTATTCGCTGGCATGTATTTGTTCTTGCATAATCAATTAAAACGCAAGCGATGGTCTAAATTCATGCGAAGACTCCCTAGTCTAGATATGATCGAGCGTTACGGTGACAGGGCGGTTATTATTGGAGTTCCGCTGTTTGCGATGTCACTTGCCATCGCAGTTACTTCCTTGCTCGTAGAAGGCCGTGCTGAACTGCTGCTCGACTTTAAAGTACTCTCTTCGTTCGCTGTGCTGATTATGTATATTGTTTATGTGTATCAAAGAGCTATGCTGAATCGTCCTGGATCACAGCTTGCCAGGCTTTATATCATTTCTTTTGGCATATTGATTTTGAACCTGCTGTCCAATTATTTCTCTTCTTTTCACTAAGGTCGAGGAAAAGCTGATGTGGAGGACAACGTATGAATGGCTATTATCCAATCGTTATACAGCTTAAGGGAAAGCGTTGTGTCGTAGTTGGCGGCGGGCTGATTGCAGAGCGTAAGCTGCTAGGTCTGCTTGAAGCGGGGGCTGATGATGTCATGCTCATCAGCCCACAGGTTACTAGTAAGATTGAAGCGTTAGCTGCTGCTGGCAAGGTTCGCCTCGAACGGCGAGAATATAAGGAAAAGGATGCTTTTGAGGCCTGGCTTATATTTGCGGCGACGAATGATAAGCGACTTAATGATACCATTACGGCTGAAGGACAGCGGCTAGGTAAGCTGGTAAATCAAGCAGATGAACAAAATAACAGCTCATTTATTTCACCAGCTGTGGTGAGGAGAGGCGATCTGCTGCTTGCGGTTACCGCATCGGGCGCGAGCCCAGCGTTGTCAAAACATATCAAACAGGAGCTTGAGGTTCAGTATGGAGCACGATATGCGGAAATTACGGCAAAATTACGAAGCCTGCGTGAGCTGGTGTACGAGCAGATACTAGATGGACAAGCTAGGCAAATGGTATTGAAGCTTGCAGCGGAAGAAGCAGCAGAGCATGCGCGAATCAACTTTGATTGCGATGAATGGCTGCACAGCTTACTTCATCGAATGGACAGGGGGCATACATAGTGGCAATATCTAATGATGGAAAACGGGTAATTGTTGTAGGGACAAGACAGAGCGCGCTCGCTCTTACACAAACAGGACAGGTTATCGATCAATTGAAGCAAATTAGTGAAACGAATGGTTTTGATTATACGTTTGAGGTGAAAAAGATCATCACGAAGGGTGATCGTATTTTGGATGTTACTCTATCCAAAGTAGGCGGAAAAGGCTTGTTTGTGAAGGAAATTGAACAGGCTTTAATTGACGGTGATATTGATCTGGCTGTTCACAGTATGAAAGATATGCCGTACGAGCTTCCCGAAGGACTTATGAATGGCGCTATTCCAAAACGAATAGACCCACGAGATTGTTTGGTTATGCGTGAAGGAACGAGCTTAGCTGACCTTCCAATTGGTGCGCGTGTAGGTACAAGCAGCTTGAGACGCTCATGCCAGCTCAAGAATGCAAGACCAGACTTGAAGCTGGAATCTATCCGAGGCAATATTGATTCTCGTATGCGCAAGCTCGAGACAGAAGGCTTTGATGCTGTTGTGCTTGCTGCTGCTGGTCTTACTAGAATGGGCTGGGAAGATCGAATTTCCGCTACTGTGCCTACAGATGTATGTGTACCTGCGGTTGGCCAAGGGGCGCTCGGTATAGAGTGTCGTGAGAACGATGACCAAATAAGGCAGCTGCTTGATTTGCTTAATGATCATGAAACGGAGCTGGCTGTACGTGCGGAGCGCAGCTTTCTTGGCTCTCTGAACGGAGGCTGTCAGGTGCCGATCGGTGCATACTGCGTTGTTGGCGCTGCTGTCGAAGGCGAGGGGGGCCGGAGACTGCTTGAGATGACAGGAATAGTCGGATCGCCTGACGGTGCAATATTGCTTAAAGATATTAAGCAAGGTACAGATCCCGAGCAGCTTGGAAAAGATGTCGCAGCTGCGCTCATTGCGCGTGGAGCAGACCGTATCTTAGCTGAAATTGGGGGATAAACTGGTGAACAAGGGGAAAGTTTATTTGGTTGGCGCTGGACCTGGTGATCCGAAGCTGATTACGCTGCGCGGGCTGCAATGCTTGGAGCTGTGTGATGTTGTAGTATATGATCGCTTGGCTAGTCCAAGACTTCTGCGGCATGTGAAACCTGGAACGGAACAAATATATGTCGGGAAGCTTCCTGATCGCCATACGATGAAGCAGGAAGAAATTAATCAACTGCTCGTTGACCTTGCGCTTCAAGGTAAAACGGTCACTCGTTTAAAAGGCGGAGATCCGACCATATTTGGTCGAGTTGGCGAAGAAGCGGAGCTTCTCTATGATAATGGCATCGAATTTGAAATTGTACCGGGAATCACGTCGGCAATTGCCGTTCCTGCGTATGCGGGAATTCCTGTTACACATCGCGATTTAGCCTCTTCCCTTTCTATTATTACTGGACATGAAAGCCCCGATAAGCTTGATCGGAGTATTCATT
Source organism: Paenibacillus sp. J31R122 (assembly GCF_056269185.1). Lineage (NCBI taxonomy): Bacteria > Bacillati > Bacillota > Bacilli > Caryophanales > Paenibacillaceae > Paenibacillus > Paenibacillus sp. J31R122. The sequence goes on from NZ_JBWDNM010000013.1 coordinate 64,523, forward strand.
GGGATAAGGTAACCAATGCGACTGGAACGCTTATATTTCTAATGGGTGTTGCAAAAATTGGGTATATATCGGATCAGCTAATCAAACACGGTAAATCGCCTGAAACGCCGGTAGCACTTATTCGCTGGGGAACAAGGGTTGAGCAGCAGACGGTTGTGGGAACCCTTGCTACCATCGAAGGAATTGTACATGAGGCCAATTTTAAGCCTCCAGCTGTCATTGTTGTCGGTGAGGTGGTGCTGCAGCGCGAGAAGCTGATGTGGTATGAACGCAAACCGTTGTTCGGCGTTAGAGTACTTGTCACACGTGCCAGGGCGCAGGCTAGCGAGCTTGCGGATCATATCGAGGCGCTAGGCGGTGAGCCTTGCGAATTCCCTGTAATCGAGACACGAGAGCCTAGTGAACCGGCAGCAATTAGCTATCTTAGCGAGCAGCTTCAGCAAGCTGAGCAATATCAATGGCTTATGTTCACGAGCGTGAATGGGGTAGATTATTTTTTTCGCTGGCTGCGTAAGTTCAATATTGATATTAGAAGATTTCATAACGCAAAAATCGCGGCGGTCGGCCCGAAGACGGCTGAGGCGCTCGAGCAGCGTGGTCTAACCGTGGAGGAGCTGCCGCAAAAGTTTCATGCGGAAGGGCTGTTAGAGAGTCTTGAAGAAAAGCTGGTGTCAGGTGAACGAGTCCTGCTGCCGCGCGGAGACTTAGCTAGAGAGGTATTGCCTCGAGAGTTGATGGCAATGGGGCTTGTGCCCGTAGAGATTGATGTCTACGAGACGATGCTTGTAGATAACCAGGATGAGCTGGCTCTAGATTGGATTCGTAATAAAGAAATTCATATGATTACTTTTACAAGCTCATCTACTGTAACGAACCTATTAGAATTGTTGAAACAAAAAGGAATACCGAATCCAGTGGAGCTTTTATCAGGAATACCAATCGCAAGTATAGGCCCGCTGACGACCCAGACCGTTATTGCTGCTGGCTTAGAAGTTTCCATTGAGCCTGAAGATTCAACACTGGACAGCTTATTGCAAGCGATAGTAGATTATCAGCACGATAATGTATCCATATTGTAAGGGGGAATACTGAATTATGAGCTTTCCAATTGTCAGAAATCGCAGATTACGCAGAACGTCAGCATTACGCAGCTTGGTAAGAGAAACAGTGCTTAGCGCGAATGATTTCATCTATCCTATTTTCGTAACCTATGGTGAAAATATTAAAGATGAGATTAGCTCCATGCCGGGTGTTTACCATTTTTCCATGGATCGTCTTGAAGAAGAAATTCGCGAGGTTGTGGCAGCGGGCATCCAATCGGTAATGCTGTTCGGTATTCCTGAGCATAAGGACGCGGTTGGATCATCAGCATATGACCCGAACGGTATCGTTCAAGAAGCTATAAGAGCGGTAAAAGAGTGGGCGCCTGAGCTGCTAGTAATGGCTGATACTTGCTTGTGTCAATTTACCGATCATGGCCATTGCGGCATCGTGCATGTTAACAAAGCGACGGGCACCGCTGTAGTAGATAATGATACTTCGTTAGAGATGCTTGTCCGTACTGCTGTATCACAAGCGAAAGCTGGGGCCGATGTAATCGCACCTTCCAATATGATGGACGGATTTGTACAAGCTATTCGTCAGGGCTTGGATGAAGCGGGCTTTAGTGACATTCCGATATTATCATATTCCGTTAAATATTCTTCGGCGTTCTACGGTCCTTTCCGTGAGGCAGCCCATTCAGCGCCGCAATTCGGTGACCGCAAAACCTACCAAATGGACCCGGCTAACCTGCGTGAAGCGCTCCGAGAAGCGGAAACAGATGTGGCGGAGGGCGCGGATATGCTAATGGTAAAGCCTGCTTCAGCCTACCTTGATGTTATCAAGCTGTTGAAGGATAATTTCGATCTGCCTGTTGTTGCTTATAACGTAAGCGGAGAATATTCGATGGTAAAGGCGGCCGCCGCTAATGGTTGGATTGATGAACGATCCATTGTGCTCGAAACGCTGACAGGGATGAAGCGTGCGGGAGCGGATATTATCATCACGTACCATGCGAAGGATGCGGCAAATTGGCTTAGAGGAGGAGAGTAAGCAGATGAGCGAAAATTCACGATTGAAAAATAACGAGCGTTCAGTAGAAGCATTTGCAAGAGCAAAGAAGGTTATGCCTGGCGGTGTGAATAGCCCGGTTCGTGCATTCAAATCAGTCGGCTTAAATCCTGCTTATATGGAGCGAGGACAAGGAAGCTATATCTACGATATTGATGGCAACAGCTATATCGATTATGTTGCGTCTTGGGGTCCGTTAATTATGGGCCACGCCCATCCCGAAGTTATCGAAGCGATTAAACGTACAGCTGAGAAAGGGACGAGCTTTGGCGCTCCGACCGAGCTGGAGACGTTGATGGCTGAGCTGGTATGCGAGCGAGTTCCATCGGTTGATGTGGTGCGGATGGTTAATTCAGGTACAGAAGCAACGATGAGCGCGCTGCGTCTTGCGCGTGGATATACGAAGCGCAGTAAAATTTTGAAATTCGAAGGCTCCTATCATGGTCATGCGGATAGCTTGCTTATTAAAGCAGGATCAGGTGTAGCTACACTTGGTTTGCCAGATAGTCCAGGCGTTCCCGAGCATGTAGCATCACATACCATCACTGTGCCTTACAATGATATCGAATCCGTTAAATTGGCGTTTGAGAAATTTGGCGAAGAGATCGCTTGTGTTATTGTAGAGCCAATTGCCGGCAATATGGGTGTAGTACCGCCTCTCCCAGGTTTTCTGCAAGGACTTCGCGATATAACGACACGATACGGCAGCGTCCTTATTTTCGATGAGGTTATGACAGGCTTTCGGGTTGGTTATAGCTGTGCGCAAGGCCTATATGGCATCATGCCGGATCTATCCTGCTTCGGTAAAGTAATCGGCGGCGGACTTCCAGTAGGGGCATATGGCGGTAAACGCGAACTGATGGAAATGATCGCGCCAAGCGGTCCGATCTACCAAGCGGGTACATTATCAGGTAATCCACTCGCTATGGCAGCGGGTTATACAACGTTAAGCTTGCTGACGCACGAAACTTATGAGCTATTGGAGAGGCAAGCAGTCAGACTTCAGCTAGGGTTTGAAGCGAATGCACGCAAGCATGGCATCGCAAACACGATTAATCGTGTAGGCTCCATGGTTTGTCCGTTTTTCACCGATACCTTTGTTATTAATTTTGAAACGGCCAAAACATCGGACCTTGAAAGGTTTAAGGCGTACTTTGCCGCAATGCTCGATCTGGGAGTAAGCATAGCGCCATCTCAATTCGAGGGAATGTTCGTTTCAGCTGTTCATACGAATGAGGATATCGACGCGACGATAGCTGCTCATGATATCGCGTTAGGCCGCTTGAATTAGGCTTAAGAAGCAAGTAAGCAATCGCAAGCAATGGAGGTTGCAAATTACATGACATTTCAGAATGCGAGACGAAATGGACAATGGCTGGAGCTGGATTGGACGGAGCTCGGTACTTGTACTGTTTCTGATACTGAAATCCATACGGAAAACGGGACGGCAGCAACGCCTGTCCCTTCGCAGCCGCGAGCTGGCAGTCATCCGCACGATGTGCGGCAGTGGCTGCTGGCTCGTTCCTTTTTTCCGGCTAAGTGGATAAATAGATTATTTTCAGTTGGAGGTATTGGTTGGAGAGGTAATACGCTTCAGCTGCTCGCTTACACTCCGATCGATCCGCAAAAGGATCCTATATATCGCAAAGCATTAACAGCTTCTAAGGTAGAGGCACCTACTGTGTTGTATGAGGACGATTTTTGCATAGTATTTCATAAGCCTGCAGGTATGCCTGTGCATGAGTCTACCCCTGGCCAAATTGGAACCTTAGACGAAGCAGCTGCTAGGCATGCGTTAAAACAAGGCGATCCGCTCCAAATTCGCCACATCCACCGACTAGATGACGAAACCTCTGGGCCAGTTTTGTATGCAAAAAATGATTTGGCGCAATGGAAGCTGGATGAAGCGATGCGCAGCAAGGAAATCGACAGGCAGTATATCGCAGTAGTCCATGGGCGTGTCACGAAAGCCTCGGGCACAATAAACCTGCCAATCGGCAAGGATAGACATCATCGTGCGAGGCGGCGAGTAACGGATAACGGTGATCAGGCAATTACTCACTATGAAGTGGCCGAGGCTGGATCTTGGGCATCAATCGTGCGAGTGAAGCTGGAGACAGGCCGAACGCATCAAATTCGTGTTCATATGAGTCATATCGGTCATCCTCTTCTTGGAGATGTTTTATATGGCGGCGATAAAAAATTGTTGCCTCATCAAGCGTTGCATGGTGAAAGATTAATTTTCCCTCATCCATGGTCTGATCAGCGAATTGAGGTACATGCGGTCTGGCCGGAATGGTTGACGAAGCTAGCTTCGAAAATTTAATTCCCGTTCAAATTGATAGTCATGCTACAGCCTGCCCTGCCATATAGATAAGTAGTGAATGTAACGTTAGCCCAAGCATTCAGTACAAGAAGGGAGGACTTAGACGTGTCGGATCATACAAACGGGTTACGCTTTGATGTGTATGAGCGCGTCCATTTGCCCGATGATGTTGCGGCAATAGACGAGCTGGAGGAAATTGAGCTTGTTCCCCGCATTCAAGTCATAGATCAGGGGGATCATGCTGTTCTAAAAGGACAGTTGCTCTTAAGCGGCATATATCGGAGTCAAAATGATTCTGATGTTCCACTTACGCTCGAGCATTGGATTCCAGTCGAAATTACGCTGCCGATGAACCGTATTACGCGGCTGGATGATATCTCGATTGAGATCGATAACTTTGATGTCGATTTGCTATCAGCTCGGACGCTGAATGTTACAGGCGTCTTATCCTTGCGAGGTATTTCTGCTCAACCTATAGTGGATCAACAGGAAAACGCATGGAGAGAAGAACCGTTCACCGTCGTCCATCAACGACAACCATATGATGAACGGCTAGAGGAGGAGTTTGCCGCGGAAGCGGGAAGCGCTGAACAGTCGTACATATCGGAGGAAGAGGTACTGGAGTCAGAAACAGATGTCGTTTACGAGAAGCAGCAAGAGTGGGCGGATAATTCTGAAGCTACGGTTACGATATCTTCGTCAACAACCGACTCCGGATGGTCGTCCGCACAGTTTTTTGCTCCAAATGCCCAAATTCCTGAAGTGGAGGCAGAAACGGAATCGCATCAGGAATCGGAAGAGAATGCAAGGGAGATTACGTACAGCTCTCAAATAACGAGTGATGAAGGCTGGCTTGCCTCATCCTCTCAGTATGTTGAGACTGTCGAATCAGAACCAGGACGTCAAGAGCAAAATCTGTTCGCAGGATGGGAACAAGCAGAGCGAATAGCAAACGCGCAAGCGTTGTATCAGCAGCAGCAAGAGCAAGAGCTGGAGCAAGAGCAGGGACAGGAATTAGTGCAGGAACTGGAGCATGATCTGAAGGAAGAGCAGGAAAGAGAGTTTGGACAGGAACAGTATCGCGAGCCAGAGCAAATTGTTGAACAGCCTCCTGAGCAGGAAAAGCAGGAGCTGCGTATTGCCTTTTCTGGCAAGCAGCCTGAGAGCAATAGCGGTTCGGCACCGAATGTCGGGATAATGACATTGCTTCAATCGAGCAGGCGTGAGCAAGCAACGCGCCAAGCAGCAGAGCAGGTAGTAGCTAAACAGCTTGCGGATGAAAAGGCGCGCGTGCAAGCCTCTGGAGATGAAATTGAATGGCAAAATTTATTTCTGGGCAGGCAGACGGAAGATAATGATTTCCGTAAAATTCGGGTATGTATCGTTCAGAGGGACGAAACATTAGAGCTTATCGCGTTGCGATACAGCATGAAGCCGAGGGATTTATTATTGCACAACCGCTTAGATGAGTCTTCTATAACAGAAGGTCAGCTTCTTTACATTCCATAATGATCGTACGGAACAGGACTGGATCGTAATACTTGCTCGGCAGTAGCTGTAAGCATCGTTTCGGTGCATACAGCTACTTTTTTGATTAGTTTGAGAGCTGAAAGCTTGATCTCCAAGCTTTCAGCACCTTTCTGTTTCAGGAAAGCCTGATAGCCGCGTATGCCTGGGTTGACTCAGAAGCGCAACAAAGGTATGATTAAACATATATGTGCAACAAAAACGTTGAAGGGGAATAGTACGCAGTGAAGCCTTCAGAGAGCGGAACCGTAACGCTGAGAGGTTCTGCAGGATGTGACTGCTACGGGTCGCCCCGGAGTTGCCTGAACGAAGCTAGAGCAATTATGCTCGGTTCAAGTCAGGCCGGCCGCAGCCGTTATCTGTTTGAGTGTCATGCGGTATTTTTCGCGTGAAACAAAGGTGGTACCACGGAAGCTAAACCTTTCGTCCTTTATGATAAGGGCGGAAGGTTTTTTGTATTTTTACATCGATTTGTGGAGGATGGAATGAATGTCAGAAAATCAAACGACAAATGCAATGCCAACGACATATGATCCGAAGGCAGCGGAGCAGAAATGGTACGATTTCTGGACTCAGGGAAAATTTTTCGAGGCAGGCAAACGTCCGGATGCAAAGCCGTATACGATTGTTATACCGCCTCCTAATGTTACGGGTATGCTCCATATCGGGCATGCGCTTGACTTTACCTTGCAGGATATCCTAATTCGTACGAAGCGTATGCAGGGTTATGATGCGCTTTGGCTGCCAGGCACAGACCATGCTGGTATTGCAACGCAAACGAGAGTCGAGCAGAAGCTGCGTGAGCAAGGCATATCCCGTTATGACCTAGGAAGAGAAGCGTTTCTAGAGAAGGTCTGGGAGTGGAAGGATGAGTATGCGAATACAATTCGAGATCAGTGGGCAAAGATGGGGCTTTCACTTGATTATTCGAGAGAGCGATTCACGCTGGATGAGGGACTATCCAAAGCTGTTCGCGAAGTATTCGTTCGTCTTTATGAGAAAGGTCTTATTTATCGCGGCAAAAAAATAATTAACTGGGATCCAGCAGCACGTACTGCACTTTCGGATATCGAGGTGGATTACAAGGAGCTGAATGGACATCTATATCACTTGAAATACCCATTAAAGGATGGCTCCGGATTTATTACGGTAGCGACGACTCGTCCCGAGACCATGCTTGGCGATACTGCGGTTGCCGTTCATCCTGAGGATGATCGTTATAAGCATTTAATTGGTCAGTTTATTGCTCTTCCAATAATTGGACGAGAAATCCCGATTATTGCTGACGATTATGTAGATAAGGAATTTGGTTCTGGTGCTGTTAAAATTACACCTGCTCACGACCCTAATGACTTTGAAGTCGGTGAGCGTCACAGCCTGCCGCAAATCATTGTAATGGATGAAACAGGTACAATGAACGCAGAGGCGGGGCCTTACCAAGGACTTGATCGCGCAGATTGCCGGAAGCAGATTGTGAAGGATTTGCAAGAGCAGGGCGTATGTGTTGAAATCGAAGACCATGTGCATCAGGTTGGACACAGCGAGCGAAGCGGCGCGGTTGTAGAGCCGTATTTGTCGACGCAATGGTTCGTTGCCATGAAGCCTTTAGCCGATGCTGCGATTGCTGCTCAGAAGGCGGGCAATGGCGTTAATTTTGTACCGGAACGGTTTGAGAAAATATACTTTAACTGGATTGAAAATGTACGTGACTGGTGTATTTCAAGGCAGCTTTGGTGGGGACACCGTATTCCGACCTGGTATGACGATGCAACCGGTGAAATGCATGTTTCCCGTGACGATATGACTGGTGAAAATCTGCATCAAGATAATGACGTGCTCGATACTTGGTTCAGCTCCGCGCTCTGGCCGTTCTCGACTCTAGGCTGGCCGGATCAAACGGAAGACCTGAAGCGATACTATCCAACGGATGTGCTCGTAACCGGATATGACATCATTTATTTCTGGGTTGCCCGCATGATCTTTACTGCGCTTGAATTTACCGAGCAGCCGCCTTTCAAAGACGTATTGTTCCATGGTCTCGTTCGCGACTCCGAAGGACAAAAAATGTCTAAATCAAAAGGCAACGGCGTTGATCCATTAGAGGTTATCGATCAGTATGGTGCTGATGCTATGCGCTATATGATATCCACTAGCAGCACGCCTGGACAAGATTTGCGCTTCCGCTACGAGAAGGTTGAACAGGCTCGTAACTTTGCCAACAAGATATGGAATGCATCGCGCTTTGCGCTTATGAATCTTGAAGGTGTAGAAGCCAAAGATATTGATATAACGGTTCAGCTTGGAACGGCTGATCGTTGGATTTTGCACCGCTTAAACGAAACGGTTCGTGATGTAACTCGTTTAATTGACAGTTACGAATTTGGTGAGACTGGACGCTTGCTCAATAACTTCATTTGGGACGATCTTTGCGATTGGTATATCGAATTTGCTAAGCTTAGCTTGTATGGCACGGATGAAGCGGCGAAGAAGGCGACTCAATCGGTGCTCGCTTATGTACTTGATCGTACGCAGCGGTTAATTCATCCATTCATGCCGTTTATCAGCGAAGAGATATGGCAGCACTTGCCGCATGAAGGAGAAACAATTACGCTGGCAGAATGGCCAGTTTATGATGCGGCTCTGGAAGCTCCTGATGCGGTAAAAGAGATGGAACTGCTTATGGATATCATTCGAGCGGTACGCAATATCCGCGCGGAAGTTAACGTGCCTATGAGTAAGAAAATCGAGCTTCTTATCAAGCCATCGGGTGAAGCGGAATCCGCTATATTCGCCCGTAACGAAGAGTTTATTAAACGATTCTGCGGAACATCCGTGCTAGAGGCAGGTATGCATATTAGTGCGCCGGACAAGGCAATGACAGCAATCATAACGGGCGCCGATCTTTATTTGCCGCTTGCTGGCCTAATCGACATTGCACAGGAAATTGCGCGTCTTGAGAAGGAACATCAGCACTTGAACACAGAGGTTGAGCGAGTTGAGAAGAAGCTTAGCAACGAAGGGTTTGTAGCAAAGGCGCCTGCAAAGGTCATTGAAGAGGAACGCGGTAAAATGAATGATTATGCAGAAAAACGCGATAAGGTACTTGCGAGGATTGCAGAATTACGCGGATAGGCTGCAAAAACGGAAGAAGGTACGAATAGTATGATGGAACAACATATAGAGCAGCGGCCAAGTGAGCCGCTGCATTCCTATGGCGATGCTGTTAATTGGATTAATGGGCTTATCCCATTTGGTATTCGCCCAGGCTTAGATCGGATCGAGCAGCTTATGATGCTGCTCGACAATCCGCATCGTAGACTAAAATTTATTCATGTAGCTGGTACGAACGGCAAAGGCTCGACCTGTGCTTATTTAACTAACGTGCTTGTACGCAGCGGTTATGATGTTGGTACATTTACATCGCCGTATATTACGAAGTTTACGAATCGTTTCCAGTATAATGGAGTAGATATTGAAGAAGAGACGCTTCTGAAGCTAGCAAATGAGTTGAAGCCGCATGTGGAAGCTATTGCCGAGACAGAGCTAGGTTCACCGACGATGTTTGAGGTGTCGACAGCGCTAGCTATACTTTTTTACGCGAGAGTCACTTATCCAGATTATGTTGTATGGGAGACTGGGCTTGGCGGGCGGCTTGATGTGACGAATATCGTGCAGCCGGTCATCTCCGTTATTACGAATATTGGACATGACCATATGGATCGTCTGGGAGATACGCTCGCAGCTGTCGCAAACGAGAAGGCGGGCATTATTAAAGCGGCCGTTCCTGTCGTAAGCGGGGTAACGCAGCCTGAAGCAGTAGAAGTAATCAAGAGAGTAGCAGCGGAGAAACGTAGCTCGCTTTATTTGCTCGGTGAACAGTTCCATGAAACGGAGCTGACTGTTCGCGAGGATGAGCAAACCTTCCGCTTCGATAATTTGTTTCGCACGATCGAGCCTTTAACGATTACGCTAAACGGCGAGCATCAACGGACAAATGCCGCGGTTGCAGTTATGACGCTTGAGGTGCTTCGCCAATATAACGCGCTTGTCGTTGAAGATGATATGCTCGCGGAGGGACTGCGTACTGCCACTTGGCCGGGAAGGCTTGAGATGGTGGCAGACGCACCACGTATTTTGCTAGATGGAGCTCATAATCCGGAAGGAGCAGAAATGCTCGTTGCCGCTTTAAAAAATACTTATAAGTATGATCGTTTACATCTTATGATGGGTATGCTGGAGAATAAGAATCATCGTGATGTGCTCAAGCATATACTACCCATAGTGGATACGCTAATTTTGACCGAGCCTGATTATCGAATGAAAAAAGAAGCAAACGCTTTGGCTGATTTGGTACGGGAAATGCGGCAGCAACAGCCAAATGAGCATTCTTTCGAGCTAGTGGTTGAAGAGGATTGGCATACGGCGTTAAAAAAACTACAACAGTTAACCGGGGAGAATGACCTTGGGGTCGTAACAGGCACGCTTTATTTAATAGCTGATGTTCGCTCCAGCATATTGTTCAACTCGGAATCTGAAAAAGGTTGGTGAACCGTCTTTGAATACGGCAGAACATGTTCATTTCATCGGAATCGGCGGTTACGGAATGAGTGCCATTGCCCGCGTCATGCTGGAAATGGGCTATAAAGTTACTGGATCCGATGTTGCGCGTCAAGAATTAACAGAAAAGCTTGCTGCTAATGGCGCTAGCATTTTTATCGGACACCAGCCTGAGCATGTAAGAGGAGCCGATTTGGTCGTTTACTCCACAGCTCTTTCCAAAGATAATGTTGAACGAGTTGCAGCAGAGGCATTAAATATCCCGGTTCTGCATCGGTCACAAATGCTGGCAAAATTAATGAATGCGGGTAAAGGAATCGCTGTAGCAGGCGCGCATGGGAAAACAACAACGTCTTCGATGATAGCGCTTGTTATGGAATCGTGTAATGCAGATCCGACCTATATTATCGGGGGCGAGATTGTTAACGTTGGCACGAATGCGAAAGCAGGAAAAGGCGAGTATGTTGTTGCCGAAGCGGATGAGAGTGATGGTTCCTTTCTTCATTATCACCCAACGTTAGCTATTGTGACGAATATAGAGCCGGATCATCTCGAAAATTATGACGGCGATTTCGAAAAGCTGAAGGCGGCTTATGTACAATTTTTGCGTCAGGTGAAATCGGACGGCAAAGCGATTGTTTGTGCGGATGATAAGACGGTTAGTGAACTGATTCCTCGGATTTATGAAGGTGAGTCGAGTTCTTCACAGCTAATAACTTATGGAATCGATGGAGACGCTCTTTACAAAGCAGAGAATATTGTACTTGGTGATCGCAGAGCTTCATTTACAATGACATATAATGGATCGTTTCTTGGGGAAATAGAGCTATCTGTTCCAGGTCGCTACAATGTGTACAATGCAATGGCAAGCGTAATTACTTGTCTAGAATCAGGCCTTTCCTTCGCTGAGATAGCAGCTGCAATTCACTTGTTCAGAGGTGCGAAGCGTCGCTTCCAAGTCATTGGAGAGGTCAATGACATTTTAGTTGTCGATGACTATGCTCATCACCCAACTGAAATTAGAGCGACGATTACCGCAGCCAAAGCAACAGGAAAACGAATTGTCGCGGTATTCCAGCCTCAACGCTATTCAAGAACGTTCTTCTTGTTCGAGCAGTTTAGCCGCGCTTTCCCTGAAGCCGATGAAGTCATCATTACCGACATTTACTCGCCAGCAGGTGAGCTGCAGATCGAAGGCGTGAATTCACGGAAGCTTGTTGAGCTGATCAAGAGCAACAGCAATGCTAATACTGAGTACATTGCAACTAAGGAAGAAGTTATCAGCTATCTAACTGGGCGGCTGTCTCCAGGTGATCTTGTTATCACGATGGGAGCGGGCGATATTTGGAAAGTAGCCGATGCTTTAGCGAAATCACTGAAATCAGCGCAGTAGCAAGCGTAAACGGCTATCGCCGTCCTCTGGCGGTATAAGCTCGTTTCGCGATGAAATATAGGGAGAGTTTAAGCTTGAAACTTATGCATTCCTAGATTTTTAAATAATGCCCGATGGTTCCTAGTTGGAATCATCGGGCATTTGTTATTTCACAGTGAAACGTGCTCATGTCGTCAGTCGCTTACGCTTAAACCTCTCCCCAAAAGACCTCCGTCTCATAATCGAAAAAAACAGTGCCGTTCTGCTCGTTTCGCTCAAAGATTTTACGCAATTCAGCAATCATCGGCTCATAGAGCGGGTTTTCCGCTGTTGGTGTGTAAGAGGAGGATAACAGACGCCCGAGGAGTCCATCGTAATCAAATGCTTGTCGATTCGTAAAGCGAGCCTCCTGTAATTGGCCTTCCTTAAAGAAAGAAAGCAGCATTGATTTATCAATGTTTTTATGATTGATTTTCTCATAATCTGACCCAAGCATCCGAAGCAATTGATCATACTGCTCCAGAAAAAGCGAGCCTGATGTCAGCCGTGAATTCCAAATTAATATAACCTTACCATCCGGTTTTAAAATACGTTGAAACTCAGCTTGGGCTGCTGGTCGGTCAAACCAATGAAAAGATTGCGCACATGTAATGAATTCTATGGAATGATCTTGTAGGCCAGTGGCTTCCGCCGAGCCGACACTGAATTCATACATTGGATTATCGCCTATAGCTTGTATGGCGGCTTCACGCATTGCTTTATTAGGTTCAACCGCAACAACATGACTTCCACGTGCCAATAGCTGCTCGGAGAAAATACCGGTCCCCGCACCAACGTCAGCTATTAGGCTTGATGCTGTAAGTCCAACGGTACTATATAAATAATCGATTGCTTCCTCTGGATAGCGTGGACGATATTTTACATACGTATCAACCCGGTTTGTAAACCTCTCTTTACTATTCAATGCGATCACCCTCCGATTCGATAAACTATAAGCGATTCCCAAACGGGTCATTTGTGAAAAAACGTGTGATACCTTCAGTATCACGATGGTCATCATCAATTACGATTAGATGGTTTTGAATCAAATGATTTCTCAAGGCTTCGATCTCTTTAACATGGAAGGCTGGATGAGCTTTAGTTGCTGCAATAAATGGCATTTGCACCCCAACATGAACTTGATGAACGCCACATTGGAACCATACGCCACCACGTTTGAGCAGATTTTCAGGCTTCTGAATTTCATTCCATCCGAGCAATTTGCCAAAAAAGTGTCGTGCTTCCGTCTCGCATCCTTCAGGTGCGGCAAGCTGGACATGATCAATCCCTAAAAATTGAAAAGACATCGCAGCATTCTCCTTACGTCATTTTCGTTCCACCAGATGCAACTAAGTTTCATTTAATAAATATATTTTACAGAATAATGAAATTAATATCCAGTTAATTTTTCATGGATTCCATCTCAAAATCAGTGCTTGATTTCATGAAACCCTATGCTGATGGTGCAGGGCATCCTCTAACATCTCTATATTTCGAGGTATGTATAGAGGTGGACGATTAGAATGGATAGTGTACATTCTAACAGCATGTATTACATGTTTTAACGCGTTTGAATGGAAAAGATACAATCAAATAGGTAGTTAGAAGCTCTTATCTACGCAACAGGCGATTAGCTTGTATGAAATACAGTCTGGGACAAATACAACGTTTTTGAAGTGGATTTGATTGTATAAAATACAGTCAAATAAGATAACAGAAGAGAAGAGAAGAGAAGAGAAGAGAAGAGAAGAGAAGAGAAGAGAAGAGAAGAGTACAGTACAGTAGAGTATACTGATCTCACATTCTGCCAAACCCTATTTTTAGGTTGAGCCATTTTTCAACCTGTCCTGAAGTGAAAGGATAATAAGGGACGATAAAAAATCACTCTATTACAAGCCATCCCCGTTCTCTCTTCTTTGATTCACAATCCCGTCAGCTCAGGAAAGAAATCAAATAGGAAAGTGCATCCAGCAAGGACGAAAGCGATCCCCGACAAACAAACGTAACTCACCACCATCTCTCAAGCCACAACGTTACTCATATGTTCAGGTTGCCCGAGCGCACCAAAAGTAAAGTGATCCCACAAGGACGAAAGTGAGCCACCCGCGAACGTAACTCCCACCCCGCACTGCCCCTCTCACGTTACTTAGGTATTCAAGTATCCAAGAGCACCAAAAGTAAAGAGCGTCCCGCAGGGACGAAAGCGCGCTCCTTCGCAAACGTAACTCTCAACCCTCACCACCCCTCACACGTTACTCAGGTGTTCAGGTAACCCAAGAGCACCAAAAGTAAAGCGTGTCCCGCAGGGACGGAAGCGCGCTCCTTCGCAAACGTAACTCTCAACCCTACACTGCCCCTCACACGTTACTCAGGTGTTCAGGTAACCCAAGAGCACCAAAAGTAAAGCGTGTCCCGTAGGGACGAAAGCGAGCCACCCGCGAACGTAACTCCCACCCCGCACTGCCCCTCTCACGTTACTCAGGTATTCAAGTATCCAAGAGAACCAATCGTAAAGCGTGTCCCGCAGGGACGAAAGCGAGCCACCCGCGAACGTAACTCCCACCCCGCACTGCCCCTCACACGTTACTCAGGTGTTCAGGTAACCCAAGAGCACCAAAAGTAAAGCGTGTCCCACAGGGACGAAAGCGAGCCACCGCAAACGTAACTCTCAACCCTCACTGCCCCTCACATGTTACTCAGGTGTTCAGGTAACCCAAGAGAACCAAAAGTAAAGCGTGTCCCGCAGGGACGAAAGTGATCCCCCGCAAACGTAACTCACTACCATCTCTGAAACTCTTACGTTAATCCATTCGCGGGTGTCCAGAGGGCAGCAGCCCCTCGGGGCCCTCCCTTGGAAGGGAGGGTTTGGGTGGGTTCGTAAAGCCTTTGAAGGTTTGGATAAAAGCCTTTGAAGGTTTGGATAGAAGCCTTTGAAGGTTTGGTAGAAGCTCTTCAAATAAAGGGTTTGGGTTTCCCGCCGTCATAAATCTCTTAAAAGTCTCATAGATTATTAATAGAAGAACGGGACAAGGAGCGAATGACATGAATTCAAAAAATCGAATTACGTATCGTTTTGATCGTACAGGAAGGTCCATTAATGAAGAGAGCCGCGAGGTTGAGATACAGAAGGGGAATAGCTCCAAGGAGGCAGAGTCTCACAAATCTGCAAATGAGAATTCACTCATGCGACCCCATTTAAACGTCGTGCAGTTGTATAATAATAAGGATCATCATACTCTCAGTGAGGTAAATCCATGGAACAGTCCGTTTCAAGAGGACATCGGTGCGCTGGAGCAACTAATTCGTGATACTGATACTAAGAAAGCTGTTGAGGAGTACGAACAAACAAATGCGAATGATAAGAGAGCGGAAAATACGGATCAAGAATGGAGCGATGCTAGACGAACTATACGATCATATAACAGGAAGCTCAATAATTCGATTATGTCACAGTCAACAATGAGCGATACAGAGCAGCAGCATACTACAAGTCGTAGTAATGAATATACAACTGAACACAATATAGATCACACCTTAGATTACATTCCAGATTCACCAAAAAAAACGATACAAGATCCCCTAATAGAATTTGATGAGCTGAATCAACCCCATCAGGGTAATTTGGTATTTACAGATTTGGAACCGAAGGTGTATAAGGCATCTCATATGAGAAGATCATCGAGAGGGCCTTCATGGTTTAATGTGTTTTTATCTGTAGCTGGCGCGCTCGCGACTGGGGCGTTATTTGGTTATTTACTGCTCTCTTTATTTACAGGTGCGACTATTTGGCCTGGCGGATCAAATGATAAAGTAGCTTCAAGTCCGGTGTTAAATGATGGAGTGACTGAAAAGGAACCCGCAACAAAATCGAATGAGACTACAAATGAAGATGATGCTGTCATGCTTCCCACCCCTGATTTAAATAGCAAGGATGGAGCTTCGTCCGATGCTCCGATGGTTACTTTAGAGGGACTGGATAAAACGTACTATTTTTTACAGTTTGGTGTATTTAGCAATACGGAGGGGCGAGATCTCGCATTAGCTCAACTGTCCGAACAAGGCTTGGCGGCAGCTTCTATGAAGACAACGGAGGACTACCGTGTATACGCTGGAATGGCTGGCGATCGAAGCGAGGCTGCGCTTATTCGCGCACAGTTGTCAGATAAAGATCTTTATATTAAAGAGATGAATATTATCACTCCGAATAAAATACCATTTAGTGGAAATGCAGCAAATGCGCAATCCTTCTTTGAACAAACGAATAAACTAGTCCAAATGTTGGATGAGCTAGTGTTGGCGCAGCTTGAGCAGCCTACTCTTTCACCAGTTGGCAAATCGGCGGCAGAAGCTTGGCAGCAGGAGTATCAGCAATGGACGAAAAATGCAGCAACCATGCGGACTGGAACGAATGATGCTGCTAGTAAAACCTATTTGGATAAAGTGATTCAATCTATGAATACAGCAGCCAAATCACTGCTTGAATATGATAAAAAACCGTCTCGCGCACATTTGTGGTCAACGCAAACCGCTATCATGGAAGCTATCATTACACAAAAACAGTGGTTTGAGTCCATCAGCGCATTGTAAACACCTAACTTCCTGCGTATAATAGTATTAGATGTCATTTCGTGGCGAGAGGCGTTGAAAGATGAAGAAAAACAGCTGGATCCTATTAATTTTCATCGTGCTGGGTTTATTGGCGGGTGCTTTAGTAGCGCGCTGGCTGGCTCCAGTTCCAGGCCTCTCTTTTTTGACGAAGCCTATTGAAGCCTCTTGGTCTCCTGCTATGGATTTGTACGTACTAAACTTTAATTTGTCGATTAATCTTCAATTTAGTTTGTTTAGTTTAATAGGAGCAATTATAGCGATATGGTTGTACCGCAAAATGTAAGTCGCAAAGTATAAGATCAGCAGTATGAATGAAGGAGCACAGTAATCGTTATATGGAGACTTTTCAATTACGCAAAGAACCGATAAGTCAGCTTGTTCTGGCTTCTTCGTCACCGCGCCGGAAGGAACTGGTCGCATCGCTGAACCTTTCCTTGCCGGTTTATATTTTGTCTACAGATACAGATGAATCGTTCGAGGCAGGATGGACGCCGGCTCAGGTAGTCGAGGAACTCAGTTTAAGGAAAGCTCGAGCGGCTATAAGTATGCTGAAGCAGCAGGAGGATAAGCATTCCTCTCTCATTATTGGTGCTGATACGATCGTTGTATTAGATGGAGACGTGCTTGGCAAGCCGGCTCATGATGAAGAGGCAAAAGCGATGCTCAGACGTCTGCAAGGCCGTACACATGAGGTGTACACTGGAGTTGCCTGCGTTCAATCTGCTAACGGTGAAGCGCTTGTTGCTCACCGAATGACGAAAGTTCAAATGAAGCCGCTTAGTGAACAGCAAATTGTTCGTTACGTAGCAACAGGGGAGCCTCGCGATAAAGCCGGATCCTACGGTATTCAAGGACTTGGCGCGACGATTGTTGATCGAATCGACGGCTGTTATTTCAATGTTGTCGGATTACCTTTATCGCTGCTTTCTGACATGTTAACTCAATATGACATTCATGTTTTTTGAAAAATAAGGCAATATATCAATGAACTATAATATAGGTGAAGGCGGGATTGGGACATGGAACCGCAGTATATGGTTTTGCGTGATGTCCCCCATGAAGAACGTCCAAGAGAGCGCATGATGCGATATGGGGCAGAAGCACTTAGTCATACTGAGTTGCTTGCAATATTGTTACGTACAGGCTCGGAGAAACAATCTGCGGTGCATTTAGCAGGCGCGTTATTAAAGCAGTGCGGAAGTTTACGCAATCTAATGGATATGAGCATGGAAGAAATGACCGCTATTCGAGGTATTGGACCCGCTAAAGCTACTCAATTACGTGCAGGTATTGAGCTTGGTAGACGAATAACACGCAGCCAATTAGGTGAAGTAGTGACTGTTCGTAAGCCGCAGGATGCAGCGGAATATGTGATGGAAGAACTCCGTTATTTGAAGAAGGAGCACTTTGTATGCTTGTTTTTAAACACTAAAAACCACATTATTGCCCGGGAAACATTGTCGATGGGAACCTTAAACGCATCGCTTGTACATCCGCGTGAAGTATTTAAAGCAGCTATTCAAAAAAGCAGCGCATCCATTATATGTGTCCATAATCACCCAAGCGGAGATCCGACGCCAAGTCCAGAGGACATCACGCTAACAAAGCGTTTGGTAGAGGCAGGCCAAATAATGGGGATTGAGGTATTGGACCATTTGGTAATAGGTGACGGTCGTTTTGTCAGTTTGAAGGAACAAGGTTATATGTAATATAATAAAGTGATTGGCGCAATTAGAAGGGAGCAACAACATGTTTGGTGGTTTTTCGAAAGATTTAGGAATTGATTTAGGTACTGCTAATACACTCGTATTTGTCAAAGGAAAAGGAATCGTCGTAAGGGAGCCTTCGGTGGTTGCCATTCGTACTGATACAAAAACAATTGAAGCAGTAGGCGAGCAAGCCAAAAAAATGATCGGTAGAACACCCGGAAACATTCGTGCGGTTCGTCCAATGAAGGATGGCGTTATTGCTGACTTTGAGACGACAGCTACAATGATTAAATACTTTATGCGCTCAGCACAAAAGCAGCGTTCTCTATTTCCGCATCACCCAAACGTTATGATTTGCGTTCCGTCAGGGATTACGGCTGTTGAGAAACGCGCCGTTGAGGATGCGGCAAAACAAGCTGGAGCACGCGAGGCTTATACAATTGAAGAACCGTTCGCTGCGGCAATTGGCGCGGATTTGCCTGTTTGGGAGCCAACAGGCAGTATGGTTGTTGATATTGGCGGCGGTACGACAGAAGTAGCCGTTATATCGCTTGGTGGAATTGTTACAAGCCGGTCAATTCGCGTTGCTGGTGATGAGATGGATGAATCTGTCATCCAATACATTAAACGTCAATACAATTTAATGATCGGTGAAAGAACGTCTGAACAGTTGAAGATGGATATTGGATCGGCTCTGCAATTGGAACGTCCAGAAACGATTGAAATTCGTGGCCGTGATCTTGTCTCTGGTCTGCCGAAGACGCTCGCTATTACATCCGATGAAATTACAGAAGCATTGACGGATACGGTAAACGCGATTGTGGATGCTGTTAAAGTCACTCTCGAGAAATGTCCTCCGGAGCTTTCCGCTGATATTATGGATAGAGGTATCGTACTGACAGGCGGCGGGGCGCTGCTGCGCAATCTGGACAAGCTTTTGCAGCGTGAGACGGGAATGCCGGTCATAGTAGCAGAAAATCCACTGGATTGCGTAGCAATCGGGACTGGACGTTCACTTGACCATATCCATTTGTTCAAATCTAGAGGCAGTTCCCGCTCGAAACGATAATTAGCGCCCAAAGGGGAAATGGACATGAAATGGGCAGGTGATTGAGCTGTTTAAGCTAATGCGAAATAAGCGTATGTTCATGCTTATGTTCGGGTTTATTCTATTAATAGCGGTCATTGGCTTCTCGCTGAGTGACCGCAAGGAATTAACCTGGCCGGAAAAGTTTGTGAAGGATACCACCGCATACGTGCAGCAATGGTTTTACAAGCCCGCTGGTTTAATAGCGGGTTTCTTTGAGGAAATTGGCGATCTTCGTACTATCCATGAAGAAAACGAGCAGTTGCGATTAATGGCTGCAGCTTATGCTCGAGATAAGATTACGTATAACTTCGAATCAAAAGAAAATGAGCGTTTGAAGGCCGAGTTATCTTTCACCGAACGGCAAAAGCAAATGTATAATTATAATTATTTAATTGCACAGGTCGTTTCTATCAGCAACGATGCGAATAACCGGTCTATGAACATAAATTTAGGCTCTAAAAATGGTGTTAAACCGAATATGGCAGTTACAACGGTAGATGGATTGATCGGACTAGTGAGTACCGTAACGCCGTACTCGGCTACTGTAACTCCAATTACAGAGCTAGATGAAGCTTCTCCGACATTCAATTCAATCGCGGTAACCATCATGGGTCGTGAGAATGAATCGTTCGGTATATTAAGCAGCTATAACTCGGAAACAAACCGCTTGCTTATGACGAAAATTGCTGAAAATGATAAAATGAGTATTTCTGATACCGTTATTACTTCAGGACTTGGCAATGTATACCCACGCGGATTAGTTATCGGGTCGGTAGAGTCGAAGCAGGTCGGTGATTACGGACTAACGTATACTGCTTCTGTTAAGCTCGCGGCAAGCTTTGATCATTTAACGGAAGTGTTCGTCGTGCAAAATCCTGAAGCGGAGGATGCTTTGGAATGAGCACGAACCGAATCATACTGCTGATGCTGCTCTTGTTCATATTTGAAGGAGCTGTCATGCCGTGGATCATTCCTGGAAACTTCGGGGATCGATTAATTCCGCATTTTATTTTTATTATTGTTATTTTCTCTGCGCTTTATAGCGGGCGTCATCGTGCATTGCTGCTAGGCGCAAGCTTCGGCCTGCTTCAAGATATCGTCTACTTTGGTCATTTATTAGGCTTACATGCATTCATTATGGGGCTTATCGGATACTTTACGGGAGTTTTGTTTGAACGACGCCGCGCAACGATTATGATGGCAATCGCCGTTATAGGCTTTGCTTATCTTCTGTACGACAGTCTCTTATTTTTTATTTATAAAGTATTTCGAATAACAAATGAAGCCTATGCATGGGCGTTGCTTGATCATATTTTACCAAGCTTATTTTTGCAGCTTGCCTTCGCGCTTGCTGTTTATATTCCCGTTCGAAAAATGTTTGAGTCACAAACGTCGGCCAACCAAGAGAAGGATGAGGAATAATTAAAGACTATAAGCAGGAATTTGGACCGTTAAGCAAGAATCCATTAGGTTGGGGAGGGACGAACGTGACCGAGAAGCAGCATATTATAATTAAAGGCGTCAAGGAAGGTCTCGTGTTCCTTCTCGACGATAAGTGTGAATTCGCGACACTTCTGGATGAACTGCAATATAAGCTTGAGAAGACGCATCAACAACTACTAACGGGTCCATTAGTCCACGTCCACGTTAAGCTTGGTGCGAGGCAAGTGAATGAAGAAGATAAAGATCGTATAAAAAATGTCATTCGAGCACAAGGCAACTTAATGGTTCAAACCGTTGATTCGGATACGCCTCCGGTGGATTCTCAGCTAAATCAGCAGTTACGCCCTCTAGTGCTTACGACACTTATTCGCTCAGGTCAAACCTTTGAGCATGATGGTGATTTACTTCTAATAGGGGATTTGAATCCGGGCGGTACAATTTTGTGTACGGGAGACATTTATGTACTAGGTGCATTACGCGGTATTGCACATGCAGGCATTGATGGCCGAACCGACGTTATCATTGCGACTTCACTCATGCGGCCTACACAGCTTCGCATAGCGGATGTGATCAGCAGACCGCCGGAGGAATGGATGACCGGCGATGCGACAATGGAATTCGCGTTTTTAAGCGAAGGACAAATGCAGATCGATAAGATATCACAGTTACACCGCATACGTCATAATCCTATTATGTTTAAAGGAGTGTAGAACATGGGAGAAGCGATTGTTGTTACATCGGGCAAGGGTGGTGTGGGTAAGACGACCACCTCGGCAAACTTGGGAACGGCACTAGCCCTGCTTGGCAAAAAGGTATGTATGGTCGACACGGACATTGGACTTCGTAATCTAGACGTTGTTATGGGTCTGGAAAATAGAATTATTTATGATTTAGTTGATGTTGCAGAGGGCCGATGCCGCTTAAATCAAGCGCTAGTAAAAGATAAACGGTTTGATGAGCTATACATGCTGCCGGCAGCACAAACAAAGGACAAGGATGCAGTTACGCCGGAACAAGTGCGCGACATGATTTTGGAGCTGAAGAAGGAATATGATTATATAATTATCGACTGTCCTGCTGGTATTGAGCACGGTTTTCGTACAGCGATAGCTGGGGCTGACTGTGCAATCGTAGTAACAACTCCTGAGAATGCAGCGGTACGGGATGCAGACCGTGTTATCGGACTTCTTGAACAGGAAAAAATTCCTTCGAAGCTAATAATTAATCGTATTCGTCAAAATATGATGAAGAGCGGGGAAATGCTGGATATAGATGAAATTTGTCAGGTGCTGGCGATTGATTTAGTTGGGATTGTTCCAGATGACGAGAAGGTTATAACCGCTGCGAACAATGGTGAACCGACTGTCATGAACCCGACATCGCGTGCCGCGATCGCTTACCGGAACATCGCGCGTCGTATTCTTGGAGATATGGTGCCGCTTATGCTGCTGGATGAGAAGGCTGGAGCGTTCAAACGTTTTCGTAAGTTTCTGGGAATAGGATGATTGCCTTTTGCTTAACAAGCTGAAAAAATTGGATTGGGGAATATTGTTGATTCTCGTGTTCCTCATGATTATTAGTGTAATAATTGTTCACAGCGCTACAGCCAATACTAAATATGCGGGTTCAGAAATAAAGCAGCTAATCTTTTATGGTATCGGTTTTTTTGTCGCTATTGCAGCTACTCTGTTCGATTATCGATTGGTGTTGAAGAGCTGGTATGTAATATACGGGATCGGTGTTATTCTTCTTATTCTCGTTTTTTTCTTGGGTGTGGAAATAAACGGAGCACGTGGTTGGTTTAAACTCCCAGGCGGACTTTTCTCTTTTCAACCTGCTGAAATGATGAAAATTGTGTTAATTATCGGAATTGCCTTTCTCATGGGACGCCGGCAGGGTGATCCTTTAACGTTTACGAATGACTTGTTACCGATAGGCGCGTTTACCTTTTTGCCATTCATGCTTGTGATGATTCAACCCGATCTTGGCAATGCGATTATATACCTAGTTATCGTTCTTGGTATGCTATGGATAGGTAACGTTAAATACACGCATGTGGTGATAGGATTAGCCGTCGTTATTGCTGGTTTGATTGCTTTCGTGACCTTGTTTAATATGTTCAACCAAGAAATTTACGATTATTTGTATGCTCATGACAAGAAACATTGGCATGAACGGATAAATACA
Source organism: Paenibacillus sp. J31R122 (assembly GCF_056269185.1). Taxonomy (NCBI): domain Bacteria; kingdom Bacillati; phylum Bacillota; class Bacilli; order Caryophanales; family Paenibacillaceae; genus Paenibacillus; species Paenibacillus sp. J31R122. Next base: position 87,493 of record NZ_JBWDNM010000013.1, read on the forward strand.
TTTATTAACCCAGAAGAGGCTTCTGCGGATGCCCGGCATCAATCGGAAAATGCAAAAATTGCGATAGGTTCCGGTGGCCTGACCGGAGACGGCTATTTAAAAGGCGATATGAAGAAAGGTGGATTTATACCGTATCCGTACTCTGACTCCATCTTTGTTGTAATTGGAGAGGAATTCGGGTTCCAAGGCTCTGCTATATTGCTGCTGCTGTACTTTTTGCTGATATATAGGATGATCGTGATCGCCTTCCAGTGCTATGACCTGAGAGCCTCGTATATCGTTATAGGTATTGTATCGATGTATGTGTTCCAGGTATTCCAAAACATTGGAATGATGATTGGTATTATGCCAATTACTGGTATAACGTTGCCATTTGTAAGTTATGGCGGTACGTCACTTATTCTCAATATGTTGTCGATAGGTCTTGTGTTCAGTATTAAAGCGCATCAAGAGAAATATGAAATGGCTAATTAAAATCGATTGTATAAAAAGCTGCCCTTGAAACGGAAGTTATTCCTTTCAGGCTCAGCTTTTTTTTGTGCAAACTATGTCCGCATACTTGTCTCACTCCTCTCATATTTATGTATAAACGGAGGGATGCGGGATGAGAATGAAGGATGGTGTGAAGCAGCGCAGAGAGCAAAAGATAAAATCGTTAATGGAAAGTAAACGGACAACGAGCCATGTAGACCCTATTTACGAGGAACAGCTCGAGACGACTTACGGTCGCAATACGATTTATAACGATACAATAGACGAACTCGATCCTGAGGTCGCATGGAAGACCAATCCGAATCCCTGGGCAAGCTGGGAGAAGGAAAAAGGTTTATACGGCAAACGAAGCTTCGTCAATGGACCTGTATCCCATAAGGACGAGGAATTACCAAACCGGGGCGGAAACAATTTTCGTAAAGAATTTCTGTGGAAGCTGGCTATTTCTTTCCTGTTGTTCGCTGTGCTGTGGGGAATGTTTCGTTACGATACGGAATGGACATTGAAGGGACAAGCACTTGTTAAGCAGGCGCTGACTGATGAAATCAACTTTGATGCGGCGTCAGCATGGTATAGAAATACGTTCGCGGGCGCTCCGTCCTTTATCCCGATTTTCAAAGATAACTCTCAAAATGTAGTAGGAGCGGAAGGAGTCGTGAGGTTGCCGATTGTAACCCCCTTAGAGAACGGCTCGCTCGTTCGAACATTTGCTGAAATGCTCAATGGAATAGAGCTTGCGGGATTATCGCAGGAGCAGGTGGTCGCAGTTGAAACCGGACGTGTGATGCATTTGACCGAAGAAGAAGGGGACGGCTCTACCATCGTCATTCAGCATGCTAATCAAAGAATAACGGTGTACGGAATGCTTGGCCAGACAGAGGTGAAGGTGAACGACTGGGTAGAGGCTGGCGATCCGATTGGCAAGCTTTTGGAGTCGAATGGTACGGAGCCAAGCTTGCTCTTTTTTGCCGTAAAGCAAAATGATCGCTACATAGATCCCGTGGGCGTGATACCGATTGATTAAATGGAAAGGAATCGTATGGTCGATCCATCCGTTGTTTGTCATTATTATGCTGGGATCTTTCCTTACAGGTTACTTCGCCGAGCTTTTGACTCTTTTTCTGCTCGTATTGGTGCATGAACTCGGACATGTCCTTGTCGCACGAAGTTTCGGATGGACAATTCGCGAGGTGAAGCTCCTTCCGTTTGGCGGGGTGGTAGAGGTAGACGAAGCAGGAGGCGTTCCGGCAGCTGAGGAAGCGCTGGTAGCGATTGCCGGCCCTCTGCAAAACCTATGGATGTGGCTTGCTGCATGGTTATGCGGCGAGCTCGGTTGGTGGGATTCAGTTTGGTCGCAGTATGTGTGTCAAGCGAACTTGATGATTGGCTTGTTTAATTTGCTTCCCATTTATCCGTTGGACGGCGGGAAGCTGCTGCAAGCTGCATTAAGTTATGCGGTCAATTATTATAAAATGCTCGTTTGGTCTGCTCGAATAAGTATTGTGCTGAGCATGCTGATGGTTTTAAGCGCCTTCCTTCCAATTTTGATTGATGGAGACGGGATACAGTTAAACCTATTAATTGTTGGTATCTTTTTATTGCTGACGAACTGGACTTATCATCGCAATGTCCCTTATTTATTTTATCGATTTTTAATGCACCGGGGGCGAATTGCTGTTCGTGGAATGACTAAGGGTCATCACGCCAGCCCCATTATCGTAAATGGCAGGCAATCCATTTTAAATGTCGCAAGATTATTTCGAAGAGAACAATATCATCTCATTTATATGGTCGAACCGCACAGCAAAGTGGTGAAAGTATTACCTGAACAGCAAATTGTCGAAGGTTGCTTGTCAAACAATAATCCAAACCGTGCAGTAAAGGAGCTTTTCAGTTAAAATAGATGAAAAGCGTACTGGCAGGTGATGTTCGGGTATGAAGCAAATGTTGATGCATGTTCATGGTGAAATGCTGCAGACTGCTGTCTTGCAGAATGGCGTTTTAGTTGATTTTTTCATGGAGCGATCAAAGATAAGCGGTCTTGTGGGCAATGTATACAAAGGCCGTGTTGTAAATGTGTTGCCTGGCATGCAGGCGGCATTTGTTGATATTGGTCTATCCAAAAATGCTTATTTGTATATTGATGAGCTGCTGCATCCACATTTGGACAAACAGCCAGAACAAAAGCCGCATATCCAGGAGCTAATTAGACCGGGGCAGGAGCTTCTCGTACAAGTGATGAAAGAACCGCTTGGCGGAAAAGGAGCGAGAGTGACGACTCATTTTACACTTCCTGGCCGATTTCTCGTATATATGCCTAACGCCGACTACGTGGGCGTCTCCAAGAAGATCAGCAGCGAGCAGGAGCGATCACGCTTACGCATTATTGGGGAACATCAGAAGCAGCGGGAGGAAGGCATTATTTTACGTACAGCGGCAAGCGGTGAAAGTGAACAGTCTTTATCTACAGACGTTTCACAGCTAAGGGAACTATGGGAAGGGATAGAAAGTCGCAGCTTGGGGGCCAAAGCGCCCGCTGAGCTCCACCATGAAGCGGGCCTGATGCGCCGTATTGTTCGTGACACTTTAACGGTTGATATGGACGAAATTTGGATTGATGACGCGAATCGATTCCACGAAGCAGCAGCGTTGCTGCAGGAGATGACGCCGAAGCTAAAGGATCGTATAAAGTTATATGAGAGAGAGTCAAGCTTGCCTTTATTTGATGCGTACCGCGTGAATGGACAAGTTGCAACGGCTTTCGGGTCACGTATTCCACTGAATAACGGAGGCTATCTCATATGGGAAGAGACAGAAGCGCTCACGGTCATAGATGTGAATACCGGCAAGTTTATTGGAACATCTGATTTGGAGGATACGGTTTTTCGCACGAATATGGAGGCAGCTGATGAGATAGCAAGGCTGCTTCGGTTACGCGATGTCGGGGGCATTATAATTATTGATTTTATTGATATGGAGCATGAAGAAAACCGGGAGCAGGTTATGCAGCGATTGATGGAGAAATCCCGCAGGGACCAGACGAAATGTTCGATATTAGGCTGGACGAGACTTGGGCTGCTAGAGCTGACACGCCAAAAAGCTCGGGAAAATGCTGTTCATCAGCTGAGGGAAAAGTGCGTATCGTGCGGGGCAGTTATTAAGCAAAAGTAAGTTTTGATGAAACAGGTTGATTTAAGCTTGCATAGTATGATAAACTGTTTGGGTGTGTGTCTCGTACCTCAGTGAGGAATGAGATGTACAAGTACCGCTCCGATTGGGTTAGCAAGTGCTGCGGCTTCTGCCGTAAGCCACCTGAATTAGGCGAGTCTTCGAAAATAAGGAGGTGCACCAACAATGTTCGCAATTATTGTAACTGGCGGTAAGCAGTACAAAGTTCAAGAAGGCGATGTAATCTACATCGAGAAACTGGACTCAGACGCAGGCGATAGCGTAACGTTTGATCGTGTTTTGGCAGTATCCAAGGGTGACGGTCTTGTAACTGGAACTCCGGTTGTTTCCGGCGCTACTGTAACAGGTAAAGTCGAAAAACAAGGAAAAGGCCAAAAGATCATCGTTTACAAATACAAAGCCAAAAAGAACTACAGACGTAAGCAAGGTCATCGTCAACCGTACACAAAAGTAACAATCGAGAAAATTCAAGCGTAAGCTGTATTTTCAATGATAAAAGTGACGTTTGTACGAAAAGCCGCTGATAGACGAATCGTAGCTTTTGCTGTCGAAGGACATGCTAAATATGCGAAGCCAGGCAAAGATATCGTATGCGCAGGAGTATCTGCCGTTTCGGTCGGTACTGTTAATGCAATCGAAGCTTTGGCTGGTGCAGCGCTTCCTGCCAAAATGAAGAACGGCTGGCTTTCATCGGATATTCCGGTGCTGACGGACGAAGAAACAGATGGTCGGATGCAATTGCTGCTCGAATCGATGGCGGTCATGTTGGATACTATTGCACAATCTTACGGCAAGCATGTCGTAATTCATGAAGAGCTTCTTTAAAATTATAAGACTTTATAAGTTACACACTTATAATAGGCTTATAATTCACCGCGAAACGTGCTTTTGCCGCAAGTTCGGCGACAGCCGTTTACGCTTGGTGAAAGCTTGAAGAAGCCGGTTTGCTTCACAAACCTTTGAAAAGGAGGGAATAACTATGTTGAAACTGAATCTTCAGCTTTTCGCTTCGAAGAAAGGTGTTGGTTCCACTAGAAACGGACGTGACTCGCAGTCGAAACGCCTTGGGGCGAAACGTGCTGACGGTCAAACCGTAACTGCTGGTAGCATTTTGTTCCGCCAACGCGGAACTAAAATTCACCCAGGAACAAACGTAGGCATCGGGAAAGACGATACGCTTTATGCAACAGTTGAAGGCGTTGTGAAGTTCGAACGTATGGGACGCGAACGCAAAAAAGTGAGCGTATACCCTGCTGCTGCAGCAGTAGAAGCATAATAAAAGCGTAAACGGCGAATGCCGTCTTCTGGCGGTTCAGCATCATTTACGCGGTGAGCTATTAATGAACGTACAAGGTTAACCTTTTGCATTCTTACATACTCACCAGCCCCGGCCTGCATTGTTAGGCCGGGCTTTTTTTATTCAGAGTGCAGATGACCAGGAGTTTGACGCATGCTATAATGGATAAGCTAGGAAATAAGATGAAGGTAGGTTTAATCGATGGGGCGCTTAACAGCGGCGAAATATTACGTAGCGGCAACTGTCGTGTTGCCTTGTGCTGCTGTATTTATTTGGCCTTCTAAAGTGTGGTTAACTGCTGTCTCTTTCGTCTGGCTTATAGCTGCAGCGTTTTACTGGATACAGGCGGAACGGAAAGAGCATACGAATCAGACAACACGTACGATTCAATCGTTGCAGACATCGGCAATACGAACGCTCAATCATCATCGTCATGACTGGATGAACGACTTACAAGTGGTATATGGTTACATTAGACTTAAAAACATGGATAAAGCAGTCCAATATGTGGAGAAGATAAGTGTACGAATGAGTGCGGAGAGCAGTATCGCGAAGCTCGGTGTTCCTTCATTGATAAGCTTTATTCAATCGTTTCGCACGATTACGAATTCGCTTGAGCTTCAAGTTGTCATACACGGCGAAATTCAATTAAATGAAATAACGGCAGAAGCCGATCAGATAGCCGAAACGCTCATTCATACGATTAACGCCTATCGGTTCGCAGTGAAGCCTGGCTATGGTGATACAGCTGTTCTAAGGCTGGAGCTTTCACTGGATGATGAAGCGCTATATGCGGCATTTTATTACCAAGGCGAGCTAATGAATGAACAGCAATGGAAGCAAAAAATACAAAAGCAGTTGGAAGGCGCGCTAATGCAGCCGATTAACTTCGAGCAGTCTTATACAAAAGTGCTGCTGAAGGCGGAAATGCGCGTATGAACGGGGGCACAACATGTTTGTTGATAAAGCTAAGATATATGTAAAAGGCGGCGACGGCGGCGATGGTATCGTTTCGTTTCGTCGTGAGAAGTATGTAGAGCAGGGTGGACCTGCAGGCGGAGATGGCGGACGCGGAGGCGACTTAATATTCCAAGTGGATGAAGGGCTTCGCACTTTAATGGATTTCCGCTATCAGAAGCATTTTAAGGCGAATCGCGGTGAACGCGGCAAAGTAAAAAGCATGCATGGCGCGGGTGCTGAAGATACGACGGTACGTATACCGCCGGGTACAATCATAATCGATGATGATACTCAGGAAATTATTGCGGATATGACTCGACACGGACAGAAGATCGTTATTGCCAAGGGTGGACGCGGCGGTCGAGGCAACATTCGTTTTGCTTCTCAAAGCAACCCTGCTCCATATATTTCGGAGAACGGCGAGGAAGGTCAAGAGCGCTGGGTCGTACTTGAGCTTAAGGTTATGGCGGATGTTGGGCTTGTTGGTTTTCCAAGTGTCGGTAAATCGACATTGCTTTCTGTCGTTTCAGGAGCAAAGCCAAAGATTGGCGCCTATCATTTCACAACGATTACTCCTAACTTAGGCGTTGTTGACGTTGGCGAGGGCAGAAGCTTCGTTATGGCGGATTTGCCTGGACTAATCGAAGGCGCTCACGAAGGTGTAGGTCTCGGTCATGAATTTTTGCGGCATGTTGAACGGACGCGGGTAATTATTCACGTTATCGATATGTCAGCGTCTGAAGGACGTGACCCATTCGATGATTGGGTTAAAATTAATGCTGAGCTTGTGCTTTACAATGAGAAGCTTGCTGATCGTCCGCAGATTATTGCGGCTAACAAAATGGATATGCCAGGCGCGGAAGAGCAGCTGGAGCTATTTAAGGAGCAGCTTGATGCCGTGCGCGGCGAACGTGAGTATCAGATCGTACCGATCTCCTCACTGACAAAGCAAGGCATTCAAGAATTGCTTTATAAAGCGGCTGATATACTCGATACGGTATCTGAGCAGGTTGAAATAGAAGATGTGAAGGATGTTTCAGAACGTAAAGTATATACGTACGAGAAACGTGAGGATACAACGTTTACCATTCATAAAGAAGATGAGGTTTATGTCGTTGTAAGCGCGGGTATCGAGAAGTTCATGAAGCGGACGAACCTGACTTCGTATGACGCGGTTATGCGATTTGCGCGTGTTATGCGGAAGATGGGTGTCGATGCTGCCTTGCGTAAGCTAGGTGCAAAGGATGGCGACATGGTACAGATCGGTGACTTCGCATTCGAATTTTTTGAAGGAAATGATTACAACCCGAACGGCTAGGACATCGCAAAACATAAGGGTTGAAGGAGAGGCGGCGCAAGCCGTCTTTTTTGGTTTATGAATTTTTACGCTTGTTATATAATCATATTACCTATTGCCACCTATTGAATATTTCGATATAATGTCCACTATACATGAACAATTGTCTTTTTGAGGAGGACATAAATCCTGGATAATCGCTATTATGTCGTTCGGGAGGATATTTTGCCGGAAGCCATTATGAAGACGATACAAGTGAAAGAGATGCTAAGTCGAGGCGACGCGGTTACGGTTCATGAAGCGGTTGAACGCGTAGGTCTCAGCCGAAGCGCTTTTTATAAGTATAAGGATGGCATATATGCACTTAATGAATTGAAACGAGAACGAATCGCGACGATCTCCATGGATTTGGAGCATCGATCCGGTGTGTTGTCTAAAGTGCTCAGCACGGTGGCTAGTCTAGAGGGGAATGTTCTGACGATGAATCAGACGATACCGCTGCAGGGCTTTGCCAACGTCGTCATTTCCGTCGATATTTCGCAGCTTTCCGGGGATCTGTCATCGCTGGTCGAATTGCTTCGCAGTCTGACTGGTGTACGTAAAGCATCAGTTATAGGACAAGGATAAAAGTTACAACAATGGAGGGTATATATGAAGCCGGTTAAAGTTGGTTTGTTAGGTTTAGGAACTGTAGGAACAGGTGTTGTTCGCATAGTAGAGGGACATCAATCTGATTTGCAAAGTCAGGTTGGTTCACCGATCGTAATTGAAAAGGTGCTTGTCCAAAATAAAGAAAAGGCACGTAATATCTCTGTTGATGCGAATAAGCTGACAGAGGATCCATGGGAAATCATTCGTCATCCGGACATAGATGTTATTGTTGAAGTAATGGGCGGTATTGCGCTTACGAAGGAATATATTTTAGAAGCACTGTCCCTAGGCAAGCATATCGTTACGGCAAATAAAGATCTAATGGCGCTTCACGGGCCAGAGATTTTGGAAAAAGCAAAGGAAAATCATTGCGATGTGCTTTATGAAGCAAGCGTAGCAGGTGGTATTCCAATTATTCGTACGCTTGTTGAAGGCTTCGCCTCTGATCGTATTACGAAGATTATGGGTATTGTGAATGGTACGACTAACTTTATTTTGACTAAGATGAGTCAAGAAGGAGCTTCCTATCTAGACGTACTGAAGGAAGCGCAGGAGCTTGGCTACGCGGAGTCGGATCCGACATCTGATGTCGAAGGTCTCGATGCCGCGCGCAAAATGACAATTCTTGCAACGATCGGCTTCCGAGCGAATGTAGCGCTTGAGGATGTGTCGGTTCAAGGTATTTCATCTGTAAGTAAAGAAGATATTTTGTATGCCAAGCGTCTTGGCTATGAAGTTAAGCTGCTCGGTATCGCAGAGAGTCAAGATGATCTAATCAGCATAAGCGTACAACCTACGATGGTGAAGCAATCTCATCCAATAGCATCGGTAAATGGCGTATTTAACGCGGTTTATGTGTACGGTGAGGCCGTTGGAGAAACCATGTTCTACGGTGCTGGAGCCGGGGAGCTTCCTACTGCTACGTCAATTGTATCCGATCTAGTGGCCGTTGCGAAAAACTTGAAGCTCGGTGTGAACGGCAGACAGGGCAGCCTATCCTACAAAGAAAAGAAGCTGAAGACAGATGAGCAAATATCTTCCAAATACTTCTTGCTTCTTAAGGTAGCTGATCGTGCTGGCGTTCTATCACGCATCACACAAGTATTTGCTGACTTTGAGGTTAGTCTGGAATCGGTATTGCAACAGCCTACCCCTATGAATCCGGATGCTGAGATTATCGTCATTACTCATGATGCCAATAAAGCAGCTATTCAGAAGGTACTTGCAACGTTCGAATCACTTGATGTGGTTCACAAAGTGAAGAGCGTATACCGCGTAGAAGGGTAACCCGTATGGATAATCGCAGAGTCATCGTTAAAGTACCGGCGAGTACGGCAAATCTTGGACCAGGCTTCGATACGCTCGGAATGGCACTGTCCTTATATTCATGGATTGAAATGAGCGCGTCGGATCAAACTGAATTTCAGCTTCACGGCGATCAGATGAAAGGGTTGCCTAAGGATAAAACAAATCTAATCTATAAAGTGGCGCAGCTTGTCTTCGAGGAAGCGGGAGTGTCCGTTCCTGAGCTTTTTATTTCAATGTACAGCGATATTCCGCTTACACGCGGACTTGGAAGCAGCGCTTCGGCGATAATTGGGGCGCTTGTTGCCGCAAATGCATTGATAGGCAGTCCGCTATCTAACGATAAATTGTTTCAAATGGCAACTAAGTTGGAAGGTCATCCTGATAATGTTGGCGCTTCGCTATTCGGCGGAATTGTTGTATCGGCGTGGGATGGAGAACGTGCCGATTATGTGCGTATTGATCCTCATCCGATGCTGCAGACATTGGTAGCTATCCCATCGTTTCAGCTTTCCACCGAGAAGGCAAGAACTGCGCTGCCAGCACAGTTAAGTATGGCAGACGCTGTATTTAACGTCAGCCGCAGCTCTTTGCTTGTCGCTGCGCTTGCAACTGGCGAGCTGGGAATCATTCGTCACGCGATGAAGGATCGTCTGCATCAGCCTTATCGTGCAGCTTTGATTCCAGGCATGACGACCATATTAGAGCAAGCATCTGAGCACGGCGCGCTCGGAGCAGCGCTTAGTGGGGCTGGACCGACACTGATAGCATTTGTTGCGGCGGATTGCGCGGATAAAGCAGCTTTGGAAAGCTTTTTTGTAAATACATTGAAGCAGGAAGGACTTGCAGTTAATATGTTATGGCTAGCGCCATGCGGTGATGGACCGCAAATTACGATTGAACATAAAGCGGAGCATGCCGCCATTCCGTTATTGGATAGGATTAAAGGAGAATTGGTAGGATGAAGACGATAGCGGTATTGCCAGCCGGCTCCGTATCGGATGAAGCGGCGAGACATTTGTTTCGTGGCGAAGAAGTAAGTTGGAAGCATCATCGTCTTATATCAGACGTGTTCTTGTCTACGGTCAACGGGGTCAGTGATTATAGCGTTATTCCTATCGAGAATACAATAGAAGGCTCGGTTAGCCTCCATATGGACTGGCTGGTGCATGAGGTTGATCTCCCCATTCAAGCTGAGTGGGTATACCCGTCAATTCAGAATCTAATTGGCAGACAGACTGAGCTGATGGACCATTCCGGTCAGATTGATTATTCACGAATTAATAAAGTATTTAGTCATCCAGTAGCAATCGCGCAGTGTCTGCAATTTTTGCGGACTCATTTGCCGCACGCGATCACGGAGCATGTCAGCAGCACTGCCGAAGGCGTGCGGATTGTGCAAAATAACCCGGATGCTGGTTGGGCCGCAATCGGAACGATGACTGCTGCAGCTAATGAAAACTTGGATGTGTTGAATCATGCAATTACGGATCATGATAACAATTACACTCGCTTCTTGCTTGTTGGTTCAGAGCCTTATACTGCGCGCCATTCCGATCTAATCAAGACAAGTATATTAGTTACGCTGCCTGAGGATTATCCGGGTGGTCTTCATCAAATGCTTTCAGCGTTCGCTTGGCGGAAAATTAACCTTTCGCGTATAGAATCCCGTCCTACGAAGAAGAAGCTTGGCAATTACTATTTCTATATCGATATCGATATGGCTCTTGATACAGTGCTGCTTCCTGCAGCTCTGCAAGAAATTGAAGCAATTGGATGCCAAACTCGTGTACTTGGAAGCTATCCGAGCTTTACTGAAGCGCAGCTTTCATAACGTTCCAGATGCCCTTAAGCGATAACATATTCATTATCAAAAAAAGGTACCGTGTTTACGCCTCTGTGCTATGTAGGCGCCCTTGAGGGCATTACTCGGGGTGCTAATATGGAATTATGTGCTGCAACGGTTATAAGATCAAGGAGGAGCCTTTCACGCTGCATGATGTGTTGACGGGGTTAAAGTATACGAATAGCCATATAAAACAAGTAAAGCCGGGTACACGATAAAAAGTGTGCTCGGCTTTACTATTTTTTTTGTGAAAGTGGAGACACCTGCCCATGTTCTGCATAGGATGTAAGGAATGATAGCAGGCGCATGTTGTGCCTGGTTACTCAGAACGTGACAGGAGGTTTTCAGCGAGTGAAAATTCATATGGTAAAAAAAGGAGATACATTGTACTTTATCGGCCAAAAGTATAACGTATCGCTGGAAGAAATTTTGAAGCTGAATCCGGGAATCACGAATCCGGATGCCATCGAGGTTGGAACAAAGTTAAAAATTCCATCTAGCCAAAGTGGTTCTGGAGGAATGGACATCATGCATCAGCATATTGTTAAGCAAGGGGATACGCTATGGAAGCTATCCAAGGCGTGGGGTGTGCCGCTAGCGGATATGATTAAAGCGAATCCGCAGCTGAAAAATCCTAATGTTTTACTTACTGGAGAAATAGTTAACATTCCGAAGGCTGGCGGAACTATTCCACCTTCGACTGCTATGCCGAACAATACGGAAGGTAATAATGGCCATCATGCACTTCACCCAACCTCCATTATGCAGGGAGTACAGGGTTGGGTCGGAAAGTTGTCGACAGCTCCTATAATTGGAAAGACACCGACGGGTCCAATAACAGGCAAGACACCCACAGCGCCAATAGCTCCTGAAGTACCTGCAGCTCCCGTTGTTCCTGTTGCTCCCGTAGCACCGACAGCTCCTGTTGAAGAAAAAAAGCCAACAGCACCAATAGTCAAACCGAAAGCACCAGTCGTAAAGCCAGTTGCTCCTAAAGCGGCACCTGCTCCGAAGCCTGTTGAGGTTGAGCCTGCAGCGAAAAAGGCACTGCCAATTGAAAAGCCAGTGGAGAAAAAGCTTCATCCGATTCATTCTGAATATAAGCCTAACGTTGACTTGTTTAAGCAATACGGCGTTCCGGCTACTGAAGCAATGTCATTGTATGATTTACCAAAAGCGCCTGAAGCGGTATCTCCAAATTTGCAGCAGATTACTTACGGTAGTTACGGCTATACGCAGTCTATGACCTTGCCAGCGCATACCGGTCACGGCTATGGTGCTTGGCAGCAGCCGATGCCTTATGAAAATGCGATCAGTCCGCTAAGTCAAGGAGCTGTTGATCCATTTGAATGCCCACCAGGAATGGTTTACGTCGGAGGCTACCATTCTCCATCTAATATGCCGCTAGAAGCGGGAATGGGCGGGGAATACGGTATGCCTATGATGAACACCATGCAGCAAGGCGCAATGGAAAATAACGGAAATTGGACAGCTGGTGCATCGGCTATGCCAAATCAGCCTATGGTATCCCCGCTCGCGATGAGTCCGAACCAAGGAATGGTATCCCCAATGTCGATGGGGCCAAATCAAAGTATGGTATCCCCAATGTCGATGGGGCCAAATCCAAGTATGGTATCCCCGATGTCGATGGGGCCAAATCAAAGTATGGTATCCCCGATGTCGATGGGGCCAAATCAAAGTATGGTATCCCCGATGTCGATGGGGCCAAATCAAAGTATGGTATCCCCGATGTCGATGGGACCAAATCAAAGTATGGTATCCCCGATGTCGATGGGGCCAAATCAAAGTATGGTATCCCCGATGTCGATGGGTCCGAACCAAGGAATGGTATCCCCAATGTCGATGGGTCCGAATCAAAGCTGGGTATCTCCTTCGAGTATGCAGCCTGAACAGGGCTTCGGTTATGGATATGGCAACCCGAACGTATCGCCAGAGAGCATACAACCTGGACACGGATACGGAGTTGCACATGCAAGCGCGCATCAAGAATCGGAGCATGGCTATGGATATCCAGTAGCTTCTTTCCCGCCATATCCACCATACCCGCCTTACCCAACGTGGCCGCAAACAGCAGGCGCGAATCAAGATGATTGCGGCTGTAAAGGAAGCCGTGTTACTCAAAAATCAAATATACGCTCAGAAGATGGAGCGCCAAAAGCAGCTAAAGCGGCAGCTCCGAGAAAAAACACAAAAAAAGCGATTATCCGAACAGTAACATCGCGGCCAAAACAAAGGAAAAGCCATCGTAGCCTTCCTTGGATAAATCGTTAATGAGCTCAATGTAGGACCAAAAAGCTTCTGTTTTCTCCTCTGCGCGGCGGAGAGACAGAAGCTTTTTGTTGTGCTGTTTACTGCTTGCAAGTATTCTCCGACTTCGAGGTTTTGTATCTGTATGGATGAGTTAGAAATCATTTGCATAAATAAGTAATCGTGGAGTCATACTATCAAAAAATATAATAAAAGGGGTCTTCCTCATGATGGAATTCAGCCTCTGGAAGCAGATAAAAAAACGTCTCCGTCGAAATCGTCGACCACACTGGATGTTAGGCAGTATCGTGCTGTTGATGTTCATATTCGGACATAGCTTGAAGCAGACTGACAGTGTACACGCATCGGCGGGACCGGAGGAGCATCACCAGAGCATTATTGAAACACTACAGGGTCAGAAGGAACCGTTGTCAGTTAATTTGCACATTGTCTATGTATGCGGCGAAGAGTATAAGCCGATGGGACGAATGATGTCGAGCCAACTCGCTCAGCTTCTACAAGGTCACCCGGATTGGACAGCAGTTCTGGACAAGCATAAGGATACTGTTCTTTTGGAGCAGCACGTTGATGATTTATCGCAGCACTGTAAGTTAAATGCCTATATGGGCATGGACAAAGCGGGTAATTTAACTCTCTATGACGGTGTGCCAAAAAAGGAGAAGGTCGTTCGTACGTTTTTTCAGTTAGATGTCAGTTATATGGAAAGCAGTTTGCCGCAGGACAAGCTTGATGAGCTGGCAAAGGGAATACGAATCAGTGATATCGATGAATACAACAGTATTCTATCTACGTATAGCGACTATGCGAAAGAGCTGAATGAAAAGGTAATGAAACCAACCTATTAGCCATTTATTAGAGGAAGAGGGCGTCCGAAAGGATGCTCTCTTTATTGTGTTTACAGTCCATTGCAGTTGAAATATCAAACGCGCGTTCTCATTCACGCCAACTTTTGCTATAATGAATGGAGCAAACAAAGCGAATGCTTACGAAGCAAGATTTACTTCGTAAAACTTAAGGTAATGCTTACGAAGCAAGTTTTACTTCGTAAAACTTAAGGTAATGCTTACGAAGCAAGTTTTACTTCGTAAAACTTAAGGTAATGCTTACGAAGTAAGTTTTACTTCGTAAAACTTTTGGGGAGTTGGAATTTTGCGCGTTCTTGGAATAGACCCGGGTATAGCAATTGTAGGATTTGGTTTTATCGATAAAATAGGGCATAAGCTCGTACCCGTTCAATACGGAGCTATTCAGACAAAGGCACATACGCCGCCAGAGGAGCGTTTGCTGCAAGTCTATGAATCTGCAATCTCTCTAATGGATAAATATAAACCGGATGCTGTTGCGGTTGAGAAGCTGTTCTTTAACCGGAATGTAACGACGGCTTTTGATGTTGCACAAGCGAGAGGTGTCATTATACTAGCTGCCGCGCAACGCGGTTTAATGATAGGAGAATATACGCCTCTGCAGGTGAAGCAGGCGGTTGTTGGTTACGGGAAAGCGGAGAAAAAGCAAGTGCAAGAGATGGTCAAAATATTTCTGAAGCTTTCGGCTGTACCAAAGCCCGACGATGTAGCTGATGCGCTTGCAGTGGCCATTTGTCATGCCCATTCCGCTGTTATGACTCAGAAAATTAATGAGGTGAAGCGTACGTGATTGATTTTTTAAGAGGCCCTGTCGTTCATTTAGATTCAGAATATATCGTTCTAGATGTTAGAGATATAGGCTACCGAGTGTTTACGCCGAGTCCTTATGCGTTCGCTGGCAAAGATGAGCCCGTTACTGTATTCATCCACCATCATGTTCGCGAGGATGCTATATTATTGTTTGGGTTTGAAACGAGAGAGCAGCAAACTTTATTTCGGAAGCTGCTAGATGTTTCTGGAATCGGGCCACGTGTAGCCTTAGGTATATTATCTGCTGGCAGTCCTGATGCGGTAATTAACGCTGTTCAACAAGAAAATATTGTGTATTTAACGAAGCTGCCGGGGATCGGTAAAAAAACAGCACAGCGTATGATTCTTGATTTAAAAGACAAGCTTGTGGGGCTTGGATCAGAAGTAGGGTTATTTGCGACGAATGTTCTTGATCCTGATTCTAAAGTTGGCAGCGGAGGTACTCAAGGCGCTGGAACAGCATGGAAAGAGGCGCGTGAGGCATTGTCGGCTCTTGGCTATACCGCAGCAGAGCTTGACCAAGCGTGGAACGGTCTGCAGGATTCTGTGACGGCGGATGAACCGGTTGATAAATTGATGAAACGGGCTTTGCAACAGCTCTTTAAAGGCTGACGGAAGGAGCTGAACGAGTGTGGATGATAGAATCATTTCTGCAAACCTAATGATGGAAGAGGAAACGGTAGAGCTTAGTTTGCGCCCGCGTTATTTAGCTGAGTATATCGGGCAAACAAAGGCCAAAGAAAACTTGAAAATTTATATAGAAGCGGCAAAAATGCGCAAAGAAGCGCTTGATCATGTGCTTTTATATGGACCGCCGGGGTTAGGTAAAACAACGTTATCCAATATTATTGCAAATGAGCTAGGTGTTAATCTTCGCACAACATCGGGACCTGCAATTGAACGGCCTGGTGATCTTGCTGCGTTATTAACGAATCTGCAAGAGGGCGATGTGCTGTTTATTGATGAGATTCATCGGCTGCATCGTACGGTAGAAGAAGTACTGTATCCGGCGATGGAAGACTTTGCGCTAGATATTATGATTGGAAAGGGCCCAAGTGCCCGCTCGGTGAGACTGGATTTGCCACCCTTTACATTAATCGGGGCGACAACAAGGGCAGGCCTGCTATCAGCGCCGCTGCGCGATCGATTCGGTGTCGTTAGTCGACTTGAGTTCTATACGATTGATGAGCTTTCGTTTATAGTATCTCGCACATCCGAGATTTTGGGCGCCAGCATCGTAGGGGAGGCCGCCTCGGAGATAGCGATGCGTTCACGCGGGACACCGCGTATTGCGAACCGCCTGCTAAAGCGAGTGCGTGATTTTGCACAGGTTCGCGGCGACGGAGTCATTACGCACGAGATCGCAAGATCAGCGCTGGAGCTGCTTCAAGTGGATCCGATGGGACTCGATAGTATTGACCACAAAATGCTGTATGCCATGATGACAACCTTTGCTGGCAGACCGGTGGGCTTGGATACTATCGCTGCTACCATAGGCGAGGAAAGCCAGACGATTGAAGATGTGTATGAGCCTTATTTGATGCAAATTGGTTTTTTGCAGCGTACACCCCGCGGTCGAATCGCGACCGATAGCGCCTATCGACATCTAGGTCTTCCAATGCCCGGAAAGTAGCAATTAGATGAGTGGTTGCCATGTGACAGCCAGACAGAGGAGAGAACAACAATCATGTCAAATAATTGGTCGATGAAACGTCTAAGTATACTGACCCTTGCAGGTATATTGCTAGTATCTGCTTGGACAGCTTGGCCGTCACAAGCGGCAGTACCGAAGCTGGATAATATTCGTGTTGCGTTATTTGCTCAATTGCCAGCGAAAAACTTCAATGATACGACTGCAACAGCAACTTTTTCATCTGCTGGAGGTTTGCAGATCGGTACAAGGCTGCCGGACGGTATTAATAATTGGTTCAAAATTCCCGCGAATGAGCAAAGTCGGTTCACTGTAGACGACTACAAAATAAAATTGTTTGAATCGGATAAGTTTGCTTCTGCTCTTGCTGTTTATCAAAGAGTGCAAGCAGCAAAGGGCTCCGGTTACATAACATCATTGTCCAAAAAAGGAGTCATTACTTATCAAGTAACAGAAGGCACTTATAAGACGGCCGCTGAGGCAACTGCCGGCATAAATAAATGGGCTGCTGACGCAGAGCTGAAAAAACTGGTTGGTGGTTTTAAAGCGTTGATTCAAGGGCCGCTTCATCTTGAGACCGCGCCGTTTGCAAGCAAGGCTGCTGCGGCTGAAGCCGCAAACTCGTTTGGAAATATCGGACTGGACGCTTTCATTGCAATGCGCTCTTCGCAGAAGGATACGGTCAGCTATTCGGTAATGGTTGGCTCCGCGGCAACAGAAGCGGAGCTGCAAATTATTAAGGCAGCGGCGTCTAAAGCGCCTAATGGAAGCAGTTTGAAGGCAGCCGATGCGGGGGCCCCATATTTACTTATCCGCAACGAGCATTCAATTAGCAAAGCCGTAAACAGCACTGAGCTGTATTCGTATACCGGAACCGATACGAAAATTATGGTTTCACCGATTACTGCTGATTTCATCAAGCTAAATGAGCGCAGCAACCGAACTTACCGTGGTGTGTTCGAGCTTAGTGTGCTGAACGGCCGTATGGCGGTTGTAAATGAGCTTCCGTTTGAACAGTATTTATATTCGGTTACGGGGGCAGAGATGTTTTCTTCATGGCCGGAGGAAGCGTTGAAGGCTCAAGCGGTAGCCGCGCGGACATACGCATTAAATAAAGGATTCGGATTTCAAATTGCGCATGTAGTAGATACAGTCTTAAGCCAAGCTTATTATGGAACTAGCTGGGAACGTCCATCGACCATTGCTGCGGTAGATCAAACAGCAGGAGAAGTAGCTTTATATAACGGTAAGGTCATTGAAGCGCTATTCTCCTCAAGCAGCGGCGGCATTACGGCAGACGCTAAGGAGATATGGAATAACTCCGTCTCCTATTTTAAGCCTATTAGCAGCCCGGATCAATCATCAGAGGCAGGTCTTCATAGCTGGTATAGGGTAGTACTGGAGAGTGGAGATATCGGGTATATCCGCGAGGATCTGCTCGACGACAGCGGTCAGATTACAGCTGCGGGAAGCCGAATTATGAAGGTAAACGCGGATGGAACTATGGTTCGTAAGCATCCAATGGTCCAAGACAGCATTCCGTTAATTGCTCAACTAAACCGTGGTGAATCCGTTATTGAACTGGAGAAAACGATTGAATCGAATCAGATGAATTGGGTCCGTGGGCCATACACCTCTCAGGAAATGTATGCTGCAATTAATGCGCGCGCGATAACTAAACTTACTAGTCCTCCCGTCACAATGGAAGTAAGCGAGCGCGGACCATCTGGCCGTGCCACTGCAATAACAGTCAACGGGCAGCTGCTGGATGTGAAATATCCTGACGCCTTTCGTGCAACGTTAGGTGTGCAAGGTTCACTTCCAAGCACATTGTTCCAAATAGAAGAAACGGCTAAAGTCAGCATGCTTGGCGCAGGACAAGCAGCAAAAACAAAAACAGCAAGTACTCAGACGATATATACGATTGGAGCTGGCGACAAAGTTTCAGAATCGAATAATGCCAACTTATTCATACTAAGCTCAAACGGACAACTTCGCGCAGCGACAAAGGAACCTTCCTTCCGTTTTGTAGGCAGAGGAAATGGACATGGACTTGGCTTATCACAGTATGGAGCGCTTAGCCTGGCACAGCAAGGGTATGACTATCAATATATTTTGAAATACTACTATAAAGATGTAACTATAGCTAAGGAATGATGGATACGATATGAATGTAGATTGGTTTGATTTTGAATTACCAGAGCATTTAATAGCCCAGACACCGCTCCTTGATCGGACGGCATCTAGACTGCTAACCTTAAACCGGCAAACTGGTGAAATTGCACATCGTGCATTTACTGATTTAGAGCAATATGTAGAAGCTGGGGATGTGCTTGTATTAAATGATACGAGAGTTATTCCCGCGAGGCTTACAGGCATAAAAAGTGACACTGGCGCAAAAATCGAGCTGCTGCTGTTGAAACAGCTGGGCGAAGATCGCTGGGAAACGTTAGGCAAGCCAGCCAAACGTCTAAAAGTAGGAACAGAGCTCTCCTTTGGTGATGATGGTAACGGAAATCCACTGCTTCGCGCGGTCATCGAGCAAGAGGGTGAGATGGGTGGACGTACGATTCGCTTTGAATATAAAGGAATCTTTCAAGAACTGCTAGACCGTCTGGGCGAGATGCCGTTGCCGCCATATATTAAAGAAAGACTTGAGGAACGGGAACGTTATCAAACGGTTTATTCTCGGCATGCAGGCTCAGCAGCAGCGCCGACTGCAGGATTGCATTTTACTGAAGACTTTCTTCAAAAGCTGCAAGAAAAGGGTGTTAAGCTTGCCTATGTTACGCTGCATGTTGGTTTAGGCACATTCCGTCCTATGTCAGTTGATTTAGTTGAGGATCATGCTATGCATGAAGAATATTACGAGCTGGACGAGCATAATGCACAAATTATTCAAGCAGCGAAAGAGAGTGGAGCTCGTATTATTGCGGTCGGGACAACATCGTCCAGAACGCTTGAGACGGTAGCGGCTCGCTTCGAGGATAAACCTATTACGGCATGCAGCGGTTGGACTTCGATCTTTATTTTTCCAGGGTATTCATTTAAACTTGTTAATGCGTTACTCACCAATTTTCATTTACCAAAATCAACACTCGTTATGCTAGTGAGCGCGCTCGCTGGACGCGATGCCGTCATGCATGCCTATGAAGAAGCGATTGCGTGCGAATATCGATTCTTCAGCTTCGGCGATGCGATGTTCATTTACTAATTAAGGATAGGAAGCGTGAATTGTGGCTGTAAAATATGAATTAATTAAACAATGCAAGCAATCGGGAGCTCGGCTTGGACGTGTCCATACACCGCATGGCATTATCGAGACACCGACCTTTATGCCGGTTGGAACACAAGCTACTGTTAAAACAATGAGTCCGGAAGAGCTCAAGTCAATGGAGGCTCAAATTATTTTGAGCAACACCTACCACTTATTTTTGCGTCCGGGACATGACATTATAAAGCGGGCAGGCGGACTCCATAAGTTTATGAATTGGGACAGACCCATTCTAACGGATAGCGGCGGCTTTCAGGTGTTTAGCTTGAGTGAGATGCGTAAAATAACGGAAGAGGGCGTACATTTTCGTTCTCATTTAAACGGAGATAAAAAGTTTCTATCGCCGGAAGTGGCGATGGAAATTCAAAACGCACTGGGCTCGGATATTATGATGGCGTTCGATGAATGTCCGCCTTTCCCAGCGGAATACGATTATGTAAAAAAATCGCTTGAACGTACGACGCGTTGGGCGGAGCGTTGCCTGGAAGCACATGCAAGACCGCATGATCAAGGCTTATTCGCTATCGTTCAGGGTGGAATGCACAAAGATTTGCGTATTCAGAGCGCAACGGATTTGACTTCCATGGATTTCCCGGGGTATGCTATTGGTGGACTGAGCGTAGGAGAGCCTAAGCATCTGATGTATGAGGTGCTTGATTATACGGTTCCCGTTTTACCTGCTAATAAGCCGCGTTATTTAATGGGAGTTGGCTCACCGGATGCTTTAATTGAAGGCTCCATTCGTGGTATCGACATGTTCGATTGCGTTCTCCCGACTCGTATTGCTAGAAATGGGACAACCATGACAAGCGAAGGAAGACTTGTCATTCGGAATGCGAAATACGCTGAAGATTTTGGTCCTCTTGACCCGAACTGTTCATGCTACACATGCACGAACTATTCTAGAGCGTACATACGTCATTTAATCAAAGCGGATGAGACATTCGGAATGAGATTAACGACTACTCACAATTTGCATTTCTTACTACAGCTCATGCGGGACGTTCGCGAAGCGATTATGGAAGATCGGTTGCTTGATTTCCGTGACTCCTTCTTCACAAGCTACGGACTGTTCGATAATGAGAAAGGTTTTTAGAAGGGGGGGATTTCGATGTGGCTAGCAGCTGATGCGGGTACAGGCACAGGTAATATTTTTAATATGATTTGGCCGTTTATTCTTATGTTTGCGGTGTTTTATTTTCTTCTCATTCGTCCTCAGCAGAAGAAACAAAAGCAGCGTACTGCTTTGCTAAACCAATTGAAAAAAGGCGATAAAATTTCGACAATTGGCGGTTTGCATGGTACTGTTGTAGAGTTGACGGATGACACTGTTGTGCTTCGCGTTAATGATACAACAAAAATGACTTATGAGCGTAGTGCAGTGAGTACGATAATTAATTCTGCTCCGACAACTTCTCTTGAAAAAGAATAATGAATCAAAAAACGGCTGACATTTTCCATGTCCGCCGTTTTTATTTCATTTTTTTAGGTTTACCCCGATCATCCCTCCGAAAGCACCAGCTGCAAGCACGGCTCCCAGTAGAAGAGCGCTATACCAGGATAGCGATGCGTTAGACGCTAGGAAGCTAATTATTAATACGATCAACCCGTATAATAATCCGAGCAAAGAGCCATTATACCAGCCTTTTTTCTCAGAACGCTTTCCAGAAGTTAAACCTCCTACAAATGAAGAAAAGGCATGAATTGCAAGTGCATAGGAAGGCAGATCTCCTTCCTTCATACTCGAAAAGTGTAAAAGCAGAGACAACAGCAGTGCCCCGACTGCAAGCCATATCATTGAAAAAAGCACCCCAGCAAGTAATGGTGAAGTAATTAGAGGTGGTTTAGGAGCATGTTTGACCGAGCTTTTGACCGAACTCATCGTATTCCCCCATTCGTTATGAACGTATTACTAATCCATATGGTCAAGCTGGTCGGATTAGTACAACTTCATGAAATCAGCGATTGCCATAAATTCGTGTATCTTCTCTCGTATGATGTCTGTACCTGTAGGTCAGAATAGCTGTACGTACAAATACAGTTGACATCAGCTGGCATGACAATGTCGAGGAGGCGGTTTCCACTGGAGTTTTGGAGCCTGTTGGTCCGGACGGTGATCATTTATTTCGTCGTATTTCTGATCATTAGATTTATGGGGAAGCGGGAGATTGGCAAGCTATCCGTGTTCGATCTCGTCATTTCTGTAATGATCGCTGAAATTGCCGTTATAGTGGTTGAGGATTCGAAACGAGCGATGTGGGAAGGGATTCTTCCTATGGTCACCTTGTTGCTCATTCAAATTAGCAGTGCATTTATGACGATGAAAAATCGTAAGCTAAGACTTTTGTTTGATGGTAAACCAAGCGTTATTATTGACAAAGGAAAAATAAACAGTGAAGTCATGCACAAGCAAAGGTACAATTTAGATGATCTAATGCTTCAGCTTCGTGAAAATCGAATTAGCTCGGTTTCCGACGTAGAATTTGCGATTTTGGAAACGAGCGGAAAGCTATCCGTCATTTCAAAGGAAGACGCCGGGACATCAAATGAAAGTGATGAAGAAGAAAATAACAATTTAGGCGGCAGTCCATCAGGCTTGAGGAAAATGGAAAAACAGGATAGTAAGAAAAAAATAATTCCACCTGGATATCGCTTTGAAATTTTGCCTATTCCGCTTATTATGGATGGTAAGGTTCAGAATGAAAGTCTAGAAAAACTTGAGAAAACAAGGTTTTGGCTCAAAAACGTGCTGCAAGATGAAGGCGTTAATGATTTCAAAGATGTATTCTTTTGTACGATAGACCATAGAGGAAAGTTGTTTGTAGATGTGAAAAACAGAAAACCGCGATTCTAAAGAGGGGAAGCCCTCTTTTAGAACACGGTTTTTTTATTTAAACCTAATTTTATTCAAACCATCTGCCCAATAGGGGGATACGCGCCATATCATGACGATCAATAATTTTCATCACAACCATAAGAACTAAATAAATGATAACGCTAGCTGCACAAGCGAGCAGCAAATTAATCCATTCTGCGGAGAGTGGCTCTTGTTTCATGGTCCATCTAGCTGCGGCTCCCATAATAACCATGGCGGCGCCTACTTTGAGGAAGTCGTAAAAATTCATACGGAAGCCAATAAAGCGAAGGACACTAATGCCATGTAATAAGGTAACGAGAATAATATTTACATTAATTGCGATCAGCGCGCCGTAAATGCCAAAATCGGGGTCGGAGGCAAGCTGTATTATAAGAACAAGTTTTACAATAGCTCCAATTGATGTATTCATTAGTGCTGTACCTGGCTTATCTAAAGCCTGGAGAGCAGCTTGCAGAGGAGCTTGTAAATAAATGAATACACCTATCGGCGCCATTAGCTGCAGCATAGGGGCAATATCAGCGTGATTGTATAGCAATCTGCATATTGGATCGGCGAATAAAGCCATTACGACAATGAATGGAGCACCGGATACTAGGGATAGACGCATAGACTGGTGAAGCCGTTTATGAATTAATGATTTATCTCCCTTGGCTGCAGCTTCTGATAAGGAAGGTACCAATGAAACAGCAAGCGAATAGGTCAGCGCTGTAGGTAGCAGCAGAAGCGGAATAATCATTCCCTGCAACGCGCCGTATTGAGCGGTTGCCGTGCCTGTGGCGATTCCAGCTACAACAAGGCTGCGTACAGTGAAAATCGATTCCAGCAAATAAGACAAAGAGCCTACCATCTTGCTTGCTGTAACAGGTATGGAAATATTTAATAAGCGTCTTAAAACGGGTTCTTTGTTGGAGCTTGTTGCGGGTATGGCGTTGATAGCTTGCTTCTTGCTGCTTTTATTGAAATAGTATTTCCAGAGTAGGACAGCTAAGCCGCCTAGCTCACCGACAACAGCACCGAGCATCGCGCCAGCGGCTGCCCACTCCAGACCTAGTGGCAGCAAGAGGTAGGCAAAAGACAATGAAGCGAATATACGCAGTACGGTTTCAATAATTTGCGATAAAGCGCTCGGAACCATATTTTGTTTCCCTTGAAAATAACCGCGATAAACCGATGATATCCCAATAATAAGTGGGAGCGGCGTCATGGCAAGAAACGTATGATACACACGAGCGTCAGGCAGCACATGCTGTGTAATCCAAGAAGCGAACAGCAGCATAATAGCTGTTATAACGACTCCAATCATAACGACAATACCCATCGCAGCTCTGAATATGTATTTTACGCGAGCGGAATCGCCTTTTGTATCCGCCTCTGCAATCCATTTCGCAACGGCTAACGGAATGCCTCCGATTATTATGGTAAGCACAACAGTTAGAAATGGATAAACGAGCTGGTAAATACCAACCCCCTCTGCTCCAATGATTCTCGGCAGCATGATGCGGGGGACAAACCCAAGCATGCGATTAATTATTCCAGCGGCCAGCAATATCATAGCACCTTTGATGAACGTTTGCTTCGTCATTATGATTGCCCTCTTCTCTTTCTTAGAATAACAAATCAATCCTTACCTATGCTAAAAGACGAAGCTATGAGACAGGCAGGTATACTCATCTTTATGCGCGGCATGTCCAGTTCCATGTCTGCCAATTTTACGGTATCTGAATGAAAGGAGCAGGAATAGCACATAAGTACATCGAATAGTTGTAAGTAGTGGAAAATGATTAAGCTTACAAAGCGAGTTTTACGATGTAAAACTTTTAGGGGGAACAAGCAGCATGGCAGACGAGGACTTCAGCGGTATGATCGAGGAGCTATGCAACAGCAAGGCGGAGGAATTTCAGCTCATCGGATATGAGCATGTAACCGGGGAAGAAGTTTGGGAATGCGTTAGTGCGAAGTATAAGAAGTCGGGTCAGCCTGAGCTGCATCAATTGGTGAACGATATTTTATCGCTGAAGGCTATGGGATTTATGAATTTCATGACAATAAGCGCATATAAAGGAACCCAATTTTAGGCTGCGGGTTTCTTTTTTTTTGACTCGTTTTTACTGCGTCTGTATAATAGGAATATTGAGATCATAAGGAGGATTAATACGTATGTTCGGGAAGAGAATAGTTGCCTTTCTTGCGATCGTTGTCGTTATGTTTGGCGTTATCGCTTGGACAGGCCCATCACTAGTGAAAGATGTTAGGCTAGGCCTTGATTTAAAAGGCGGATTTGAGGTTTTGTACGAAGCGGAACCGCTTGAGGGCGGAGTAGCAGTTACCCCTGAGTCGTTAAAAGAAACGGCTAGAAGTCTTGAGAAGCGTATTGATGATTTCGGTATTGTTGAACCTGAAATTACAACTGAAGGAACAAACAGAATTCGTCTGAGGCTTGCAGGAGTGGAGAATGAGGATGAGGTTAGAAAGCTTCTTGCTAAGCCAATTCATCTCACATTCCGCGGACCAGACGGCAAGATTGAGCTTGATGGCGGTGATTTCAAACAAAATGGCGCTGGCGTTGGCTATGATAATTTAGGCAAGCCGTTTGTTACGATCGAATTAAAAGATCCGAAGAAATTCGAAGAGGTAACAGGCAGATTGAGCCAGCTTCCGAATATAGAAGATCGATATTTGGCTATTTATCTGGACGAAGTGGAATTATCTAGACCAAGTGTAAACTACGCAATTGCTGGAGGATCAGCTCAGATCTCGGGTAATTACACTAATGATGAGGCAAAAGAGCTGAGAGATACGATCAACCTTGGTTCACTGCCACTGAAGTTAGTTGAGAAATATACGCAAAGCGTAGGCGCAAAGCTTGGACTAGCATCACTGAAGGATACGGTTGAGGCTGGTATTATCGGTACGTCGATCATACTAATCTTCCTCATTATTTTGTTCCGGCTTCCGGGTGTTATCGCGGCAATTACCGTTGTAACGTACACGTGGTTGCTATTAGTTGTGTTTAATTTAATGAATGCTACTCTGACGCTGCCTGGTATCGCGGCCTTTGTGCTCGGAATCGGTATGGCGGTAGATGCGAATATTATTATGTATGAACGGGTTAAGGAAGAAATTAGAAGTGGTAAGAGCTTGATGTCCTCCCTAAAAGCGGGCTCCAAAAATTCATTCCGTACCATTATGGATGCGAATATTACTAATATTATTGCAAGCGTCGTGTTGTACTACATCGGCAACGGTGCGATTCGCGGCTTTGCGCTTACGATGATCTTTAGTATTCTAGTTAGTATGATTACGAATATTTTCTTATCCAGATTTTTAATCATGCTGATTATTCGCAGTAACTTATTTAATAAACCTAGTTATTTCGGTGTGAAGGAGGCAGAAATTCGTGAACTTTAATACTAAAATTCGTTATGACTTTGTAGGAAACCGAAATAAGTTCTTTCTGTTCTCTATCGCGTTAACTATAGCAGGTATTCTGTCGCTCCTTATTTTCAGTCTTAACTTTGGGGTTGATTTCAAGGCAGGAACGAATATGGATATTTCAGTTGGTAAGAAAATAACCCAGCAGGAAGCGAAAGATATTATTGAAAAAACAGGTATCTCAGACATTACGCCTACGGTTGGCGGCAGCAATAATGACCGTGTAACCGCAAGGTTCGACGAGGTACTGACTCAACCTGAAATTGTTGAAATTCAAAATGCGTTCAAAGCACAGTTTGGTGACCAAGTATCGGCAGAAGTCAATGTAGTGTCGCCCGATATGGCACAGGAGCTTGGTATCAAAACGATTTGGGCAATTTTGATTGCGAGCGTAGCGATTATGATTTATGTAATGATCCGCTTTGAATGGCGGTTCGCGCTAGCGGCAAACATTGCGATTTTATATGATGCGTTTGTCGTAGTAGCGATCTTTTCGATATTCCGCTTGGAGGTGGATCTACCGTTCATAGCGGCTGTTCTAACGACGATTGGATATTCGATCAATGATAAGATCGTTATTTTTGACCGAATTCGAGAAAATCTCCGCTTCGGTAAATTCAAAAATCGTGACCAATTGGCAGAAATGGTAAACGCGAGTATCTGGCAGACCATGGCACGTAATATTTATACCGTTTTGGCAGTATTAATAGTTGCGGTTTGCCTATTCCTTTTCGGAAGCGAGTCAATCAAGCTGTTCGCATTGGCTAAAATTATCGGCTTGTCGAGCGGTGCTTATTCTTCAATCTGTATCGCAAGTCCGCTTTGGCTGCTTCTTAAAGGAAAACAAAAGACTAAGGAAGTTGCTAAAGCAACGGCATAGTCATTTATATCAACATGCTTACGAATTGCATTCGCAAAACCTAAGTACATGCTTATGAAGTAGGTTTTGCATTCGCAAAACCTTTTAGGAGGGTTATCATGTCAACCGCACAGCGATATGCGAAAGCGGAGTCCGCAAGCTGGGCTGGCTTATGGGGAAACATACTGCTGGCATTATTCAAGGGTGTTGTAGGTTGGCTGTCCGGGAGCAAGGCCTTGCTAGCTGATGCTTTCCGCTCTGCGGCGGAAACGGCAGCTGGCTTCGCCGCTTTGTCTGGACTTCGTGTAAGCAATCGCCAGAAAACGAGTAAACCGTACCAAATAGCAGAAATCGAAAATAAGAGAGGTGAAGCGGCAGCAACCATTCTGGTAGCAGTCGTCCTCCTTTTAATCGGGCTAGAAATCGGAATTTCAGCAGTTCGAGATATTGCAAATGGTATTACAGATGCTCCTCATTGGGGATCGTTAGTAGGCATCGTGGCGGGACTCATCGTAAAGGAAATCTTTTTCCCTTCAAAAGAACGTATTTCCGGGATATACTGCTCGATGGCAGCATTGATCGGAGCGGGTGGAGCTATCATCGGCAAGCTGCTGACGATACCTTCGCTTTATTATTTTGATCCGGCTGCAGCACTGGTTATTGCAGTAATCATCATGTACAACGGCTATTTCACCGCAATGAAAGCGAGTCTTAACGACGGCAAGGCTTTTTCACAGGAAGAAGACTCTGAAGAACTTATGCAGCTTGTTCAGCGAGTGGAAGGTGTTGTGACTGTGCAATCGTTGCGTGCTAAAGAGCATGGGCATTACGTTGTCGCGGATATTGTAATAAGCGTAAATCCTAGAATATCTGTTTTGGAGGGTCAAGAGATTGCCAAGCGGGTGAAGCTGCTTGTCATCAAACGATTTATACATGTCACGGATGTATCGATCTATGTTGAGCCATATGATCCAGGATATCCATATAAATCTAATCATGACCCGAATCAGGAGCAGATGCCGACACTGCTGCAATAAGATTTCAAACAGCAGGAAAGGGGAAAGCGTAATGATTCAAAGAAAGACACGCTGGGCCATCGCGCCTTGGGACGAAACAGACGAGCAAAAAGCAGAGCATTTAGCTGCAATGCTTAGCTTGCCGCCACTAGTAGCTCGTTTACTTGTAAAACGCGGTTATGGTGATGTAGAGGCTGCCAAACGTTTCCTGCACGGGGATCAGCAATATTTTCACGATCCCTATTTGTTGCTTGGGATGAAGGAAGCAGTTGAACGTATCAAGCAGGCAGGAGCTAATAACGAGAAGATTCGCATTTATGGGGATTATGATGCCGATGGTGTATCGAGTACTTCGTTGCTTGTACAGCTGTTTCGTACATTAAAATATGATTATGATTTTTATATACCTCATCGAGCTCTCGAGGGCTATGGTCTTAATCGAAATGCCATTAAACTGGCTGCTGATGAAGGTGTAAAATTAATTGTAACCGTAGATACCGGCATTAGCGCCTATGAGGAAATTGAATATGCGAGGCAGCTTGGTGTAGATATTGTTGTAACCGATCACCACGAGCCTCCCGAGCAAATACCTAATGCTTGTGCAGTCGTCAATCCGAAGCAAGTGAGCTGCGGCTACCCGTTCAAAGGGTTGGCAGGCGTCGGAGTTGCTTTTAAGCTCGCTCATGCCCTGCTGGATCGTCCCCCATTAGAATGGCTGGATATCGTATGCTTAGGGACTATTGCTGATCTCATGCCTCTTGCGGATGAGAATCGAATTTTCGTTCGATATGGGCTGGAGCTGCTTAATCGCAACGAAAGTACTGGTTTCCGTGCTTTAGCAGAAGCATGTGGAATAACGCTAGGAGCATTAACAGCTACTAGTGTTGCGTTCACAATGGCGCCCCGTATTAATGCAGCCGGGAGACTGGATCACGCTAAGCGCGCGGTCGAGCTGTTAACGACAGATGATTACGACGTTGCAATCTTGCAAGCTGCCGGGCTCGATAATCTCAATAAGGAACGGCAAAGAGTTGTCGAAAGCATCGTGAAGGAAGCGGAGCTGCAATGGCAGGCCAAATGCGCCGCCGCGGAAGCCGCGGGATTGGAAGCACCAGCAGTTATCGTCCTGGCTGGAGAAGGCTGGAACGTCGGCGTCATCGGTATCGTTGCATCGAAGCTGCTTGATCGCAATTATAAGCCCGTTATTATACTCGGCATAGATGGGCAGACAGGCATGTGTAAGGGCTCTGCGCGCTCAATTGAAGGCTTTGATCTGCATGCGGCACTGACAGCCTGTGATGAGCTCTTGGATCATTACGGCGGACATCAAGCAGCTGCTGGGATGAGCCTGCACAAGGATCATCTAGGGGCATTTGAACAGCGTCTTGGGGAGCTAGCCACAGAGTGGCTCACAGCAGATGATTGGATTCCCAAAACAGCGATTGATTTCGTATGCACCGTCAATGAAGCTACGATCGATACGATTTCTCAGTTGGCATTGCTTGAGCCTTTCGGTATGAGCAATCCATCTCCAAGACTGCTTTTTCAAGGAGCTATGCTAGCTGATAAAAGAACGATCGGAAAAGAAGCTAAGCATTTGAAGCTATCGCTTGGAAGCAATAAACGTTTGTTAGACGCGATAGGCTTCAACATGGGTTCAATAGCCGATGGTCTAAAGCATGGGCATACCATAGATGCAGTAGGTGAATTGTCCATCAATGAATGGAACGGAATGCGAAAGCCGCAGCTGCAGCTGCAGGATGTTCATTTTGAGCCTATAGTAGAATCCACATTTCCGGAGCGCGACAAATTTGGACTCATTTATCAACAATTGTTGAAGCTTGGGCAAGTCCCATTATCTGGGCTGACTGAGCGGCTGGCACATCAAAATAACTTGTCAGTGGAAACAGTCATGCTCATTTTAGATGTTTTTGAGGAATTATTGTTTATTGAACGAAGCAATGGTCTACTTCTCGTGGCTTTATCGCCGCAGAAACGAGATTTAACAACTTCGCAGAAATACAAAGCCGCCAAAGAGCAATACGATGGTATTCATGCATCAGTTAGCGGCGGCAAGTAACAACTATAAGCTGGAGTGGAAAGGGTTGACAGTACGTGTCAAATAAAGAATTCAATTTTAAAGATTACATCCGGGTAATTCCCGATTTCCCGCAACCAGGCATTCGTTTCAAGGATATTACAACGCTGCTTAAGGATGGAGGCGCTTATCGCGCTGCCATTGAAGTAATGCGTGCAGCTGTTCAAGAGATGAAGATCGATGTTATTGCCGGTCCTGAAGCTCGCGGCTTTGTAGTGGGTGCGCCTCTCGCGATAGCGCTTGGAGTAGGCTTTATTCCTATTCGTAAAACAGGCAAGCTGCCAGGAGAAACGATTACTGCAAGCTATGATTTGGAATATGGAAATGACCAGCTTGCGATGCATAAGGATGCAATCTCCCCTGGCCAAAGGGTTCTAATTGCTGATGATCTGTTAGCGACAGGCGGAACGATTGCCACTTCGATTAATCTCGTGCGCCAACTCGGCGGCGAAGTTGTCGGAGCAGCCTTTTTAATCGAGTTAGCTTATTTAACTGGCCGTGAGAAGCTCGATGGTATTGACGTATTTTCGCTAATGACTTACGAATAAAGCAGCTAGCTTAATTTAACCAATAATAACCGCCTTTTTCCTGTGTACGAGTTGTACATGGAGAGGCGGTTTTACTTATTTGGCGGGCTGCAGTGTAGCAATCAAAGGTATGTTTTTCTCCTGTTTTAGGTAACTGAATTTGGTTTTTAAGGGCTAGAATAGCTTCAACAGTTGACGTATTGCCGTTTTTACAGGCATAATATTAGAAAACTCGGAAAAAGCATGAATGGGTCTGCCAGGAGTGTATTCAGAAAGGGACGTTTCATGGGCATTGAGCATTTACTCGAGAAGGCATCCGCCTATATGAAAGAGCAGGACCTTATACGCATCCAGGAAGCCTATGATTTTGCGGAACAAGCCCATCACGGTCAAGTGCGAAAATCGGGAGAACCCTATATCCTTCATCCCGTTGCGGTTGCTGATATACTTGTTGATATGCAAATGGACGTGCTGTCGATTATCGCAGCACTGCTTCATGATGTCGTAGAAGATACAACGGTTGATTTGAAAACTGTTCATGCGAAATTTGGTGAGACCTGCGCTATGCTTGTGGACGGTTTGACGAAGCTGGAGAAAATCAAGTTCCGTTCCAAAGAAGAGCAGCAGAACGAAAATTATCGTAAAATGTTTGTCGCGATGGCACAGGATATTCGCGTTATTCTAATTAAATTGGCCGACAGACTGCACAATATGCGTACGCTCAAGTTCCAATCTGAGGAAGCACAGCGCCGTATCGCATATGAAACGTTGGAAATTTTCTGTCCGCTTGCACACCGTCTTGGAATATCAGCGATCAAATGGGAAATGGAAGATATTGCTCTTCGTTATTTAAATCCGCAGCAATATTATCGCATTGCCAATCTGATGAAGAAGAAACGTGCGGAGCGCGAGCGGTTTATTGATGACGTTATCGAGCGTATTAATGAGAAGTTGAGCGAGATGGGCATCGAAGGCGATATTTCAGGACGCCCGAAGCATTTATATAGCATTTACAAAAAAATGACGGACAAAAATAAGCAGTTTACTGAAATCTATGATTTACTGGCCATTCGGATCATTGTCGATAACATCAAAGATTGTTACGCGACCCTAGGTATTATTCATACGTTGTGGAAACCGATGCCAGGTCGTTTCAAGGATTATATCGCCATGCCAAAGACCAATATGTATCAATCGCTTCATACGACTGTTATTGGTCCAAACGGTGAACCTACTGAGGTGCAAATCAGAACATGGGATATGCACAGAACGTCTGAGTATGGTATCGCGGCACACTGGGCGTACAAGGAAGGCTCGCTTGTACCAGGTGGTAATTTTGAAGATAAAATGTCATGGTTCCGTGAAATTCTAGAGCTTCAGAAGGAAGCTCGAGACGCGTCTGAATTTATGGAATCGCTCAAAATGGACTTCTTTGCTGATTTGGTGTTTGTATTCACGCCTAGTGGAGAAGTGATTGAATTGCCTGCAGGCTCTGTACCGCTTGATTTCGCTTACCGGATTCATACTGAAGTCGGCAATCGGACAATAGGCGCGAAGGTGAATAGCAGAATCGTGCCGCTTGATCATAAGCTCAAAACGGGCGATATCGTTGAAATTTTAACATCGAAGCATTCTTACGGACCAAGCCAGGACTGGGTGAAAATTGCCCAATCGTCACATGCACGCAGTAAAATTAGGCAATGGTTCAAGAAAGAAAAGCGTGAAGAGAATGTTGCTAAAGGTAGAGATTTGATTGAGCGTGAGCTTAAGCGACTCGGTTTGGAGCCCTCTGCTTGGTTAAGTGATGATAAACTGCAAGAAGCAGCGGCGAAATTTGCTTTTAATGATATAGAAGATATGATGTCAGCTATCGGTTTTGGCGGAATTACGGCTGCGCAAATATGTACAAAGCTAACCGAGAAGCTGCGTAAGGAAGCAGAACAAGCAAGTTTGCTTGAACTGACAAATGAACCGAAAGAAATTAAATCGCCGGGCAATCGGAAGAATAGACCGAATCAAGGTGTAACGATTAAAGGGATCGACAATTTACTTGTACGGTTTGCTCGTTGCTGCAATCCAGTGCCGGGTGATACAATTATCGGCTATATTACTCGTGGTCGCGGAGTATCCGTCCATCGTATGGATTGCCCGAACATACCATTTGGCGATCAAGGTGAAGAAGGCGAACGCGTTATAGAAGTCGAGTGGGAAGAGTCTATAGATGCCAATTACAGTGTCGATATCGAAATAACAGGCCATGACCGCAGAGGCTTGCTTAATGAAGTGCTGCAAGCCGTATCTGAAAGCAAGACGAATATTTCAGCTGTTACAGGGCGTTCTGTTAAAAATAAAATGGCGTTAATCCATATGACCGTGCTTATCCGCAATATTGACCATTTATCGTCTGTCGTTGATAAATTAAAAAGAATTCAGGATATTTATTCGGTACAGCGCATCATGCAATAGCTTGCTTGGATCGTTCATATGTAGAAGAAAGAAAGTATATCGGAGGTTTTTGGGCAGTGAAAGTAGTTGTACAACGTAGCAAGCAGGCAAAGGTAGTTATTGACGGTGACATTGTAGGAGCTATTGAATCTGGTCTTGTTCTGCTTGTCGGCATCACGCATGAGGATACGGAAGCAGATGTGCGCTGGATGGCAGAGAAGATAGCAGGTTTGCGTATCTTTGAGGATGAGACGGGGAAGATGAATCTTTCTGTTGCTGATCTGAGCGGTCAGCTATTGTCTATTTCGCAATTTACGTTGTATGGAGATTGCCGCAAAGGGAGACGTCCGAACTTTATGGCTGCGGCAAAGCCTGAGCTTGCAGAGGTGCTTTACGATAAATTTAATGAGACGTTGCGCGCGATGGGACTTGTTGTTCAGACTGGAAGATTTGGTGCGATGATGGATGTCGAGCTTGTAAATTCGGGACCAGTTACTATAATTCTAGAGAGCGGTGCTTAAGATAGCGAATGCGGGAAACAATAGATAATAAGCGAAGCAAGTCTACGCAGGTCGGCGTGCTCGCTGCATGTTCTATTGGAGGAATTCCGCAAATGCATCAATCACGCAAGGAACAAAGCATGGAACGAGCGTCTAGAAGTCTGCTGCATCCCGATCGTCGTGAGGCAAAGATTATGGCTAAGCAAGAGGAAGATATTGAAGCTGCCGAAGAGTGGGCGGGCTTCCCGCAGTATCCGCGCAGAGATAATCCGAATCATTTATAGTCAATTACAGACACCGCCTTGGCTTCTTGCCTGGGCGGTTGTTTTTTAAAACACAAGGGGACATATAAGAAATATCTCATTGCTCCATCGACAGAGCGTTTCGTAAAAACGCTTTCTGAATTGTAATATTTTTGTAATCAATCTCTAACTTTCTTTTAACATCATTAATCTATAATAAATCTCGACCCCCTTTTTAAAATATAAATTACTTATGGACCTACAAACTGGTTTTGTAGGTTTTTTTCTGTCTATTTTTAGAGGGTGTCTATGTAAGCCACGTCATGCTAGCTCTATATTGACTTTAAGTGCTTCGACAGGTAAAATTAGATATTAGTATTTGTTGAAATCGATTCGTTGATGGGACAAAGTAATTCTACACGTTATATTCAGAGAGGGACGTCAATTTAGCTGCAAGCGTCCTTATATCGGTTGAATGAACAGACTTCCCGGAGAACAGACGGCGAACAACGGAGGAGTAAGCGTATAGCTTGCGACGATGAACAGTAGCTGGACTGCGGATGACGGGCGTTAACCGTCTTTAAGCGAGCTTATGCGTGTCATGGAGCTCGGAATGTGGGTGGTACCACGGGAGATACACTCTCGTCCCTTACGGCATAAGTCGTTAGGAACGGGAGTTTTTTGTGTTTATGAATATGAAATTGAATAAGGGTCAGGAGGCATACAAATGGCATTTCAAAAATCACCGGGAACGCAGGACATTCTGCCTGGCGCCGTAGAGAGATGGCAATACGTGGAGCAGAAAGCGCGCGATATTTGCCAGCGGTTTAACTTTCGTGAAATTCGCACACCGATTTTCGAATCTACGGAGCTGTTTCAACGCGGTGTCGGTGAAACAACCGATATCGTAGAGAAAGAGATGTATACCTTTATTGACCGTGGAGATCGGAGCCTCACGCTGCGTCCTGAGGGAACGGCGGGCGTTGTTAGATCCTACGTAGAAAACAAGCTGTATGGCGAACCCGATGTATCGAAACTTTATTACATCGGTCCAATGTTTCGTTATGAGCGCCCGCAAGCTGGACGTTATCGTCAGCTGCACCAATTTGGCGTGGAAGCTATCGGCTCTGCTGATCCAGCAATCGATGCAGAGGTTATTGCCCTCGGTTACACGTTTTATACAGAGGTAGGTCTGAAAGGCGTACGTGTAGAAGTGAACTCTGTAGGAACACCCGCGGTGAGAGCAGTCTTTCGTGAGCGCTTGCTTGCCTTTCTAGAGCCGAAGCGTGAGCAGCTTTGCAAGGACTGTCAATCGCGTATTGATCGAAATCCGCTGCGCGTGCTTGATTGCAAGGTTGACCAGGCTCATTTTGAAGACGCGCCGTCCATACTTGACAGCTTGGATGAGGAATGCCGTATTCACTTTGATAAGGTGCTTATGTATTTGGGTGATATGGGTATACCGTTCACCATTAATCACCGCCTTGTTCGCGGACTGGATTACTATACGCATACTGCGTTTGAATACAAAGCGGAAGGCATTGGCGCTATCGACACGATTGGCGGCGGTGGACGCTATAACGGACTTGTATCCGGAATCGGCGGACCTGATCAGCCGGGTGTTGGCGTAGGCCTTGGTTTAGAGAGAACAATTCTGCTGCTTGAGCATCAACAAACCGAGCTGCCGAATTTTAATCAGGTAGATGTCTATTTCGTAGCGCTTGGCGAAGCAGCTGACCGAGAGGTTACAAAGCTCGTCTATCAGCTGAGAATGCGCGGTATTCGAGCTGAGCGTGATTACTTAGGACGTAAGATGAAGGCACAGATGAAGTCTGCTGACCGCCTTCAAGCTCGTTACACAGCCATTCTTGGTGACGATGAGCTTGTGCGCGGCGAAATAGCTTTGAAGGACATGGTAAAAGGCGAGCAGCGTGTTGTTTCGATTGATCGGCTCGCTGACGAGATTAGCGGTTAAGAAATACCCTATAAACTAAACTAATTAATAGAGGAGCATGTACATTATGTTGTTAAAAACTCATCACTGCGGCCGACTATCGAAAGCAGACGTTGGCCAATCTGTTATCCTGAACGGTTGGGTACAACGTCGTCGCGATCTTGGCGGCGTACTATTTATTGATTTGCGCGATCGTTCCGGTATTGTTCAAACTGTATTTAACCCTGATTTCTCTGGCGATGCGCTAGCTATTGCTGATCGCGCTCGTAACGAGTTCGTGTTGGCTATTCAAGGTACAGTTGTTGAACGCGATGCGGAAACGTACAATGCAAACCTGGCAACAGGCGAAATTGAAGTGCGTGTAACGAAAATCGAAGTAATGAACGCTGCAAAAACACCTCCATTCCCGATTGAAGATGGTGTTGAGGTTGATGAGTCGCTTCGTCTGAAATATCGCTATCTAGATTTACGCCGTCCGGAAATGCAAAAGACGCTATTTCTTCGCTCGAAAGCAGCGAAGGTGTTCCGTGATTTCCTTGATGGAGAAGGCTTTATCGATGTAGAAACACCGATTCTTACGAAGAGCACGCCAGAAGGCGCGCGTGATTATTTGGTGCCGAGTCGTGTTCATGAAGGCGAATTTTTCGCATTGCCGCAATCACCGCAAATTTTCAAACAATTGCTTATGGTTGGCGGCATTGAGCGCTATTATCAAATCGCTCGCTGCTTCCGTGATGAGGATCTTCGTGCAGACCGTCAGCCGGAATTCACGCAAGTCGACATTGAAACTTCATTCCTGTCACAGGATCAGCTGCTTACTATGATGGAGGAGCTTACTGCGAAGCTGCTTCGCGAGACGGTTGGTGTAGAGCTTGAGCTTCCGTTCCAACGTATCACTTACGCGGATGCAATGAACAAATACGGCTCGGATAAGCCTGATCTTCGTTTCGGGCTTGAGATTGAAGATATTACCGATATTGTTTCTGGCAGCGATGTGAAAGTATTCGCAAGTGTAGCAGCAGGCGGCGGTGTTGTTAAAGCGCTGAATGCAAAAGGGTGCGCAAGCTGGAGTCGCAAAGAGCTTGATGATCTGCAGCCGTTTGCTGCTCGTTACGGAGGCAAAGGACTTGCATGGATTACAGTGAAGGAAGGCGAATGGCGCGGCCCGATCGTGAAATTCCTGAAGCCGGAGGAAATCGCTGCTCTTACAGAGCGTTTGCAAGTTGAAGAGGGAGATCTGCTTACTTTCTCCGCAGACAAGAAGAAGGTTGTCTCTGATGTACTCGGCAATCTACGTTCGAAGCTGGGTAAAGATCTAGGCTTGATTGACGAGTCCAAATTCAAATTTGCATGGGTTGTTGACTTCCCGCTTCTTGGCTGGGATGAGGATGCTAAACGCTATGTAGCTGAGCATCATCCGTTCACGCGTCCTAATGATGATGATCTTCACTTCTTCGATACTGATCCAGGACAAATACGCGCGCAAGCATACGATCTTGTTTTGAACGGCTATGAAGTAGGCGGCGGTTCGATGCGTATTTATCAACGTGAAGTACAGGAGCAAATGTTCAAAGCGCTTGGCTTCAGCATGGAGGAGGCGCAAGAGAAGTTTGGCTTCTTGCTGGATGCATTTGAATATGGAACGCCTCCACACGGCGGTATCGCATTCGGTTTTGACCGACTTGTAATGCTACTTACTGGTCGCACTAACCTGCGCGAGACGATTGCTTTCCCGAAAACAGCGAGTGCAACAGATCTGCTCTGCGATGCGCCGTCTGAGGTTGAGCTATCTCAGCTTGAACAGCTGCATATCCGCACGGTGCTTAAGCCTAAGCAGCCAGTTGCCGCGGCACCAGCGACAGCAGCTACTGATAACAACGAAAAATAATCGTTTTATGCAAAGGAGGCGGCAGCCAGATGCTTCACCAATTTTCACGTACTGAGCTCGCTATCGGCCCGGAAGGGCTTGCGCTAATGAAGGGGAGCACGGTTGCCGTGCTCGGAATCGGCGGTGTCGGTGGTATAGCGGCTGAAGCGTTGGCGCGCACCGGGGTTGGTCGCATTATTTTGATCGATAAGGATGTCGTCGATATTACGAACGTCAATCGGCAGGTTCATGCGCTTACAACAACAGTTGGCCAGCCGAAAGCAGATTTGATGCGCGACCGTATTAAGCTAATTAATCCGGAATGTGATGTCATTGCTATGAGGATGTTCTACACAGAAGAAACGTATGAGCAGCTGTTTGCGTATCCGCTGGACTATGTTGTAGACGCATCGGATACGATTTCGTATAAAATCCACTTAATCAAGCAATGCTTGGAACGTAAAATTCCGATCATTTCGAGTATGGGCGCAGCGAATAAGATGGACCCAACAAAGTTTCAAGTGGTCGATATTTCCAAGACACATACGGATCCACTAGCGAGAGTTATTCGCACGAAGCTCCGTGCGGAAGGCATCAAGAAAGGTGTAAAGGTTGTTTTCTCTACCGAGCTTCCGATGAAGCCGCGTGAGGATGTAACGAAGCGTATCGTTCCGGATAACGCACCTGAAATCCGCAAGGCGAAGCAGCCTCCAGCGAGCAATGCCTTTGTTCCGCCGGTTGCGGGTCTTATTATGGTCAGTGTTGTCGTTCGTGAATTGCTTGAAACAGGCGGCGTAGAGCTGTAAGTTATGATTAATTTAACACCGCCTTATTTAGTAAATTGATAAATAAGGGTTATCGCGACCCAGCAACAGCTGGTGATGCGGTAACTCTTTTTTTGCATAAATAACGTATTCGACATCTGCCTGTACTCTGATCTAGGGAAACTGATCATAAATAAATGATTCTTTGTCTATTAACACATTTGCTAGGTCTGTTTAGTTTCAATTATTGCAATTAAATGAAGAGGTAAAGGAGTGAGTTGCGATTTAGTTTCAGTAAATGAAATTAGAGGCTAGTTTTTCTCGACCATACCTCCATTCCCGTTGAATTAGCCGCAGAATCTGAAACTAATCCCACTCTTTTCGCTGGATGACGCACTTTAGTTTCAGAATATAGAACTAATTGAGATTGAAGGAACTGCTCCAGCCCGTTGGACGAATAACCGTCTGATAAGGGCCAAATTACCAAAAAATATATTAGCTTAACAGATATAGCATGTGACGAATGTGGCGAACAAATGTGCTTGTATGCTATGATCGAGGCAACTGATAGGAGAAGGTTGGGGAACGTAATGGACTTATTTTCATATCAAAATGAGGAAAAACCGCGTGCCAAGCTGCTAGCTGATCGAATGCGGCCGCAAACGCTGGATGAATATATTGGACAAGAACATATCGTAGGTGCAGGAAAGCTTCTTAGAAGAGCTATTGAAGGCGATCAGGTGTCGTCAATTTTGTTATATGGACCTCCGGGCTGCGGGAAAACGACGTTGGCGCATATAATATCGCTGCGTACAGCTGGCGAGTTCATAAAGCTTAACGCGGTTGATGCCTCGGTCAAGGATGTTAGGGAAGTTATCGAGATGGCACGTACGAATAAAACGATGTACGGGAAGAAGACGATTCTTTTCTTAGATGAGGTTCATCGTTTCAATACGGCAAGACAGGATGCTTTATTGCCGGCAGTTGAACAAGGCATCATTATATTTATTGGGGCAACGACTGAAAATCCGTTTCATCATGTGAATGGAGCCTTATTGTCGCGATCTACTCTATTTCAATTGGAAGCGCTCGGCGAGGAGCATGCATATGAAGCGATGCGAAGAGCGCTGGCTGACAGCGAGCGGGGACTTGGCTTCATGGATTTGCATGCGGATCAAGAGGCGCTGCGTCATATTGCTGCAATGGCTGGAGGGGATATTAGGAGGGCGCTTAATGCACTTGAGCTAGCTGCGGTTACGACACCTTCCGAGATGGATGGTTCCGTGCGTCTGACACTGGAGGTCGCTCAAGAATCTATACGCAAGCCGACGATACGGGCAGACCTGTCAACTCAGTATGACGTATTGTCTGCTTTCCACAAAAGTGTTAGAGGCTCCAGCGATGCGGCTCTATTCTGGTTTTTATACGCGGTAGAGCGGCTTGGCATGGATCCTATGACCTTTATCCGCAGACTAATTGTCGCGTGCAGCGAGGATATCGGGCTGGCTAATCCACAGGCAATGATTCAAGCGGTAACGGCCATGGATGCTTATCATAAAATTGGTTGGCCGGAAGCGAAATACAATATTTCGCAGGCTATTTTGTTCGCTGTGGAAAGTCCAAAGTCGAACGCCACAGCTGTCGCTATTGGAGCTGCGGAGGCTGCGATTGAACGGGCTGGAGATGCTTCAGTGCCGCTTCATCTTCGTGACACCCACTATAGCGGAGCGCAGCAGCTAGGCCATGAGGGCTATAAGTATCCGCATGATTATCCGAATCATTTTGTGAAACAGCAGTATTTGCCTGACACGCTAGGCGGTATAACGTTATATAAGGCAACGGAACAAGGGATGGAAGATAAAATCAAACAAAACCAGCAGCGCCGAAAAGATAAGGGTGCCACTTAAAGCAGTAAGTAGCAGAAGTAGCAGGAATAATAGAACGGACAGATTGATGGATAGGACAAAGAAATCAACAAAGAAATGAAAATAGAAATGAAAACAGAAATGAACACGGAAATGAACAAAGATAGATCAACAAACAAAACAACGGGATGTCCCAAAGAGCTAAATATCCTGGGACATCCCATGTTTTAAACGAATTCTGTGTGATTATTTTTTTTCAATCGCACGTTGGTAGATTTCAATATATTGCTTCAGATTCAAACCATCGAACCCTTTCACATAGGAATCCCATTCTTTCTCAATATCCTTGCTTCCAATAATAAATTGAGCCATATTTGAAGTGACATAGTCTTGAATGGCAGGATTTAATTGTGCGATTACGTCTGTATCTTCAGGACGGATAAACACACCGTTTGGATACACTTCAGCAGGCGCATAAGGCTCGTATGTTTTTGTTGCTTTCGCTAACCGTGTCTCATAGCCTTTTCCGGATAGCGGGTCTTGGTTTGAGGCAAAAGAATTACGGAACTCCGCGGACATATTTTTCGGTCCCAATAAAGTCCAACGATCGAATCTAGGCTTTGCCGTTTTATCTGTAGGCGCCAGACCTTCAAATGAATATTTTGCAGGATTTCCATCAGGGTTTAACTCCCCGCTTTCAGCCATTTTCCAGCCATAACCTTCTTCAACACCATATTCGCTTAATAGGGCACCTTCTTCAGAATGCAAATAATCAGCGATTTTGATGGCAGCAATTTGCTGCTCCTCAGATGCTTTATTAGTAATTGCAAATTGAAATTCGGAAATACCTTGCGATGTACCAGCCAGCTGTACCCCATTAGGTCCTTTTAATGGAGGAACGATAACCCAATGCTTGTGGCGTGGTTTCTCATCACTTGTTTCCACTAAATATCCGAGAAGTGAAGCTGTCACAGAACCAACTTGCTCATCGCCTTCACGATTTCCCAATTGACTTAATGCTTTATCGTTCTGGGTGAATGATGCTGCGTCCACAAGTCCTTCTTTGAACAGCTTGTTCATAAATACCAAGCCATCTTTCCACTCCGGTTTATTAGCTGCGAAATCGACTTTGCCATCCTTCATAGTTAAGTATTTCGTATTGTCGTTATAAATAAATGAATTCATCAAGTAGCCATCGATACTGCCGTTCCATATATTTTTGTTAGGTCCGCCTGTCAGTGGAATTTCGTCTTGTTTGCCATTGTTGTTTGGATCTTTTTCCTTGAACGCTTTCAACACGGCATATAATTCATCCGTTGTTGTTGGTACGGCCAATCCTACTTTGTCCAGCCATTCCTTGTTCATCCAGTACTTCTGGGAATAGGTGCAGTGATAACATTCATTAATTCGCGGAAGTGCATAAATATTACCATCCGGCGAAGTTACGGAATCTTTCAAATAGGGTTTTTCTTCAAATACTTTTAAAATGTTCGGTGCATACTTATCAATAAGATCATTCAATGGCAGCATTACGCCTTGTGGTCCATATTTCAAAATATCAGTTTGTGAAAATTTCCCTTCAAGGAATACTTCAGGATAATCACCGCTTGCAAGCAACAGCTGTCTGCGGTCTTTCACCGCGTCTGCGGGAGCCACATCCCATTTCAACTTAACATTGAATTTCTCTTCTATAAGCTTCGTAAACTCATTATCTTCCCACGCTGCTTCCCCTTGTGGAGAAAAAAAAGTCATATTAACCGGGCCGGATGGAGCTTCTTTCGATCCTGTATTCGATCCACCGGAATTTATTGGTTGACCTTCTTTATTCCCTGAACAGCCAGATAATACAAGTGTTGCTATCATTACCGCTGCTAATGCGTAACCCCATACTTTTTTCAAATGAAACCCTCCTTGAAATATTGGATGAAATGGGACCTGATTATTCCTTTCTAAACCTGCTTCTAACAAACCGCCCCCTCTCAAAAGAATCAGCCTGTCAGCCTTTTAAAGAACCAATAAGAACACCTTTAGTAAAATGCTTCTGAACAAAAGGATATATAATCAGCATCGGAAGACTTGCAGCCACAATCAGCGCATATTTCAGCATTTCCTCGAACCCAACATCACGCGCTTTTGCCGCATTGCTTGCCATCATTTCTGGATCTACTGAATTGAGAATCAATATATTCCGCAGCACATATTGCAGCGGGAACAGCTTCTCCGAACGTAAGTAGATCAAGGCGTCGAAGTAAGCATTCCAGTGGCCCACTGAGTACATTAAGGCCATAACAGCGATGATGGGCTTGGATAATGGGAGGACCACACTCCACAGAAACCTTGAATCCCGGCAGCCATCCATTTCAGCTGCATCATTCAGCTCTTCAGGAATCGAAGTTTGGAAGAATGTTCTCGCAACGATAACCTGGAACACAGAAAGAGCTCCTGGCAGCCACATCGCCCAGCGGGTATTAAGGAGATCAAGGTCCTTCACCAGCAAATAAGTAGGAATTAATCCGCCATCAAAAAACATGGTCACCATCAGAATGATCATGAAAAGATTCCGACCATAAAACGTTTTTTTGGCAAGCGGATAAGCGAGCAAAATGGTCATAACGACATTAATAAATGTTCCAACAACTGTATAATAAAGCGAGTTAATATATCCGTACATGATCTGAGTACTTTGTAAAATGGCTGCATATGCTTTGAACGTAATATCCACGGGAAACAGCCAAACCTCCCCAGCTAGTACAGCTCTGGAAGAGCTTAGCGATGAGCTAAGAATGTATAACAGTGGAAACAAAACGATGAGAGTA
This sequence comes from Paenibacillus sp. J31R122, assembly GCF_056269185.1. NCBI lineage: Bacteria > Bacillati > Bacillota > Bacilli > Caryophanales > Paenibacillaceae > Paenibacillus > Paenibacillus sp. J31R122. The sequence continues at coordinate 130,680 of NZ_JBWDNM010000013.1, forward strand.
ATGATGATGATTAAAGTATAAATGCAACAAAGTAGTATTTTATCTCCAAACGATTCTTTTATGGCGTGTTTACGCATGATTTTCCTCCTCCTACCATAGGCTCGTTTGTGAAACTTTACGGGCGAAATTATTTATTGTTAATAGAAGAATGAGGTTGATAACAGAGTTAAACAATCCTACCGCTGCTGAGAAGCTGAAATTTGTTCCTATCAAACCAACCTTATACACATAAGTGGAAATAACTTCAGATGTGCTTATGTTCAACGGATTCTGCATCAGAAATATTTTCTCAAAACCAACACCCATCACACTGCCCAAATTTAAGATTAATAGGATGACTGTAACCGGTATAAGACTTGGAATATCAATGTGAATGATCTTCTGGAAACGAGAGGCGCCATCAACTCTTGCAGCTTCGTATAAATCCGTGTTCACACCAGCCAATGCTGCAATATAGATGATCGCGGAATACCCCATCGACTGCCATATGCCTGACCACACATAGATGGATTTGAAATATTCAGGAACCCCCATAAAATTGGGCGACATCACTCCGAACATCGTAGCCATGCGATCCACTATACCCACATGAGGTGTCAGCATTAAGATGATAATCGAAACCATAACTACCGTAGATATAAAATGGGGGGCGTAAGTAATTAACTGTACTGATTTCTTGAACGAACCATTGCGCATTTCATTTAAAGCCAAAGCGAAGATGATAGGAATTGGAAAACCGGCGATTAGGGAATACAAGCTGATACCTATCGTGTTCTTAATTAATATCCAGAAGTTTGGTGAGTTGAAAAATGCCTCAAAATGTTTGAACCCTATCCAAGGACTTCCCCAAATTCCCTTAATGATATTAAAGTCTTTAAAAGCAATCTGGACGCCCAACATGGGTATGTACTTAAAAATAATGATGTACAACATAGGCAGTAAAATTAGCAGGTACAGCTCCCAATGCTTTTTAATTTTATCGATGGCAGTTTTTCTTCTGACGGTCTGCGCTCCGGACACTCCTGTAAGTTTGGTTAGTTGGGAACTGTTCATGAACACTACTCCTTTCGCTTGGTTATCGTGTGCTGGTGTACAAACTCAATATATATGCTTCGTTTAAGCAGTGGCAATTCGTAATATTCATCTTTGTTATCGTTTTTCTAATGACTTTGGGGCACGGGAAATTCCTCTATAAAATAGACAAAGCACCGCATAAATCGCGGTGCCATTAGGAATTCATATATCTATTTTCGCCTTGTTAATCATTTTCAACTGATCATTTTCCGATAGTCACTTGGTGAAGTACCGACAACATTTTTAAATACTCTGTTAAATGAAATGTAACTCGGATAGCCAACTTCCCGGGAAATATCCTGAATCGGAAGGTTTGTCTCCTTAAGCATAAATTTCGCCTGATTAATTCGCAGACCTATAAGGAAATCGACGAATTTAATACCGAGTTCTTCTTTAAACAATTTGCTTAAATATTTGGGACTAATATCAAACCTGTCACTTAAGTAATCCAATGACAAATTACAATCATAATAATTTCCCTCAATATATTCTCTGATGTTGTGAATTAATTTACTGTATTGTTTTGATTTGTGAATCGTTTGAATATGCTCGAACAAACCTAATAACACCAAATGAATATCTTCTTCCAACTGTTTCATCGTATCCCAATCGGAGAGAGTAGCATTCATTCTGGGTAAGGCATGCTCTTCCCAATAGAACTGAATCTCTCTAGAAGACTCAATCATTACTCTACCTAAATGATCGCAAAGAAAATGGATGATTGATATTATATTACTTCTTGGGAGTAGCGCATCTTCTATGGTTGTAAACATTTTGCGATAATCCTGCTGCCATTCCGGTATGCCTACACGGAACCGGTCCATTAGTGAATCGATTGCCTTGAAGTGGATAAATAGCTCCTTTTTATCTGCCATCTTATTGTTCCACAGAATCAGCTGATTCGTTCCTAGAATCGGCTTATACTCTAACGCGCTTTGGGCGGCCGCATAAGAATACTTTAACTGTCCAATATCAAAGGTATGATGTCCTAATCCGACGGTAATCGTTAGATCCAAGTGAGCGCAAATCCATTCTCTATATTGTTCCAATATTATTCGGATATCAAGAAGTTCTACCTGCTCTGCACTCTGAAATAAAATTCCGACCATTCGGTTGTTATCCGTCCATTCCGTCCATGACCAGACTGAGGTGCCCGAAGTTACTTCACTCAGAACGGTTGATAACATATACTTGAGCAGCATCTGATCCTTCGGATTGTACTTCCTACAGAACGCAGCGTAATGATCGATTTCTATAATATGAACATAAGCCTCGTTAAAGGAATCCGGCATTCTCAGCTTGCCCATTTCAGATTTCCATTCCTCTTGATTAATTTGCCTTTTACCTTTTAATAGTTCGAGGAAAAAATATTTTTTGTGTAAAATCATATCTTCGTTATGCTGAACTTGAAACTGTTTTGTTTGTGCCATCATCATTTCAAGCGATGTGAGAATATACCCGAACTCACTGTTTGTATCTTTGCCTGCTCCAGGCTTCTGTGAAGTAAACGATTCAATTAAATATACAATTTGCTTAATAGGTTTGTAGTTTTTCCTTGTTATGTATACGACCCATGCGAAGCCGAATAGGACAAGCACTACCGAAAACATAACCCACACGTTATAGATATTGAGCACCCAACCAACCGCATCTCCGTTCTTTAAGCCGCTTTCAACTTTCCAGCCAGTATAGTCTGAGGTATACGAAACAAAAACATTATTGCTCTTCTGGTCATTTTGATTGTCATCCGGTTTGCTGAATAAATTATTACCTTGAAGATCAAACAAATGAATGTAACTGATTTTTGAATTGTATGTTTGCTCGATGGTGGATTGGATGTACTTCACGTTTACATTGACGACAATCATCCCTGAAGGATTGGAAGTAGAATAGGGGACTGTTTTAACTAAAGTGACCACTTCATTCTCATCTTTTGGAAAGGGTGTAAATTTGCGAAGTCCTGTCCAATTTTCACTTCGCTTTGACACCGCTTTCATATTGTCTTGAATAAATTTCGAATCAGGATAAGTTTGGATGGTGCTAAACATGGCGTCACTTAATACGATCTCGTCCTTATATCGTACATAATAGATAGAGTCGATCATCGGATACTCAAATTTCAGATCATCCATCATTTTGATAGCTCGGATATTCGCATACACATTTTGAGAAGAACCAGCAACAAAAAAACGATTCATTTCGGTATCTGTTAAAATTTTACGAAGTACGGTATGCTCAATATTCTTTAATGTATTATCGACATATTGCAGTGCCTGATTGGCGACAAACTCGTTTGCTTGAGCCGCCTGCTTCCGATTTGTCTCGTTTAGCGCCCCGAAAAATAATATAAATAGAATTGTCGTTACAATAAAAAATACTGGTAAATAAGATAAGAGCATACGGTAAAACCATGATTTATTCAATTTCAACCCCCGTTATGTAGCGATTACTTTCAATCATTATAGCTCCAATTGTTTTAACTGGAAAGTAATTCATAATGTGAGGTTAAATTGTATTTATCGTGAATCAGCTTCATGAATTGTTTTCTCAAGGATGAGATTAACTGAGTATTAGTGAAAAGGCCAACGAGGAGGGACAGCTGGTTGGCCTTTTCACTATAAGTGCGCTAATCCGATTTATGCAATGGAGAACATGAGCCCGAAATAACCAAAGACGGCAGTAAGAATTCCCATGATAAAGGCTGGAATTAGTCGATTCGTTCGATACATCCAAATGATACCGGCAGCCATTAGCGCGGAAGCGGCAAACATTAGAAAACTCTCCAAATGCAAAGTGAATTGAAGGTTAATATCAGGACTGAAACTGCCTTTATATAGAGATGTGAATAATGGTGAAGGGGATTCACTTTGAAGCGTCTCCCTGACTTTATGCGGCGGTGATTGTTGACCGAGCACCGCTGTTGCTCCCAGGACGAGCATCGCAATTATACTTTCAGCCTTCAGCCAACGCTTTGGATTAAAGGACGGATCGGTCTTTGATATTTTCTTATAGCTAAAGCCATTTGTATAAGCAAACAGCAGCAACGGTAGGATGAGCAAATGCTTAATAAGCAGCATCTGGCCATATGGCAGCATCCATGCGTTCACATACTCAGGAGTAGTGAATGACATGAGCACAAGTCCAGCAAAAAGCGTAACTAAGACCGAAACAATAGCAACGGGTGAAAACCAGCGTAAAAAGGCTGACCAATTCGCGTTATCCTTAGAAAACCAGCTAGTGACAAATAGGATTCCAATCCAGACACTAAACGCGAGGAAGTGCGCGGAATGTGCTATTAATCCTCTGAAGCCGTATAACGAAGAAGCGTGCCCGGCGTATCCAAGCCATACGATAAGTAAAAAAGTTACGAACAGCGCAACCTTTGGCATATGTTTATCATTTTGAAATGATTTTAATCCAAGCACTAGAGCGAGGCCTATGGATCCAAGCGTCGTCCATAACCAAGCTTTACCGGTGTTGATGTCAAGGATAATGCTTTTAAGAATTGAACCATAGGACATGTCGAAATCCTGCGCAAACAAAATCGCTAGATTGTGTATAGGTATATACGACAAAATCGGAATCGCAATAGCGATTCCGAGCAGTAAGCCATTTGGGACATGTATGTCGGGCCTTTTGCTTGCCGGTACTAGTTTGAGCAGCAAAGCTCCAGTCATTATAGCAAAGCAAATATAAAGCAACCCTTCACTTACAAAGGTCATTTTTTCTGCCTCCGCGAGAGCAGTATAACTGCAGCCCCGATAATAATTACTCCGATTATAATCGCTGCCGTATAATTCGTGCTGGAATTATTACTATCGTTATTTTCGACTGGCGTAGGTGCTGGTGTCGATTCAAGTGGGTTTGCTGTTTCAACAGGATTTGCCGTTGCAGTTGGATCGGTCGATTCGCTAGGGGCTGTTGAAGGCTCCTCAGAAGTTACAGGAGCGTCTACGCTAAAGGAATAGTCGCCTTCAACAGAATGTCCGTCAGCTCCAATAATGACCCATTTTACCGTGTAGATCCCGTTGGTCAATTTCTCGGTGACAGCTCCACTCATTGTCGAGCCATCAACTTTTGCTTTATCGGTCGCCATTTGTTCACCAGCAGCGTTGAAAAGCTTGAAATTACTAAGCTTTTCTATCTTTGTATTAAAGGTTAAATCAATAAGCTCTGGTGATGTTGTAACGGCCGCGTCCTGAGCAGGGACCGCTATTTCTAACTTAGAGTGAGCCATAGCCACGTTGGGTAAGAGCCATAGAGCAGCTAAGAAGATAAGTAATATTCTTTTCATTATGAAGCCTCCTAAACAATTTTAAGCAAAAACTCATTTTGAAAGTAGTCGCTTTAAGGTTACAGCATGAATTATAACAGATACCAGAGCGCGATACCTTAGAATAAAGTGAGCTTTTGGTAGCGGCTTTATGAACATTTAATGACAAACAGCGTATAAAGTCCAGCCTAGTGTGAATAAACATTAGTAATAGTCTTTTCCCAAAGGAGGTGCACCTGTCATTGCACGAGAAGCTATGCAAATGCGATTGACAGGGAATCGTTGGAAGATCCTTTACCGCTAAGTTTGTCATTAGCTCTTATTTTGTTTCTCACAGGTATGAATGGTTTTTTTGTAGCGTCAGAATTTGCAATGGTTAAGGTAAGAGGAAGCAGAATCGAAAGGCTGGTTGCCGAAGGACATGTGCGAGCGAAGCTGGCGTCTCATCTGACTAGCAATCTGGATGCATATTTGTCTGCATGTCAATTAGGCATTACAATTGCTTCACTTGGTCTTGGATGGATCGGTGGGCCTGTTTTAGCTGCGATGCTTGGGCCCTTACTTGTAATGCTAGGATTCGATAATCAGACCTTCATACACACTGTATCCTACGTCCTTGCTTTCATCTTTATTGTCGGACTTCACATAATAATAGGAGAATTGGCCCCCAAAACCATAGCGATCCATAAATCAGAATCGATTACAATGCTGACGGCAGGACCGATCATATTTTTTTATAAATTGATGCATCCCTTCATTTGGGTGCTGAATGCTACAGCGAATCAGCTGTTGAAAATGATTGGCATTGAACCGGATACGTTAAAAAATTCGGCGCATACGGAAGAAGAAATAAGAATACTGATGAAGGAAAGCCATAAGAGCGGTCTTATCGATAATACGGAGCTTACCTTAATGGATAATATTTTCGATTTCTCCGATACCAACGCGCGAGAAATTATGATTCCTCGAACGGAAATGATTTGTTTAAATTTAACCCTTTCACTAGAGGACAATAAAAAGATAGCATTAGAGCAATTACTAACCCGTTATCCCGTATGTGAGAATGACAAGGATAATATAGTTGGATTTGTTCATATTAAAGATTTACTGAAGGATACAGCGCATAACCTGCATGATATTAAGCAAATTACGAGACCGATTACAACAGTGCCGGAGTCAATGCGGATTAGTACGCTCCTAAAACTTATGCAGAAGAGGAAATCCCAAATAGCCATTTTAATTGATGAGTACGGAGGAACATCGGGACTAGTGACGCTTGAGGACATCATGGAGGAAATTGTAGGAGAAATTCAAGATGAGTTCGATGAGGAACGTGAACAGTTAGAAAAAAGGGACGACGAATCCTATTCGATAAGCGGACTTATGCTGATTGAAGAAGTAAATAGTTTTTTTGGACTCGATATTGATACAGATGATTACGATACTATTGGAGGCTGGATCTATTCAAGGATTGAAATTCCTCCCAATGCAAATCAGCGCGTCGATTATTCTGAGCAATTCGAGTTTATCATAGAAGAAACTGATCATTTGAGAATAACGCGTATTATTGTCCGAAGGCTGGGTGAAGCAAAAAGAGGCGATGATGAGCTTAAGCTCGGGTAAGTGATAATTTTAAAAACCAATTAATCAATCAGAAAGCCAAAACAGCTGTGCAGGTATAGTGTTCCTGCATGGCTGTTTTGGCTTCGTTGTCCTCATTTTTCCTTTGGAGACGGTGACAGCTGTTTACGCTTGCTTGTCGTTTATAATCTCAAAATTAGGCTTTACATTGTTGAAATCAGGATTCTCCCCGCTAACCATTAAACCCATGCCCCAATCGAAGTGGACATTAGCGGTCGGAATATCCGACGCGTCACGGTATTGAAACAGAATGTTTCGGCGTGTTCTTTCGCTGCGATTCACGTCTGAGCCGTGAATGGTCAAATAGTTGAAGAACAGCACGTCCCCGGCTTTAGCTGGGCAAAGGGTTCCAGAAGAAATCGGATGCTCCTTATGATTAAGGAAGTGCTGACCGACATGCGGTATAGCGCCTTGCTTATGCGATCCGGGAATAACACGCAGACATCCATTCTCCGTGTCGGCATCATCCAAGTGTACGCTTGCGGCAAGCATCGAATGATCACGGTGCGGGAAATACGGGTAATCCTGATGCATTGGAAATGCTGCACCTACCGCCGGAGGTTTCACCAGCATTTTGGAATGATGAAGCTGAACGTTAGGGCCTATGATGCCATTTAACACAGCAGTCATTTTAGGATGAATAACGGCACGCATGAAAGCGGCATCATGATAATGTACATCATGGAAGCCTTTAAGCACCAGCTTCTTGAGCTGCTCTGGAGGTAAGAAGTCTCCTTGCCAAGCGGCGTTATGATCCGCTTTCGCTTGAGCCGCTCTTCGAATAATTTTCTCGGTTGCTTCTCTCATCTCGTCTATTTCTTCTTGATTGAAAACTCCCCTTACTAACAAATACCCTTCATCTTTGTAAAATTGTACATCCTTTTCATTTATCATGTTCAATCTCCTTCTCGCTTTTTTGCTTTAAATATGATTTCATTATAGATGGGGTGTAGATAAATAGTATTTGCATACTCATGACATCTTTTTGTAATATTACGCCAAAGGGGTTATGTTCACTTATGTACCACTGGACGAAAAGCGATGAACGGCTAAACCGCTATGCAGGGCTGCTGAAAGGGGAAGGTCTCACATTTCTTATCTATTACTGGGGTGCTGTCGAGCATCTGGTCGCAAACGAGGTGCATAAACATTCTTTTTATGAAATTTGCTTCGTGAACGGCGGTACTGGTGTTTACTCAGAAGGAGACACGGTCTATCCTTTATATAAGGGTGTTGCATTCTGTTCACGACCAAACATTTATCATCAGATCAGTGATGTAGACGGTCTGGATCTATTATACGTAGCATTCGAGCCGGATGAAAAGCAGTCAACGCAAGAGGCTTTCATGCCCTACTTGGAATCACTTAGTCAAGGGCCTATTTGGTTAGAAGATACAAATGATTGGCCTACCATTCAAATATGGAAATCTTTGCTCGTTCCCACTGAAATGGGCAGGGCTTTGCCAGTATCGCAACTGCCTCGACTCGCTTATGAGCTAATTGCTTCGTTCCCGTCTTTATTTGGTACGCTGCAAAGTTCAAAGCATACACCGATTTCATCGAATACAGCAGTCCTAATTAACAGAGCAAAGCTTTATATTCGCGATAATTTAGACCGGAACTTGTCGTTGCCTGAAATCGCGCGCTACTTAAACATATCTGAGCGTCATCTATCCAGAATGTTTGCTAGCAGCATCCATGAGTCTTTCTCTTCTTTAGTCCGCACCGAACGGATCCGCGCCGCTGAACAATTGCTTACGTATACACAGTATCCGATTAAGGAGATCGCCGAGCGAACCGGATTTTCGTCCATTCACTATTTTACCCGGTCGTTTGCTCAGATAAAGGGAATTCCTCCTGCCGCTTTCCGCGAGGCAAGCAGGAGAAGTGCTGAAGTCGATTAAACGCGGCTGGGGGCTTATTTGACATAGAGTATTTTCGAATGAAGAGGTTATCTAAATAATAAAGCTGTCCAACTGCAGAGATCTATACGCAGTTGGACAGCTTTTTTGGTCTATCCTTTATTTTGTTTACTTTGCGACAAAGGAGTCAGCATCGATTTTGTGAACCGTATCGATAGTTCCACCGCCTAGACATACTTCGCCGTCGTAGAGAACGACTGCTTGTCCAGGCGTAATAGCTTTCTGTGGACTATCAAATACGATATACGCTGATCCATCTGCTTGCATCGTTACCGTTACGCCTTGATCCTGCTGACGGTACCTGAATTTTGCGGTGCAGCGGATTGGAAGCTCATGTGCGGTAGGGACGATCCAATTCATACCGCTGGCTGTTAAGCTGGATGAATAGAGGCTAGGATGCTGTTCTCCTTGCACGACATACAAAATGTTTTGCTCCAAATCTTTATCTGTAACAAACCATGGCTCACCTGATCCCGAGCCGCCAATGCCAAGTCCTTGACGTTGACCAAGCGTGTAATACATTAAGCCGTCATGACGGCCTTTCTTCTCGCCAGTGCGAATGTCAATCATGTCGCCTTGCTGTGCAGGTAAATATCCGCTAAGGAAGGTTTTGAAATTCCGTTCTCCAATGAAGCAGACCCCGGTACTATCCTTTTTCTTAGCCGTATATAAGCCAGCTTCTTCAGCGATACGGCGAACCTCAGGCTTGGGCAAATGTCCGATTGGGAACATCGCTTTCTCCAGCTGCTGTTGATTCAGAGCACTTAGAAAATAAGTCTGATCCTTGTTAGAATCAATGCCTCGCAGAAGCTTGGTTACGCCTTCCTCCGAGCGTTCTACCCTCGCATAATGTCCAGTTGCTAAATAGTCTGCCCCTAGCTCTATAGCACGCTGCAAAAACTCACCGAACTTAATTTCTCGATTGCACATCACGTCTGGATTGGGAGTACGTCCGCGTTTATACTCATCAAGAAAATAAGTGAATACCTTATCAAAGTATTGTCGTTCAAAATTTACGGTATAATAAGGGATGCCGATCTGCTCACATACGCGGCGGACGTCTTCTGAATCCTCTTCCGCAGTGCAATGACCAAATTCATCAGTGTCATCCCAGTTTTTCATAAAAATACCGACAACGTCATAGCCTTGCTCCTTAAGCAACAGGGCGGTTACAGAAGAATCGACCCCGCCTGACATTCCGACAATGACTCTTGTCGAAGCTTTTGGTTTATCCATATTAAACACCACCTTGTTCAATCAAACATCTATTTATTGTAGCATAGTCACAATTTTTTTTCATGAAGTGGACAAGCTTTTCCACACGATACTCGTCGGATATGTTAACATATAAGTGATATGGGAATACAGTGATTTAATGTGACATTTGATAGGTAAGCACATTTGTATGTGAAAACTTATAAATTGTTACCTATAAACAAATAGAGAGAGGTGCAACCTTGAAAATATCAACTAAAGGCCGTTATGGCTTAACCATTATGATGGAGCTTGCAGTTAAGTTTGGCGAAGGCCCGACTTCACTCAAGAGTATTGCGGAACGTAATCAGCTTTCTGAGCATTATTTGGAGCAATTAGTAGCACCATTGCGAAATGCTGGCTTAGTAAAAAGTGTCCGAGGAGCTTATGGCGGATACATCTTGTCAAAGGATCCCGAAACGATAACTTCAGGAGACATTATTCGTATTCTTGAGGGGCCGATCTCGCCAGTTGATTTTACAGAGGAAGATGATCCTGCAAAACGTCAATTATGGCTAAAAATTCGCGACAGCATCGCAGAGGTGCTTGATTCAACTACACTAGCTGATTTGATATCGTTCGAGGACGAAGGAAAACCTGATAGCTACATGTTCTACATTTAAAGGAAGCTGACTAATGAAAACCTATTACTTCGATCATGCCGCAACAACACCAATGCATCAAGACGTAGCAAAAGCAATGCTGGAGCATATGCAAGGGCCAGGCGGCAATTCATCCAGTATGCATGTATACGGTCGCGCCGCTAAGCAGCAGCTTAGTCGTTCGCGCGATCGTATTTCTGCTGCATTAAATTGTAAATCTACTGAATTGCTATTTACATCCGGAGGTACAGAGAGCGATAATGCCGCATTAATCGGAGCGGCTCGCGCTCAGCGTAAAGCAGGAAGAAATCATATCATTACATCGGCGGGTGAACACCATGCTGTTCTGCATACCTGTGAATGGTTAAGCAAGGAAGAAGGCTTCGATCTTACAATACTGTCGCTTGATAACCTCGGACGAAATACCGCTGAACAAGTCAAAGCGGCTATGACGCCGGAAACGGGTCTCGTAAGCATCATGCACGGCAATAACGAGATCGGTACCTTGCAGCCAATCGAGGAGATTGGCACTGTAGTGAAAGCGGGCGGTGCTTTGTTCCATGTTGATGCGGTACAAACGCTTGGATGGGTTAACTACAATCTAAATGAGCTGCCTGTTGACTTGATGAGCTTCTCCGCGCATAAAATTAATGGGCCGCAAGGTGTAGGAGCCCTTTATATAGCTAACGGAACGTCATTTGAAGCTATTTCACATGGGGGCTCGCAGGAAAGAAAACGTCGCGCTGGCACAGAAAACGTGGCAGGGATTATCGGATTCGCCAAAGCAGTTGACATTTGTGTGAACGAACGAGAAAATAAGAAACCTTTTATGGACAAGCTTCGTAATAGATGGGTAGACTTATTGAGAGAGAAGATCCAAGAAATACCTATTGTAGTCAACGGCGATGAAGAACATCATTTGCCTCATATCGTAAACATTAGCTTTATTGGCGTTGATACAGAGACGATGCTAATGAACCTTGATATGGAAGGTATTGCGGCTGCAAGCGGTTCTGCGTGCACCTCGGGCGCACTTGAGAGATCACATGTACTACGCGCGATGAACATATCGCAGGAACAATTACAATCTGCTGTAAGATTTAGCTTCGGTTTGGGGAATACTTTGGAGGAATTAGAAGATGCCGCATGTATAGTTGCGAAGATCGTGAGGCGTATTCGTAATAACTACTAGGAGGACTCCGCCTAAGCGTGATTAAACTTCAACAGCTTATTGGACTTCCCGTTATCGTTATCCATTCCGGCAAACATGTCGGAACCGTCAAGGATGCCTGGTTCGATGAGCATTGGCAGCTTAAAGGACTTATACTCGATGATGCAAAGTGGTTCGCATCATCTGTGAAAGTTGTAGGATGGTCTGACGTATTGACATGCGGCGAAGATGTGGTGATTATATCCAATGATGAAGAAGCATTGATTCGGATGAAAACGAAGAAATTGCTGCGTTCTTTCTACACAGGTCTTGTAAAATTAAAGGATGTGCCCGTCGTAACCGTTCAAGGATTACAACTTGGACGCGTATCGGATGTTTATTTTCATCCATTTCAGGGTACACAGATAGTAGGCTATGAGCTTACGGACGGTTTTATTTCGGATCTGATGGAAGGACGTAAATGGTTAAAGGCGCCTATTGATCCAGATTCCGTGTTACTCGGGGAAGACGCGATCATTGTTCCTGCTGTCAGTGAAGCGGAATTGGAGCCTGTCGCAGCTTCCAATTTCAAAAAGTAGGGAGAAATGAAAGATGATGAGATGTCCGAATTGTAATTCGAAAGATATCGGTAAGATTGGTTCCCATCAGTTTTACTGCTGGGGCTGCTTCATAGAGCTGACGGTTAACGGCGACAAAATGTCGGTCTACCAAGTGGAAGAGGATGGCACGTTAAGCTCGTTGGACGACTTGTTCTTTGAAGATGAAATGCCGGAAATTCACGTTAACTAATCAACCGAATACTAAATATAAAAAATCGAAAGACGGTCAATGGCCGTCTTTTTTTTGCTATATAAGGATGAATGGAGACGCTTGTACATATACTGAACTAGGACCAGCTATAGCTTTCGGGTCGGATGGGGATATGACAATGCGGGGGTGAGGACGGTGGAGCGCTTTACAAACAACCGTCTGTTTGTATGGTTGGTATATATTATTTTAGGTTTAGTCGCAATTTACTTTTGCTTGCTCATCAAACCGCTTATCGTAAATGTTTATGTGTTTCTGAAGGCGGTATTAGCACCATTTCTCATAGCGATGATCATTTCATATGTATTAAATCCAATCGTGACAATGCTGCATGAAAGGAAGGTGCCGCGAACGATTGCGGTGCTGCTTATTTATGCTGTTTTTTGCGCAGCTATTACCGTGATTCTCATTAATTTGATTCCAATGTTCATAAATCAAGTACAGGAATTAAACCATCATGTGCCTGAGCTGTCGATACGCGCTCAAAATTTGGTCACGGATATAAACAATACATCGTTCTTGCCTGACAGCATACGGGGCGGAATGAATAAAGCGTTGATGAGTATGGAGAAGAAGCTGTCAGAGACGTTGTTTAGCTTTGTAAACAATATCGGCTCAATGCTGAATGCGGTGTTTATAACATTTATCATTCCGTTTCTCGCCTTCTACATATTAAAGGACTTTGATGTGTTCGAGCGAACGGTCATCACTTATGTACCGAAGTCCCATCGCAAAAATACGGTTAGGCTGTTAAAGGATATTGATTCGGCGCTCGGCAGTTACATCCGGGGGCAATTTCTCGTCTGTATTATCGTTGGCATTTTGGCCTATTTTGGCTACTTGTTAATTGGAATGCCCTATGCTTTACTGCTAGCCAGTATTGTAGCAATAACAAATGTAATTCCTTATTTAGGCCCGTTTTTTGGAGCGGCGCCTGCCTTGCTAATGGCATCCACTGTATCGATCAAAATGGTTCTGTTTGTTGCGATTATCAATACAGCGTGTCAAATCCTTGAAGGGAATGTTATTTCTCCACAGGTCGTTGGACGTACGCTTCATATGCATCCATTATCGATCATTTTTGCTTTGCTAGTAGGCGGTCAAATTGCAGGTATTGTCGGGATGATATTAGCTGTTCCGATATTTGCAGTTTGCAAAGTGATCGTACAGCATATGTTTGCTTATTATGTGAGAAGAAAGATTATTTGACAGGTGCTGCGGCTGTAGCTATAATTTTAGCATAATGCTGTAGCATAGTTAAAACGTTGACGAAATGAAGTAAGCCAATGCCCGTTAGCCAGAGAGAGAGCTTCTTCGCTAGTGCTCCATTGTGAGTAACAAGCGTCGGTTGAGAGAGCTTTTATGACGAAGAGTGGCCGAAAGCTCTTTTCGGAGTGTGAATGAACTTCGCCGGGTGGACCCGTTATTGTCCAATGAAGGCGATTGCGTGCTTTAACAATGGCGCAATAACCAGGGTGGTACCGCGAATTTATTCGTCCCTGTCTATGACAGGGGCGTTTTTTTGTTTTTTTAGGCTAAGGGATAATAGGAATAATGCTTACGAAGTAAAACTTTTGAGGAGGCAACAAAATGAAGGCTAGTGAAATTCGCGCGAAGTGGCTTGCTTTTTTTGAGAGCAAAGCACACAAAATTGAACCAAGTGCATCGCTTGTTCCGCATAATGATCCGTCATTGCTTTGGATTAACGCAGGGATGGCGCCCTTGAAAGCTTATTTTGATGGAAGAGTTGTACCGGAAAATCCCCGCATTACGAATTCGCAAAAATGTATTCGTACAAATGATATTGAGAATGTCGGCAAGACACGCCGTCATCATACTTTTTTTGAAATGCTTGGAAACTTCTCGATTGGTGATTACTTTAAAGATGAAGCTATTACTTGGGCTTGGGAGTTTCTTACTGAACCGCAATGGATCGGCTTCGACCCTAACCGTCTATCCGTTACAGTTTACCCTGAGGATGTTGAAGCATTTGATTTCTGGAATAAGAAGATCGGTTTGCCTACCGAACGCATATATAAGCTAGAGGAAAATTTCTGGGATATCGGTGAAGGTCCTTGTGGGCCTTGTACAGAAATTTTCTATGACCGCGGTGATAAGTACGGTGATTTGTCTGATCCAGAATGCTGGCCAGGTGGAGAAAATGAACGTTTCCTTGAAGTATGGAACGTCGTATTCTCGCAATTTAATCATAATAAAGATGGCAGCTATACGCCACTTCCAATCAAAAATATTGATACAGGAGCGGGACTAGAACGTTTTGCTTCGATTTTGCAGGATGTGGATTCAAATTTCGATACTGATCTATTCCGACCAATTATTGATCGTACATGCGCAATTGCAAAGGTCAGCTATAAAGTAAATGAGGATCATGACGTCGCGCTTAAAGTTATTGCTGATCATATTCGCACAGTAGCGTTTGCGGTTGGTGACGGTGTAATGCCATCCAATGAAGGCCGAGGATATATTATACGCCGACTTCTTCGCCGTGCAGTTCGCTACGGGAAGACAATCGGAATTGATCGTCCTTTCTTGCATGAGCTGACCGGCGTTGTCGGTGAGGTTATGGGTGTTTACTATCCAGAGGTAGTGGAGAAGCGTGAATTTATTGAGCGTGTTATTCGGACAGAGGAAGAACGGTTCCATGAAACACTGTCTGATGGTTTGGCGATGTTGTCTGACCTCGTTGCAACTGCAGGTAAAGCGGGCAACAAAGAAATCAACGGCGACGATGCATTCCGTTTGTATGACACCTATGGTTTCCCTTTTGACCTGACGGAGGATTTTGCTGCAGAGAATGGAATGACCGTCGATCGTACTGGCTTTGACGCGGCAATGGAAGCGCAGCGTGAGCGTGCTCGGGCAGCGCGTCATGACACAGGAAGCATGAAGGTGCAAGGCGGACCACTAGGTGATTTTACGGTTAAAAGTGAATTTATTGGCTATAATGAATGGGTAACTGATTCTAAAATTATAGCTATCGTTCATGAAGATTCATTGGTTGATTTGGCTGGAGAAGGCAGCAAAGTAGCCGTCATTCTCGATCGTACACCTTTCTATGCGGAAAGCGGAGGACAGATTGGAGACCGCGGAACGATTACAGGTAAAGGATTTACTCTTCAGGTAGAGGATGTAACTAAGGCGCCGCACGGTCAAAGCGTTCATTATGCCGTTGTAACGGCGGGTACTGTTCGCATAGGAGAAATTGTAGAGGCTGCCGTCACAAAAGCCATTCGTGACGATATTATTAAAAATCATACGGCGACGCATTTGCTTCATAAAGCGCTCAAAGAGGTGCTTGGCGATCATGTAAATCAAGCTGGGTCCCTTGTTGAAGCGGAACGTTTGCGTTTTGACTTTTCACATTTTGGCAGCATTACCGCGGAGGAGCTTGTTACAATTGAGCGCCGTGTTAATGAACAAATTTGGCTGGGCACTGCAGTCACGATTGATAGCAAGTCGTTGAATGAAGCGAAAGCTATGGGCGCAATGGCATTGTTCGGAGAAAAGTATGGGGACGAGGTTCGCGTCGTACAAGTAGGCAGCTACAGCCTAGAGCTATGCGGAGGCTGTCATGTAGGCAATACCTCTCAAATAGGATTGTTCAAGCTGTTAAGCGAGAGCGGTATTGGATCTGGCGTACGAAGAATTGAAGCCGTAACAGGTAAGCATGCGTATAACTATTTAGAAGGTCAGCTTGATCTGTTGAAGCAATCAGCTTCTCTATTGAAATCGAATACTGCCGATGTGCCAAAACGTATCGACGCTTTGTTCGGACAAGTAAAGGACCTGTCGCGTGACAATGAATCACTTCAAGCGAAGCTGAGCAGAATAGAAGCCGGATCTCTTGATGCGAGTGCTAAAACGGTTAATGGCATTACCGTATTATGCGCTAAAGTTAATGCGCCTACGATGGACGCGCTTCGCGGCATCGTTGATGAATTAAAGCTGAAGCAAGGGTCAAGTGTTATCGTACTTGGCGCGATTCAGGACGATAAGGTGAACTTGGCGGCAGCAGTTTCCGCTGATCTAGTTAAGAAGGGCTTCCACGCAGGGAAAATCGTAAAAGAAGCGGCAGTTCACTGTGGCGGTAGCGGCGGCGGACGCCCGGATATGGCACAGGCTGGCGGAAAAGATGTAGCTAAACTAGACGAGGCTTTGAAACTTGTAGAAGAACTAGTTCTTAGCCAAACAAATGTGATATAATAAAGAATGTATATCTCATTGAAATGCGGTTTGGAAAGTGAGGTGCTGGCGATGAGTTCCATGGACAATACAATGAAGTTTAACGTGAAGGCGGAAGGGATGGAATCTTCTTCCGAAGACATTCTTCTAACCGTGTATGAGTCACTTCTTGAGAAAGAGTACAATCCGATTAACCAGATCGTTGGGTATTTGCTGTCCGGAGATCCCGCGTATATTCCGCGGCATAACAACGCCAGAAGTTTAATTCGAAAGAAGGAACGAGACGAACTTATTGAAGAGCTCGTTCGGTTTTATCTGAATCACAAGAAACAATAATAATTAGGCAGGAGCCGGCCAAGAGATGAGATTGATGGGATTGGATTACGGCGACCGCAACATTGGTGTCGCAGTCAGCGATGCGTTTCGCTGGACCGCACAAGGTAATTGTGTCATCGAGCGCAGACGAGACGGCGGCGAGCTTGACCGTATAGCCGACCTAGTGAAAGAACATGAGGTTAGTGAAATTGTTGTTGGACTGCCAAAAAATATGAATGGAACGATTGGTCCACGAGGCGAGATCAGTATTGCATTTGCAGAACAGATTCAGCAGAAACTGAACATACCTGTTCACCTTTGGGATGAAAGGCTGACAACGGTAGCTGCCGAACGAACGCTCATCGAAGCGGACGTCAGCCGGAAGAAGCGAAAGCTAGTTATAGACAAAATGGCGGCAACGCTCATTTTGCAAAATTATCTCGATTCTAAAACGAAAAGGTGAGGGTAAAGATGACAAAGAATGATCAAGAGTTTGAAGAGCCGGAAATTATTTATATCCCGGATGAGGACGGAAACGAAGAAGAATTCGAAGTTATCATGAAGTTTGAGGTTGATGATTCTGATCAGAAATACATGATGGTCGTTCCGCTCTCTGGAGAAAATGAAGAAGAAGATGAAGTATATGCTTTCCGCTATGAAGAAGAAGGCGATGATTTGAAGCTGTATACGATTGAAGACGAGGAAGAATGGAACATGGTCGAGGAAACGTTTAATACGTTACTCGGTGAATTGGAGGAAGAGAGCTAATGTCTGGCACAGAGAAATACGTGCCAAAAACGTTAAGCAGCTTGAAAAACGCGTTTGGCAATGATATAGAATTAATTGATGAAAATGGCGAAGCGGAGCTTTTCTACATTAAAGCGGAATTCCAACTTGGCGACAACGTTTATGCTGCCCTGCAGTCAGATGCAATGCGAAGTGAGGATGAGGTTGAGCTTTTCCGAGTCATTGAGTCGGATGGCGAGCCACAGCTCGAAACCATTGAAGAGGATGAAGAATGGGAAGCTGCTTCAGAAGCATATGATGATCTATTATTTGCAGATGATGAGCGGCCTTAATCGGGCGCAAGCGGATATGCAATAGACAAAAGGGCGGCTTATAGCCGCTCTTTTGTTCGATAACAGACATCAAAACAATAAATATATAGGGGGTCCTACTAGGTTGGGTAAAGATCATGAATCGCTTTCAGGTCCAAAACGCAGTCGCATTACGATGTGGGTTATTTTAAGCCTGCTCGGCATTATGATTATAGGCGCGGGAAGTGTAGCGCTATACGTATGGAGTAATTTACAGCCGACAGCAAAGGGCGATACATTGAAAATCGAGGTCTCCAAAGGGATGTCCGCCAATGATGTTGCAGATACGCTCCATGAGCAGGGCATTATTAAGAACTCATTTATATTCAAATATTATTTGAAGCTCAAAGATGAAGGCTCTCGTTTTCAAGCAGGAATATATGAGCTTAATCCTGGGATGGACAAAGAGGCGATAATTGCTAAGCTTAACTCGGGTGAAACAGTAGCTGCCGAGACCATTCGATTCACTATACCGGAAGGTTTTACAGTTCTCCAAATCGCGGACAAGCTTGCTGAGCAAAAGCTGATTGACAAGGAGAAATTTATTGGACTTATTGCGACACAAACGGCATGGGGTGATGCTGAGGCAGTTAGATCCATTCCAAAGAGAGACGATCTTCATCAACGCTTGGAAGGGTACTTGTTCCCTGAAACGTATGAGATGAAAATCGGCAGTACCGAAGAGGACATTATTATACGAATGGCCTCGGAATTGGATCGCAAGCTAGCTGAGCTCCCAGAGGATTGGCAGGACGTTCTTGTGGAGAAGAAGCTTTCACTTCATGAATTGCTTACGATTGCCTCGCTGGTTGAGCGTGAGGTTGTCGTTGATACAGAGCGGGCATTAGTAGCAGGTGTTATTTATAACCGCATCGAGGATGGGATGCCGCTGCAAATAGACGCTACCGTACAGTACTCATTAGATAAGCCAAAGGAAAGATTGTTTGAGAAGGATTTACAGGTAGAGGGTCCTTATAATACGTATAAAGTGAAAGGCTTGCCGCCTGGGCCGATTGCTAGCCCGAGCTTGGCCTCAATTGAAGCTGCCTTGTACCCAGAGGAATCAGACTATTTATTTTATGTAACCAAAAAAGACGGAAGCCAAACGCATTTGTTCGCGAAGACGTATAAGGAGCATTTGAAAAACATAGAGAAAAGCAATAAAACAGCTGGTTAAGCTGATGCTTACGAAGTAAGTTGCTGCGCAACTTTTAAGGAGGGTAACACAATGGCGTATAAGCCGGAATTGCTGGCTACCGCCGCATCTATAGAGGAGCTTAAACGACTTATAGCTGCAGGAGCTGATGCGTTTGTTATCGGTGAAGCACGATATGGCATGCGATTGGCGGGTGAGTTCACCACCGATATGATTGCAGAAGCGGTGAAAGTCGCGAAGCCCCACGGCGTTCGAATTTATGCGGCACTTAACAATTTGATGGACAATGAAACAGCTGATTCGCTGCCTGCTTATATTTCAACGATTGCTGGAGCTGGTGTAGATGCTATTATTTTTGGTGATCCTGCTGTTCTAATGGCTGCAAGAGCACATGCGCCGGGAATGCCTCTGCACTGGAATGCGGAGATGACGTCTACGAATTATGTGACGGCGGAGTACTGGGGACGAAGAGGGGCTACTCGTTTTGTATTAGCACGTGAGCTTAATATGGAGCAGGTTATTGAAACGAAGGCAAATACCCACTTAGAAGTACAGGTTCAGGTCCATGGTATGACTAATATTTATCATTCGAAAAGGTCTCTTGTTGGAAGCTACATGGAGCATCAATCGGAGATGGATCGTTTGCCTGAGAAGGATAAAGACCGAGGCTTGTATGTCATGGAAGCGGAACGGCAGGATGAGCGATTCCCTATATACGAGGACATAAACGGCACTCATATTATGAGCTCTGATGATCTTTGCATGATCGAAAACCTACATGAGCTGTTGGAGATTGGCGTAGACAGCTTGAAGATAGAAGGCATCATGAAATCGATAGATTACAATGAGATCGTAGTGCGGGCCTATCGTCAAGTGATTGATGCGTACTTGACGGACCCTGAGGGCTATTCTTTTCAAGAGGAATGGTTGGAACCTATTCAAAGGATTCAGAATACTAATCGCGAGCTTAGCTTTGGATTCTTTTTTAAAGAACAAGTGTACTAACCATATTTATTATTTAAGAGACGGCGTTTAATGCAAACATGCTAAATCGTATGAAATGAGTTTTGCGTCGCAAAGCTTTTAAAAGGTGGAATAGAATATGAGTGCAACTACGAAGACGACACCGCGATTTCAAGGAAAACGTCATCGGCTTGATAAACCGGAGCTGCTGGCACCTGCCGGCAATTTGGAAAAATTAAAATTTGCGATTCATTACGGCGCGGATGCGGTTTACATCGGCGGTCAAAAGTATGGCTTGCGATCGAATGCGGACAATTTTAGCTTTGAGGAAATGAAGGAAGGCGTCGAATTCGCTAATCAATATGGAGCAAAGGTATTCGTCGCTACTAACATTTACGCTCATAACGAGGATATTGATGGTCTTGAGGATTATTTGCGCAGTCTAGAAAACGCGGGAATATCTGCTATTATAGCAGCGGATCCAACTATAATTGAGACGGCACAGCGGGTTGCTCCAAAGCTGGAGGTTCATTTGAGCACACAGCAATCGACGCTTAACTGGCAAGCGGTACAGTTCTGGAAGGAAGAGGGCTTGCCGCGTGTAGTTCTTGCTCGAGAAACAAGCTTCGAGGATATAGCTGAAATTAAAAGACATGTCGATATCGAAATCGAAGCTTTTATACACGGTGCTATGTGCTCCTCCTTCTCCGGACGCTGCGTATTATCGAATCATTTTACGGATCGAGACTCCAATCGCGGAGGCTGCTCGCAATCGTGCCGTTGGAAATACGATTTGTTTGTTGACGATAATCCGCTGTATCCGGAGGATGAGGATAAGTTCACAATGGGCTCTAAGGATTTATGCATGATTGAGTATTTGCCTGAATTGATAGAGGTTGGTGTAGACAGCTTCAAAATTGAAGGCAGGATGAAAAGTATCCATTACGTAGCTACGGTAGTTAATGTTTATCGGCAAGCGATAGACGCTTATTTTGCGGATCCTGAACAATTCGTACTGAAGCCGGAATGGATACATGAGATCAATAAAGCAGCAAATCGGCCTCTTAATACAGGTTTTTTCTTGGATACACCTGGGGTGGAGGATCATATTTACGAGCCGGAAGAAAAATCCGCTCCTTATGATTTTGCCGGTGTTGTTCTCTCCTATGATGAAAAAAGCGGTTTTGCTATCATTCAGCAACGGAACCATTTTAAAGTGGGTCAAGAGGTTGAGTTTGTCGGTCCTCAAGGCACATTTTTTAAACAGACCGTTACAGAGCTAACAGATTCAGAGGGTCAGGCGCTTGAAGCTGCTCGTCACCCGCTGCAGCATATCCGTATTAGAACGCTTAAAGCAGTTAAGCCTATGGACATGATGCGAAAGAAAATCCAGAATAAGCAATAAAAAAGTCAATCGCTCTAAAGCCTTATTTCTTATATGAAATAAGGCTCTTTTTTTATTCTTTTTATATTACATATTGATATGATAATGCCGATATAAAAATAGACTGTAGATGCACACAGCTATTTTTAGAATAATTTTCTAGATGCTTAAAAATACATACAAAAATATAATTTTCAGAGGCGGTGTCTTTTCTGATGAAAAACCCAGAGGATCAAAAGAAAAAGAGTAAAAAGCAGAAAGGTAAAGGAAGCGATAGCCAGACTGACATTACATCGAAAGCGCAGTCTAGTAAAAAGGCGGTGTCGCAAATAGTTAAGATGGCATCATCCTCTTTCAAGGATATGAAATTATCTAATCCGGTTAAGTCGGTAGGTATGAAGTTGTTCTTAATCATTTTTTGCAGCATTATCGCATGTGTATTATCAGTAGGGCTATTAGCATATGCGCAAGCAAAATCGATTGTGGAGAAGAAGGTTTCAGAGGCTAGCTATCAAACAGTTAATCAAGTAGCAAGCAATATGGATATTATTTATAAAACATATGAAGATTTATCTCTACAACTCATAATAGATAAAGATTTTCATGAAGTTGTGAGAGGACTAGTTAATAGTAAGGAAGACTATGCGAAATTTGAATCCAATCGAAAGCTATCTGAAAAACTGGATTCTTATATGATGAGCAATAATACGATCAGTGGAATTATTTTAATGCCACTTGACAAGAAATTAAGTATAGTAACTTCGGGTTCAACCTCGGCATCCAAAGCTCAAACGCTGATCGATTCTGATTGGTATAAGAAGACTGTTGAGCAAAATGGAAAAACGTACTGGATTCCACCGCAGCCTGATGGTCTAACTAGTCAAGCCGGTGAACCCGTGATCGGTCTAAGTCGAGTCATTAGAGACAGTAGTTCTAACAATGCAACTTACGTTATGTTAATGGAAATTCCCGTCAACACTTTATCCAAGCGTTATAGCGATGTTGTACTGGGTGAAGGTAGTCAAATGTTCATGGTGGATGCAGAAGGCAATTATATAACGAACGACAATCCAGAGCTAGTCGGAAAGAAGAGTCAAATTATTCTCCCTACTGAAGGAGAGGAAGCGTTAGAAGGTTCATTGAAAACGAAAGCTGAAAGCGGCGAATCAGTTCTGGCTGCTTATAAAGAGTTTGACTCGATGGATTGGAGACTTGTCGGTACAATACCGGTAAATGAGCTAGTTAGAGATGCTAAGTCAATTCAAACTATGACTTGGATTACCGTATTGATTGCAGCTGTCTTAGCGATTGCTATTGGTATGGTAGTTATAATAGATATTTCAAGACCACTTGTAAAAATTAAAAACTTGATGAATGAAGGAGCGAGAGGCAATCTGACCGTTCGTTCCAATATGAATAAGCGTCAGGATGAGATTGGTCAGCTTGGTGCGAGCTTCAATCAGATGATGATACAAATTACAGCACTGGCAGAGCAAACGACCCGTTCAGCTGCCGATGTTCTTATTACAGCAACAGACCTTAGTGACGCTTCGAAGAAAACAGCGATTTCGGCCAAGGAAATTGCGGTAGCGACAGAAGAGATCGCGAGCGGAGCAACAAGCCTAGCTGTTGAAGCGGAGAGAGGTACTGATTTAACCGGCAATATTAATGATCAAATGAAAAAAGTGATCGTTGCCAATCAGGAAATGGTTCGCTCGGCAACAGATGTGGAGAAAGCAAGTGAACAAGGTACAACATATATGGGTGTGCTCATTCAAAAAACGGGCATGACAGAAGAAATGACGCGCTCAATGGTAGAGAAGGTAGACGCACTGAAGGAAAGCACGAGCTCAATTGTTAAAATATTGGATGTGCTAAACAATATAACGAAGCAAACGAATATTTTATCGCTGAATGCGACAATTGAGGCTGCTCGCGCAGGTGCTGCGGGTAAAGGATTTATGGTTGTAGCTGATGAAATTCGTAAGCTTGCTGATCAATCTCGTCAATCAATAGATGTAGTTGGACAAATAACGGAGAAAATCCAATTTGAAATCGATGAGACGGTTCATGTACTATCCGATGCATATCCGCTATTCCAAGAGCAAATTGAATCGGTTAAAGAAGCGAATCAGATTTTCTTGACAGTCCAAGGTCAAATGAGTCAATTTGTTGAAAATCTTGACCTTGTAACAAATTCAATCAGCCATCTTGATGAATCACAAAACGTATTAGCAGAAGCAATGACAAATGTGAGTGCGGTTGCTGAGGAATCGTCCGCTACCTCTGAGGAAGTAGCATCACTAAGCACTGAACAGCTTAATATTAGTGACAACATGGTACAGCTGTCTGAGAAGCTGGATTCCGTTTCACGAGAATTGAAGGATTCGTTGTCACAGTTCAAAATTCAATAGCGGCGATTAAAGCCGAATATAATTAATACGGGAAGAGAGCTGTTCAAGCGGAAATCGCTGAACAGCTCTCTTCCTTATGCCTATAACATCAAAATGGACTTTGGATGTTTGAAAAATAGCCGTGAAAGGGAATAATAGTCGTATGAATGATCAGCTTTTTAAAAGGTCGCGATTGATGCTTAAAGAAGGGAACATCGATGATGGGACAACTGCATGCTTAGACGTATTTGGATAATCGGATTGCTAATTACTTCATTTATAATTGTGTATTTGGTTCGGTTGGCTTGGCTGCAGTTAATCCCAGGAAGTGCTCCAGCTACCAGCTATTTGAATAGCTCCAAACAGGCTGACTGGCAAAGGCTTTCTGTAGCGCAGCGTCAGCGACAGTTATTACTGGATACAGGTCGCGGTGATTTCTATGATCGTTATGGCACCCCGATTACGGGGGAGAGTTATTCAGCTGTTGCTTTCTTTCCTGTTAGGGCGGATGTGCGCGGGTCCAGTGAAGCTCTGAAGGAGCTGTCAGAGCTGCTAGGAATAACGATAGAACAATTAATTCAGAAATGGGATAAGGTGCGTGAGCCTCTATTCTGGAAGCTTGACGGGCAGAAGCAGCCGATGCGTCTAACAGATGAACAGGCAGTACAAATTACGAAGCTGCCTGTGAATGGTATACGAGTTCTGCCCTACCGCAACCGATATTTGCAGCAGTTTGATGCGAAGCATCTGATAGGTTTTACAAGTCAGCATCCGGAATGGCTTGAGGCAGTACATGCGAAGGAATTAAGGAGCGGCAAGCGAAAGCTCACAGAGCAGGTTGGTGGAGCTGGTCTAGAGAAATCGCTTGATAAACTGCTTCGGGGCGTAGGAGGAACATCTGTTTCTTATTTCATAGACGGTCGAGATGCGCCGCTGCAAGGGTTGGATGTTCGCATCACGCAGCCGAGCAATCGGTATTATCCGCTCCGAGTGATGACGACTGTTGATCTGAAGCTTCAAAATGAAATTGAAGCGTACGCGGATGCGCAAGGTCTTCAACAGGGTGCTATTGTGGTGCTTGACGCAAACAATGCCGATATCGTGGCTATGGTATCTCGTCCTAAGCTGGCGCCTGGTCAGTTCAAATCATCTGATGGGTCAGAGTGGGTTAACCATGCTCTAAAGGCAGAGGCCCCGGGATCTGTGTTCAAGCTGGTAACGGAAGCCGCTGCCTTAGAGTCAGGGGTAGTCGGCAAACATGAGAAGTTTTTCTGCAACGGAGAGTATGGGAAATATGGCTTATCCTGTTGGAAGGAAGGCGGGCATGGCGTTATAACGCTTCAGGAAGGACTGGCGCAGTCCTGCAATATTGTGTTCGCGACAATAGCGGAACGACTTAAGGCGGACCAATTGCAGCGTACAGCGGACATTTTAGGCATTGGACACAAGGCTGGCTGGCATCGCGACCATTCATTTGGACCGTTTGATGTACCTTTGCGGTTGTTGGAGGAAGAGGAGTCAGGGCGAGTATTCGCGGGAGTAGGGGAAGAGCAAGGCGGCTTGGCGAAGCGAGGGGCTCGCACGATTGAGTCGGAGCAAGGGAGCAGTATGAAGCATGGCAAGCACAGGAAGGGCGGGGCGGCAGCAGGTGACGCGGAGCGAGCAGCCGCGCTTTCGGCTGTAGACGGCGGCGTACTCGCGCAAAGCGGGATTGGGCAGCGTGATGTGAGGATGTCGCCGCTTCAAGCGGCAAATCTGATTGTAACGCTGCTGAATGAGGGGCGCGTGATGGAGCCGCGCCTAGTAAGCGAGATCCGCTATGCCAACGGCCAGCGGATGGTGAAGCTGCCCGCGCAGCGCGCGCAGGAGGGCGGCGGCCGGATCAAGCCGGCCACTGCCTATGCGCTGCTGCGCGGCATGCAGGCGGTCGTCGACCATGGAACCGGTCGATCGATCCGCCACGGGCAATGGGCGGTGGCCGGCAAATCCGGCACCGCCCAAACGACGCAGGCCGGAATCGCCCGCAACCACCAGTGGTTTGCCGGCTACGGCCCGGTCAAGTCGCCGCGCTATGCTATCGCTGTGCTTGCAGAGAATAGGTCGCCTGGAAGCACTCATCAGGCGACTAAGCTTTTCCGCGGCGTTATGGATATCGCCGCCGCTAACAGCAAAGAAGGCCCACATTAATCTGTGGGCCTTCTTTATTCGCCTGCTCATTGTTTACTTCACTTCTTCGGGCTCTGAAAGATTCTGATCGTTAGGTATATTGCTTACTTCATCGTCAAACTCACCCTGCGGTGTACGGATCCAACGGTGGAAATAACCTTGCTCGTAAAGCGACTTGAGTAATATCATAAGAATCGGCGAAAGGATTACTCCTGAAATGCCAAACAGCTTCAATGAAATAATCATAAAGGCGAGCATGGTAAACGCGGATACACCTAAGGAGTCACCTGTTATTTTCGGTTCAAGTATTTGACGTGTAAGCACGACGACGAGAAAGAGTGCAGACAGCCATATCGCGAGTGATATTTTACCGACAATAATCAAATAAACTATCCAAGGTATAAATACAGTGCCTACACCGAGCAGCGGCAAAATATCGAAAATAGCGGCCACGACTGAAATAACAAACGCATTCTTTACACCGAGCAGAATTAAAGCGATAAGAATAACGATAAACGTAATGCTGATCATTTTGGCCTGTGCTTTTATGTAGAGGGCAATACCTTTAAAGACGTTGTTACGTAAAAAGAAAAAAGCTTGTTTAAATGTATTTGGTGTTTTATCGTCTGCTGTTTTTTTCCAAGTAGTAATTTCAATGCTTAAGAAATAAGCTAAAATAATACCAATTATAAAATTAAAAACAAAATTAGAGACGGAAGAAACGTAGCCGACTATATTTAGCAATATGGCCTGTGCAAATTTTTGCAAAGTAGCAGTTGCGCCTGCGATTAAATCCGTTGCTCTATTGACCAAATCAAGTTTAGGATTAAACGTAGGAAATCTTTCCTGCACTTCTTCCGTTATCGTTGCGATTTGCTCCTTAAGCATTTCCTGGTATTTTGGCAGATCGGTGACAAGCTCGGTACCCTGCTTAGTCAGAAGATAAGCAATTCCTGAGAAGGCGCTTAGTATAACCAGCGTAAATACCAGCACAGAGATGCCGGACGCGATTGATTTTTTCATACCGATCTTATTAAGTCGTTTTGCAAGAGGCTCAATACATAAAAAGATGAGAAAAGAAAAGAATATTGGGGTTGCGATTTTGTACAGATAGCTGAAAGCATACATGATCAAGTATACGGTAAGGGCAATGAGAGCAATGTCAAAAGCGGTACGCCAATACTTTTTGTAAAATGGCAGCATAGTCAATCTCCTTTAATTTCTAATATCATAGTTCGAGCAGCTTATTTCCATTATCTTATTTCCATAAAGATTGTACTATAGTTTTTTAAAAAATGCCTATTTATTAACGCAATATGCTACAATTAAAGCTATTGTTGTTGTTTTGTACCGCTATTCATTCGTCGACTAAATCATATAACGGTGGGGAAAACAAAATGGAAAATTTGATGCTGTGGGGACTTTATGTAGCAACTTTTTATGCTTTTCTCCCCGGCCTAATTAGCCGTACCTTCGGCTTTCGTGTTTTCAAAAAAGGCCGAGTAGAGAAAGAAATTTCCCTTACGTTCGATGATGGACCTGATCCGCATTACACACCGCTGTTGCTCGATTTGCTTGCTCGCTACGATGCGAAGGCGACATTTTTTGTTGTCGGTTCACATGCTGAGGGGTATCCGGAAATATTGCAGCGGATGAAGGCTGAGGGACATATTATCGGTATTCATAATTACGTTCACAAATCGAATTGGATAATGCGTCCTCGAGCGGTTAAGCGCCAAGTCGAGCGTACTGCCGATATCATTGAAAATGCAACGGGGACACGTTCGACGTATTACCGGCCGCCATGGGGAATAGTAAATGTATTCGATTATGCTAATCTGGGTTATCTTCACATTATTTTATGGTCTGCAATGTTCGGCGATTGGCGAATCAGACTTGGGGCAGATCGGCTGAAGAAACGGATGATGAAGAAGCTCCGGCCAGGTGAGGTTTTGCTGTTGCATGATTGCGGCATGACGTTCGGGGCCGACAAGCATGCTCCGAAAAATATGCTGATCGCGCTTGAAGCCTATTTAGAAGAAGGAACAAAACGAGGATTCCGCTTTGTCGGAATTGAAGAAATGATGAAATTGGCAGATCGCATGGCTGTTGCTCATACACCGATTTGGAAGAAATCGATTATTTCACTTTGGCTGCTATGGGAGAAAGCATTTCACATCGCTTTCCGGTTGAAACGAGTTGGAGATGCGGAGGTTCCAGCGTTTCATTACCGAGTTACTACGTATAACGGAGAAGCGGTGGATTTAGCGGAAGGCGGTCATATCAAAAAAGGAGATCGTGTCGCGGAGCTTCATTTTGATAATAAAAAGCTTTCCTCCATCGCTGCGACTTCTAGATCGCCTGTCGCAACCGGAATACGAATGCTTCGAGAGGTGGAGCAGGCGCTTCCGCTGCTCGCTAACCAGCTTGCACAAGATAATGACGCGAATGATATCAAAGCGGTTTATGGCGTAACGATGATCCATCGGGGTGCTGATCGTCTAGGCTTCGAAATTTTTCAGCTGCCTGAGGGGTGGTTTGCACGTTCTACACGGATTTACTTGCGCGTCCTCATCAAAGTACTTACTAAAACAGAAAAAGCAACAAAAAACAAGCAGCGTAGAGAAACGATTTCTCCAAGAATGCTGCTTATGCCAGTCGCGACCATTAGAGGTTATGCTACGGTGCAATTAAACAAAATGCATGAAGAAGCTGAACGCTTAAGCGATGTGGTTGAACGTTCCATAGGTGCTGCTGCCGACGAAGCTGCACAATTAGGTACAAAAACAACAGCGATTTGATTGAGTAATCTCATCGAATATACACATGAAAAAAAGGAGTGCCACTGTTTCCAGTGGACACTCCTTTTATTTATGGCGTTAGCCGTTTACGCTTGTTTGTTTCAATTACATTTTCATAACGCCGCCTGTGCTGGCGGATGTTACAAGGTGAGCATAACGGGCAAGGTAGCCGCGTTTGATTTTCAGTTCGAAGCCTTTCCATTCGGAGCGGCGTTTCGCGAACTCTTCATCGCTAATTAGAAGATCCATTGTACGGTTGTTCATATCGATCTCGATGATATCGCCATCTTGAACAAAAGCAATTGGACCGCCCTCAGCAGCTTCAGGGGAAGCGTGGCCGATACTTATTCCGCGAGATGCACCGGAGAAACGTCCGTCCGTTACGAGTGCAACTTTAGCGCCAAGTCCCATACCAACAATTTGTGATGTAGGAGCAAGCATTTCCGGCATACCAGGGCCGCCGCGAGGTCCTTCATAGCGAATAACGACTACATGTCCTTCTTTGACTTTGCCATTTGCGATACCATGCAGAGCTTCGTCCTGTGAATCAAAGCAAATAGCAGGACCTTTATGATAGCCGCCAACCGATTTGTCTACTGCGCCTGTTTTGATAATTGCGCCGTTAGGAGCAAGGTTACCGAACAGAACAGCCAAACCGCCGCGTGCGGTGTGTGGATTATCAATGGTGTGAATAACGTCTGTATCTTGAATTTCACAGCCCACTACATTTTCACGCAATGTTTTGCCAGTAACCGTCAAGCAGTCGCCATGTAATGCGCCATCCTTCTTGAACAGCTCGTTAAGAACCGCGCTGACACCGCCTGCAATGTGAACATCCTCAATGTGGTAGTCAGATGCAGGTGCGATCTTCGCAAGATGTGGTACGCGTTCAGCGATTTCGTTGATACGTTCAATCGGATAATCAATACCAGCTTCATGTGCGATTGCAAGCGTATGAAGTACAGTATTTGTGGAGCCACCCATTGCCATATCAAGCGCAAAAGCGTTGTCGATTGTATCTTTTGTAACGATATCACGCGGTTTAATGCCTAATTCAATAATTTTCATAAGCTGACGAGCAGCTTCTTTAACAAATTCTTTACGTTCTGGAGCAACAGCTAGAATTGTGCCGTTACCTGGAAGCGCAAGTCCAAGTCCTTCAGCCAGACAGTTCATTGAATTAGCTGTGAACATACCAGAGCAGGAACCGCAGGTCGGGCAGCCGAATTGCTCAAGCTCCATCAATTGTTCATCGTTAATTTGACCGGCTTGGTGAGCGCCTACACCTTCGAATACGCTGGAAAGTGAGATTGAACGTCCGTCTGATGTTTTACCTGCTTTCATAGGTCCGCCGCTGACAAGCATCGTTGGAATATTAACGCGAAGCGCGCCCATAATCATACCTGGTGTTATTTTATCGCAGTTCGGAATACAAACCATACCATCGAACCAATGCGCATTTACAACCGTCTCAATGGAATCGGCGATGATTTCACGACTCGCAAGTGAATAACGCATGCCGATGTGGCCCATAGCAATTCCATCATCGACTCCGATTGTATTGAATTCAAAAGGGACGCCGCCTGCTTCACGAATAGCGTCTTTAACAATTTTACCAAATTCCTGCAAATGAATATGACCTGGAATGATATCAATATACGAGTTGCAGACCGCGATAAACGGCTTGCCGAAATCTTCTTCTTTTACGCCTGCTGCGCGCAGTAAGCTGCGATGCGGTGCGCGGTCGAATCCCTTTTTGATCATGTCTGAGCGCATTCTTTTAGTAGCCATGATAGAGCCTCCTGAGAGTTAATTGATGGTTGCGGAAGAAGTGGAATGATAACTTCCGAGTTCATTCATTTTGTATGCTGAAGCAAAAGCTGCTTCGATTAAATGATTGGATAAAATAATTAATAACTTCAATTTTATCACATTGGACAGGCGTTGGCTACAATTTGAAACGGCTATCATTTCACCTTCACAAGTTATTCGGTTTATGGAACGACGTAAATAGTCAAAATGTGTTAAGCTTGTGTAAGGGTATGCATAATTGACGGAATATCGCCAATTCCCTATAATCTTGTAGCAACCAGCTGTTAAGCCGGAATGTAAAGGCGGTGTTAGAAGTTGGAGGAAATAGAAGTAGACAAGCTGATGCTAATGAGGCAACTAGATGAATCATTTCGTCAAGTACGTAGATTATTACTGGCTGAGTGGAACAAATATAATGTACATGGATTAGGTATCACCCATGGCAAGATGCTCACTATATTATCGCAAATCGGCCCTCAAAAGGCGTCGGTTCTGGCGGAGCGGCTAATGATTACAAGCGGCGGCGCAACGGGTATTGCTGATCGGCTGATTGATCTTGGCTATATTAAGCGAGAGCGTAGCGAGCAGGATCGACGGATCGTCATGCTGGACATAACGGAAGAAGGTAAGAAGGCTGTAATTCTTATCGATACCGTACGCAATAAGCTTATGCTTAAGCTGTTTAATGGTATGTCAGAGGCTAATATGGTGCAAGGTATTCGTTTGTTTGAGCAAATGATAGACAACATGGCTGCTTCTGAATCTGAAGAGTAGCGCATGCTGGTTGACGCTATACGCGCTCAAAAAAAGGGCCATTCCTGAAAAGCAGTATGCTGCTTTTTAGAAATGACCCTTTTTGAATAGATGAATTATTTGCCAGATAATTTATTGACTAACACATCGCTTGGAACCTTAGGACCGCCGTTTATTCTCTTCAAGCCGAATAGAGTTCGGGGGTCTCCTTGTACAAGCTCATTAATACCAGAAGTGGTCGTAAGCGTTACATCATACCCCATATCCTTCAGCAATTGCTCAGAGAGATGCGAGTAATAACCGAATGGATAGGTGAAAACTTTGACATCATTGCCAATGAGCTTCTCGATTTTCTCTTCCATCCCGCCAATATCCTGCATGAAAGCTCTGCTATATTCTCCGTTCGTCTCATTTTCCATTTGCAAAATGCCGGATCGGGTCGAAGCTGGTGAATCCTCAGTTACAGTTTCATGCATATCTATTGTATGATTTTCAATTTCGATCAAGCCAGAATCATACATTTCCTTTGCTTGCTCCCAAGTAAAATGCGGATAAAAGTTTTTGCCTGGTATTCGATGCTCATTCAATCCGACAGACCAGCCTATTATAGAGATTGTCGCCTTCATATCTAATTCTTTTAAAATGGGATATGCGTATTCATAGTTGCTTAAGTAACCATCATCCAATGTGATAGCTACCGGATTGTCTGGGAGCTCTTTTTTGCCATTGACGAAATCAGTTATATCGTTCATAGAAACCGTATTATAGCCTGCCTGCTTAACGGCAAGCATATCGCTCTTAAACTTTGCTACAGGAGTGATAAGGTCATTCGGCTCTAACGGATTGTCATCAATATGATGATAAACGAGGATGGGAAGCTTTATCTTCGTCTTGGCTGGTGTAGCTGGAGGTGTGAAAATTTTCTCCGCATACTCCGCAGCGTTCTCGCTGGTTGTGAGATGTCCAAAGTTCTCTGGCACATACACGTCCGGATCTTTGAAGATGTAACCAAGCATCATTTCACCAACTGTATTCCTGTAATGCATCGTATCATAAAAATATCTAGGATCGCCGCTAATGTTTGTGTAGCCTGAGAAGTCCCAAAAATCAGTTACCTCTGCAAGCTTAGTCCAATATTGCTTAAGAGCCGACATATCGTAGCTTTGCAGCTCTTGTTCAGAAGTGGCTCCAGTAATTAAGCGGAAGGATACACCGTGTTCTTCCGTATATGCTTTCATTCGCTCTAAAGACGCTACATTTTTGTCCAGTGCGGTAGCCTCTAGCTTACCAAAAGGAGCAAAGGCTTCTTTATTTGCGTTCATGTACTGCTCCAAATTGTCAACTTGCTCGGCGTCACGTTTTACTTTATTGTAGACGCCTGTTTCAGGTATGAACTGCGAGTATTCGAACGGATCGATTGCTCGCTTCGCAAATCCTTCCAGCTTCGTATAACCGTAGGAAGGATTAAGCTTCAAATAGTCCAAGTAGAAGGAAAAGCGTGATTCACCAGACACCTTAGCATGAAGGGATTGCTTGAAATCAGTAGCCGATTCATTATAATGGCTAATCTCCTGTAGGCTCATGTGAACGACGATGTTTTTGGGCTTGTACTGATCAACGATATAATAGAGTGTTTTCTCATAATCATGGAAATCTCCGCCATACATAAGCATGCTGTAAAATTTGGCGTCATCGCCGTAATATTTATTTAGTAGGGCGGGAGAAATCGAGCTCGATTTAGAGCCGCCGATAATATAAGAATTATATTGTTCATGGTTCTGGTCGAGGTAGCCGATCTTAGCTACCCTAGGATTGTTTACCATATTGTAAGAGTGCCATTTCAGCAGCTTGTCTCCGAACACGCCAAACGGATCAACTGCCATGTTGAAGCCGCCAAGAAGGAGTGCCGATAAGGCAAGAGAAGCTATAAATGCTAGGATCCATTTGTAAAATTTCATATAATCACCTCAAAACTGGAAGTATAGAAAATTAGACACTGAAGTCATTTGTGCTAAGGATATGCCAAGCAACAGCGCTGCGGCTATCGCATGACGATAGCGTGGAACAAAGTCTTTCGTTATTTCACCGGTGTTTGGAGCAAAGAAAGAAATTAGCATCGCAATAATAAGCAGTAGAATTGTATAGAGATGATAAGCACCGAACGTTAGCAAATGTGTAACGAATGCATGTATATCCATACCCTTAAAGTCTTGAAGACTGACCATCTTGCGCATGACATCTACTGCTTGCGAAGTATCCTTTGCTACAAATAGAATTCGAGTTGCTACAACGCCTATGAAAGTAATTACCCAAGCAATTATGAAAGGCATCTGCCACTTGCGTCTGTACATCACGTGGGAGGCGCATACGAATACGCCATTTATGACACCCCAAAGGACAAACTTCCAACCCGCGCCATGCCAAAATCCGGAAACGAAGAAAGTAACCATTACCGCTAGATAAAAGTTGAAGCTGCCTTTGCCTTTCCGGTATACGCTCCGGAAGACGTAGTCGGACAAAAATCTAGATAATGTCATATGCCATCTATTCCAATACTCTCGGAAGTTCCTTGCTTTATATGGCGAATTAAAGTTTTGCGGCAGCCTAATATTAAAGAAGAGCGCAAGCCCAATCGCCATATCGGCATAACCGGATAAATCGAAATAATAGGACAAGGTGTAGCCAAATGATGCAAGCCAAGCTGATAATGTGTCGCCAGCTCCTATATTAGAAAAAAAGCTTGCCGCATAGCCAGTCAATGGGTCAGCGAGCATGATCTTTTTGGCACAGCCGATCGAGAAGAGAAAAATACCGAGCATCATATTCGCTTTATTAAATAGAGGCCTAGTCTTATCTTGAATCTGCGGGATAATATCCGCGTTATGAACAATTGGGCCTACAATAAGCTGAGGGAAGAACGTAACAAACACAAGAAAATCTAAAACAGACGATTTTACAACTTTGTCTCTGTAGCAATCAACCAAGTAGGCGATAAGCTGGAATGTATAAAACGATATACCGAGCGGGAGAATGATATGGACGAGAGAGTAAGCTTGTCCGGTAACGAGATTAAAATTTTCGATTGCAAAGTTAGCATATTTATAATAGCCAAGAAACAAAATGTTTTGCGTTAGACCAATGATTAGAAGCAATCGCTTCATACCATTCGAACCGGATTTTCCAGCCCTCAAGATTTGTCTTCCTATTAAGAGATTGAAGAATATGTCGGCTATAAATATGAACACAAACGATCCGCTGCCCTGCGAATAAAAATATAACGAAGCTAGGACGAGCCATATTTTAGCTAGGTCATTGAGCTTGAACACATTCAGGAGTCGGTATCCTAAAAATGTGATCGGAAGAAACATAAAAATAAACGCGTAAGTCGAAAAAATCACATTAAAACCTTCTTTCATCCTAGTAGCTTAAAGATACCGAAACTGCTGTCGTCAATTTATAATTGTAACACCAAGTCGAAAAAAATGAAATCTTGACCCTTCTAGATCATGTAAACGTGAAGCATGTTACAAATTTGTGACTATAGTAACTTTATTTAGTAAGTCGACTTGTTTTGTTGTAAAATAAACAAGAAATTTGTCGATTATTAGAATTGACAAATTCCGATAAATCCAATAGGATTTAAATGAATAATACAATCATAGACTAGGGGAGATTCATTTGAAAAAATCAGTTGCTTTAGTATTATCGTTGTTCCTAATGGTAGCAATGCTCGCTGCTTGTGGAGCAAATAAGAACGAAGCTGGCAATACAAATAATACAGCTGGCGGTGCAAAAAAGAAAAAAATAGCACTCGTGCTTCCTGAAAAAATCGGCGTGAATAAGTTTTTCGTATTGATGGATGAAGGCTTCCGGAAAGCGGGCACAGAGTTCGGAGCTGACGTTAAAGTAATCGAATCGACTGATCCTGCTGGCTTTGAACAAAACCTTCGCGCAGCAGTAAGCGAAAACTATGACTTGATTATTACTGCTACATTCCAAGCAGAAGACGCTTTGAACAAAGTAGCTGTTGAAAATCCGGACAAGGCATTCGCGGTAATCGATACTACTGTTGATCAGCCTAACGTACGCAGCGTAATGTTCCGTGAGCATGAAGCAGCTTACCTGATGGGCGCTTTAGCTGGCTTGTCGACAAAAACGAACACAGTTGGAGCAGTAGTAGCAATGGATTCTCAACTTCTTAAAAAATATACTTCAGGCTTTGAACAAGGCTTGAAAAGTACAAATCCAGAAGCAAAATTTCTAGTAAACTACGTTGGCGGCTTCGCAGATCCTGTTAAAGGTAAAGAGCTTGCATTGCTTCAGCATTCAAAAGGAGCTGACTTTATCGCGGGTATGGCAGCCGTTGGAGATAACGGTGTTTTCGATGCTGCTAAGGAAAAAGGCTTCTACACATCCGGCCAAGATACGGACCGTACAGAAGAGGATCCAGAGCATATCGTTCTTTCG
This sequence comes from Paenibacillus sp. J31R122, assembly GCF_056269185.1. NCBI lineage: Bacteria > Bacillati > Bacillota > Bacilli > Caryophanales > Paenibacillaceae > Paenibacillus > Paenibacillus sp. J31R122. Next base: position 166,934 of record NZ_JBWDNM010000013.1, read on the forward strand.
CAATTGAAAGGTACGGATGCTGTTGCATATGAAACGGTTAAAACATTCGTAGAAGGAACTTTTGAATACGGAGTAGCGGATTATGGTTTAAAGGAAAATGGCGTAGGCCTCACTTTCGTAACGAGTGATAGTAAATCACCACTTAGCGATTTTATTGGTCAAGAAAATGTTGATAAAGTAAAAGCTATCGCTGATGACATTAAATCTGGTAAAATCGTTGTAGTAAATCCTTTAGAGCAAAAATAAGCAAAGATTGTTGTTATAGTAAGAGATGCCGGCTGCTACTCTGCAGCCGGCTTGCTCTTTGAGTGGACACTTCCTTCGGATATTCAGGAAGGGATTTCATCGCGAAACGAGCTTATGCCGCCAGAGGACGGCGACAGCCGTTTACGCTTGGCGAAACGAGCTTGCGCCGTCAAGGCAGGCGACAGTCGTTTTCGTGTGTTTGCGATTGTAATCGGGAGTGAAAGGAGCTGAACGCCATTATGCTGTTGCAAATGGAGAGTATTACGAAAGCATATGGAAATGTAATCGCCAATAACGGCGTTGATTTCACATTGCGCAAAGGAGAAATACATGCGCTCGTTGGCGAGAATGGGGCCGGTAAAACAACGCTTATGCGCATTTTGTATGGGATGGAAAGCCCAACAAGCGGCGAGATTAAGCTAAATGGCAAGTCGGTGTCCTTCACCAATCCTACTGATGCGATTCAGCATAAAATCGGTATGGTTCATCAGCACTTTATGCTGTTCACTTCCTTTACGATTGCTGAAAACATTGTGATTGGCCGTGAGCCTTCCAAGGGGATTGGTTTTGATCGCAAAGCAGCGGCAGCGGAGACTGTGCAGCTAGGCAAGAAATATGGAATGCCGGTAGATCCGTGGAAAAAGGTTGGGGAATGCTCGCTGGGTGTTCAGCAGCGTGTAGAAATATTGAAAGTGCTCCATCAAGGAGCGGAAATTATTATATTGGACGAGCCGACAGGCGTATTGACTCCGCTAGAAGTGAAAGAACTTTTGGCAGCGATTAAGGAACTGGCACGTCAAGGGAAAAGCTTTATATTGATCAGTCATAAGCTGCAAGAAATTATGGAGGTCGCTGACCGTATTACGGTTCTGCGGGATGGTAAGGTTACAGGCACAGTTAATGCTGCCGATACGAATGAGGAACAGTTATCGCAACTTATGGTAGGTCGTGAATTAGTAAATATATCTCGTAACAAAGCTTTACCCGGCAAGCCGGTTCTGGAGGTTTCAAACATCTCCATTCATGGAACGAAAGTGAAGCCCTTGCTCGATCAAGTAAGCTTGCGCGTAAACGAGGGTGAGATTGTAGGTATTGCAGGTATTTCCGGCAACGGTCAGTCGGAGCTGCTGCAAGCGATTTCTGGCCTGATAAAAACGGATGACGGAGCAATAAAGCTGCTTGGCAGCGATATGACAGGTGCGTCCGTGAGTAAGATTCGTGAAGGTGGCTTAGCCCACATACCGGAGGATCGCTATCAGTGGGGTGTTGCTAAGGATGCGACAGTTACAGAGAATGGTTTGATGGGACATACTGGAAAACATCAGAAGTATGGTATTTTGCGCGGTTCGAGTATTCGCGGCATGGTAGCAGAATGGGTGCAGCGGTTTGGGATAAAAACAGGCTCATTGTCAACAAAAGCACAATTTTTATCTGGAGGAAATTTGCAAAAGCTAATCGTTGCCAGGGAGCTTGCGCAGAAGACTCCATTTCTTATAGCAGCGGAACCGACTCGCGGGGTTGACGTTGGAGCGATGGAAATTATACATGGCGAGCTTCTCAAGAAACGTGATGAACGCGGTGCCATTTTGCTTGTTTCATCGGAATTGACAGAGATTTTAAAGCTTTCTGATCGTATATTAGTTATGTTCGAAGGAAGGATTGTCGGCGAGCTAACTGCGGATTCGGCAACGGAGGACCAGATCAGTTTGATGATGGCGGGAGGAAAAGCGGTTGGATAAGCTGATACAATTTGGACGTTCGTTGCTGCAGCCTCTTCTGGCCATTGTGGTAGGGCTAGCAGCCGGGGCTATTGCGATTGCAGTCGTCGGCGGATCCATTACAGAAACATATGCGGAAATGTGGAAGGGCGCATTCGGCAACTTTTATTTCTTTACGAACACATTAAGCAGAGCGACGCCTATTATTCTAATCGGTCTTGGCGTGGCGATAGCCTTTCGCGCCGGATTTTTCAATATGGGGTCAGAGGGCCAGATGGTGCTTGGCGCATTAAGTGCTGCACTAACGGCTATTTACTTGCCGGGACCAGGTTGGTTTAAACTCACAGCAGCTATTATTGCCGGAATTATTTCCGGGGGAATATGGTCGGCATTTGCCGGCTGGCTCGATGCTAGATTTCGGATGAACCTATTAATTACAACATTACTTCTCAATTATATAGCAACCTTATTCGCGGGATACATCGTCTCTTACCCTTTGATGGATCGAAGTGGATCTGCAGCTATGGCTCAAACCGTAATGATAGATAAGGCGGCTTGGCTGCCAAAGCTATTTGATGGAATGAGTGTACATGTCGGATTTATTTTTGCAGTAGTAGGAGCTGTTTTAACCTTTTTGTTTATGAAATATACCGTAAAAGGCTATGAAATAAGAATGCTAGGCGGAAATCCGATGTTCGCGAGCTATGGCGGCGTAAAGCGCGGTAAGCTAATGCTTTTTAGTATGTTCGTCAGCGGAGGATTCGCAGGACTAGCGGGCTCAGTGGAAGTGTTAGGCACACAATATCGATATTTGGATGGCGCTTTAACTAGTCCGGGTTACGCATGGTCGGGTATTATGGCCACTCTGCTTGCAGGATCTCACCCACTTGGAACAGCGGTAGCGGCTATATTGCTCGCTGCCCTGCAAACAGGTGGAATGGGGATGGAGCGCAACACGGATGTACCGCTTGAGGTATCCAGCATTATTCAAGCGGTGCTTATCTTGTTCGTATCCGCTAAGCTGACGTATTCGTTTATTAAACGCAAGAAAGCGAGGGCTTCCGATGGACCAGCTGTTTGATGTGTCGCTATTTGCTTCGACACTGCGTTTGGTTGCTCCTATTTTGCTGGCAGCGCTTGGCGGTGCCATATGCGCCCGTGTCGGATTGTTTAATGTAGGCTTAGAAGGTTTCATGTTAATGGGAGCTTTCTTCGCAATCGTAGGTAATCACTTTACGGGCAACCTAGTTGCAGCAGTTCTGATTGCGGTTCTGAGTACGATGGCTTTTTCGATGATCTTCGCCTATATGAGTATTAACTTGAAGGCAAATGTCATCGTTGTCGGTATTTCGCTTAACTTTCTCGCACTCGGCTTGACTACCTTTTTGCTGCGAGCAATATTCGATGTGAAAGGTGCTTATTACAACAAAGATATGTTGGGCTTGCCGAAGTGGGAAATCCCATTGATCAAAGATATTCCTTGGCTAGGTGATGTAATATCCGGTCATTCTCCACTTGTCTATTTAGCGTTTATAATCGTAATTGGGCTGCATCTGTTCTTATTTAAAACAGTTACAGGCTTTCGTTTACTCGCGGCAGGGGAAAATCCAAGCGCAGCGAAAAGCCTTGGTATCAAAGTATCCCGGATACAATACGGCGCTGTCTTATTGTGCGGTGTGTTATGCGGCTTGGCTGGAGCGCAGCTTTCCCTTGGCAATGTAACGATGTTTACTGAGGGAATGACGTCAGGCAGAGGCTTTATTGCTCTGGTTGCAACGATGCTTGGTCAGTCTAGTCCAATCGGTGTCGCGGGCTCCAGCCTGTTGTTTGGACTAATGGACGCGCTTAGCATTAGGCTTCAAGGCTTTGCAATTCCGACACATTTCACTATGATGCTGCCGTATGTAGTTACGATAGCGGCCATGCTTGTCTTCAGAGACAAAAGCTATATGCTGGAAGCTCGTAAAGCAAACGAAAGCTCACGATAAGCAAAACGGTTTTTAAAAATTATAAGGATTTATAAGTTTCACATTTATAATAGGCACATAATTCACTGCGAAACGTTAGCTTTGCCGAAAAAGATGGCGACAACCGTTTACGCTTGGAGGAGGCATACATCATGCATAACAAAGCAGAGCGTCTCAAGAAGATTAAGACAATTAAGCAAGCTGTGGTTGCGCCAGAGGTCGCGCATCGCGTTCCGCCAGGTCAGACGGTGACGGATCGATTTCCTATTTTACATGAAGGGGAAGTCCCTCGCTACGATTTGAATAATTGGTCATTGCGTATATTCGGAGAAGTCGAGCAAGAGCGTACTTTCAGCTTTGATGACCTGCTGGCGTTGCCGCAGTCGAAGACGGAATGTGATATACATTGTGTAACACGTTGGTCGAAGCTGGATACAGAATGGGAAGGCGTTAAGTTTTCAGACTTTCTATCCTTGCTTGGGGTGAAGCCGGATGCCCGTTATGTGATGATTCATGCGGATGAGGATTATGATACGAATTTGCCGCTTGAGGATTTGCTGCATGATAATGTACTGCTTGCTCATCGCTTTGACGGTGAACCTTTAACGGACAAGCATGGCTGGCCCCTTCGCTTGCTTGTACCACATTTGTATTTTTGGAAGAGTGCGAAATGGGTAACAGGTATTGAATTTATGAAAGAGGACCGTCCTGGCTTTTGGGAGCGAAATGGTTTCCACAATTATGCGGACCCTTTCAAAGAACAACGGTTCACAAGTGATGAGAATTCAATGCCCGAGGATGAATGGATGACGAAGGAGTTTGATTAGAAAAATGCTGCCAATTTTACAGGTTAATCCAGAAGATTTGCCGTCTCGCGCGATTGTTTGTGGTGATCCGCGCCGAGCAGAAGCTATTTCTCGAAAGCTGACGAATGTGAAGGAGCTTGCTTTTGCCCGTGAATATCGGACGTTTGTAGGTGAGTATGAAGGCGTTCAGCTAGCTGTCGTCAGTCATGGAGTAGGTTCGCCGGGAGCGGCAGTTTGCTTTGAGGAACTAATTCGTGGTGGAGTCGATACATTAATTAGAGTTGGAACTGCAGGTTCTTATTCGAAGGATCACCCTGCCGGAAGTCTTGTCGTTAGTACGGCAGCTGTTCGTGCAGAGGGTCTTACGCATCAATTGGTACCGGCTGGATTTCCAGCAGTAGCAGATAGCGTTGTAACGGAGGCGCTTTATGAGTCAGCGCTTGAGAGTGAAGGCATTGTCAAAAAGGGGATTACAGTAACGCTTGATGTGTTTTTCTCTGGTGTTGTTGAAATTCCTCATAAGCAGTATAAGCAAGCAGGTGCGATTGCTGTCGAGATGGAGATAGCGGCTCTGTACATCATTTCCTCGCTGCGCGGCGCTCGGGCCGGGGCAATCCTTGCACTAGACGGTTATGCCGATGCTGATCTAGCGGGTGAGTATGATCCGCATACGGATATCGTTGCCAATGCTATTGAGCGAGAGATCGATACGGCATTACGTGCAATGGTCAAGCTTGCTTCAGCTTAAATAGTAGTGTTGAAAGAAGGGAGCGTCTTAGGGCGTTCCCTTCTTTTGCGTTTAACGAGGTGCATACTTGAGCTCCATGGGCTCAAGCTTAGCATGAGGCGGGCTCCAAGCAGGGGGGCCGTATTTTTTGATGTAGCCAAGTTTATTTATTGCATCGTGAGTTGGCTGCTCGGCATCCATTTTGAGGAATAGCTCCCAGCATGCGATAACATCGTTAAGCGCTCGATGTCCGCCAATTAGCGGAATATTATATCGATCGGACATATCCTTCAGCGTATGCGGATAAATATGTCGTTCACGGCTCAGTGTTAATGTATCAATAAATTCGTTCTGAAATGATCTTCCGGCAATTCTAAGTAAAGAATGATGCAGGAAGCTCAGATCAAAGGCTGCATTATGTGCAATTAAAATATTATCGCCTAGCATGCGATTCAGAATACGAAACGCGGTATCCTCATCCATGCCGTAGGCGGTCATCTCATCCGTTATCCCGGTGAGCTCCGTTATTTTGGCTGATAGCTTGCCGTCGAAGCGCACTAGCGTGCTAAATTCACTTGCCACTTCACCATTCACACAGCGAATGGCCGCCATTTCGATGACACGGTCTTTTTTTGGATCAAGACCGCTGGTTTCAAAATCAATGATTGTATAAGAAGGATTATGCATGCGAATTCACCACTTTTTCTAGTATAAAGTTTAAGTTGTCTACATTTATTATTCTATGGAAAATAAGAAAAGCCTGCTTTTAAGCATAAAAACGCCCCATTACCGCTCAAGGAGAGCAGGTAAATAGGGCGTTTACTTACGTTTAGGTATTTTAGTTATGTTGATTCGAAATGAGGTTAATGGTTGTTGCCGGATCCATTACTTTTTTTGTCTGATGTTTTCGATTGTGTGTTCTTTCTTGCGTGACCCTGCTGTTTTGCCATTATTGTTGCCTCCTTTCGTTTTGTTGCTTTTAGTTTGTCATAGGCAGTGAGATCTCATTCGATCATTTTTATAAGGTTAGACGAGTGTAATCGACTATTCCTGTTTTTCAAGTTCAGGTTGTACATCTAAAAGTGCGTATTGGCAATAAAAACAAGGGATAGGCAATCGATATGGTTCCATATGCAAGGAGAGAGGCAATTTTGACAGAGGAAGCGATTTCCATTGCTCAGGACGTCTCATTTGGATGTGTTAGAATGAAACCAAAGACAACTAAATGATATTCAGTAATGGGGGAAGCAGCATTGGGAACTGGCTTGTGGACTAAAACGAGATGGAACAGGTTTAAAATTGCGCCGCTGCCCCCTGATCAAAGGTTGGGCAAAGACGCAATTACTGCATTAATCATTCATAGTTGCTTTCAGTTCGGTGCATCAATGTCAGGTTTATTTCTCAATCTATACTTATGGCGTCTGACAGAGGACTTAGCTGTTAACGGAGTTTACAACATTGTCGTCTTCATCATTACTCCGTTTGCTTTCGCTTTAGGAGGCTGGATTTCCAAGCAGAAGGACAGAATGGTCACCTATCGGCTTGGCATTGTGATGATCGCTATTTTTTATCTGTTTGTTATTATCGCTCAGGAACAAGTTGCGCAATATTACCTACTATTTGCTGTGTTTAATGGAATAGCTGCTGGACTATACTGGACGGGTTACATAGTGATCCAATATGATGTATCAACGGAAGCGAATAGGATTCGTTTTTTGGCTGTAAATATGATCGTATTTAGTACGGCGGGCTTAGCAGGCCCGGCACTTGCAGGCTTTATCATACAGCACAATGAAGGGCTTCAAGGCTATATTTTTATATTCACGCTTGCGTTTGTTATGTTCCTTCTTGCAGCACTTGGCAGCTTTCGAATTCCAATGATTAAATCCCATCATAAAGCCTATTATTTAAAATTTATGGGGCTTGTTATGAGTAAGAATCGGCGCTGGGTCAAAGCGCTGTACAGTTTTTTCGTGCTAGGATTGTTTCAGGGCATTATGCTGTTCCTTCCTAATATATTGCTTTTTCAGTCGGTCGGACGTGAGGACTGGGTTGGTTATTTTGGTATGTTTTTCTCATCACTTACTGTAATGACTGGCTACGTTATTTCTCGGAAAGCACAGCAGGAGCATGTGCGTAAATATGTGTTTTATTCGACAACGGGTGTAGCGATTGGAGCTGTGCTGCTGCTTATTCAAGTACAGTTATGGTCGGTTGCGATGTTTATGATCGTATTCTCGATTTGTAATCCACTGGCGGTAAATACACTTACTTCTTATTATTATCGCATAATTGGCACACTGCCTCTCAAGGGTCAATTGCGGGTGGAATCGGTTGTTATGAGAGAGCTGTTCCTTAACGCGGGTCGAGTTATATCGATTGTGGTGTTGATTTTGCTGGCTAAAGATCTACAATCCGCATGGTTGCCAGTGGTATTGTTCGCGATGGCTGTTTTGCAGTATTTATTAGTTCTACTTATTAAGGAAGAGCAGACTGTCGAACATTAAGTGAGATAAGGTTAGAGAATGAATAGTTGCATAAATAGATTAGATTGAGTTGCACAAGTGGTTAGACCCCTGAATTCAGCGGCTGAACCGAAAATGTTATCAGGTTTATAATTCCATTTATGGGGATAATAACCTAAAAACGGTAAGGGTGATCATGTGATCAGCAAATATGTTATTAGCTTTTTGGTCTTTTGTTTTCTTATATTAGGTACAACTAATGACACTGACATTATAGTATTTTCAGCACCAAGAGAAGATTTAATTGAAGGGGCACTATTACAACAATTACATCCCGTTATCGTGTCTTCCCTCAGAGAAATTTATCAAGAAGAGTATTCCCAATTTATAGATGAACGGATTATCTCAATTAATGAGCGAGTAACAGTAAAGAATAATGATAATAAAGCAAGGTCTGTCGATGCTTTACATGGTGCAAAATATTTTGTCATTACAATTATGTTAACTAGACCAAATTCTGAAATGGTGGAGCTCATTCTATCGAACTAAAAAGCACCAGCTCATTACTATCTTGTTAGTTACAAAATAGTAAGTGGTGCGAGATAGTAAACAAACAACACAATCTATAAAACCTCCTCTAGCATACTCTACATAATAGAAGAGTTGGAGGGGGGAATAGATATGCACTGGATTTCGATCATATTAATTGGTTTCGTATCTAATATTGATAATATAGGGATTGGTGTATCTTTCGGAACACGATCAACAAGAATCCCAATCTTATCAAACCTATTAATTGCTATTTTTGGAATGACCGCAGCCTATTTATCGATTACACTAGGTCAATTCTCATCTGGATATATGAGTCAACAGAACACCGATTTAATTGGTGGCATTGTCCTTATGTTGCTCGGGATATGGAGTATGAAACCTAAAGGTGCGACTACTGATGTATCAAGGCCGTTACCTGCTATGAGTGATATTAGCAAAACTATCTCATGGAAAGAATCTATCTCGTTAGGCTTTGCACTTTCAATGAATTGTATCGCTATGGGCTTTGGAGCGGGGGTTAGCGGTGCCTCGCCTATTCTGACTGCAATCTCAGTTGGTGTGTTTTCGTTAATAACTGTAGCTATCGGCGAGCGTATTGGGCATCGCATTGCGATGACCTGGTTGGGAAAATATTCTAAATCTATTGGAGGATTAATATTAATTGCAATTGGGCTTTATGAAGTTTTTGTTTGATAGTGGTTGAATTGAAAATTGAGTAATCGGCAAGTTTGAGTTTCAACGTATTATTGTCCTACGAATGGAACCTATGGCATAAATTATTTGAATGAAGGTTACAGAATGCTGTATGTGCCCGTTCAAATGAGAGGAGTATGTCATATGGAAAACCGACATGGAACTCATGCTGCTAACCAAAATGTTCCGCAGCCCATAAGGAATGATGGCGCTGGAGCGACAGATTTCGGACCACGGGACATCATGCGGGATTTGGAGAACCCCAACATGTTAGTACCACCGATTACTGATGCTGGTTTGATTCCTAACTTGAAATTTTCATTTTCAGATACTCATATGCAATTAAACCACGGTGGATGGTCGCGGGAGATCACTGTAAGAGAGCTGCCGATAGCGACAACACTTGCAGGCGTTAATATGCGCTTAACGCCGGGTGGCGTGCGCGAACTTCACTGGCATCAGCAAGCAGAATGGGCTTTTATGCTGCTAGGCGGGGCGCGGATTACTTCGGTAGATCAGGAAGGGAGAAATTTCATCGCTGATATCGGGCCAGGTGATCTTTGGTACTTTCCCGCAGGTATACCACATTCGATTCAGGGGCTTGAAGATGGATGTGAATTTCTTCTCGTTTTTGATAACGGAAGTTTTTCTGACCTTAACACATTATCTATCTCTGATTGGTTTGCACATACACCAAAAGATGTACTGGCAGCCAATTTCGGTGTTCCAGAAAGTGCCTTTGATCATATTCCGTCAGAACAGGTTTATATTTTTCAAGATGAAGTTCCAGGATCGCTGGAAAGTCAGAAGGTCCAGTCCCCTTTTGGTACAATCCCGCAAAGCTTCAAGTATCAGCTGCTGGCACAAGCACCGCTTAAAACGCCCGGCGGAAGTGTAAGAATTGTGGATTCCTCCAACTTTCCTATCGCGAAAACGATCGCTGCTGCGCTAGTTGAGATCGAGCCCGGTGCTATGAGAGAGCTTCATTGGCATCCTAATAATGATGAGTGGCAATATTACCTTACTGGACAAGGAAGAATGACGGTATTTGCTGGTAATGGAGCAGCTCGCACTTTTGATTATAGGGCTGGTGATGTTGGCTATGTCCCATTTGCTTATGGGCATTACATTCAGAATACGGGCAACCAAACATTGTGGTTTTTAGAAATGTTTAAGAGTGACCGATTTGTCGATGTATCGTTGAACCAATGGATGGCACTTACCCCTCGCGATCTGGTTCGAGACAATTTGCATGTTTACACGGAATCGCTGGATGCATTGCGCAAGGAAAAATGGCCTGTCGTTAAATACACAAATGACTCAAAACTTAACAAGGAATGATCCAATCAAGTTTATGTTTAAAAGTTAATGCAGAAAGCCGATGAAACCTTTACGAAGGATTCGTTCGGCTTTTTTATAATTTGAAATTGTCATAGTGAAATCATCTGATATGGTTCTGTTCCGGTTAAAGAACAGAAAGGCAATACAAAATAAGGCTTATAACGGAAATCAGCGGCAGGCAGATCGTGAGGGAGGCTTACTCTTCATTTTTTTGATTGTTTGACTGTATTTCATTCAATAATAGTTATATCAAAACGATATATTTTGACCCAGACTGTATTTCGTACAGGCTAAATGTACGTTTTGTAGACAAAAAGACTCTAGCGTACTATTAGATTGTATCTTTTCCATTCAAACACATAGAAACATGGAAGTAGCAGGTGTTTGATTGTACGATATCCATTCTAAACGCCGATCCACTTAGATTCATTGAAATAGAACAGTGGTAACTAGATGTGTGGTAACTAGGTGTCCGTCCCGTCCCATATTAAATTTCAATTAGTACTTCCCCTAACGGTTATTCTTCAATAGGTTCACTCATATTTAAATATCGATAAGTATTTTTTATATAGTTTATAAAAGCCTTTGAATATTATTTATCGAGATGAAGTGATACAATTCCGGTAGATGGAAATGAGGAGGGATAGTATTGGATGTGAAAGTAATATCCGATCTCTTTAGGGTGTTTGCAGTCAGAGAGTGCAGAAACTCAAGCAACTTATACGAACACCTTTCAGTGAAAATCGCAGATGACGACGAATTACTTCAAATGGCATCTCATGTTGGGCAAGGCCAACCTGTCCCAAATCTATTTTTCGGAGCGGTCCATTACTTGTTATTGAAAGGGAAGAACCATGAATTAATAGAGTATTATGGTAGCATTGTAAGCAATGTGAGGGAGGCTACAATGTCATTTGCTTCTTTCAAAGATTTTTGTCTGCAACATGGGGATGATATTATTTCAATTTTAAAAAGTAAGCTTGTACAAACAAACGAGGTTAGACGATGCGCTTATCTATACCCATCATTTTGCTATATTTATGAAAAAACAAAAAAGCCATTAGCGTTAATTGAAATTGGAACTAGTGCGGGTTTGCAGCTTCTTTGGGATAAGTTTTGTTACTCTTATAACTCCAAAGAAGTATATGGGAATGCTCATTCCAAACTGTTAATCAAGTCGGAAATACATGGAGATAGACTACCATTTCTTCTTAAAAATAGCCCGCCAGTGACCAAAAGAATAGGAATTGATCTACATGTAAATGATCTAAATGACCCTGACGACTACCTTTGGTTAAAGTCATTGATATGGCCTGAGCATACTGACCGACTAGACAATTTTGAGATGGCTGCTAACTGTTTAAAAGAGCAAGCTTTGGAGTTAGTTGATGGGAACGGTGTGAAACTACTGACTGAAATCACAGCAACAATTCCTAAGGATTGTGTTATTTGTGTTTTTCACACACATGTAGCCAATCAAATACCTGAAGAAGATAAACATGAGTTAGTAGACTGTCTTCAAAAACTGGGTAAAACTAGAGATGTGTTTCACCTCTACAATAATATGTGGGATTTAAATCTCCATCTTGATTATTATCTTGATGGCAAGGAACATAAGGAAACGATTGCAGCAACTGATGGACATGGCCGTTGGTTTCAGTGGAAAATTTAATCTATTAAATCAGGAGATCATTGATTCGCCCGACATATGAACCTCGACATGATCCGGGAGAATGTATTGGGCTTGCCAATGCATTATACCCCATGAGCACGTCCCTACGAACCCCTGCTTTCAATGGAAGGATAAACGATAGTTGCGATGAGCCTGGTAGATCAGGAGCATCAATATGTGAAGCAGTTGTTCACAGCCATATTGGCATTGATGGACAAGCGCAAGTGAGGAGGACGACTTCATGTTGAAAGAAGAACTGATGAAACGGCTGCATCATTTTTTAGGCAAAGATGACAATGCCTCCCTCGTCGGTATACCTGCAAGTGCCGAACAAATTGCTGATGCGGAGCTCCGCTTGAATGTGACCATCCATGCGGATTATATCCAATTCATCAAGGCTTTCGGTGGAGCGTATGCAGGATTGCCCGTATACGCATTCTCTAATGGCTCCGTGATGGGAAATGAAACGATCGTCGAATTGACATTGGAGTTTAGACAACAGTTCATGGGGACCTCTGTTGGTGATCAACTGCAGGACAGTTATGTTATTTCGATGAACGGTTCCGGCGATCCCATCATGATCAATTCAAAAGGGGAAGTTCTCATCTGCTACCATGATTCGGGAGAGATGGACGTTGTGGCGAGTTCGTTCACTGAGCTCATTGAGGATAACTTCTATGAATGGTAGCAGCGGAACAGTCGATACGGGCGATAATTATACGGAAATATAACTATGGAGGTGCTGCCGATGCGGCCGGGGATAGTACTACTTATATTAGGGCTGCGGTCTGTTACGGTGATTTGTTATGGGAAACCAGACGTGATCATTTTGGTGTTTGTATCTCAAAAGCTGAACAACAGGGTAGGTGAGTCAAGATGAAACATATCGTAACGATATGGGGGGCCAACTTCTCATCCGAAGAAGAACTGGGAGGTTTTGTCGAGATCGTTTACGACGATGACGGAGATGCGCTTCCTTCCGCCTTTCTAGCAAGCACAGGGTGTTCCTGGATCGACGAAGATTTTCTTGAGCTGCATTTTTTCAACAATGAGGAAGAACGTATGGCATTTGTCGAGTATTTGCGGTATGAATATTCGCAGCACGAGCCGTTTGTTGAACAACTGCCGGCAACGATCGATGAAACCATCCGAGCTTATAATTCGATCATCCTCCTGTACGGCAACGATTCGCCTTACGGGGCCATAAACGATGAGATGTTTCAAATCGTAGAAGCAGGCTTCCCGACTGGTTCTTCGGCCGTTCTTCTTGCAAGCGTAGAGTACGAAAGCTGATAGAGAAATTAGGGATATTTTCAAGTGGAGGAGCTATGTCTGCGAAATATGTTTTTTTCGAAAGACAAGGAGGATGGCTTGAGATCCCTTTGCAAGTAGATAAATGCAAAATAGAGTGTGAGCGTTAGTCGATCACACTCTATTCCGAGTTGTTATCTATCAAAAGATTTAGCTCGTTTATTGCTGCTCATCCTGGTAGTACATGTAGATTTTCTAACTGTTGTCGTTCATTTTCTTCAACAAGTAAATAAATACCGTCGGTTGCTACTGTTTTAATGGTTTGTTCGTTAGCTTTAGTAGTTGTTACTTTGTAGCTTCCGCCTATCGACTCAATCATGGCGAATCGATCTGTTATTAGCGGGCACAATTATTTAAACTGAAGAATTATATCGTCGCTCGACGCAGCAGAAGGTAAGACACTAACGCGAATATTACGATGAAAGGAAGCATCCACAGAGCATAGTCAACAGCGGATTGTTCGCCCATCCAATGAAAGATAGAAGGATACCAATTTAGATAGTTAGCTAGGAATCCAAGGACTGTAGACACCATTAGCAGAAAGCCTGCGACGATAAACATGCCATTACGTCCTGTACGCTTTTGTATAGCAGCAATCATAATCCCTAAATAATACATGAACAACAAGATGACAAGAGGCACCGTGAATTGATTGATGAGAGGACCAGCACTGAGATACGGTAGATTAAAGAAATTAAGATCACTCCCCCATGCCCCCGTCCAACCTTCTATGAGACCGAGAAGAAAAAGTATAATGGCAGATCCAACGCTTGTTAGAATAATCATAGCCGAGGTTCCCAGATAATAATCCGTTCTGCTTACACTCATGCCAAGCGCGAACGGAAATGTCTGTGCCAATGTAATAATTCCCGCTACTAACATATAACAGTAGATCGAGGAAAGACCACCTGTTGTAAGAGGTTCATCAACAAAAAAGCTGATAACAAAATTAACAATAAAGCTCGAAAGCATAACCAGCCAAGGGACGAAAAACCACGACCACTTATCCCTGCTGTGCATTCTTATGACACTTACGACTCGGTTCATTAGACTTCAACCGCCTTTCTTTGTGTTTTTCCATTTGTCAGATAAATAATGAGCTGCTGTAGAGATACGGGGGTAAGCTCAAGTCCGAAAGCTTCTGCCTGTTTGCGTTCAATAGCATTCCAATGGCCCATCACGGTTGCTGATACCAGGTTACCAAAAGGTTCATGATGGATGACCTCCTTGTCTGCTGTGAAGGATTCAACTGCAGCTTTTGGTCCCATCAGGGTAAACGCCCGGTCACGAAGTGCCTCGGCATCCTCATCGATGATTAAGGTTCCGTTATCGATCACGATCACATGCTCCAAGAGGCGGCTTACTTCATCGATGAGGTGCGTGGAGAGAATGACTGTTCGTGGATGCAGCGAGTAATCCTCAATCAAGCGATCATAAAACAAACTGCGTGCTACCGCATCAAGCCCCAGGTATGGCTCATCGAATATTGTGAGCGGCGCTCGGCTCGCAAGACCAACAATAATGCCAACAGAGGAGAGCATCCCTCTGGAGAGCTTCTTCATTCTCCGTTTTAACGGAAGTCGAAAATCTTCTGCAAGCGAGAGCGCATAATCGTGATCCCAGTTGGGAAAGAGTGAAGCTGAAATTTTCAGCACATCAATAATACGATAGATATCAGGATATTTCTGGCTCTCCTTTATAAAACAAATCTGACTGAGTACGCGGTTATTTTCGTAGGGATTTTCTCCGAATACGCGAAGCTCTCCGCTTGTAGCGAACAGCTGGGCGGTAATCATATGCATGATCGTCGTCTTCCCTGCCCCGTTCCGGCCTAGCAAACCGTAGATTTTCCCTTCTTCAATGGAAAAACTGACATTGTTGATTGCCTGCACATCTCCATACGTCTTCATCAGCCCGTTCAACTCGACTATTTTACTCATTATGCATGGTCCCCTCTCCGGATCATATCCGTTAACTGTTCGGCCGAGATGCCAAGCTTCTTCGCTTCCCGCACCATCGTTACTACATACTCTTCAAAAAATTGTTCCTTCCGCTTCTCAATCACTTTCACACGAGCACCCTCTGACACAAACATGCCAATCCCTCGCTTTTTGTACAAAATTCCATCGTCAACAAGCATATTCACACCTTTCGCGGCAGTAGCCGGATTTATCTTGTAAAAGGCTGCAAACTGGTTCGTCGAAAGAACCTGCGATTCTTCGGGCAGTACACCCTCAATAATGTCATCTTCAATCCGTTCTGCAATCTGAACAAATATTGGTCGGCTATCGTCAATCAAAAATGCCATTTCTTCATCACCACCAAACTGGTTAACTACTCATGTAACTAACCATACAACTGAATAATGCTGCTGTCAACAGCATTTTACAAAAATAGGCTGTATTAGCTCTTTAATTTAGTTGTATGCAAGACTTCGAATATAAGTAGGATAACAAGATAGTACAATGACGAAAGGCAGCGCTTCGCAACGTTAATGGGCCTTGTATCATGAAGTTTTAGTTTCATTATTACCGAAATATAGTAAAATTGAATGGGCAATGGAAGCAATGTTCTATTTTTAAAGAATCAAAAGGGATGGTTAATTTGAATGGAAATTGTGCAATCAAACACCTGTTACTTCCTTGTTTCTATGTGTTTGAATGGAAAATGTACAATCTAATAGGAAACTAGACACTCATTGTCCGCAGAATTGATGATTAGATTGTATGAAATACAGTCTAGGTTGAAAACGTCGTTTTGAATGTAGATCTGATTGTATGAAATACAGTCAAAGCAACAATTGAAATTCGACTAATGGGATGGGCATTAATATGATCGCTGTAAAGCTTACTGACATTAACTAACGGGGGTTTCGACATTGAAACAATTAAAAAGCAGGGCAGTCGTTATCTTAATTCTAATTGCCTGTTGTATTCCATTTATATTATTTTGGTTGTTGTATCAGCTTCTTAGCTCACCAATGGTACCGTGATGAGAAAATTTCTTAGTTAACAAATAAGAAGGAGTGGACCTATGGTAAATGTTCGATTAGCGACATTAGATGATGTGGATGAACTTGTTCAAATGCGCTGGGACTTCTCGGAAGAGGACTATAACAATAATGAAGCTAGATTTGAGGATTTTTACCAAATTTGTAGTGATTTTTTGATAACAGCAATTAATAAAGGTGATTGGCTCATTTGGGTAGCAGAAGTTGATAATAAAATAGTCTCACATATGTACCTGCAATTAATACATAAGGTACCCAGACCCGGAAAATCTCCCGACCCTTATTACGGTTATGTGACCAATGTCTACACTCGTCCTGCTTTTAGAAGTCAAGGTATCGGCAGCAACATTCATAATGCTATGGAAAATTGGTCAAAAGAGAATAATGTCGAGTTTCTTATCCTTTGGCCAAGTAGTGATAGTGTGCGGTTTTACTCAAGAAATGGCTTCTCTCGAAGTGAAGAAGCTATGGAAAAGCATTGGTGATCATGGGAGAAGATAGAACAGTGGAACGTAAGGGGAATTGATTATGAATAAAATTGATTACATTCGTGATGAAGAGAAAAGGTATCATGAACACTGCTATGATCATTATAAATTGTTTGAGGAAGGTTCGTGGTTACATAAGCCTGTAAAAACGGTGATGGATTCATTTGCTTATTTAGACGGTAAAGATGAACTAATGATACTCGATTTAGGATGTGGTGTTGGAAGAAACAGTATTCCAATGGCGGAAAAACTAATAGATATAAAAGGCCAGATTATTTGCGTTGACCTATTAGAATCAGCTCTTTCAAAATTGGTTGATTATAGTAAAGAATACGGGGTAGAAAAATATATTAAGCCTGTTAGATGTGATATTGGAGAATACGATATTATCCCAAATCAATTTGACGTAATAATCGCAGTTTCAAGTCTTGAACATGTTAAGTCGAAAGAAACGCTAAATAAAGTCCTAGCAGATATGACTAATGGAACAAAAATAGATGGGATAAACTGCATCATAATGAACACTAACATCAAAGAAACAAATTTATTAACAAACCAAAGTCTAGAGCCATTAATTGAGGTTAATATGACTACTGACCAAGGTTGGGACTTGCTCAAACGTGTATATTGCGATTGGAAACAAATAAGTTGTCTGGTCAAGCCTTTAGAATTTGAAATTAAAAGAGACGGAAAACCCATATTACTAAGTAGTGATTGTATTACTTTAATGGTGAAGAAAATCAAGTAATGGGATATTTGGGATACCAGGCAGTAATGTTCATTATAATTAAATTATCCATTGTCCAGACAATACTTCCGCGTTACAGTGAATATAACCTAATAGAAAGTGAGTGATTATCTTGAGAAAAATTCAATCAACCGTTGGTAATAAAACTATTCTAGAGGTGCGGAAGGGATAATTACATATGTTATCCCTTCTAAAACGCAAATTACGGAGGGAAAACACATTTATGTCTTTTAGTAATTATGGAGAACTTTGTACTGAAGTATATGACCTGACCAAGAGAATAGGACATTCTTTTGGTGGAGATGTTGAATATTATCAAGACAAGCTTAAAGATTGCAAGGGGCGTATTCTCGAAGCAATGGTTGGTTCAGGACGTGTTATTATCCCACTTCTGGAAGCTGGTCTTACTGTTGATGGAGTGGACTATTCAGCCGAAATGTTGGCTTCTTGTCGAAAACGCTCTGACGAACGTGGACTGAATACGAACTTATATCAAGCAGACTTGCTGGAGCTTTCTTTGCCACATAAATATGAGGCTATCATAATTCCTGGCGGTTCATTTTTGTTAATTGAACAACGTGAAGCTTCGCTAAAGGTTCTCAATCGACTGTATGAACATCTGGAACCAGGTGGTCGTCTCATACTTGATTTATTTTTGCCGGAGAAGGATTTCGACAGATCTCATCTCAATAAGTGGGGTGGATCAGCAACCTATCACTTTCCCAATGGTGACATCATCACGATGGAAAGTAAATGTGTAGAAGCTGATATTTTCTTTCACCAGTATAGAGTCGACTATTTAAAGTATGAAAAATGGCATGAAGGAAAACTAATCCAAACTGAATTGCAACGTTTTGCGTTACGGTGGTATGGGGTAGAAGAATTCAGGTACATTTTGCAAAGCATCGGGTTTACAGAAGTAACCGTATGTGCGGATTTCGAGGATGGGAAACAACCTACTGACGGAAGTCAAAAATTCGTCTATCAGGCTGTGAAAAAATAAAGCTTGTGTATCCAAGCCAACGAGTCATAAGCCCACCCAGCACTTCTCCTACTATTATTTTCATTGTCAAAAAGTATAATCTTTGAAAAGGTATGACGATGTTCTACTTAAAAACCACTCCATTGTCAGGAGTGGTTTCGTCTTTATATACTGATGTAAACGTTATGGTCAAAATTTACTTTGTGCTTAGTTACATTGCGGTGCGTCCTATTGATAGGATTGGAATCCCAGTATAGAAGTATTCACAATTTTAGCCTGCTGCAGTACATCTTCAGCATTAGTGCTATCACTTAGCAGCAGTGTATAACGATATTGATGGAAACCGCCAAGATCCACTTTGAAATTGGTTTCCCAGAAGTTATTCATGATCCATGCATATACATGATCCAGATTATTGACCCCTGCTTCACCAGCAAGCTTTATCTCATGCGACTTGATGTCGCCCATCATGAGGAGAGGCGTGTCAGGTGTAGCTATTGCAAGGGAACCTTTAGAGGAACATAGGCACAGGCCATTTTGTACGGCATAGAAATCTGTACAGGTTCCAGGTATTTGGTCTATACGTGGACGCAGAACAGCTCCGGTTTTGTCGATCCACAATTGTTCATCGGATTCTCCTGTGGTGAAGGGAAGCGCCAGATATAAATTTTCAGGATTCCATACACTGTCCTTGTGGCAACGGAAGTCTACATCAATTCTCGGGATATCCTTGTAAGCTGTAACCAGAAGTGAGCACAATGAAGTTCCTTCTAGATCATAGTGTAATTCAATTCTGGAATAAACGTTTCCATCCTCCAGCACATTTACTCCCCGCAGCTTACCCTCATAACGACGAGTTGAAGTTGATTTACGGTTGCGTCCCATTAGGCGGCGTTCATCGCACTGCGTTGTAGTAACATCAGTTACTTCATATATAGGAGTAAAAGCTCGGTAAGGAGCATCGCTTTTTACTAATTCCTGGTTCCGTCGTTTATCCAACACCGAGTTAATTCCTTCGCCTTCGTTGTATTGGATGCGGAAAAATGAATTTTCCAGGTAATATTCGGATACCACACTACCTTTATCCAGTTGACGCTTAAAGGATGGAGAAAGGTCATTTACGCCATCAATACCTATTTGTTCAAAATGGCCAGAGGAAGACAGAAGTGGAGCTTCCGTGAAACGAATGGAATAGCGCTTCTTCTCGTGTGGCTCTAGAGTAGCCAAGATATTCAATGTTTTTCCACGTGAATAAGACCCAATTTGATATGGAACAGTCTGACCGGTTGTATCATCTACAACTTCAAAATGCGGGTTATAAATAACTTCCATTTCGGCTTGAATCACATCCGTCACCCGTGTATCGTGTGGGTTCATCGCGATCATAGATAGCTCGTTTTTAAAAGTGAATGGCGTCTCCCCATTAGCAAAGCTGATCTGGTCACAGGCGCGTGAAGCATACTCATTAGCTTTCTGTGCGTATAAACTTTTGCGCAAATCTAATTTATTTACCCCTGGATGCCACGGCTCGGAGACGGAAGAAGAATAGCCCCAAGTATGTTCAGCATAGAACATGAGATTGTAGCTTGCTTTATCGAGCAATTCTTTGCTGCAGAACTGGAATTCTGGATCGAGCTTATGGGCAATATCAAGCTTGCGGCTCGCTTCACGATAATGCTGTACTACAGTTGGGGTAGAACCTACACCATCTGCCCACCAGTCAGCCCAGTCGCCTGAGTAGGTTGGGATCTCTTCTTTGCTATTTCTTAATACTTCAAAAAACTCATCTAATGTGACCATTTCCAGTCGGATCTGGTCACCGTGAAGAGCGTTGTATTTATTGACAAACTCAATAATTTTTGTGTTGGGTGGCGCATTATCTGTCATTCTAC
The DNA here is from genome assembly GCF_056269185.1 of Paenibacillus sp. J31R122. NCBI lineage: Bacteria > Bacillati > Bacillota > Bacilli > Caryophanales > Paenibacillaceae > Paenibacillus > Paenibacillus sp. J31R122. The sequence continues at coordinate 187,552 of NZ_JBWDNM010000013.1, forward strand.
CCGATATGCTCAGCGGAACGAATGGGTAAGGATGCTCTTCTTCTTGGAGCACTCGCACATAAGCTTCAATTCGCATTTCGGCTTTTGTGAATTTATCTACATTGGCAGAAGTGAAATTGTCGCGAATGCTATATTCGTATTCACCTACTTGCGTGATGCCAAGTTCATTTCCAACCAAATAATGTTCGCCGTTCCACACTAGCACTTTACTTCCTTTTGGTGACTGCCAGTAGAATGGTGTTTGCTTCTTAAATAGTGGATGATAGCCATGATGAGCATGGATGCAGGACATTAAGTTCTCGACTCCATGGTCTGCGAGCGCATCAGCATACCCCCAGCTATAGCCGTTAATATCAGCAGTCATGCCGGATTTCATAGAAATATTATAGTTTCGCATCGTCTCTACGTTACGGGCAAATGTATCACGAAGAACTCTTTCATCCACCAGTTCTGTAAGGTTTAAGTAATTTCCGGAGAGCCCGATCTCGCCAGAATTAATATATTTGATAAAATCATTGATTTCTTCTTGCGAAGAGTACTCCAAAAACTTCTCCACACACCAGAAGCTTTCGCAGTTCCATTTGAATCCAAGCCATTCTTCTTTTCCTTGATGTGCTGCATTTAGAATATGGATAGCTTCTTTAATAAAATGAACATGATGCATCTCAATTTTTTCCTGATAATCTGTGTATCCAATGTCAGTATGGCTGTGATGAATCAAATAGATCGTGAAAGTATGTTCTGACATAGTGTCCTCCTAGACGTCATTTTATTTAAATGTAATAACATAAGTATTGTAGCAACCTTCTAAACCGTTGTAAATTGCTATTTCGTATAGAATGATCTGCACACTAAATAAGAGCAATCTCAGGTTATTGAACCTTTAAGATTGCTCTATGATCAGAATATTATACTAGTTTGAAACTTTTATAATAAACTTATTGCGATCAGCGGGATAGAAGCTTTCTGAGTATTCAACTACTCGCCCATCAGCATCATAGCCGGTAGAAGAGATAAAGTGAGCCGCAGAATTCTCTTTTGCCTCAAGTAGACGTGCTGTTTTTCCATACAGCATCTTGATTTCCAATTCACGAATCACCTGAGTAACCGTGATACCATGTTTGTCTAATACTTCGTATAATGAAAAAGATTCAAGGTCATAATTCAACAAATCTGGTACAAGATCATAAGGAATAAATACGGTAGTCAGCACAACGGGTTTTTCTTCATTAGTAGGCTGCACATAACGTAGGCGTCGTAACAGAATAATTTTATCACTAGGAGAAATATTTAATTTAGCAGAAACTAAATTATTTTTAGTAATCACTTTAAAATCCAAAACGAAGGTTCGTGGAGTGAGTCCCTTACTCAACATTTCTTCATTGTAGCTTTCAATAAATTGTGAGGATTCTTGTGCAAGTTTGGGCTTGGTTACAAATGTACCTCGGCCTTTTACTCGCGTCAGGTATCCTTCGTTAACCAATTTGAGCATGGCTGTACGAACAGTAGGACGACTTACTTTGAATTGTGCACTTAGTTCTATTTCAGTAGGAAGCATATCGCCTTCCTTTAATTCATGGTTATTTATTTTTTTCATGATGCTCTCTATAATTTGGTCGTACAAAGGCATTGTGTATGCTCCTCTAAATGGCAATATGTCATTACATGTGATAGAATATCATCAAAAAAATGAAACGGCAATAACGTTAGGGGATAGATATTTTTGCATCAGATGAAAACGAAGGAAACATTGTATGTTCAGTGGCAGCGCCCGCTGATAAGCAGAGCGAATGAAGCTTTGGCCAATGAATTTGACATATCTGTTGGTTCAGAATTATGGAAAGTAAAAAGGTGTTTTCATACAGAAGGTAAAGAAGTAACACCAGTTTATACCGAAACCTATTTTGCTAAGCGACTGGCTATTACCGATAACCTGCCTCCAGAGAACTGCCTTTTAAATAGATATCTTAAAGAAATATTGAAATGTCGGTTTAAAGTTGCAAACACATCACTTTCTATCGTCACAGCCGATCAAGTGATTCATTCCATGATGCAATGTGGGTTGCATATACCACTTCTGCTTATGCAGCAGAGTATTCAGGATAACAAGGGTATGCTTTGTGTGCAATATTCCTATGTTAATACACAAGAGTGCAATTTGATATATGAATCTTCTGAACTGACATTACTGTAATAAATGAGTTATCGTAGCATCATTCGTAATTAGAGAGGCTGTCTTCAAGTTATGACCTTGGAGGCAGCCTCTTTGTCTGTATTCATATAGACTTAGTAATTCTGCATATAGGCGGATGCAGTAGTAACACTAGCGGAGGTAATTTCATACGTATATGTCATGAACAATCAACGGCATAGGCAAGTTTCAACTGCTCTAATGGCAAATATCCAATAATGTCAAAACCGTTGAAAGAATCATGATCACATAACGGAGGCTACAGCGATGAATGAGTTTAAAAACGATCTTCAAAATTTGAATATTGACCCTTACAAATCAAGTGGAATGACGCCAAACGCCGGTCAAGGCCAAGTTGATCCAAACAATGCACGGCTTTGCATCGGATTTTGCTTCGGATTTTGTATCGGTTTTTGTTCCTGCGGGGGCTGTGCAGGGTGCGGCAACTGCGTAAGGTGCGGAGGCTGTGCGCGCTGCGGAGGCTGCGCTCGTTGTGCTAGCTGCGCTCACTGCCGCTAATGCATTATAAATAATCAAGCGAATGGACCATTCAAAGCGCCCTTGTAAGCGATTCGGCTGACAAGGGCTTTTTTTCTGCAATAAAAATTGGCATGACGGACAAATAACTATACATACCTTTAAATAGTTACAACGTTTTATGTGAATTCATAATAAGGAGGAATGGCATTTGGATCCTTCTATGCGGCTTAAAGTAAGGGGTGACACTTTTTTTCTCCCGAGCTCTGACGGCAGCGTCTATTTTCGAAATAATATCGGATCGTTTCGTATGGAAGGCAGCACCATCGGTCAATGGATTGAAAAACTAATGCCAGTATTTAACGGCGAACATTCGATGCATGAACTGACGGATGGGTTGCCGGACCAATACCAAAGGCATGTCTATGAAATCGCAGAAGTGCTGCATGCCAACGGTTATGTCAGGGATGTAAGCCGGGACCTGCCGCATCAGCTGCAAGAGAGCGTACTGAAGAAATATGCATCTCAGATCGAATTTTTGGACAGCTTTGAAGGCTCGGGCGCGTACCGGTTTCAGCTCTATCGACAGTCAACCGTACTGGCCATCGGATCTGGCTCTTTTTTTGTTTCGCTAGTGAAATGTTTATTGGAGTCCGGTTTGCCTCGCATTCATATGCGGATTACGAATCCGGAAACGACGAATCGCAAGCGGATTTTGGAGCTGGAAGAGCATGCCCGTAGATCGGATCAAGAGGTTAAGGTGGACGAGATTGCTATTCTGACAAACGGAAACGTGGATTGGCGAACGGCTGTGCAGCCGTTTGATGCGGTATTGTTCGTGTCGGATGCTGACGGCGAGCCCGAGCTGCGGGTGCTGCAACAGATTTGCAAGGAAGAGAATAAGGTGCTGCTACCGGCGATGATGCTGAAGCAAGCGGGAATTGCAGGGCCACTCATCCATCCGGATTCGGAGGGGGGCTGGGAGTCCGCAAGGCGAAGGCTCCATCGTCAGGCTATTGACAAAGATCCGCGGCATCATGTTGTCTCTGCCGCGGCAGAAGCGATGCTTGCGAATGTCATCGTCTTCGAATGGCTCAAAACGGCAACCGAAGTTGCGGCATCAGCGCTAAAAAATAAATTGTTCCTGCTTGATTTGGAGACGCTGGAAGGGAATTGGCATCCATTTCTCCCCCACCCGCTTGCGAGCGGTCATCCTTCTATCAGCCGAATTGAACAATTGGAATTACTACTAGAAAGAGAGCCGAAAGAGAAGGCACAATCATCATTAATTGAATATTTCAGCCGATTAACATCAAGCGAAACCGGTATATTTCACGTATGGGAGGAAGGGGGATTGTGGCAGCTTCCGCTGTCCCAGTGCCGTGTGCAAACTGCTGACCCGCTGACGGATGGACCGGCCGACTTGCTGCCGGAAATCATCTGCAATGGCATCAATCATGAAGAAGCGCGTAGAGAAGCGGGGCTTGCCGGCATTGAAGCCTATGTATCGAGAATAGGCCATCGGCTTATAAGTCCAGCGAAAGAAGGGAAAGAAAGCTCTGACACCGCTCTCCATAGTGAATTTGTGGGCGTTGGAGCGGGGGAGTCGATCGCGGAAAGCATTTGCCGCGGATTGCAAAAATGCTTGACGGCAGCGCTTGTTCGGAAGCTTGAAGCACAAGAGCCAGCGGTACGTTTAGCACAGCTTGTCCAAAATGATGATGAGCGCAGCCGCTTTTATTTGAGTGCGCTAACGACCATGCAGGGTGAGCCGGCGATCGGTTTCGGCGAGGAAACATTCGGATTCCCGGTTGCATGGGTTCGCGCAAACGGCTGCTGGTATGGCGCGGTCGGCTTTAACAAAACGAGGGCGCTGCGTGGTGCATTGCAGTATGCTTTGCTAGAAATCCAAAATGGTGCTGCATGCACGACGGCGAATGCGATCAGCAGGTCTTCTGTAAATGTGACAAATGAGACTGCACTGAACGTAGCCATTCCGTCAACTGAACCAATCAAACATCACGAGACTTTGCAATCCGCTCTAGATCGATTAAAACGCATCCGCAAGCAACTAATTGTGTTTGATTTTACTACCGAGGCATTTTTGAAAGTGGAGCTGGCTGGCGCGTTCGGCGTACTGCTTCGGGAGGAGGAGGAAGCGTGAGCGTAATTTTGGCCGTTATAGGGGAGGGTCAGCTCGCAGACTTTGTATGCGGCGAATTAGCCGAAGACCATCAGTTGGTAAGGCAAAAGGATTTTTCAACCGAAGTGCCGGAGCTCACTGAGCTTGCACTTGTTTTACATGACGGTTATAACCCTTCAGACCATCAGCTCGCGGAAGAGATGTTTCAACGGTCCGGAGTACCTTGGCTGCGCGGATTTGTTTCATTCGGGGAGGGTGTAATCGGGCCGTTGGTCGTTCCGGGAACGGAGGGATGCTCCGGCTGCGCCGATCTCCGGCGCTTAATGGCGGGAAATGACCGTAAGGAAATGTGGGAAATTCAGCAGCACTACATGCATGGAGAGACCTCGCCCGATATCTGGTCATCTCCTATTGGGCTTTTGCACATGGCTCACGTTATTGCAGCCGAGGTTCGAAGAGTGCTTGCAGGCTCCGCTGCGCAAGCGGAAAATCGGTTAATGTTAATCCATCTGCAAACGCTGAACAGCTCGCTCCATTTCTTCTTGCCTGACCCGCTCTGTCCAATTTGCGGGCAAGTTACTGAAGATTCTGCGGAAGCATCGCGGATCATATTGCAACCAAGCCCAAAAGTGAGTGAAAACAGCTACCGCAGCCGTTCGATGACGGAACTGAAAGGACTACTAGCAGATGATTATCTGGACGCTCGGACGGGATTTTTGAACGGGAAAATGATCGACCTCTTGTCTCCATTCGCCGATGCGAGCATAAATTTGCCTTTGTTCTCGGGAGATGAGGGCTGCGCTGGGCGTACGCACTCCTATGCGGACAGTGAGATGACCGCCATTTTGGAAGGGTTGGAAAGATATTGCGGCATGTCGCCGCGCGGGAAGCAAACGGCAGTCCATGACAGCTACCGCAATTTGAAGGACCAGGCGCTAAATCCCGTTCTGGTTGGCGTACATGAGAAGGAAATGTATGAGCGGCCCGACTTCCCTTTCCGCCCGTTTGATCCCACCAGGCCAATAGATTGGGTGTGGGGGTACTCGTTTTTACAGGAGCGGCCGATTCTTGTGCCGGAGCTGCTCGCCTATTATAGTTCGGGATGCGGACACGGGTTCGTGTACGAAACTTCGAATGGCTGTGCATTAGGCGGCAGTCTGGAGGAAGCTATATTTTACGGCATAATGGAAGTGGTAGAACGCGATTCGTTCCTTATGACTTGGTATGCGCAGCTGCAGCTTTCACCTTTGGACCCTTATTCGGCCGGCGATCTCGAATTGAACCTAATGATTGAGCGCTTACGAGAGGTTGCCTTGTATGACGTTTATTTATTCAACTCTACGATGGAGCATGGCATTCCAAGTGTTTGGGTGATCGCCAAAAATAGGGCGGATAAGGGCGTTAACCTGATTTGCGCGGCAGGTGCCCATCCGGATCCGGTACGCGCTGCCAAAGGCGCGATCCACGAGCTATCGGGCATGATGCTGTCATTGAACGAGAAATTGGAGGAGAATCGGGAGCAGTACGAGCAAATGCTGCATGATCCGTTTCTCGTCCGGCAGATGGATGATCATTCAATGCTGTACAGCTTGAAGCAGTCGGAGGAACGGCTGCACTTTTTGCTCCAAAACGGCCGTCCTTGCCGCACGTTCGAGGAGGCGTTTAAGTCAAAGGGCAAGCATGCGGATTTAACCGATGATTTAAAAGACGTCCTTCACGTGTTACGCGAGTTAAACCTGGATGTGATCGTGGTGGACCAGACTACGCCTGAGACGCTGCGCAATGGCCTTCATTGCGTGAAGGTGCTGATTCCGGGCATGCTGCCTATGACGTTCGGACAACATCTGATTCGCTTGACAGGTTTGGAGCGGGTACTGCGGGTTCCTTCGGAGCTTGGATATGTGAAGAAGCCGCTCTCGCCAGAGCAGCTTAATGCTTACCCGCATCCGTTCCCATAAGTATAATTGGACGGCTCAATGTGGCGTTTCCCTATGCAAGCCTATTGGGAGGAGAAGGGATGAGTCTGAAAGTATTTCTGCACCAATTACAATTCGACCCTGATAAGGTGAAATCAAAAGATTGGGAGACCGATTGGGAAGATGCGCCGCTCCCGTATAAGCTTTACCGGGGCTTGCCGTTTTTTCCTCTCTGCGCCGAGGTTCCGCTCACGCTGGTAGGAGAGCGTGAAATGGCGAAGCCGAAGCTTAGGGAGCTTGGCCATTTTCTATGGTATACGTTCGGCCTTACGCAGCTTAGCCAATCCGTTTACGGCCCGGATGCGGGAGACGATTGGGGAAGCTCGCTACAGCTTTGCAGACGCTTTGTGCCATCAGGTGGCGGGCTGTATCCAAGTGAGCTTTATTTATATTTGAAGCTGGAGGAGCTGCCTTATGGCGTTTACCATTACGATGCGGCGCATCATCGATTGATTTTACTCCGCGAAGGCTCGTTTGACGATTACTTGAGCAAGGCGCTGGGGAACCGATGCGACCTATCCGCAGCTTTTGGCGTTGCTTTCGTGTCGACGATGTTTTGGAAAAATTACTTTAAATATAATCATTTTTGTTATCGTCTGCAGGGGCTGGATGCCGGTCTGTTAATGGGGCAGCTGCTGGAAACGGCAAAAAGGTTCGGCTTTGAGGCGGGAGTCTGTTTCCAATTTCTCGATCGTGCCGTTAATCGACTGCTCGGTTTATCCGAGCATGAAGAAAGCGCCTATGCGGTCATTCCGCTCTCGAATGAGCCGGGGTTTAATTGGTTTTCCAACGAGAAGAAGGGAGATGCCGTTACGGCGGCCGATTTGTGCGAGGAACTTGAGGAGCTGCAGCATGAGCATTATATGCGCTCACGGAGAGTGTTGGCATTTCCGATGCTCTTGAAGCTGAACGAAGCTTCCATGCTGGATTGTTCCGATTCATTTCAACCTATCGGAATCGAAAAGCAGGACTCTGATAACAGCGCTGCGTATAAGTTGCCGAGTGTAAATAGGCTGTCTTATGATTTGGCGTCGGTGCTTCAAGAGAGATATTCACCGGAAAATGAATTCATTTTGCTGCAGGTTAGCCAATCTAGTCTCGCTGCTTTATTGAATGAGGCTCTATTATCCTTTAAATACCGAAACGATTTGGACGGTAATCAGAATGGTCCAGCGTCCCGCATAACCTTGTTTGGCTCCTTTTACGGCGTTGAAGGCATCGCGAACGGCGCTTATCGTTATGATAGCTCGGCGCATGCCTTGCAGCTGCTTCGTGCGGGAGACCATAGGGGATGGCTTCAGTACGGGATGTCGTTGGACAACGTAAATTTGCATCAAGTGCCGCTTTGCTTCCATATTGCTGGCGATTTGAATTATCACCATGCGAAGCTCGGTTATCGCGGCTACCGGATCCAGCAAATGGAGGCAGGGATGCTTGTCCACCGGTTGCTGCTTGCGGCATCCGCTTCCCGTATGGGAGGACGACCGCTGCTCGGTTTCGATGCAAACGTAAGCGATGAACTCTATGGCATGGTTTCACGCGGACTAACGAGCCTGATTCAAATTCCGGTCGGTCACTGCCGGTCACGCTCTCGGCTTGAGGGGAGTTTGGCGCATTAGGGATCAAGTCAAAAACGGACAGATGGAATGTCGATGACATTCCATCTGTCCGTTTTGGTTTCTGCGTATTGTTAATAGGAGAGCTGCTCGCTTATCTTGGCTGGCCTTGTTGATCTTTGTCAGCCGGGTAACAGATAACAGGGTAGCAAATAGGATGATGCATATGATGCATATGATACATATGATGCGGATAAGCATAGGGATGAAACCATTCATGATGATAATCGAGTGATGTAAATTCCCATCCTTCATGGGGATGATGGTGATCATCAGGCATATGGGGATCCCATGACTCATGCATTGCAGGATGGAAGTCATGCATGGGATGGTAATGATCCATCGGGTGGAAGTCATGCATGGGATGATAATCGTGCATATGATGATAGTCGTCCATATGGTGGAAGTCGTGCATGTAATGGAAATCATGCATATGACTCAAATCCACGCAGCAATGGCAATGGGTTTTCGGAGCATTTTCGCTCTTGGCCGGCTTATTCATTTCCGCTTGATTAGGACTTATGGGATTTTGCTGGTAGTAATCCGGCATGGCAGCCGTTTGTTGCACATATGGCTGATTAGGAATCATGGTGTGCCTCCTTTTTATCATACTTTACAATATGCCTAAATCGATAAAAGGGCACTTATCCCTATAAATTGGGCTGACCTCTTTACTAAGCCCCTGTTTATAACTACCGATTGGTATTAATTCAACCAGAGGTTCTGCTTTGGTGTTGTAACGCTCCAATTCAATTTGAGCAATCGTATTTTTTTCAATGAGTTGATTTTGTCTCGCTTGCGGTTTAAACTTCATAGTAGAGCGTCCTCCTGAATGATGGAATTTTTAGGGCTATGACCCGTTGCGTACTTCCATCGTACCGAGGCGCTCGTTCTTTTGAAAAGCAAAAATTTAACGCTCTATAGGAATGCTAACGGAAACTATAGTTGAATAATACACATTGATGAGTAGGCGCTATGGTAGCCTTCTCTTTTTATTAAGCGGTTGAAGTCCAGTGAAAAGTCGCGCTCTGCGCGGTGAAGCAAATCTGCAGGCCGTAATAAAAATGAATCCTACTGCATCGTGAAAGAGAACCCGAAGGGGACAAGAGGGAGCCGAGCTACGACTGCCCCGGCGAACATGAAGGCACTGACAGAAGAAACACATGGAGGATAGATTTTTTTATGAGTATGTCAAATCTATTACGAGGCTTCAACTTTTTGTATTTTGCTCTACTGGCTATTTTCATTTCATTCCTTCCGGTCTATTTAGATGTACAGGGTCTAAGTCCGGCACAAATTGGCTTTATAATCGGTACGGGAGGTTTTATTACCCTGATCGCTCAACCTCTTTGGGGGATGATTAGCGATAAAACAAGGTCGAGCCGAAAAGTATTGCTGGTGCTATTACTGTTCTCAAGCCTAATAGGCTATTTGTTGTACGAGACCAGCAGCTATCCGCTGCTTATTTTATTTGCAATGCTACTTTACTTTTTTCTAATGCCAATCGATCCATTGACGGAAAGTCTGAATTTTACGATCTCCGAATCTTCAGGAATCAGCTATGGATCCATTCGTACCTATGGCGCTTTGGGTTATGCCGTAGCATCGCTTTTTACTGGTTATGTGATCTCTTATTACGGTGCACACAGCTTGGCTTATCTTTTTGCCCTCATAGGGCTCCTTAGTTTGGTTATAGGCTGGAAGATGCCTAATGCGCCTGTTACTGGAAAACCTGTTACGCTAAGCAGCCTTAAGCATTTTATAAGCAATAAAGAGACACTTTTGTTTTTGCTGCTGGTATTTATCTGTTCCGTTCCAGCGAGAATGAACGATACATACCTTGGAATTTACATTCGCGAGCTTGGTGGTAGTACCGAATTAGTAGGGCAGGCTTTTTTTCTGGCGGCAGGCAGTGAGATAATCGTTTTTGCCCTGAGTTTTTGGTGGATGCGTAAAGGGAAAGAGCTGCTTACGATTTCTTTTGCAGCCGTGTTTTATTTCCTTCGTTTTTTCATTTCAGCATGGATTACTGATCCTCATCTTTTGGCGTATTTGCAAATTTTACAGCTATTGACTTTTCCGATTTTTTACTCGGCAGCAATTCAATACTTGTATCGAATTGTACCAGCGGAATGGCGTGCTACGGGTCAAACGGTACTAGCATTGCTGTTTTTCGGAGTTTCAGGGATCTTGGCCTCCTATTTAGGAGGAGCCGTATATGAAACTTTCGGCGGTCAAACTCTTTATCTGTCCATATCTGCTATCTCTTTCCTGGGAATGCTGTTTGGCTTGCTGCTCTATCGTGTATATAGATTCCGATCCCACTAGTCTTAACAATTACTTTGGTATCTATATATCTTAGCTACAAATAAACCACGTCCTTAGGACGTGGTTTTCTGTTTTATATGGTGAATGCCCTATAGATAATATTATGCCTTAAGCATGTGGAACACTTGCTCAACGTCCTTGTCTCCACGTCCGGACAGGTTAATAATTATAATTTGATCCTTGCTCATAGTAGGAGCAAGCTTCTTCGCATAAGCAACAGCATGCGCGCTTTCTAGTGCAGGAATAATTCCTTCTTTGCGGGATAGTTCTTGGAAGGCTGCTAATACTTCTTCGTTACTAATTGTAACGTATTCTGCACGTCCAGATACTTTAAGGTGACTATGCTCTGGTCCAATTCCCGGGTAGTCTAATCCTGCAGCAATGGAGTAGGTTGGCTTTGGATTACCTTGCTCATCAAGAAGTACTAAGCATTTGAAGCCGTGAATGACGCCTGGAACACCTTGTGTTAACGTTGGCGCTTGATCCGGCTCTACACCGATTAATCGAACCGATTGCTCGTCCAAATAGTGAGCGAAAGCACCAATCGCATTGCTTCCTCCGCCTACACAGGCAATGACTGCATCGGGCAGACGTCCTTCTTTTTCTAATATTTGGCGTTTTGATTCCTCACTAATAATAGATTGGAAATGTTTCACCATGGACGGGAAAGGATGCGGTCCTACTGCGGAACCAAGTAAGTAGAACGTGTTTTTGTAGTTTTGGACCAAATCATTCAATGCTTCGTCTACCGCATCTTTCAAGCGGCCTTGGCCTTTATGTACAGGTACGACAGTAGCCCCTAGCAATTCCATTCTAAAAACGTTCAATGCCTGACGCTTTGTGTCTTCTGCCCCCATATAAATGACGCACTGCATGTCGAACATCGCGCACACTGTGGCGGTTGCAACACCATGCTGACCTGCTCCGGTCTCGGCGATAATACGTTTTGCACCCATTCTTTTGGCAAGTAGAATTTGGCCAACAACGTTATTGATTTTATGTGCGCCAGTATGGTTAAGATCCTCACGCTTCAAGTAAACTTTGGCACCGCCCCATGCTTCTGTTATTTGTTTAGCGAAGGTTAGCGGATTTTCACGACCTACATATTCGCGCAAATAATAACGCAGTTCTTCATTAAATTCGGGGTCTTCCTTATATTTATAAAACTGTTCACTTAAATAATCCATCACTTCTTTTAGCTCAGGAGGAATGAAGCTTCCCCCAAATTCACCAAAGTATCCTTCTTCAATCTGGCTATGACTCATTGATCCAGCACACCCCATTCTATGAAAGTCAAATCTATTCATATAGTATCATATTGGAAGAAAAAAAATAATTGGAGATTATGGTATAACTCAACTGGAATTGAAAAAAACAAGGCTCTCCAAGAAGAAAGTATTACTGTATTGCAGAAATCCGTAGGTTTTTAAATAGGCTCAACAGAATCCGATTAAAACTGGAAAAAGAAAAGAAACATCTTTCTCTTTTTAGAAGTGTGTAACACATTCTATAATTAAGTTAGATATCGTTTGGCGTAAGCTAATTTTAGTACTATTTTTGAAGGGATTGTGTTCTTTTGATAAAAGTGAACGTGGCTTCCGCATTAATCTTCGATGATTCAAGCAAAAAAATATTAATGGTTTTGAATAAAAACGAGAACTCATCGTATTGGAGTATTCCAGGCGGGGCGGTCGAAGCAGGTGAAACATTAGAAGAAGCTGTAAAACGTGAAACTAAAGAAGAGTCGGGATTTGAAATTGAAATTTCCGGAATTTACTCGGTAAGGGAAGCGCTGTTTACAGAAAGGGGACACCATGCAGTACTCTTTACTATTATAGCAAACATCGTGGGTGGCGAAATGAAAATCTCGGATCCAGATGGAGAAGTAATAGAAGTTCAGTGGATGGACCTTGAAACTGCAAATGAATTCATGACCTACTTACCTGATCAACTAAAAATAAAAAGCGGTGAAAATAAAGTATCTGTTCCCTATCATTTTCATGGTGCTGTATAGAGCAGAAAACAGACTATCAAATATTTAGTAATCTCAGGAGGCGGCATATGAAAGAGCGTAATTCTACTTACAACATTAGCAATGCAACTCTGGGTTTTCAAGCCGAGGTTGAGAGATTGAAAGTTCAAGCAATGATGGGGTGGGATAAAGAATTTCGTAACTTAAAATGGTATGGATTGCAGGATGGCATGAGCGTGCTAGAGCTCGGCAGTGGTCCTGGTTTCGTTACCGAACAGCTCGTCAAAAGCTTGCAGGATAGCGTGATTACAGCTTTGGAGATTGATTCCACGTTATTGAGCGAAGCTAAAAGTAGGTTAGATCATATCTCACCATCTAGATTGAAGTTTGTACCTTCATCTGTGTATGAGACTGGACTACCTGACAACTCATATGATTTTGCCATTGCAAGGTTACTCTTTCTTCATTTACATAATCCAGTAGAAGCTGCTAGAGAGATCTATCGTGTGCTAAAGCCTGGAGGGAAACTGGTTATCATTGATATAGATGACGGAATTTTCGGAGTGGTTCATCCAGATCTTAAATTGCTACCTTCCGTGTTACAGAAATTGGCGGATTATCAGGCTTCAAAAGGAGGAAATCGGTATATCGGCAGGAGTCTGCCAAGACTCTTAGCAAAAGCAGGTTACATTGATTTAGATATGGATAGCGTTATTCAGCATAGTGATCTTCATGGAATTGAGGGTTTTAAACGGCAATTTGATATTAACCGCTTTGCGGTGTTTTACAATAATGGAGTCATCAATAAAGAAGAATTCGATCAGATAAAACTGGCATCTGAAAATATTAACAATTCCCCTGAAGCATATGCGATGATGAACTTTGTAATGGCTTGTGGTAAAAAACCTATTCACTCGAACAAGTAGGACACTATCGAGACATCAAGCTGGTACATGGATTTCAAGAGGGTTTCGTAGTATGGAACCAATCGGTCATAATTGGATAATCTTAGTATGTTATCTAAAGGAACATCAGATACACTGTGGCGTTGTAAACCCCCGCTGCCTTATTTGCTCTATGCCTGAGTAGTTTCAATATTTGAAATTAAATGAAGCCGCAAATTGTGAGCTAAGATTTAGTGTCAGCAGTTGAACTTAATTGCTGGGGTTAGCTCGATTGGTGCCTCTTTCCGGTGAATTAGCTGCAGATTCTGAAACTAAATCGTCTCTTTTTCCATATTGACTCTCATTAGTTTCACAATGTGGAACTAATTTATTGCATCCTCAGTCTAAAGGCATGAAACTATTCAGCTCATTGGCAGCAACGCAGTTTATTCTGGATAAAAATTCAATACACTGATAGTGTAAGAGGAAAGTTAGCAGGGTGGTTATTGGATGAAAAGGAAGATTGGATGTTTGCATGCCCACTACTCAAATATAGAGTATATTCAAAAAGCATTTGCTTCAAATGATTTGGAGTTAGTACATTTTGTAGACCCTGGCTTAATGAGCAGAATTGCTTCAGATGAATCCTTTGATTTAGCAAAAGCTCAAAGAAAAGTGAATGAGCAGATTGAATGGATAGCAAATACCAAGGTTGATGCAATTCTAATTACATGTACTAACTACATTGCGATTTTGGATGAAGAACAACTTAATATATCAGTTCCTATTATAAAAATTGATGAGCCATTTTTCCATCATGTTTGCAGTATAACAGAGCCACAACTGCTTTTATTTACTAATCCGGCAACTGTTGAAGGAACAATGAAAAGACTTAATGAATTTGCAAATGCACTTGAAAAAACTATTAATATTGAAGTACAGGTTATAGAAAATACATTTGAGCTAATCATGCAAGGAAAGAAAGAGCAATATGTGAGTGAATTATCAAATTATATAAAAGGTTTGCTAGTCTCTGATCCAAATAAGACTATTTCAGTTACTCAATTATCAATGGTCGAAGCTGCTGAGAGGGTTGAGCGAGAAATGAATGTTCATATCGGAAACCCGTTGAGAAAATTGGTGACGTATTTTGTGAAAGGGAAATAATTAGGTGCAAGCCGTACATGTCACGAACCAGAGTTTGATATTTAATGTACGCCGTGAGCACGCAGTTGGCTCTGCAGGATACAAGATTTTCTATTGCTTGATTCAAAGCCCCCTTAGGGGCTTTTTTCATGTATTTATTAATATACAAAGGTCGTAACCAAAAAAAGAAAACCACATTACGAGGGTTAGTCGCATTGTGGTTAACTCTTCTTCTATATGCTGGAAACTCTCATAGCTAGGTGTAACCTATAAGAACCTCGAAAGGCGATGGGAGAGGGTCAACTTTGGGGCTTGTTTACTTGACACGTTGACGAACGATTTTCTCAACAATTAATTTGTGGCCGAGCACAGCTCCGAGGCGAATTACCCCCGTTGTTCTGCCGGAAATGATGTGGCGGTGACCGTTTGTGACAGCCGTTTGAATCTGAAACCGGTGAAAATGATTCATGCCAGTTCCAATATTGAGGCCTGTTCGTCCGGAATAGTTATGACGGTGACTTTCAGCGGTCGTTGTAATTCCTCTGAAGTTATGACGGTGTCTTCCATCCTCAGGGATGAATAAATCAGTCAAGTTACCGAATGCATGTCTGTGCCCGTCAACTAACGTGGTCAATCCTTCCATTCGATGTTTGAATTGTACGGGACCACCGCTTCCTTGCTTTATTTTCACCATATGAATATCAATCCTTTCAAATCATTTATGATTATTAGAGTATGTAGATTACCTCTGGTTTTCTTGGATTATTGGCTCACACGATGATATTTCCGCTGTAATAGGAGCTTCATGGCTTGACATATTACGGTGTTGGGAGTTTTTAATTGTTGGATTATATTGTAGATCCGTGTTATGTTCATCGAAGTTATGTTGTTTTTTATTTTTAATCATAAAAACTACACTTGCAAAGGAACAGAATCCGTATGCTATATAAAAAAAGCTTATTTTTCAAATTGCTGGTAGGCATGCTCATTGCTGTCGTATTACCATTTGCACTATCCAATCTGATCTCGTATAAAACCACATCGGATTCGGTAGAAAAGCAGGTTATCGCGCTCAACCAGAATACGATGGATATCGGCATGGACAATATGAAACGTTACTTGACTAACCTTAACAGACTGTCGGTTGCGTTCTATAATGATCAAACGCTTATGAATTATTTGCGCTCTAGGGAAACGGCCCCATTCCAAATGCTTTACATTACCGATAAAGTCTCAAGCTTATACAACAGCTATTCCGAATTAAAAGCGGTACGTTACGTTAGCGCGGCAAACGGTCAGACGTACATGAACTCGCATTCTGCGCTGTTGGAAATATCCCTTCAGCTGTCACATTCGGAAATTCCGAAGAAAGAGGGAGAGAATTGGGATGTAAACCGGGGGTATGAAGTGTTGATGCTTGGCGAGGAGAGGGTATTGGCTTTCCATAAACCGCTCGTCGATTACCCGAAGCCAGATGTTCTTGGTCTCGTTTCCCTTTATGTGGGACAAAAAGAAATATCTGAAATCATTCGTCCGTTGTCCGATGCCCAAAGGGGAGAAGCGGTATTTCTTCATATTCAAAAGCAATTCAAGCTGCTTTATGCAACCGACCTGGAACCGGCCGTGGAATTTGACGGACCTCAGTCACAACCGGAGCATTGGGGAGCGCGAGGTTATGTGAATGGAAAATTTAACGGGCGAAAAGGAGTGTTTGTGTACGTTCAGGACCGGTATCAGAATTTACCGTTGTCCCTCGTCAAATTCGTACCAACTGATGTCATCAATGAGTCGGCAAAACGGACCTTAAATTTTACTTTGGTTCTTCAACTCATCGCTCTCTTTTTTCTAATCGTATTTGCCTCCATCTTATCTTATCGGACTATTGTTCCGATTAAGAGACTGCTGCGAAACATCGTGCAATTGGAATCGGGAAATTTCCGTGTTAGTGAGACTTCCGGGCGTATGGACGAGATCGGTGTGTTGGAACAGCGTTTCCAAACGATGGTCGGCAGGCTGGACGACTTGATCAACAATGAATACCGCAGCCGCTTGGAGCTTACGACTGCAAGGCTCAAAATGCTGCAGGCGCAAATCAATCCGCATTTTTTGTATAATACTTTGCAATCTATCGGAACGATGGCACTCCGCCACCGAGCTGACGATATCAGTGATAAGATCGCCGAGCTCGGCGCAATTATGAGATACAGCATGGATTTGAAATCGGAATCCGTGCACCTTCAAAAGGAAATCGAGCATATCGAGCACTATTTGTCACTGCAAACGGGCAGGTTCAAAAATAAGCTCTCCTATACACTTTCCTGTCCGAGTGAGGCGCTGTCCATCAACGTTCCAAAGATGATTCTGCAGCCATTGGTGGAAAACAGTATTATTCATGGTATAGAAAAGGGCAAGGGAACAGGAACGCTTCATATCGGCATTGAGCTTGACCGTGGTCTCGTGATTCGAGTTATGGATAACGGGAAAGGAATCGAGCCTGAAGTGCTGGAACGAATCAGAGTGAGTTACGAGAAGCGTCAATTGCAAGGACCAGATGAAGGCGGTATCGGGCTCCTCAATGTGCTGCACCGTTTGCATTTGTCTTACGGATCGGATTTCGAATGGGACATAAACAGCATACCTTATGAAGCAACTGTTATTACGCTCCGTTTTCCAGTTGAAGTTAGCATCGCGGGAGGGGAATGACCTTGAAAGTTTTGATCGTGGATGATGAAGAGCATGTTCGGGAAGGCATTGATTTGGCTATAGATTGGGAGAAATTCGGGATTTCTGAGCGGCTGCAGGCAGAGGATGGCCGACAAGCACTCGACTATTTGCGGAAGCATAAGCCCGCTATTATGTTTTGCGACATGCGTATGCCGGGAATGGACGGTACGGAGCTTTTGCGTCAACTGCGGGAGGAAGGTTTTGATACACAAGTCATTGTAGTCAGCGGACATGACGATTTCCAATACACGCGTGCTGCCCTTCGGGCGAATGGACTAGATTATTTGCTTAAACCTTTTTCCAAAAGGGATCTTGAACATGTTCTCGAACAAGCTGTAATAGCTTGGAAAGACCGAGAAGTGAGTCTGCTGGAAGAGCGGGAAACTGACTTCAAGATCAAGTGGGCCGACTCTTTAGTCCATGAGCAGAAGCTGGCGGCTTATTTAAAGGGGGAATCCGTCTTTCATGAGGGGTTACGGGGAATGCTGCATAAAGTAGGTCTTTCTTCAGAACGTCTAAGGGTGTCACTGATACTGCCATGCAACCGCATGGATCTTGTAGACCGGCGCTTTAAGGGTGATAGGGAGCTCTTTGTTTTTGCGATCAATAATATTGCCCATGAAACGCTTAGAGCCTACGGCGCTCATTACTTATGCAGATTCGATGATTATCAGTGGATTCTGCTAACGGCCTTGACCTCCGGTTATCAGTCAGCTTCCGAGCACCGACGCTGCATGGAGAAGGTAACCAAAGCATGGCGGGACATTTTGGGGCTTGACACGCTTATAGGAATATGCGATTCGGAAGCAGACACTGCTGGATTGCCGGGTGCGATCGGCGAAGCTCGCTCTGCCTTATTGAATAGCGATATATGGGAATATTCCGCTAGAGCGGAAATCGCCCCAGGAGAGCCCCCGCGGTTGACGGATCAACAGTTTTTACTGCAAACCACTCTTGATACCGGCAATAAAGCTTATGCGGCCGAGATTATTCACTCTTTCGTTCAAAGCCTCCGGCAGAGAGGGAATTTTCGGCTGAAGGATCTACAGGCCTGCACAATCGAGGCCAATCTCCTTTTGGAGCGGGCCAGTCGGCTGATGCATGCAAGTAAGGAGGCGTCTGATCTTCTGATGCCGCTGTGGATTAGCGATTTGAACGAATGGGAGAGGACGTTCGTTCAACAATGGTGGACCCTCATGGAGGAGCAAGGGCGCGAAGGCTTGGGTAACCGCGGCGTGAAGGCGATCCAGGAGTATATCGAACGACATTTTCATGAGGATTTGTCACTATCGGTTCTGTCGGAACGATTTCATTTCAGTCCGCAGTATATCGCCAAGAAATTTAAGGAGCTATACAATACGACCGTGATGACTTATTTAACCGAGATTCGGATGGATAAAGCGAGGTCTTTGCTCCGATTTACGGACAAGCCGGTCTCGGAAATCGCCAATTCCCTCGGCTACGACGATGAGAATTACTTCGGTAAAGTATTCAAGAAACAGCAGGGTGTCTCGCCTCTTCAGTTTCGGAAGCAGCACCGAGATTCATAGATTCCTTTTTTAGGTGAATATATTCCCTGCCCCTGAGCATGCGGAGAAGATACAATCGGAGTGTAAACAGGATTCATTCTAATTCAAGGGGGATAAACACAAATGAAAAAGTCGATTTCTATGGTCTGCACTATGGCATTGCTTATGGTTTCCTTAGTGGGCTGTGCTGGTGGAGGGGATGCCCCGAAAAATAATGCCGCTTCTCCGAACAGCACGTCCAAATCAGGCGAGGGGGAAAAAGTGACCCTTAAGCTGCTGCAGTTCAAAGCCGAAATCACCGATAAAGTAAAGGCGATGGCTGACGACTACATGAAGGAAAATCCGAATGTCATCATAGAGGCTCAAGTAACAAAGGATTACGAAACGATTCTCAAAACCCGCTTTGCTTCCGGTGAAGAACCTGATATCTTCATGACCAAAGCATTCTCCGACATTACGGACTGGTCCGGTAAGCTTGTCGACTTGTCTAATGAACCCTGGATGAGTAAGGTATCCCCTTCCGCAGTGGCGGGTATGACGGTTGACGGCAAACAGCTTGGCTTTCCGATTGCCTTCGAGGGATATGGCTTCATCTACAATAAGGAACTCTTTGCCAAAGCGGGCATCGATAAGGTACCGACAACGCTGACAGAGCTTACACAGATGAACGAAAAACTGAAAGAGGCCGGCATACAGTCTTACGCCGAGGGTTACAAGGAATGGTGGATACTCGGACAGCATCTGTTCAATCTGCCGTTTGCAGCTGAAAAAGATCCCGTCGCTTCCATTGATAATATTAATAAAGGCCAACTGAAAGTCAAAGATATCGCCAATATTAACGGGTTCTTCGATGTTCTTGACTTAACCGTAAAATACGGAAAAGGAGCGGAATCCGTCGGTGTCAGCTATGACAACCAGGTATCCGATTTCGCGTCTGGCAAAACGGCCATGATGCAGCAGGGCGTATGGACCATCGATTCGATCATGAAAATCAACCCGGACATCCAAATGGGCATGTTCGCGATTCCTTTGAACGATAACGCAGCTGAAACGAAAATGCCAGTAGGCGTTCCAGGTTATTATGTCCTTAACAAAAATTCCAAGCATGTGGACGAAACGAAAAAGTTCCTGACATGGCTGCATCAAAACGGCCAAAAGTATTTAGTTGATTCCTTTAAGCTGATTCCTGCTTTCACTGATTTGAAGACGACTCCGGAGCTCGGACCTTTGGCGAATGATCTGAGCGGCTACGTAGAGAAAAACCAAACACTTCCTTGGGCGCACACGCTATGGCCATCCGGTTCGAACCAAGAGTTCGCGAAGCCGCTTCAGGCATACGTCGGCGGACAATTTACGAAAGATCAGGCTATCAACGAAGTTCAGAACATTTGGAATGCCCGCATAAAAAAATAATCCACATATCACCGTGACTATTCGATGTATGACTTCCGTAGTAGGGGCATACATCGAATGGTTTATAGAAAGATAAAGGAGACGGACAGTATGAAATCGAGAAATCGTAAGCTATGGACGTATGTGGTATTTGTCGCTCCTGCTTTATTTTTTTTCACTCTGATCATCCTGGTGCCGTTTTTGCGGGCCATTATATATTCATTTCAGGATTGGAACGGAATCAGCAGCGATATCGCCTGGTCCGGTTGGGACAACTATGCGATGATTTTGAAGGACACCGGGTTCCATAAGTCGTTTGCTTTTACGCTTAAATTTGTGTTTGTCATTACAATCTTGTTGAACGTGTTCGGATTTTTGCTTGCTTTGGTGCTGAACTTGTCATTGAAAAGCCGAAATCTTCTCCGAACCGCTTTTTTCCTTCCTTACGTCATCGGACCTGTGATCATCGGCTTCATATGGCAGTTCATTTTCACGAATTTGTTCGCGGAAATCGGCAAAGTCACCGAGTGGTCCATGTTTATGAAAAACTGGCTCAGCTTGCCGGGCTATGCTTTCTGGTCGTTAGTCATTGTCACCGTATGGCATTCCGTCGGATATTTCATGGTTATTTACCTGGCGGCGCTTCAGGGCGTTCCGAAGGATTTGCTGGAGGCTGCGGAAATCGATGGTGCCGGGAAATGGAAACGTATGCAAAACGTAGTTCTGCCGCTCATTCGCCCGGCGATGACGATCAACTTGTTTTTGGCGATTTCCTCCGGGTTCAAGTCTTTTGATTTGAACTTCGCCCTAACGAGAGGCGGGCCGTTCGGATCGACGGAATCGATCGCCTATCACATTTACTTGGATGCATTCACGAAGAACTTGTTTACTCTTGCTTCGGCGAAAGCAGTCGTGTTCTTTCTGGTGCTGGCAGGTATCACTCTTATGCAAGTCTCGGTAATGAAACGCAAGGAGGTAGAGATGTGAATAACGGTCGCTACAACATAAGAACTCTCGGACTCGAGCTGCTCATGGTTGCGCTGGCACTAATATTCTTTTTCCCGCTGTACATGACGTTTATCAACGGGTTCAAAACCTACAACGAGGTCGTGACCTCCGTCGTGTCGCTTCCTGAGGTATTCCAATTTAAAAATTTTGTCACGGTATGGAAGCAGATCAATTTCTTCGGCGTGTTCATGAACTCTATCATCGTCACTATCGTGTCCGTAGTAGGCATCTTGCTTATCAGCTCGATGGCTGCTTACCAATTAGTTCGCCGCCCAGGTAGGGTAAGCAACGTGATTTTTATGTCCATTCTTGCTTCGTTGATTATTCCGTTCCAAACGCTGATGGTGCCTCTTGTGAAGGTAGCTAAGGAGCTGGGCATCATCAATTCACTCCACGGAATTATCATTATGTACTGGGGCTTTGGCGTTCCGCTTGCGTTATTCCTGTATCATGGCTTCATCAAAGGAATCCCTCGCGAATTAGAGGAGGCGGCTCATATTGACGGGAGCGGCACGTTTGGTGTGTTTTTCAGGATCCTGCTTCCGCTTCTCAAGCCAATCACCACGACAATCGCAATTTTACATTCACTCTGGATATGGAACGACTTCCTGCTTCCACTAATTACGCTGAGCAGCGATAGTACCAGAACGATCCCGCTGGCAGCTAACATTTATTTCGGCCAATACACGAATGAATGGCATCTGGCGATGGCGGCTTTAACGATGGCAGTTGTCCCGATCATCCTGTTCTTCCTGTTCATGCAGCGTTACATTATCCAAGGTATTACGTCTGGTGCGGTGAAAGGCTAAGGTCCACGAAGGGGTGTATCTTTGGAGGATGTCATGCAGCGCTTAAGAAAATAGTCTCATTTTCACGGAAAGGCAGCCATCATTGTTGGCTGCTTTTTTCTCGTTGACGGGCATTTTAGTTTAAAGAATACTTTCACTTTGTAAGTTCACAGGCTTCAGTTATTATTGGAAATATAATATTCAACCACAGAGGGAGTCATAATTGCAATTAAAAAGAGGGGGGGAACAAGATGAGGAAAGTTGAGGTTCTACCTTATAATCCTCAATGGGCTTCACAATACGAAGAGGAAGCGGAAAATCTTCGAAGGATTTTGGAATCTGAGATTATTGATATTTATCATATAGGAAGTACAGCTGTGCCAGGATTAAATGCAAAACCCATTATTGATGTGATGCCTGTTGTCAAAGACATCAATCGGATAGATGAATATAATGATAGACTAATTCTTCAATGGTATGAGCCAAAAGGAGAGAATGGAATAAGTGGACGACGTTATTATACTAAAGGTGGAAACAATCGCTCACATCACATTCACATTTACGCTTTTGGAAATCCACAAATAAAACGACACCTTGCCTTTAGAAATTATTTAAGGGTACATACGGAAGTGGCTAATAGTTATGGAGAACTGAAATCGAAACTGGCAGCACAATTCCCTTTTGATATTTCGTCATATATCAAGGGCAAGGAAAGTGTAGGGCTAGAAATTGATAAACAAGCAACTGATTGGGCTAAAGGAATTTAACCGATTATTGTGCTAACTGGACACTATAGTGTAACAATCAACTTGACGGGACAGATGCATAAAGTCGGCATTAAACTCGAGAAGGCAACAGAAGGGGTTATCAGCTATCCCCATCCAATAAACGACCCATCTCCCGACAAATTATATTGAATTATTTGATACAGGTACAAGACCAAGTGAATGGAAAAGAGATGTCCCTTCTGTAGATAAGCTTATCTTACAGCTAAAGGAGCAGTTGGTTCGTTTACAACGGATTCCATCTGAAAGGTTAAATGAGAGGCTGGAAGAACCTTTTATGGGACTTGGATCCATCGGAGAATTCGCGAGCATCATGTTACTGCATGAAGGAATCCATTTAGGACTTATTGAAGCGATGAAGAGAGTCATTGAAACGTCAAGGATTAATGAACTAATAGAGGAAAAGTAGGGTGGAATTATTATGACTCAAATAGATGGCAAGTTAGATAAAAAAGGGATAAGAATAAATTACCTGCTCTATTTACCGGATCTAAAGGAGACTAATCAAAAGTTTCCATTTCTACTATTTCTCCATAGTGTGGACCAACGAGGAGATGATGTGGAGCTTCTAAAACATTTTGCCCTTCCGCAAATCTTAGAAAACAAGAAAGACTTTCCTTTTATCGTAGTCTCTCCACAATGTCCTAACCATTCATCTTGGGATATGGAAACTAATTCAATAATAATGTTAATAGAAGAAATTACTTCTACATACCCTGTGGATGAAAAAAGGGTGTACTTAACAGGTATAAGTATGGGTGGATATGGTGCTTGGGATTTAGCAATTAAATATCCGGAGAGATTTGCGGCACTTGTGCCAATTTGTGGTGGTGGGACACCTGAAGAAACACAGATTTTGAAGAATACCCCAGTATGGGCATTTCATGGTGCTAAAGATGATGTTGTACCTATGCAAGAAACGCTTAATATGGTCGAGGCTTTAAAACAATGTGAAGGAAATTTAAAGTTAACCATCTATCCGGATGCAGGCCATGACTTGTCAGAAACTTATAACAACCCGATGCTCTATGATTGGTTCTAACATACAAAAGTTTAAAATTAGAGTTTGCAAGTTGAGTTTCTTAAATCCGTCTTATCTCAGTCATTTAAGTAGTGATAACGCTTAGGCTATTGTTTTTCTAAGGCTCAAAATAACTTGCAAATAATCGCTTTCCAAGGGTAACATCAATAATAGATTACACTTCACCGATTGAAGCGGCGTTAAAGGTGAAACGGTGGCCTAAAGATACCATAGCGGCGGGTGACTGGTGAGGAACGAAAGCGATTTCATGCAACACCCCAAATGATGGTAGTAAGGGAAATGAACACCCTTCTCGTGCGATTATGGGGTGATTTCAGAAAGTTAAGTGTTTTATGGTGTTTTTGCACAATTTTGTGAATGATAATTTCCAATTCACAAGGTGTGCAAAAATAAAAAATCCCACTTAATGGTGGGAGGAAGCGGCATAAGATACAGCTCATAAAGTCTTATGCAGCAAGACTCGGCGAATGCCGAGAGGCTATCTAGAGAAGGGAGGTTGGCGCCCCTGCTTTAATTGTGCAGCGAGGGAGAGATCCTAGTGGCGGGTAGTTCCATGATCATGGGTGCCACTCTGCTCATGTTGACTGCCAGCAATCGTTTCAACAGGCTAATCTTGTGTCGTTGCGGAAGCGGATGGTTCCTTCGTGGCAGTAACCGTGAAAGGGATCTTCTTCATGGTGTGGAAATCACGTGCCGACACATGGTAATAGACGAAGTACGATCCCGGTTCTATAATGGGCTGCTTGGCGATGTAGAGTCCATCCTTTTGGAAAGTAGCAGGTAGCATCATATGAGGCTCTTGCCCCTCTTTCCACCATTCAAATATGACTTCGCTCGCGTCATCCACTGGTTTACCATCCTGGGTAACGGTTACCGCAAAAGTAACGTTGTCTCTGGCAGCAGGTTGACTCGGTTCGAGCGTGAATGTGGCTTCGACTGGTGTAGAAGGAAGATGAGCTGCTGTGTGTTGTTGATCTTGACCACATGCGGTTATGGCAAGGAGCAAGAGTAGGCACGGCAGCATGAACATCAAGCGTTTCAATTCCATCTAGGATCATTCCCTTTCTGTTTCAAGTTCATCAGTTCTTGGTAGAAGAGCGAGTCACTGTGCTGATTATGGTCTCTTGCAATTGCACGTGTTACATGAATATCGGTGCGAGCAGAAAGGCTGCAATAAACAAATCCAAAATAGTGCACCATTCCGCATACCACCGCCAGACGATCTTGTTGCTCCGGAAATGAGCAAAGTCCCAGACCGCATGGCCGATATAACCTGCCGCGAGCAGGATCAGTCCCGTTTCTCTGTCGACATACAGAGACACTAACGCGATAATGCTGAAAAACAGTAATGCGGCCGCCTGTATCAAGATGGTACGAACCCCGCGGAGATGACCGCGAATTGCGCCTGCAATCGGGTAGACAAGCGCGATGAGAACCAGGATAAATGACATGGGATCCGTTGAAGCAGGGAACCCTGTTGCGGCCATAGCTAACGCCAACAATGAGGGCCATCGTTTCAACAATTGTATGCCTACTACCTTCAATCTTCCTTTCACTTTGACATCTTCGTCTTTTCTGGCTAATTCCATGGCAATCACTCCTCGTTTTCTTTTGCACACCAAAGATATCAAAATGCGATTCCTTTTACGTCTATCTGCAGTTGATTTTTATTTAGCGTCTATATCGATCGATTGATGAGCAAAACGAATTCATCTGGTATGATGAAGTAAACCAACCCGATTGAAGGGGAGATCAATGAGTAAAAACATATTTCGGCACTTTGACGCCCGCGCCGCGCATATTACCTTTATCGTTGCCTTTTTCATATTGATCCTGCCTGAGTACCCGTTTCTGCATATCCATATACTTATCGTTTACGCCGCCTTCGCGGCTTGTTACATATGGATGGCGGCAGCGCCTAAAGGATGGTGGAATGTTAAGAGGTACGTTCTTGCGGTTTGCATTCTTGCTGGCATAACCCTCATTATTCGCACCGTTCATTCCGATTACCCTGATCACCGAATTTTCTGGCCGCTGCTGTATATGCTGGGTGTGGCCGATCCGAAATGGAACCGTTCGACCGTTACTCTCGCCGTAGTCACGGTTTGCCTCATGTTTGCAATGATGCTGTTCGACGAGGTTTCATATGGCGCACTTATTGCAGCTGTCCTAATGTACATCGCGGTCAGAAATCAAATCCTGCTTCGCGAAGCGCATCGAACGAACCGAAAGCAACTGGAACAACTGAATACAGCGTATTCCGAATTGCAGCAAACATCTGTCCAGGCAATGGGTTATGCTGCGCTGACGGAGCGTACGAGATTGGCACGCGACATACATGACGGGTTTGGACATCAGATGACCTCGCTGATTGTTCAACTTCAAGCGTTGAAGCTGATGATTCCGCAAGATCCGGCTGGGGCGGCAAACAGCGTAGA
Organism: Paenibacillus sp. J31R122; assembly: GCF_056269185.1. Taxonomy (NCBI): domain Bacteria; kingdom Bacillati; phylum Bacillota; class Bacilli; order Caryophanales; family Paenibacillaceae; genus Paenibacillus; species Paenibacillus sp. J31R122. Next base: position 213,991 of record NZ_JBWDNM010000013.1, read on the forward strand.
CGAGATTCTGAAGGTTGCTAGGAAAGGGATGGATGAGGTAAGGCTTGCAGTAAAGGAATGGTCGGACGACGAGAAGGGCATGGGACCGATCGCGCTGAAAGGCCTCGTCTCTCAATTCGAAGCCAATTCTAGGGTACGGATACAATACAAAGAAATCGGACCTATCGGCGAGTGGCCGGCTGAATGCAGCGTGATTCTCTACAGAATCTTGCAAGAAGCGTTAACCAACATTCTCAAGCACGCTGATGCGAACCAGGTTAACATTGTAGTGGAAGAAGAGAAAGAACATGTAAAGCTTCTCATTACGGATGACGGTCATTTCAGCAGCCAGAAACCTTTGAATTTCGGATTTGGCCTAAGCGGTATGATCGAAAGATGCAAATCTGCCGGAGGGAGCATCGTTTTCTCCACAAATTCACCCAATGGTTTAAAGATACAAGCAGTTATTCCGCTTAATATTACATCTAGTACGGCTAATAAGGAGACGATTCATGCAAACCGAGAAAATGATTCGAATCGTACTGGCGGATGACCAGCCTTTCATCCGTAAAGGATTGCGTTATATATTGGATATTCAAAAAGATATGCAGGTGGTCGGAGAGGCTTCTACCGGAGAAGAAGCGGTTGACGTTGCTATACGAAACGTTCCGGATATCGTCCTGATGGATATCCGCATGCCGGGCGGAACGGGTATCATGGCAACAAAGTCTATCGTTGAAGCTTTGCCTAACATAAAAGTGGTCCTCTTAACGACATTCGATGTTGAACAGTATGTGTTTGACGGGATTCGTGCCGGGGCTTCCGGCTATTTATTGAAGGATACAGAAACCGATGAATTGCTGAGCGGTATACGGGCCATGCACCGGGGGGCAACCCTGTTCAATAGCAGCAAGGCCAAACGCGCTCTAGACCAAATATTGACTTCGGGCATGGAGGAGCCGGATTCATCCGGCAATTATCGGCTGCTTGGCACCTTGACGGAGCGTGAAACGGAAGTATTGCAGTTGCTTGCTTACGGTAAGAGAAACCACGAAATATCTGCGATTTTATGCATTTCTGAAGGCACAACAAAAACGCACATCCACCATATCATGCAAAAACTTGGGGCGCAGGACCGCACACAGGCAGTGGTCACTGCAATTCGAATGAAGCTTGTGAAATAAATAAGGAACAATTGGAAACCCTATATCTTTTCCAAGCCGATTCGCTTGCCGGACATACTCTCGATCACTTGGGGGAAAGTCTGGATAGGAGCTTGCGTAATAGCAGAAAATGCGGTCGAAGAACGCCTTCGTCTGCGCAGACATTTAAATCAAGTTATTGAAACGGCCACCGGCGATGTTTTTGCCCAGTGCCCTTTTTTCTGCATCAGTCGCTGCGTTCTGAATTATTCAATATTTCGTATACGTCGCAAGACGATAAAAACCAGGACTGTCTTGAATAGCACCAAGCCGGTACTGATCGCGGCAATTGTGTTGAGAGCGTCTGTAAATGCAGTATGGGCGAAGTCCATTAGTCGGTCCGCGAGATCGGGTGACAGCTTGTTAGCTGCGGAGGCAGCAACATCATACCCAAGGAAACACTGATACGACGGTTTTTCAACAGTTTCAAGTCTAGCAGCGGATGGTCCAATCGGCGCTGCCGGACGAAGAACGCTACGCCGAACGCTGCTCCTGCCAGCATTGCCGGTATCGGTACACCATGTAATCCGTCCTTAGCCCACTCCCCCCCGGTTTATTACGGATTGGTGTTTTATTTATTCCGAAAATGGGTAATACATAGTTTCAACACTCATTTTGCCCAATACACCAAGGAAAAGCGCTGTTTATGCGCAAAGAGAAAGGAGGATTGTGTTCAGCTGTAATCAGCCATTTTCCCGCTTTTACCCCGAAGAGTCATTGTACAAAGGAGGTATTATAATGTTTCAGGAGCGTTTAGCTCTTAGCGAAAGGAACTTTAAGATTTTTACATCTGTATTTCTCGCTATTCTTTTATTCATCATGCCAGTCCTGCCTGCGGCGGCAGCATCACCTGGCAAAACCGTAAACGCATCGGCAAAGCTCGCATATAACCTAAAAGGGCTCAAGCACAATGTGGCAGTACAAAAAGCATATATCGCAGACAAGTATATCTATGTTACACAACGGTCTAAGGGTACCTGCTATCTTTCCAGATTGCGCATGAACGGGAAAGACGCAAAGTACGTAGACCAAATGACCGTCACCAATACCGGCCATTGCCAAACATTTGATATGTACACATACAAAGGAAAAAATTATTTCTACTTCAGTTCTAAAGCAGATCCTTCAACAGACCAATACTGGTCGCTCCAGGTGGCAAGACTTCAATATAAAGCCGGCTTAAAGGTCGATTATACGAAGCTTGATCGGTTCACCTATATGAATTACGCTAATAAGACTGGCAAAAGATTAGGCACCACCTATAGGGTAGACGGCGGCGGTAACAGCAAATACACGTTTTTCCGTATACAGACAAAGGAAAAGACCGTCACTTGGTCCATGTACAGCACAGTGGCCTTGAACAAGCTTTTGGACAGCAAAAAGCAGGTTCGAATGGACAGTGTCGCCGCGGTAAAAGCGAGCGTAGCGAGCTTCACACAATCCGGCAGCCGTATTATTAGACCGAATGGATCTTTTCAGGGTGCAGATATGCTAGGGAGTACTAAAATTTACACTTCAGGGGGCGCCGAAGGACAAACCCCTCAAATCGCTATGATGACTAGCTCGGGTGCGTACAAGAGCCTGGTGAAAATTACGAATGTGGGAAAGCATGAAATCGAGGGAGTTCAGACCAAGAACGGGAAAGTCTATTTTACTATTGTGACGGATCCCAAGAACAAGAAGAACACACAGAAAATTTACTATGTGCCGGATACTATATTTAAATAACTGTACGTATAAGAAGTCGCCGTTTGTTGGCGGCTTTTTTTCTACAACTCATATAGCCGAGAAACGCGATTTGATTCCGTTGTAGCCAGGGCACAATCTCATAGAATGGGATGATAGTTCAATGTCAAAATACAGGATTTACCACCCCGAACGTTCTTTAAGGGAAGTGATTTGTGAAAATGATGCCGACCGTGCCAAGCATACCTTTGCGTTGCAACGTCAAGACTCATTACACCGTGAGCGGGGCTTGTAAATGTCCTTTGAAAGTCTGACTTGTACAAGGAACGGAGCAAGGCTGCAAATCGACTGTGAAGCGCTTCCAGAAGAATCAGCGAAGTTTCAATAGGGGCTCGAAGCCAGATCTGATTCCCCGTTTTTCTTCTCAGCAGCGGGGTCAACAACTAGAGTGATTTTTAATTTTTTTATAAGGAAATCACTTAAGATAGCAAACTTTAGATCGCTTATTTTATTTCAACAAGTAAGGCAGTAATGTCTGAAGGGTTAATCTTTTCTAAATCATCCAGACTTATTTGATTTACTTTAATTATCATAGAGAACTTTGTGATAACACCGCTGGGGCGTATTACAATTTTTTTTCCTATATTTTTCAATATTTAATTATAATTATACCTCAGGATCTACGTCATGGCATAGACTTGATAATCAATTCAATGTTGATGCTCTCTTGGGGTAACCCTTATTTTAGTGTAAGATGTACTCATCCTTTATAAGGAGGGGACTTTTGAGATGAACTCGACGATTTTACATATTGAGGATGATCAAGAAATTGGATCATGGGTCAGTGATTTTTTAACCGAACGGGGTTATGAAGTGATATGGTTGAACTCCGGACAAAATGTAATGGAGCATATGGAACAAGCCGATATCGTCATATTAGACATCATGCTGCCTGGGTTAGATGGGTATACCATCGGACAGCGTCTTAAACAAAAGTACCCTGAAAAACCAATCATGATGCTGACAGCCAGAACCTCCATTGAGGATAAACTACAGGGACTTTCGTTTGCAGATGACTATATGACAAAGCCGTATCATCCCGACGAACTAGAAGCGCGGATTCAAATTCTGCTCCGACGCTCAGGCGTTGTCTCTACCGATCGTATGCAGTTGGGGCACTTGAACATAGATCGGAAAGCCAACCGCATTTTGAATACAGAAACGAATACGGAGATTGTCCTGACCGGTAAACAGTTTCATATCTTTATGTTTTTTCTCGATCACCCCAACCAGATTTTGACCCAAAGGCAAATATATGAAGCAGTGTGGGAAGATCCCTATATTAAAGGGGATCGAACCCTTATGGTGCATATCCGTCATTTGCGTGAAAAAATAGAGCTTGATTCCAGTCATCCGCAGATGATCGAGACGATTCGCGGCATCGGGTATAGGTTGAAGTTATGAATATTCGAAGATCGCTCGTCACCAAATATTTGATACTGATCCTCGCATCTATACTCATGTGGCCTATTTTGCCGGCCCTCTATTATTTGCCTGGCATTTTGCTTAAACAAAATGCGATACATGAGCCACTGGAAATAGAAAAAATGTGGGAACATGCAGCTGAACAACTAAATGAAGCTGATGAGCATACCATCAATGAAAAGCTGTGTAGGATACAAGAACAATATCCGAAAGCCAAGCTGTTTTGGGTCGAGAAATCAGGGAAAACCCATATGATCCATAAGCGTATCACAGAAATTCCCGATCAATGGACCCCCCTCCAACCTCATCAACTATCTCGATAGGAATAAGGAACAAGACCTATTCACTGTAACAGCTGTGATGGGTACAGACGGGAAACAAGGATTTATGGTATTTCATATCCCAAAATCTACTACGACGCTCGCAATTAAGCCGGTAAATGGAGATCTCTTCTTAATCCTCATTATTTTTGTCGCAGGTGTTTTGATCGTGATGGTATCCTTGTTGTTCTTCTTAAGCATTCGCAAAAGGCTTGTAAAACTTCAAACTGTAATGTCAGATACCGGAAATAACGGGATACCGGATGAGGTCACAGTCAATAACAGCGATGAGATGGGACAGTTGGAAAAAGCCTTTAACCGGATGGTGACACAATTGAAAAGCAGTAGAGCGCGGGAGAAGGAGGAAGAGAACCTTCGAAAAAAATGGATCGCCAATATATCTCACGATCTACGCACACCTTTGACCGTCATTCAACAGCACGCTTACACTGTTCAGAGTAATCCATCATCACCCAGAGCAGCAACGTCCATGCAAATCATTATCAACAAACTCAATGATGTTGGAAAATTACTTGAAAACCTGCTTACCTATACATTGCTTTCAGCGGGTAAACACCCAATAAAACGGGAAAATATCGATGTTATAGAGGAATTGCACCATGCCGCTGTTGAATGGTATCCTGTCCTAGAAAAAGAAGGATTTCGAGTGGATGTAGACTTGCCGGATCAAGAGTTAAATTGGAAGGTTGATCCATTATGGTTGCGATGCATTCTGGATAACCTGGTGCAAAACGTGATCAGGTATGCCAAATCCGGTCAATACATAGGGATTGGTTTTGTTGAACGGAATGGCATAATGCGCCTGTTCATTGAAGATAAAGGAGAAGGGATAAAGCACGACACAGAAGCGAAAGGCGCCGGTATTGGTCTATCAATCGTCTCCTTCATGACGAAAGAAATGGACATCGATTGGGAGATATCCAGCTCTCCAAACGGGGTACTCCATTATTTAAGCCAGAATTTAAACGAAAATTAAACTTCCGGTCACCTCAATTTCCCATTCAACGAGTAAAGTGGGATTTGAGGTGATTTTTAATTGGAAGGGTGTTGGTTAGATGAATACTAAGAAAGCCTATGATCCATCTAAATTGAATCGAAACGCGTATTTGGTAATAGCTTGGTCTGTTCTCTACGGTTCGCTTCATCTTTACTGGTTGCTTAGGGGAACAGGGTACCCATTTCAAAATAAGGAGCTCAACTTATTTGAAGCCATGATTACCTATCTTCCGGAACAGGTTGGAGGCAGCCTTTTAGTCATCATTTGTTTCCTTGGTTTATTAGTTGGTGTGGAAATAAGGAGACCTACAAGAGCGATTCCAAGATGGTTTATCTTCACCTATTTATGGGGAACCGCAGTTGCATTGATTCTCTTCGTACCAGACACAAGTCTGATTGCTTCCATGGCTTATGCATTTCTGTTTAAATTTGATTTTAGTGGGCAGATGGTGAATCAGATCCTATGTATCATTGGTGCACTTTCTTTTGGTTTTGCCGCCGTAGCTTTCCAAAGAAAAATGCGAAATGCTTGCGAATACTGCGGACGAACCGAAAATGAGAAACCGTTTTTTCTCGTTCGATGGGGCAAATCGATTACCTATATTGCCGTTCTTGCTCCCCTGCCCTATGCAATTACCCGATATGCCTGGGCACTCGATATCCCATTGGGAGTTAATAGGAGTTTTTTACAAGATTTTTCGAGTGAAAATCCAATTCACCATATAATCGAATGGATATTTGGATCTTTATGTATAGCTGGCGGCCTCCTCACTCTTGGCCTCATTCAAAAATGGGGCGAAAGATTCCCTTATTGGTTTCCATTCATTGGCGGCAAAAGAGTGCCCGTTTTATTAGCAGTGATCCCGGCAACCTGTGTTGCCATTGCCGTAACAAGCGCCGGATTTGTCTTTACCTCATCTTTTATCGCGGTCGAATTTCATCTTGTATCCGCTGATAATATCTTATTGAGCCAAAAATGGGGTGCATTTGGACCGATGCTTTTCTGGATTCCTTGGGGAATTGCGTTAGGTTTGGCTACCATCGCTTACTATTTACGTCGGCGAGGTCGATGTGGTCACTGTGGTAGAGGAGAGATCAAATCCATAAATAAAATCTAAAGTTTTTGATAGGAGGATTTCCGGATGAGAAAACTAATTTTAACAATTGCTACCGTTATTTTTATGATTGGAGTCTTGCATATTGTTGTGACTCCAATCACTTACCAGGGATATACGATCGATGATCTTTGGTTTGCGAGTTTCGGTTTAGCACTTATTTTTCTTGCTTTTATAAATTATGTTCTGATGAACATCAAGCAAAGGCAGACAAAAGTTTTTGTTGTCTGCCATGTGGCAAATATACTGTGTACGATTTTGGTTTCACTGCTTATTTACGTTTGCACTTGCTCCTCATATCATTATTTTGTTTGTTTTATTAGTTTTGGAAACTTTACTTGTCATCAGATTTCAGTTCTCTTCAAATCTGATTACTGTCAATCCGAAAAGCAGAGAGCTGTGACCAAATTGTTTTTCCGTTTGCGTGGTACTTGATCGTGCAGCCATCAATCACTTCCAGTTTCTTTTCCTTGACACCGTTCGGGTGTATCAAGTCACATTTTTCATTTTCCACGATTTTCCTCCAATAATCAGCTTTTTGTTAATTATATCTCATTTCAATGATAATGATTAACTCTTGCACCATTAGTGGTTCATTACAGCTCAATAAATAACCAGAACGAGGCTGCCGGCATGGGTCGGCAACCTCGTTGCGCTAGCGGGCAGATTACATCAACGGCTATTGTTCAGATTAAAACGGGTATAATGAGAAATAAATCAAAATGTTAAGTTGAATATCAATGCCAAGGATAGGAGGGGATTGTTATACAGTTTACTTATCTTCGAAGTATCGGTTCAATAACCATTGTTCTCGGATTGTTGTATTTTCCGGCGATATTACAATATTTTTTCGGTTTAGAATCAGCACCACTTGGGGGTATATGGTTTCTCGTACAATCTATCATGGGGGTGGCGTTACGTTCGAAAGAATGGCTAGTCAAGAGAAAGATAATTAAATACCTCTTGCTTGGAAATCTCGTTTATAGTTAAATTCCAATTAAGCTGCGATTACGAAAACCGGATTCCCTTTTAGGAGTAAAGGGGCCGGTTTTTTCATGCAATGAATTGCTTAGCGTACGATTATTTTCGTTTCGTGAGGCGATCCCTCTTTAGGCAGTTTAGTGATATGTAGACTGCGTATGTTCTTGAATGGATTCCTGACCAAGACGAGGAAACGTTCTCGATTCTTATCGACAATAAAATGATAATTTGTATTCATATCGATCGCTTCACCTTGGAGCTGGTGAGAGCAGGTCAACTTATTCCCTTACAGGAGTATAAACAAAGATTGAGTAGGATCAGACAACAGCATGAGGCTGCCGCGGAATTGATTGGCAGCCTTGCTGCAGCGTTACACTATGGGTTCCGGCATTCCCGATATTCGAATTCGTCGATTTTGCCCGACGTTAGGAGATAATATATAGTCGCTTCTTTATGATATGAAGTTTGTCTCGATATGCGGTTGTTGCGCTGCAGAATATCAGAGTAGCGAGCCGGATAATCATAGTGCACAAGATGATTTGCCGTCGTAACGTCGAGACCGGTGTTTACGGAATCCGTAATAAGCAGAACGGTGGATTCCGGGATTTTATTAAATCTGTCAATCATCTCATTGGCCTCATGGATGGAAAGCTGTGTCGTAATAATAAGAACGCCCTTGATGTCCTCGTCCGCAGAAAGCTCGTCTAATAACAGGGCGGTGACGGCATTCGATTTGGAGATGACGATCGCCTTTTCCCTTCTGTCACTCACATCTCGGATGATGGACCTCAGCATGTTCATTTTTTGCGGATTCTGGTTGCACATAAGCGTCATTTGCTCTTTAATCGCCATGAGCTGTTTTTTTTCATGAATGGAGGAGGCCCGGCTATTTCGCTCGGAAGCCGTAAAGTAATTATTCAAAAGCTTCAAGTATTCGGTTTCATATTCGGGCTCCAAGGATACGACGATCTGTTTTTCAGTAATGTTCATGATATCAGTCATCCTTCCTGCTCTTCCTATTCTTTGAATAATAGCAACGTAACTTATGATACGGTTTTCTCGACGAAACGGCAAGCTTCATAAAATGGAATTTTACAACGCGACGGCAAGAAATATTACCTGGCTAATGAAAAATATACATCGCTGGTGTACTTGATGAACACATGGTACGCCCTCAAAATGAATTTGGTCGAGGAAGCACCCGGTTATGTGTGGGACCGGAACGCAATCGTTTTGTATGGCAGGGGCTGCGGATGATCCAGGAGATACGCGAGACTGGTGTGACTGTCTCCTCATTCCGCGCATCGAACAGCCACTACGCTATTAGTACAGTACGCGGACGACAGTACCCGGCTCCATTACAACACGACCGCATAAGAGAAGGCTTTCGGATACTTCGGTACGTTGAAGGAAACACGTTATAATAGGTATTCATTGAGCTAACGGGGAAGTACGACAAGGAACATGAGGTGTGAAGTACAGGTAGATTCGGCAGAACGAAGGCTGGAGCCATTCTAATAGAAAAGGTATGCCAATGGATATGCCGCGCGGCTGAAAAACTGGATATGGTGAGAATGTTCAAACAGACTGAACTGACGAACTTCCGAATGTACAGGTCTAAAGTTAGAGCATGTGGAAACATATGCACCATCAAAAGATGGGGTGAGCGGCGTAAAGTAAAAATTTTTCCTATGAAATACGCTATGCCGAACAATGGCGGCATTGGTCTCACAGGCTTAGAGGAAGCACCTAAGTCCAGAAAGAATAGCTAGGATGTAAGGGACTTGGAAAGCAAGGGACGTTGCAACAAGGGCTGTTACCCAAAACGGTTGTTATAAGGCATATGCCAAATACATTAATCCTTGTGAGGGCAGGGGCGCGACTGGTGAATCTCCTGTAATGGGAGTGAAGGAACAGCCCCAATAAGAAAAATTGTTTTCCAAGCGTGAATTGCACCGATCAGGTAGGAACGTGGGGACATCAATGGATGCCACAGTGCAAGCTACTAGGATGCCAAACCGTCAATATCCTTGAGTAACGAGGAACTTATGATTTAGTAAATTCAGTTAGAGGGAACGCCGGATGCTGGGAAACTGGCACGTCCGGTGTGAAGCAGGGGAAAAGCCGGAGATTACATCAAACGCTTACCTATTGCGACCTATAGCGTAACAATCACCAGGACGAGGCTGCCGGTATGGAACGGTAGCCTTTTTGAACTGTTCCAGCTATTATCTTGTCAAAATTTATTTATTAATGAACGAAAAGAAGAATGCTATACTAATAGATAAATATGACAATGTGATGGTTATTGCTAAATAGCGGTGAACGGAGAGTGAGCAGTGTTGAAAATAAAGATCATTATTGCCGATGACAATCCCTTTATCCGGGAAGGAATGAGGATCATACTGACCACTTTCGATGAGTTCGAAGTATTGGCGACGGTTCAGGATGGTCAAGAAGCCGTAGATTTCTGCCGGGAGAATGTAGTAGACGTGGCACTGCTCGATGTGCAGATGCCCAAAATGAATGGTGTGGAAGCGACCAAGCTGATCTCCGAGCAGACAGGAACCAAAGCGCTAATCCTGACTACCTTCGATGACGAGACATTTATTCTCGATGCGATCCGCAACGGGGCGAAGGGATATCTGCTCAAGAATAACGAACCGGAGCGGATCCGGGATGCCATTATAACTGTATACAACGGACATAATGTTCTGCAGGATGCTGTGCTGGATAAGCTGAAATCTAGTTTGCTAGAGGATAAGGATAAAGATAAGAAAGAAGATAGAGGGAGTAAGATCAACAGAAGCTTATTTACTGATAGAGAGCACGACATAATGTCCCTTATCGCGAAGGGGCTTTCCAATCGTGAAATCTCGAAGAATCTGTTCATCTCAGAAGGTACCATTGCCAATCACATTACTTCTATCCTAGCTAAGAAGGGTCTTACGCATCGTACACAAATCGCGATTTATTTTCTGACCGGGGAAGTGGATTAAATGACGGAGCGGGGAACCCCTGTAGAACTCTGGACAATGGGCATTAAAGCGATTCTCTTAAGCTATGTGGCCATTCAATCCTATGTATCGGTAGGTTCAATTTCACCATGGTATATGCTGTCCATCCTCCTCTACCTGTGTTTGAATATTTCCATTCATATCGCTAAAAAGGTTAGTATCACGACGATCGTGCTTCTGCTGTCCATGCTGGTTACCGCAGCGTCCTCGTCATACATCCAACCCTTATTCTTACTTCTGTTTCCTCTGAACATATACGAACTATTCACTATATACCTGCGTAAACGCGGAATTATTCTATTTCTTATGCTGGTTCCACTCTTGTTGCTGTCTCAAGAATCTCAAGCCATTTTGGTTACATATGGTCTCGTTGCGATGCTAAGTTTCCTCTACTATCTCTTGCTTAACACCTACATTAGCAAAATTGCAGACCTCAAAGAATACATAGAAAATAGTAACGAACATATCCAGCAGTTGACTAAAAGTCTAAATGAGAATAAAGAATATATCAGACAGTCCGATTACACGATTAAGCTGGAGGAGCGTAACCGACTGTCCCAGGAAATTCATGATAAGATCGGACATTCGATGACAGGTGCATTGATCCAGATGGAAGCCTCGAAGCGCTTGTTCACCTCCGATCCGACCAAGTCGGCGGAGCTGCTGCAGAATGCAATCCATATCTCCAAGGATGGGATCGAGAGCATCCGCCTTGTGCTTAAGAATATGAAGCCGCCGACAGAACAGCTCGGAATGAATCGGATGAAATTATTTGTTGATGAATTTTCAGCGAAGCATACGGTCAGGACCTCCCTCACTCATGAAGGTAATGTCGACATCATTACTCCGATCCAGTGGAAGGTCATTCAGGAGAACACTCAGGAAGCGTTGACCAATGCCATGAAATATTCAAACGCTACTTTCATCTCCATCCATATCGAGGTACTGAGAACCTTGATCAAGGTCGAAGTATCGGACAACGGTAAAGGAGAGCAGAAGGTGATAAAAGGCTTGGGAATAATCGGCATGGAAGAGCGGGCAGCAAGCGTAAATGGTACGATTATCTTCGATGGCTCTAGAGGCTTCAGTGTCACTACATTAATTCCTCACGGATAAGATGACATTTGCGTTAATTAGATAGGAAGATTCTCAGGGGTTAAGGATGAACTTGTGCACTGTCACATGGGCATCCTTTTTTATTACAATTACATTATCCTAAAGACGAAACGGGAGTGTGACGAATGAACGTACTTGAAATTAAGCAACTTACGAAGAAATTTGGAGATTTTATTGCCGTGGACAATATCACGATGTCCGTGAAGGAAGGCGAGATATTCGGATTTCTGGGTGCGAATGGAGCAGGTAAGAGTACGGCCATCAACATGATTGCCTCTCTGCTCCGGGTTACCAAGGGTGAAATCGAAGTTCTTGGCAAGAGTATCGCTAAGCATGGCAAATTCGCGAAGATGAACATCGGGATTGTGCCGCAGGAAATGGCTATTTATGAGGATATGACAGCTTACGAGAATGTTTATTTTTTCGCCGGATTATACGGACTCAGAGGGGCAGAGTTAAAGGAGCGGGTGATTGAAGCACTAGCATTCGTGGGACTTGGCGACAAGCACAAAAGCTATCCCAAAAATTTTTCAGGCGGCATGAAGCGAAGATTGAACATAGCCTGTGCAATCGCCCATCGGCCAAAGCTACTCATCATGGATGAGCCAACGGTGGGGATTGATCCGCAATCTCGCAACTATATTCTTGGTTCAGTGAAGAAACTGAATGAATTGGGCTGTACGATCATCTACACCAGCCATTACATGGAGGAGGTCGAGGAGATCTGTACAAGAATCGCCATTATCGACCACGGCAAGATCATCGCGGAAGGAACGAAAGGTCAATTAAAGGCCATCATTACGAATCAGAAAAATATAGGTATCGAGGTCCGTTCGGCGGAAAATCTGGATAGGAACAAGCTAGAGGGAATTGCTGGTGTAAACCGGGTTGAAGTGGAGGATCGAATCGTTAAGATCACCTCTGATTCCGAGGTCAATAATTTGAACCGAATCATCCAGCAGTTGATGGCGGACGATATTGAAATACGTTCAGTGGAAGAGAATGAGCCTAGTTTGGAGACGGTGTTCCTGACATTGACAGGAAGAAGCCTGCGAGACTGACAAGAAAGAAGGGATAAGGAGGAGAAGGGGAAATGAATGCATTCAGAATAATGCTTAAAGAGTTAAAGGTTATCCGCGATCCCAAGATGCTTTTGTTCTTGGTGGTTTCGCCGCTATTAACCATGCTTATTATGGGAACGGCGCTTACGAATGCTTTTAACGGCAGTTTAACGGTTGGAGAGATCAACGTACTTTATAAGAATAATAGCACATCGAGTGAGTTCTCTAAATATTGGGATGACTTTACGGGGCAGATGCATAAAGTCGGCATTAAACTCGAGAAGGCAGACGAGAAGACGGATGGGAAGATAGAAGTGAAGAACAACCGCTATGCGGGTTACGTCGAGATTTCGGACGGTGGGCTGAAGTATTACAGCAGTAGTCAAAGCTTGATTGAAAGCGATATTGCTAAGAGTGTGCTTACAGCTTTTGCAGATCGTTACCGATTGGCGGCTGAAGTAGCAGGTACAGACTCGGAGCAAGCGGATGCGATCATGACCGGAAGCGGCGGTGAAAGCTATGTGGTGGAGGAGTCGCTGAATGCGACAAGAAAACCTGGTGCTATGGACTATTTCGCTGTAGCGATTACGACAATGATTATTTTATATAGCGCCTTGACGGCCGCACAATTAATAGACGGTGAACGCAAAAGGAACACAGTTGTCCGATTGCTTGCTTCACCGGTGACGAAAATCGAAATTTTCGCGGGTAAATTAGCAGGGCTTGTCGTGCTGAATTTTATACTAACAATTGTCGTAGTACTCGTCAGTAAGTACATGTTTAATGCCTATTGGGGTGAAAATTTGGGTCTAGTGTTTCTAACGCTCTTTACTGAAATCATTTTCGCTGTGAGCTTGGGACTCGGGTTCAGTTATATCATCAAGGGTAATGCATCAGGCACTGTTGTTATGATTATTATCCAATTGGCTGCATTTCTTGGCGGTTCATACTTCCCGGTCGAGAAGGCTACGGGAATCATGGCAACCCTCTCTTCTTTTTCTCCGCTGCAATGGTCTAATTCTGCACTTCTTGAAATTATATACGCAGATAGTCTTTCAGCAACGGTTAACGCCATGCTTTTAAATATCGGCTTCGCGGTCGTCTTGCTTAGTATCGCATTAACGATGATGCGCAAAAAGGAAGGGTTGTAAGTATGAGAGACACGTTATGGTTGATCCGGAAAACATTTATTTCTACATTTAAGAATTATTTGAATCTATTTCTATACTTCGTCTTTCCTGTTATGGGAATTCTGCTCGCGACTCTAGTCCAAGGAAGCTCGGGAGAAACCGAATTGAGAATGGGCATTGTTAATCATGATGGAGGTCAGACGATTACAAAGAGTGTTATTGAATCGGTGGGCAGACAGGATTCCATGCTTGTAAGTGAGATTGAGGAGAATGAGATAAAAGAGCTGATTGCTTCTGGTGAGCTAGATGCAGCAATTATCCTTCCCGCAGGTTTCACGCAGAGCTTGATTGTCGGCAATCCCGCAAATGTTAAGATCGTATCCATTAAGGGGGCGCAGGTTACCGGACCTGTCAAGGCATCTTTGGATCAACATATTAACAATATGGCTTCGATTGGGAAGGTGGCTAAAGGAGATGAGGCTAAATTTTATGCCCTTTATGAGGAATTTCAAAAAACAGGCTTCGAATTATCAGCTGAGTCAGTAGAGGATCAGTCCGTAAATTACAACAAAACGAATCAATCAATAGGTTACTTGCTCGTCCTCATGCTGGTGTCTGCTTCGAATTTATCTGGAATTCTTATTAAGGAAAGAGAGAATAGAACCTATTATCGCCTTTTGTCCTCACCGATCAATCCTAGAACTTATGTCTTATCTAATATCATCGTAAATTTGACAATGATGATGCTGCAGATTGCAGTGACACTTTTGATCATGATAAATATTTTTCGTGTCGATCCGGGTGTTCCTTATTGGAGCATGTTCCTAATTCTTGTGTTATTTGCTCTGGTGGCAATAGGTCTATCGCTTGTAATCGTGGCATTCTCAAGCAGCTCTTCAGGAGCCAGCGGCATGCAGAATATGATCCTTATTCCTAGCAGCTTGCTGTCTGGATGTATGTTCCCGCTTGCATTAATGCCGGAAACCATGCAGCAGCTCGCACACTTTCTTCCCCAGTATTGGCTTCTGGATACCTTTAGCAATCTACAGCAAGGGGTATCTATTGGGGAATTAACCTTGAACCTGATCATTTTGATTGCTTTTTTCGTGGCCTTATCTTTAATAGCCGTCTATAAGTTTGGCAGGAACAATGATACTCGAAGCTATATTTAAGAAAATAATCTAATCCCAAATTCTAATTATCAACATCCAGTCTACTATATTGTAGGAAAGTAACCCAGATTATAAAGGGGTGAGCCAATTCAGAGTCATTAAGACAATATCAAAAAGCCTTTATTCTTGGGCGTGTTAAACGCAAACCAACAGATAAAGACCAACGTGAACCTAACTGGAAACCTCTCTCTGAGACATAACACTTCGTTAAGCTAACGAGCAGGATAACGCAATGGACCGCAGTCGAAATAAAGGACAGAATTGCTCGATTAACGACACCCATGGCCATCATGCGGGAGACCTTGTATTGCATCATCTGGCCCGGTTATTGTCCGAGTCAGCCGGCGTTTCCGATTTTGTCGCGCGATTGACCGGAGATGAATTCGTCGTACTGGCTTGTGATAGCGCCTAGGCGAACAGCCTCATCACGATCCTTGAGGATACGCTTTCCGCGAACCTGCTTCAGCTCCTTTGGGCTCTATAAGAGAGCGGATGAACGCATGTATCGGATGAAGTAAGATGCTATGCCGAATACGTAAAAAAGAGGTCGACCATCTTGTTGGTCGGCCTCTAATTATTCTATTGCGCGGTCAGGATTTGTGGACCTTCAGCGGTGATGGCGATCGTATGCTCGTATTGGGCGGCGAGCTTGCGGTCCAGCGTCCGGGCGGTCCAGCCGTCAGGATCGATTGTCATGTAGTAGGTGCCTTCGGTGATCATAGGCTCGATCGTGAACACCATGCCTTCCTTGATGCGGAGGCCTTTGCCGGGCTTGCCGACATGCATATAGTTCGGCGCCTCGTGCAGGTCCCGACCGATGCCATGGGCGAGAAGGTCGCGCACGACGCCAAAGCCGTTCGATTCGGCATGCCGCTGAATCGCGCTCGTCACGTCGCCGAGCCGATTGCCGGGTTGCGCCTGCGCGATGCCGAGGTCAAGGCATTCCTTCGTGACGCGCATCAGCTTCTCGGCCGTCGGCGAGATCTTCCCGACCGCATAGCTCCAGGCAGAATCGCCGAGCCAGCCGTCGAGCTCCGCGACCGTGTCGATCGTCACGATATCGCCTTCCTCAAGTGGTTTATCAGTAGGGAAGCCATGTGCGATCACGTCGTTGACGGAGGCACAGGTCGCATATTGATAGCCCTTGTAGCCCTTCGTGTATGGCTTGGCGCCGTGCTTCAAAATAATGTCCTCGAATATGCGCTCAATCTCGTTCGTCGTGATGCCCGGTTTGATGAGCGGGGCGATCGTGCGATGGCATTCGGCCACCACTTGGCATGCCTTGCGGATGGCCTCGATTTCATGCTTGCTTTTTAAGATGACCATGTTTGTATCAGGACTCCTTCGTAATAGCTTGCATCGCGAGTTGGGCGATTCGATCGACGTCCAACTCGGAAGTGCTCGCATAATAGTGCAGCCCGCAACAGCCGACCAGCACGGCAAGCATATAGTCGACGCTGTCGTCTTCGCGCTGGGCGATCGATTGGAGCGGAACGTACAGCCGTTCCATGAATCGTCTCTTGGCGGGGTGCCGATCCTTCTCAGGCAAGCCTACATAATGTTCCGCCGCCATTTTGTAGACGAGATATGCGCGGGCGTCCGACTGCCACAGCCGGAGCAGCACCTTGCAATACGTCAGTAGCTGCCTGTTATCCGGGGTGCCGCGGCTGATATTCGCCCATTCTGCCAGGGTTTGCTCGCATCGCTCGAAGCCGCTGCCCAGAACATCTTCTATTAGTAAATGCCGGTTGGGGTAATAATGGTATACCGTGCCGTAACCGAGCTCGGCCTCGCGGGCGACGTCGCGAATATCAAAGCTACCGCCCGTGCGGAAGTAGGCGCGCGCGGCGAAGTCCAGGATCTGTTCTCTGCGCTGCATACGTATGAGCTCATTTTGTTCTTTGGTACGGGGGCACATGGGCGCGTGAACCTCCTTTTATAGACCTGCAAATTTGTCAATGTAAAGAGTGTAACGCATGGGGCGGAGAAATGCAATTATCTATTGGTGTTCAGCGAAACAAAGTATTAGACTGAAAAATAAAGTACTAGACCGTGAGAATAAAGTTGTAGACTGCACGCTCTCGTTAAGCTAACGGGCAATAGAGCAGAATAAATATAAAAGATATTTTTGGATAATAAAGGGTACTGAATTAATATTCTTGAATAAATAAAACAGCAATGTGATCTTCGAAAGGGTAGTTGAATATCAATCGTTGATGATTCTAAATTAATAATTGAAAGGAATGAAGAAAATTGGTAGAGACGATACTTCAAAGTGTTTCATATCTACAAGTTCCAGTTAAAAATCTTGAGGAATCTACCGAATGGTACGTCGGTAATCTGGGATTCAAGGTACAATGGAAACGACCGGACAACAAAATGACTATTCTTGAACTTCCTTCAGGTCCGGAAATTTTTCTATGTGAAACGGAATTGACCCAGGGAATGATGTCTGTTGTTATAGGCTTTGAAGCAGCAGATATTCGGAAGCTACTATACGATTTGCAGAGTAAAGGGGTACATATTGGCGAGATCAGAGAAAACGGAGGGGTAATTGAATACGGAGACATCAAAGAGATCCTTGGAATAGATTTTGACTTTTATGATCCCAGTGGAAATAAGTTAGTGGTACATGGCACTCCAAAGTTCGTTGAGTAGAGCCAAGTCCAACGACTCAGGGTGAAATCAGCGAGATCAACTATAGTGTCGTGATCCGACTTATTCAGGGGACGAGGCTGCCGTTAAGAAACGGTAGCCTCGTTGAGCTAACGGGCAGTTTGACGTAACAAAATGCTTTTATATATGTTTAATGTTATAAGAGGTGAACACAGTGGTACGTATTTCAGACACAATCCATAATCTATACTCTTGGCAGCATCGAAGATATCCTTTGCATCTAGAGTCCACAGATCTGATGACAACGGAAGTCGAAGATGATGAATAGCTTCGTCTTTCACTCTACGGAGGGAGATTAAGCGAATGCGCTTATCTAGCTTTATGAGAGGGATACACGAGTGCGTAGATTAGGAGTTATACGCAATTCCTAAATAATAATAGTTCACATTGATGGAATAAGATCTTTAAAACAATATGCGAAAGTAAGGTGTTAGAAATGGATAATGAGCAAATTTATTTGGATAGTATCAAAAAACAATTTCTTTATTACAAAACACTTGGGGAAAAAGCCATTAATCAAGTAGATCCCGAACATTTATTTGTAACTTTTAATGACGATTCTAATAGCATCGCAACTATAGTAAAACACTTATGGGGAAATATGCTTTCAAGATGGACAGATTTTCTAACCACTGACGGAGAAAAGTCCTGGCGAGATAGAGATTCGGAGTTTGAGAATGACATTAAAACTAAAGAGGAGCTTTTAATAAAGTGGAACGAAGGTTGGACATGTTTATTCAATGCAATTGATTCAATTAAAACTGATCAATTATCACAAATTATTTATATACGGAATGAAGGGCACACAATTATAGAAGCAATCAATAGACAATTAGCACATTGCCCATATCACGTTGGGCAAATTATTTACGCTGCAAAAATTCTAAAGAAGAGTAGTTGGGAAAGCTTATCTGTTCCAAAGAATGGTTCTAAACAATATAATAACGACAAATTTTCTAAAGAAAGGGCTACAAAAAAACTTATAGATGACTAAAGAAATTTAATTAGTTGTGCTAACGGGAAACGATAGCGGAGGAGCTTCCTATGTGGTAGCTCCTCTTTTCTATTGAACTAACGGGCAGATTTGCTCAACCAAATGTAACTCCCTAATAACGGATTCGTATTAAAATTATCCAGATTTAACCTTGGGATGAGGGATTTCATGACTAAAGGTAAATTAATTTCTAACATAATGGTTGGGCTTTTATTTTCTATTTTATGGATATTAATTGGAACTATTCTTTACATTAATTCGCTATCAATACTGTCAGGACTTTTAAACTCCAAAATCGAAATGAAATTCCTTCCATATTTCTTGTGGGGCATTCCCTTTATAGTAGTTGTATTTGGTGTGATGTTCATAAAAAAACTTGGTTATAAAATTTCTTTAATCTCATTCTTGGTTGGAACCATACTTTTTTCCTTAATAATTCCTGTCCTTTTTGAATAAGGCTACACTAGTTAACCCATTCCGCTAACGGGCAGTTTAGAGCAACAATATATGTTCCACTTTCGTTCAACCTATATGGAGGTGATATCCATGGCAAGGTTAGCGGTAGTACTTTTAGTTTTTAGCGTATTATTAGTTGGTTGTGGAAATCCAGTTAGTTCATTTAAGGGACAGGTTAGAGAAATACGGGATAAAGCCTTTCTTGTCGGCTGCTCAGAAGCTGCAAACAAAGTTTCGAGATGTGAATGGTAAGCCTTTGAAGTCAAATGACATTTCACAAAGTTCAACCGTTAACATTATCTTAGAGAAACCAGTGGACATCAGAAAAAGCATTGAGAAAAATCTGCCTGGCGTTCTCACAGCAAAAGAAATTGTAATGTTAGAAGAAAGCTCAGAGTGAAGGTTAAGCTAACGGGTGACGATAATGCAGAATCTGCTCACTACAGTAAGGAGGACAAGATGATTGGGCTAAAATCAAATCCTATTGGTAATGATTACAAACAAATTATTGACTTTGCAACGAGACGGTCTCCTTTATTTATACTAGCAGATAGAGAAATCTTATTTAGAAGTGAGCATTGCGTTGCAACTTTTAAAAAACTGGAGCCCTTCTTGGTTAATGTACACAGCTATAATGATTTGCATGGACGAAACGAAATTGCTTACACAGATGGATATTTTTATGTGTATAGGTGCTGTGAAGAATCCGCTAAAATATTGGCAGAAGTGGCGGATAGTTTATTTTCCTGGCAACACCCCAATTGGCCCGAGGATCTTTGTTTTTTAAATAACGATGGGTCTGATTTTATGGTATCAATTGCTCATGAAGAAATCGGTTATATTCGGTTAAACAAAGGGGATTTATTTTTGCCAAATGAGTTATTAGAATTATTTTAATACTGAATCGTTGAACTAACGGGACACGATAGCGGAGGAGCTTCCTTTGTGGTAGCTCCTCTTTTCTATTGAACTAACGGGCAGTTTAGTTACATTTACAGCCCATGCAAAAGGTGTTAGTAAAAAGCACATTTAACTTTTTCGTTCTTTTGCTTTTTGTATTTGTTTTAGCCAAAAATCTGGTGGCTCGTAAACAATAAGTGAATAATCAAGTTCATCACCGTTTGGAGTTGCTAATTGCACAAGTAATAATTTCTTTAAATCAGAAGGATGTAAATCACCAGTTTTAATGGTTAAAACTTGTACACCATTTCGTTTAGGATTGCCCACTACAATTATTTGGTTCCCCTTAGTATAAACATCTGTAACCGCTATTTGAAAAGTTACAATATACAAATCAAGGTCAGTTTTATTCTGAAACATAGGGAAATCAATGCCAATGTTTTGTTTGAAATTCAACTCGCCTGAAATTCCAATGTCATAAGTTGTGAATAGCCGATGGAGTGCGTAATGTATTCGCTCAGGCACATAACTCCATCTTCCTCCCCAATATGTGCTATGCCATTGTTCCTTATATATGGGTCTTTCATAATTAGGCTCATTTTTAATTATATTGAAGCGAATTCTTGTTCCTTTATCCATTACCGCAGGAATAGAAAGAGTGTCAGTTGGATAACTTTTATCGGCTTCAACTTGCTCTGGTGCTTTAACGATTGTAGTCGGATAAGGAGGCTCAAGCTGAGTCAAACGCTTCTCCAACTCTTTAGCCCGCTTTTTTACCTCTTGGCAGTCATTTATTTGGGGATTCTGTAATCTTTGAGCATAAGAAGGAGTTAAGTAAACTGAGAAAACGATTAATATAAATACTGTAATAACATAACCCTTGCATAATTTTGACATCTTCACCACCTCATGTTTATGTTGTTACGTTATGAGCATTTTTATGTAACAATTTTTCTTGCACTAAAAAGTTCACTTGCCTTGTTAAGCTAACGGGCAGGTTGTTATGGCAAAATGAGGAAAATGTTCAGATTGATGTAGCAACTAAGGGGTTGTTTATTTGTAAGCGTCAAACAGCCCCCACCATACGGTCATGATGAGGGCTGTTTGACTTCTACACTTATAAAGGGAATGAATGTAGCCGTGATACCATCAACTTTGTACTATCCTCTCCAAAATACTTGAACCCAGTAACGTCCTAATTTGCCTCCTGTTGTATACCAGACTCCAGTGTATGTGAAGTTTGGATTTAAAATGTTTGCTCTGTGTCCGGGACTGTTCATCCAACCAGCTACAACTGCTATTGGATTTGTATAGCCATATGCAAGGTTTTCTCCATAAGCGGTCCATCGAATTCCAAATCTAGTATACTGTTGTCCCATGTTACCATAAACGGGAGAAACATGACCAAAATACCCTTTATCTCTCATGTCTATTGCCTTGTAATACGCCATCCAATCAAGAAGATTCGATTCTCTTAATGCCGGGATGCCTCGACTAGTTCTTTCTAGATTAACTAAACGAATGACGTCTTTGTAAAATTGATTAATTGATATTTTTTTCTTAAATGCAGAGAGGCCCTTTTCTGCAGCGGGATTTGAAATGCTCCTCATAGGACTCATTCCTCGCTTGCCCCTCATAGGACTCATTCCTCGCGTGCCTCTCATAGAACTCATTCCTCTTTTCATTTAACGCCACCTTCCCTTCAAGTAAGTGTTAGTATTGAAGTTGTTACCTAAATATCCTATTAAATCGAAGGGAAGAGAGGAACGGCAGGTAACTATACAAGAGTCCATTTACTAGATATGGCTCACGCCACTGGTCTCCGCGATGAAAGCTTATCCGATTCCTTGTGAGCTCTCGTCTCTGGCGGAGCAACTTTCAGCGCTTCATCGTATTTACGGCGCGCTTGCCTTCGCGCAGCGTGGCGTGTTCGCAAATAACCAGTTCTCTCTCCCGATAACGAACGGCTTGATTGAGCGTTCACTGCGGTTGTTATCGATCGCGAAATCGCGGCATCGCACAGAGCAAAAAAGCCCTGATATCAAGGGGCTTTTTTTGTTTCCTATGATTTTCAAATCGAGTTTCAACTATGAAAGGTGGGTGTAAATGACTATTCATTATAGTGAACAACTGAATGAGATGATTTCGAATTTATTCGAGCCTAAATTGCAAGAACTTGGCTTTAAGCGTTCAAAAAACACCTTCTCTAGAAAAGTAAATGGTATCCGTCAGGTGTGCCAAATACAAAAAAGCCGAAGTAACAGCAACATATTCGTATCGTTCAGTGTTGGAGTGGGTGTCTACCATCCCGACTTTGCAAAATCACAAGGAAGGAATTTGAAATTTGATCCCATGTTGATTAGCGTACCATTGGCTAACCTTGTTGAAAATGCATTGCAGAAAAAAACCTATCTCAATTGGTATAGAATGGGTGGTATCCCTGGGTTTGCACCTTATGGTGGCTTATCAGAAGATACGTTTGATCTGGATGATCCATTTACGAGATACGACCGAATATGGAAAGACCCGAATAAATTGGCTTATATACTAAATCAGGACATTAATCTATGTATCATTCCATTTTTTGAGTCTACCGATACAGAAGCTAAAGTTGTGAAGTTCGTAGAGGCTAACCAGTACTATAATTTTTTAAGTGAGCTTGGACGGCTATTTATTGATGAAAAATCCGATCTTTGATAATTCTGTGTTGTGCTAACGGATACGAGAGTTGAGAAGCTTATTCCCTTCCATTCATTGAAGCTAACGGGCAGGATAGTTCAATTAAAATTAATAATTCTCTTGTTCAAATATTACAGATTATGCCATAATTAAGCATCCTATAAGAAAGAGAGTGATTAAAATGAAAATATTTAATTTATTTTTCCGTAGAACGAATTTAGAGGTGCGGAAGGGATAATCATTTTCTAAAGTCCCTTTCTAAGATACCAAATATGGAGGGGAAATAACTATATGTCTTTCAGTAAATATGGTGCATTATGTACAGAGGTATATGACCACACAAAGAAAATTGGTGATTCTTTTGGTGGGGATGTAGAGTATTATCGAGATCAGTTAAAACATACAAAGGGACGCATTCTTGAAGCAATGGTTGGTTCTGGAAGAATATTAATTCCATTACTGGAATCTGGTCTTGTAATAGACGGTGTTGACTATTCTCCCGAAATGTTAGCTTCTTGTCGTAAACGTTGTGACGAACGAGGATTAAACACAACCTTATATGAGTCGGATTTACAAGTGCTTTCTTTACCACACAAATATGAAGCAATAATTATTCCTGGCGGGTCATTTTTACTCATAGAACAACGAGAAGAAAGGAATTTTTGAAAGGTTATTGATATAATAGAAAGGTGGGAGATTTTTGATAGAAACAAAACGTCTTATAATTAGAGAAATGGTGCAGTCCGATTATGATGCATTGTGCGGAATATTGTGTGATGAGGAAGTAATGCGTGCTGCTTATGAAAGTGCATTCAACTTAGAAGAAGCACAAAATTGGCTTAACAGACATCTTAAAAGATATGAAGAGTATGGTTTTGGACTTTGGGCTGTTGTATTAAAAGAAACAAACGAAATGATTGGTCAATGTGGCTTGACAATGCAAGGCTGGAGAGAAAAAGAAATTTTGGAAATAGGATTTTTGTTTCAAAAAGCGTATTGGCACAAAGGTTACGCAACAGAAGCGGCAATTGCTTGCAAGGAATACGCTTTCTCAGTTCTTAATGCAAATAGGGTTTATTCTATTATTAGGGACACAAATATAGCCTCTCAAAAAGTTGCTGTTCGAAACGGTATGAATATTATTGATAAAGATACTAAGAATTTTAGGAATATAGATATGGAATTTTTTCTGTATTCTGTAGAGCGAACAAAATGAGCATAATACAAAGTAAAAAACAATTGATAATGTAATATGCCTTTAAATGCTATTATGAAAGTCAAATTGATAAATTCCAAGTTGTAGAGATAATTTTGATTCTCAATCGTTTTCAATTGCGAATATAAAAGGAGGGAAAATTACATCCCTCCTTTAAGCATATCCATATACCAATATTATTATCTAACAGAGCTTAATTGATATAAAGAGTATCAGCACTTAAACTATAAAGTTTTGGTATAAGTTTTAGTATATATACTAAATCTTAAGCCCTTTATTCTAAAGGGCTCAAGCTTATTCAGTATATATATTACTTATAATAAGATATCAGCAACTCCTCTTTTTTTATTGAAGTAACTGGCAGAATAGCTTATAAAAACAATACTTAAGTCCACTCCAATGTGATATTATTTTCTAATGTCTATTTATTTAGCGGGGGTAATTATTATGGGAATTGATGAAGCCATCACGGTTACAGAATATAATGATCTGTGGCCAAATTTCTATGAACATGAGGCAAGTAACCTTAAAAAAATATTTGGTAGCCTAGCCAGAGAAATACAACATTTCGGAAGCACATCAGTACCAGGTATGATTGCAAAACCTATTATTGATATCTTGATAGGTGTCTTAAACATGGATCTAGACAAAACAATTATTAAAGATTTAATACAAGCCGGTTATGAAGGATTTGGAGAAGCAGGTGTTCCTGGGAGACTCTATTTTCGAAAACGGAAAGAAGGACAAGCATTCAATCTTGCCATCGTAGAATGGAACGGCGAGCAATGGAACAACAATATTCTAATCCGACAATTCTTGAGACAGAATCCTGAAAATGCTAGAGAATACTCCGAAAGAAAATTTGAAGCTGTCTCAAAAGGTTTAACAACATTGTTATCTTACTCAGATGAGAAAGCTGAATATGTTTACAATTTACTACAAATGGCAAAACATCCTTTAAATTAACGGGAAACTATAGCTTAATCCACCCCCTGTGAAGGCAGCCGATATCTAGCGGCTGCCTTTCCCCAAGAATGGGCAGGATCGTACGAGCATAGCGAGAAATAAATAATGTAAGTTTATTTGTAAGCTGGGATTTTACTTTCATTTGATCAGCCATCCAGAATCTGTTTGTTTATCGAAAGGAAGGCAAACGCGCGGCAAACGATATATGTTCTTGTCCTCTGTCGGAGAACAAGAACATACAACCATAAGGAGACGTCAAATTGGCGTTTTTTTATTTTTATGATATAAGTTCTTGTCCCATGTAGAGGACAAGAACGTATATCGTTAACCGAAAAGGACAAGAACATGTATTCATAACCGATTTGATGAATATCTAAAATCTAAAGACTGAGGACAAATGAAGTCCTCCGATACATTGAAAACATTTTTAAATGGCATGATTTTCCGATTCACCAGATTATCAAATGGAAGATCGACATCTAATATCATTGATTTCCCAATCTCCTCAGCAGCCATAATATGCTAGACTACCTATATATCACTTTTTAGGGGACCATAACACGATGAAGACATTTACCATCTTGTACATTGAAGACGATCAGGAAATCGGTTCCTGGTCCAGAGACTTTTTAATAGGTCAAGGCTATGGGGTGATCTGGAAGACTTCAGGCCAAGATGCGGAGGTAGCAATAGAACACTGCGATCTAGTCGTTTTGGATATTATGCTTCCGGGTTTGGACGGATTCACGGTCGGTCAGCGGCTAAAACGGATCAATCCCGCTCTGCCCATCCTGATGCTTACGGCCAGAACCTCAATCGAGGATAAGCTTACAGGCTTGTCTTTTGCCGATGATTACATAACGAAACCTTTTCATCCGGATGAGTTGGCTGCCCGTATCCAAGTCCTCCTCAGGCGTACCGGCGCTGCGGAAACGGAACAGCTTCAGATCCGGCATTTAACGATCGACCGGAAAGAAAGCCGTTTATGGAATTCCGAAACCAGGGCAGAGATTGTGCTTACAGGTAAGCAGTTCCATATATTCATGTATTTCCTGGACCATCTGAATCACATATTGACCCAAAAACAGATTTATGAATCTGTTTGGGGCGAGCCGCATTTGGGTGGAGATAAGACGCTGACGGTGCATATCCGGCATCTGCGCGAGAAGATCGAGTTGGATTCCGGTTTCCCCAAAATTATCGAGACAATCCGTGGCGTCGGATACCGGGTGCGATCATGAGAATCCGAGGCTCTTTAATGAGGAAATACCTGATCCTTATTTTGACCGCCTTGCTTCTATGGCCGATCATTCCGGCGATGTTTTATTTGCCGGTCTATTTATTCAGGGAGCATGCGCTGTATGTTCCTGAGGAGATCAGCCGCATGTGGCGGCAAGAAGCAGTCAAGCTGGACGGTGCTAGTAGGGATAAGATACATGAAAAGCTAAACAAGTTGAACGAAGACTATCCGGATGCTGAGATGTTCTGGGTGGACCAGTCGGGGAAGAAGTATCCTGTCATGGACCACCCGTCGGATATCCCCGAGCAGTGGACGTATGAGGATGCTCTCTCATTTTGGGCACGACACCGTGGACGTGAGACGTTTGCCGTAACGTCACTCATCGGAAACGATCCAAAGCAGGGGGTTATGGTGATTCAGATTCCCGAATCCCATATTCTGTCTGCAGAAATGTCGCTATCAAGAAACGCGCTGCTCGTTCTTCTGTTCTTCGTAATCTATCTGTCCTTTTTCGTGCTGTCCTGGCTCTTCTTCGTTCGTCTTCGCAGAAGACTCATCAGGCTTCAATCAGCGATGACAGTAAACAGGCTGAAGGATATTCCGGATGAAGTCACCATAAGCAAGGACGACGAAATCGGAGAACTCGAAGGGGCGTTTAATCGGATGGTACGAGAGCTTAAGGACAGCCGTAACCGGGAGAGGAAGGAGGAGGAACTACGCAAGCAACTTATTTCGAATATTTCCCACGATCTCAGGACGCCGCTGACCGTGATCCGGCAGCATACCCATACTGTTCGGAAAGACCCTTCTTCCTCCCGGGGACAGGCTTCGCTTGACGTAATCGAGCACAAACTGGATGATGTGAGTAAGCTGATGGATAACCTTCTTTCGTACACACTGCTGTCCGCGGGAAAGTATCCGTTGCGCGTGCAAACAATCGATATAGCTGAAGAAATCAGGAACAGAGTCGCCGAGTGGTATCCGGTATTCGAGAACAAGGGCTTTGAGGTCCTTGTTGAGCTTCCTGAGCGGCCGCTGAGATGGGTTGTAGATCCGTTGTGGTTTAACCGGATCCTTGACAATGTGTTTCAGAACGTGATGCGTCATGCTGGGTTGGGTCGGTACATAGGCATTCAAATCGTTGAACGAAAGGGGCAGTCGATGCTTGTCATTCAAGACAAAGGTCCTGGTTTCTCTGACGAGTCACCTGAAAAAGGCGCGGGGATCGGTTTGGCCATCATATCGATGATGGCCAAGGAGATGGGCATGCAGTGGGAACTGGAATCCTACGCAAACGGTAGTGCATTTTATATATGGTCGGAAAAGAAGCTGCAGCGTGAGTCATCTTAGATGATTTGCATGCGGTTTCCTTTTTTTTAATATAACATTCCATTTGGATCGGGGGCTCTAACAACTTCCGGATAAAACAATTTAACCTAAACTTAAACTTGAGGTCACTTTACTTTTCGATACATGAAATAGAATGGGATATGTGGTGATCAGAAAAGGTGAATTTATAGGGAATTGAGTGGAGTTCGATCTGGACCGCTTCGGTGGTTTAATATGGCACGATATCGAAACCATTGGAGAGTTGTTTAAGGAGGTAAGAAAACATGCAGTACGACAAGAAGGTAACGGCGGGGCGGCTTGCCCCGCAATGGATGAAGATGCGTAGGTTTTGTGGCTATGGCGCCGCCATAGCGGTGATGCCGTATCTTCTGATTAAAATCGTCTGGACTTTCGGTCTCTTCATTCCGACCGAGCAAATGGGCGATGCTAGCTGGCGCGCGATCAACGCAGCAACTGCTGTTCTCTCTATGGTCGGCATCCTGCTGGCGCTGGCATTCAGCAGGCCGTGGGGTGAACGGCTACCCGCATGGCTGGTTGCCCTCCCCGTGTGGGTAGGCACTGGTCTGCTCGTTCCGATGCTGTTGCTGGCACCGGTGCTTGGACCGGCCGCCATGACTCGGGACATGGCGGCAGGTGCAGCCGACATCTGGATCTACGAACAGATATTCGTCATGGTCTCGTTGATCGGGGTTGGTATTTTCCTGCCGCTTGCCTTGGCGGGATACACCAAAGCGCGGTGGCCGGAGGCGCTGGGTGGTCCGACCGACATGGAATTGCCGGGACACACCCGGGATATGCAGATCACCTTAGGCAGGCTCATCGCAGCTGGCTGCATAATACTGGGTGCCATCAAGATGTATTGGGCGGCAAGCGGTACCCTCGGTATCGACCCGGACAGGCTGGATGACCGCGATGTGTGGTGGCATCTACTGACATTGAGTACCGGTGCATGGGCCTTGGCGGGGGCGTGGGGTTTGCTGGTGCTGATCTACCGCCGCGGGTCGCGGAGTTTCCTTCCACCGATGGTAGCGGCATGGATTTCGTCGGGTATGCTGTTCTCATACAATCTCTTCTCCGCCATACGCACCGATTCTGAGTCTTCCCCGGAGTACCCGCTGCCACGGGTCCTAACCACAGAGGCTGGCACCGTACTGGGCGTAATGATGGCCATGATCATCCTGCTGGTACTGCACGATCGTCGGCGAACTCTGAGCGGCAAGCCCTGAGGATCCGTTATGACCGAACATACAGAAATTTTTAAATATTCCTTGACAGGAATATTCCTTCAAGGGTATATTGTAGAAACAATACAAAAACAAAAGGAGTTTTGAAAATGAGAAAAGTAAAAGTATCGATGTATTTGACATTGGATGGGGTTATAGAGAATCCGGCCTGGACAGCGCCCTACTTTAATGAAGAGGTAGGGAATTTTCAAACGGATTTGCTATTTTCTAGCGATACTCTTTTATTGGGTCGTGTGACTTACGAAGGGATGGCAGCAGCTTGGCCAACTATGACCGATGAGGTGGGTTTTGCCGACAGAATGAACGGCTATCCAAAGTATGTTGCAACTACAACCTTAGAAGAAGGTCCATGGAATGCAACCATGATCAAAGACAATATTGTGGAAGAAGTATCTAAGATAAAACAACTGCCTGGTCAGGATATCTTGATCTATGGCAGCGGTGATCTCATCCACACGTTAATGGAACACGATCTCATCGATGAATATCATTTCATGATCCAACCAGTCGTACAGGGAAGCGGAAAACGTCTTTTCAAAGACGGGAGCTATACAAAAGCATTAAAGCTTGTTGAAGTACAAACGACCTCTACTGGTGTATCCATCCTTTCCTATCAACCGGAGAAAAAGAACTAAATCCTATTGTAATTGTTAGAGGACAAGAACATATAGTGCGTACAGGATCCGTGTTTATCGCGGATTCTTTGTTTTTACGCTACATGTTCTTGTCCAAAGCGACGGACAAGAACATATAGCGTTAGCCGCGGCCGACGTGCTGGCCTTGCCATTAAGCTAACGGGCAGTATAGTGTAAAAGGACTCTTCTCATGAATGCCCAATATGGGATAGAATGGGTAAGAAAACAGCTGATATAACCAAAAGCAAATATGATTGTGGGATCTT